>JAGXRP010000082.1 GCA_018335795.1 Desulfobulbaceae bacterium | reverse complement strand
GTAGCTTAAAAAAGCAAAATATCTCTCTTACCTCTCCAAAATAGCCTCAAATTAACATCAAAACATACCAAAAAATGAAATAATACACATTTTTAGTGAATTAATCAAATTTACAATGCCTATTATATCAATTAGACTAATTTTATCCCCAATTTAAATCAAAAGAGGCTGCCCATTTGGACAGCCTCATTAAGGGGGATTTTGTTTGTCTTGAAAAAATAAAGTTGCCCTTATGAGTCAGCCTCTCGGGGTGAGGTTCTTCAAGCATTTTGGTTCAAATCAAACCTTTGCTTTCTTTGCGTATTCTTTGCGAACTTTGCGGTTAAATGTATTAGTTTTGTTTTATAATCCTGTCCATCCTGAAATCTTGATAATCCTGTTCAAGATGTGCAAATGATTAAAATTAGCACGTCCTAAAATAATTCCGTAATACCCCCTAACCCCCTCTTGAAAGAGGGGGGACAAGACAATTTGTCCCTACATTTCTACAAAAAAAAAGCTGCCCATTTGAGCAGCTTCTATTTATATTCAAGCAAATCTTTCGGAAATTATCCTTTTACCATCTTTGCATATTTTGCAGTTGGAAGTGATTTCGGGCGAGTAATAGGCAAACCGTATGCACGTGCAATAACGGCTTGTGCACCGATTCCCAAAGCTCTCGAAACACTAAACAATACAGTATAGTAGCTGAATTCTTTCAATCCGTAATGATACAACAAAGCGCCCGAACCTGCATCAACGTTGGGCCATGGGTCGCTAATTTTCTTGACTTGACGCAATACATTCGGCACAACATCAAAAACTTTTGATACTGTGGCAAATACAGGGTCATTTGGCATATGTTTTTTGCCGAAAGCAAGGAATGCATCGTATCTTGGGTCGGTGATACGAAGCACTGCGTGTCCGTAACCCGGAATTACTCTACCTGAATCAAGAGTTTCCCAAGCAAATTTTTCCAAATCTTCGTCGCTCGGAACTCCACCGAATTGTTCCATAGTTTCTAACACCCATTTCAAACATTCTTGATTTGCTAATCCATGCAATGGACCTGCCAATGCGTTCAATCCTGCCGAAAGTGAATAATACAAATCCGACAAAGTGGATGCTACAACTGATGATGTATATGCACTTGCATTGCCACCTTCGTGGTCGCAATGAAGTGTTAAATAAAGTTGCATTAATTTAGTGAATTCACCGTTATCATCTTCCAATCCTAACATGTGAACATAATTGCCCGACCAATCTTTCGAATTGTCCGGTTCGATACGTGGACCTTTGCCGAATCTTTTGCGATAAACGTAGCCTGCTATTGCCGGCAATTTTGCGGTAAGATTGAGAAAATCATCGAGAGTAGCTTCCCAGTATTCACTTTTGGGCATACCCTCGTCGTATCTCTTGGCAAATACAGATTCTTTCTGCATCACCAAAATAGCAGTATTGAACATTGCCATTGGATGGGAGTCAGCAGGCATACTGTCAATCACGTCCCAAACGTATTGAGGAACAGCATTACGTGCGGTAAGTTCTTTTTGTAAGTCTGCTAATTCAGCCTGATTTGGGAGTTCTCCGGTAAGCAATAACCATAAGATTTCTTCGGGTAACTTTTCTGTAATTTCCTTTAATTCGATGCCTCGAATAATCAAACCTTTGTCCGGAGGTACTTCTGACGTATCACAAACCAGTCCTTTGACACCTCTCATGCCACCATATACCTGTTTTAATGTTACTTCTGAAACAACAAAATCACCATGTTCTTTCAGCATATTTCTGATTTCATCTGCCTGTATTGGCAGTATTTGAGCGAGTTTAGAATGTAGTAATGACATTATTAACCTTTAAAGATACTTAAAATAATTTGATATTTGAATCAATTGATTATCTGATTATGCAAATTAAAGAACAAACATAACAACAATTAAGATAATTGACATCTGTTAACTACATAATTTATACATTTTATTTTGAATGAAAAATTAATATTTGTTCATTTGGCAATTAAATTTGCTAATTTAATTTTCATAAATTATTCATTTGCTAACAATTCCAATCTTACAGTTTCTATATACCTGTTTGCTCGTTTTAGTATCACCATGTTGTAACCAAACAAAATATGTTGCTCTCCCGATTCGGGAATTGTTTCTGTCTCTGTTGTAATTAATCCACCCAAAGTCTCATAATCATCACTTTCTGGCAATGTTTTTGGCAATATCTCGTTCAAATCAACTATACTTGCAGACGCTTTAACTATGAAAGAATTATCCGAAACAAATTCAACCAGTGCTTGCTCATCATCATATTCGTCCTGAATTTCACCAACTAGTTCTTCAAGAATATCCTCCATTGTTACTATTCCTGCAGTTCCCCCGAAATCGTTAAGAACAACGGCTAATTGCAAGCGTTTTTGCTGCAAAATCTTGAGCAATGCATCAATATTCTCATTTTCCTTCGTGTAAACAGTTTCGCGTAAGAAAGTTCTCAAATTATCGAGCTTTCCATTCATTTGAGCAATCAAAATATCTCGCGTGTTAACAATCCCGACTATATTATCAATAGTTTGTTCATAAACCGGCATCCGAGAATAACCTTCCTCAATTATTTTGCCGATGATAACATGTGGTTCGGAATTGATTTCAGCTGCTACAATTTTATTCCTTGGAACCATAATTTGCTTTACGGTAGTTTCGGTAAAATCAATCACATTTTCCATTAATTCTTGGTCGTCCTCGTCCAAAATTCCACTTTTAGAACTTTCTTCAATCAAGTATCGAATTTCCTCTGTACCTTCAGTAGTAGCGTTGGTTGAATCATCTTTTTGGAAATTATTTTTTGTTTTGTTATCAATGAATCTGATTAGATGCACCATTGGAAAAGATGCTATGAATATGATTTGGAACAATAATGCAAAAAATCTAGCTGATGAAATCAAGTTTTTGGATGCGTAATTTCTTGGGATGACCACCCCGAAAATGTACGAAAGTATTCCAAAAACAATTATTGACAACGCCAACAAAGCGATTTTTAGTCCATCATCTGCATTCTGAATAAAGGCAAAATGCGACACAAATTCATAAAATACTATGGCTGAAACTGCAAATATGACGGTCGAAGCGACATGCTCGGCATATGAATATGTTTTAAAATTGTCCGATATATTCAGTGCCATTCGTGTTAGTGCTGAATTATTCCCGAGTTCGGATTCATCATAATAACTGCGAAATCTCTTGAGAGCGTGACCACCTGCTTTGATTGAGGCAAAAATAACAAGGCTAAGAATAAGCACAAGCAGCAGAATTAGCCAATTCTCGCTGTTGAAATAATTTTCGTATCCCGTATAAGGGTCTCCGCCAGCATTATCCATAATTTAATAAACCTGCACTTTTAAGAACAAACCTTTTGTCAAAATGATAGCTTATATAACGAACAAGAAAGGAAAATACTTCTAATCGTTGGTTAAAATTTAAATTTAATCCTTCCAAACTTTCATAAGATAGTTCATTAATCTGGTTGATGATACTGTACGAACCTGCAGTTAGCTGAATAGTCTTGTCACTTCGGTGAATGCACGAACAACCGTTTTGCAGACTAACTGTGATATGTTCTAAGGGAGAAATGTCAAAAAGCATTTCAATTTCCGGAGCAAATCCCATTTCGTTTGTGAACTTTAACAAAAAAGCCGCAAAAATTACAAATGGGTCGCATGATGCACGATTCAACTCATTTAGAGATTCTTTCAAAATAAAGCTCAATTCGGCATTTGGGCTGTGTTTTGCTTGAGTATTCATAATCGTTTCGGCAATCATCAATCCGTGTATCAAATACTCACTATTTGATTGAAGTTTTCGTATTTTCCCGGTGCTATCTGCATTTGAGAGCAAATACAATTCAGTGCTTGGCTTGTGGTAAAAGGTGATTTCATCAATCGAAAGTGGTTCGAGAGCAGAACCAAACTTGCTTTTGGTATTCCGAGCACCTTTAGCAATTACGCTAATCAGCCCGTGTGAATCAGTATAGAGCGATGCAATTTTACTCGTATCGCCTTGTTTGGCAGTTTTTAAAACGACAGCTTCAGTTTTTACAATCATTTTTTTTTATTTTTTGAATTTTCTTTTTGCAAATATAAAAAAATTCCTTACTTTTGTAGTCTAATTTATTCCTGAGTAGCTCAGTTGGTTAGAGCATCTGACTGTTAATCAGAGGGTCCGGGGTTCAAGTCCCTGCTCAGGAGCATAAAAGAGCTCACCGTAAGGGTGGGCTTTTTTTTGTTACATAGAGTATCAGAGTTTAATAATTAAGGTTTATACTTGCCTGAAAACCTTTATTACAAGAGACACCTTGTTGTGAACCATAAGCCTAATTCTTAGCTTCAATCAATATCTTCATTTAACAGGCGGTATTTCATTTGCTTGGTTTTCCATCTGTCCATGGCGAATTTTTGCATATCATCAACTTTGTCTTTTTCATCAACAATCTCAAACCCCAGCAGGGTTTCTATTATGTCTTCCAATGTTACAATTCCGTCCATTCCGCCGTATTCATCAGAAACTAATGCAATGTGCTCTTTCTTGTTGAGCATCTCTTCCCAAGCAGTAAATAGAGTCGTCGAATCCGCAAATGTTACAATTTCTCTCCTAATGTCTTTTAATTTCAGGTCGAATTGGTCTTCTGCTAACTTTTCAAATACTAATTCTCGGAAAATATAACCTGTGATATTGTCGCGATTGTTTTCATAAATGGGGATTCTTGAGAAATGAAGGAAATCTTTGTTCTTTAAAAATTCCTGTAACGTCATTTCCTCATTTGCTATTACTACTACTATTCTTGGGGTCATAATATCAGAAATCCTGATACTTTTCAATTTGATTAGATTTTGGATAATTATGTTTTCTCTGTCTCCGAATATCCCTTCTTCAGTACCTATATTTGCTAATACGGAGATTTCTTCGCGACTTGTAGTCAATTCGCTCCTTCTGCGAGAAAGCAATCTTGTCAAAACTGCTGACATGACAACCAAAGGATATGTAATGAATAACATCGCATTGATAGTAGTTACGGCTATGCTCATTAGTTCACGGCTATAATTTGCTCCAAGAGTTTTGGGGATGATTTCTGTTAGAACCAAAATCAACAATGTCAAAACAGCGGATACTATACCGAAATAGACTTCTCCAAATAACAAAGTGGCTTGCGCTCCTACTCCGGCAGCTCCAACTGTATGGGCTACTGTATTGAGTGTTAGTATTGCTGAAAGTGGTCTGTCAATATCTTCTTTTAGCTTGATGAATTTATATGCAGATTTTACTCCTCTTTCTGCTTGCGCTTTCAAATATGAAAGCGGTGTGGACAAGAGTACAGCCTCCATGATTGAACAGAGGAATGAAATTATTAAAGCTGTAAATAAGTAAACAAATAAAAGAGCCATTAATTCATCATATTTATTAAAAAAATGATTCCATTGTAATTTTCAATAGGAACATAAAATATCAACACGGTAAAGACTGATGTTTAGTTTAGAACTCTTCGTTGGTCATCTAAATATCAAATTTACACAAATCACGCAAAATCCTTCAGAATGGGAACTTCCCATTCGCTATCAAAAAAATTTCTACCAAGCGGAATTCTTTCACGAGCTTTCAGTTCGTCTTTGTGGTAGCTTTCATCAAGCACTTCAATTTCTGCTTGATAACCAACTGCAATCATTGCCATTGGAGTGAACCTATCGTCAATTCCAAATTCTTTTTTCAATTTATCGCCGTCAAATCCTCCCATCTGATGTGCCATTAGACCTAATGACGTTGCTTGGAGGCAAATACTCACACTCGCTGCACCTGTATCATATTGACCCCAACGATTAGCTTTTCCGGTTTTCCTGAAAATTGAATCTGCAAGTGCAACAAACAATACAGGAACTGTTTGCACCCATTTTTGATTCCATTCACCAAGACAATTGAATGCTCTGTCGAACGCCGACTTATTATGATGATAATCCCATACGATATAGCGATAGGGTTGGTCGTTAAAGCAACTTGGCGCCCAGCGTGCTGCTTCGCAAATCGAAAATAACATCTCGCGTGGAACTTGGCGGTTACGGTCAAATGCGCGCGGGCTCCACCTATTTTGGATTACTTCATTAATTGGTTCGCTTGTTACTGCTCTTTTGATTATCATAATGCCTCTAACTGTTTTGTGAAATACCTAATTCGCTTAATTCTTTAATTATGCTTTTAATATCAACGGGCAGTTCGGATTCAAATTTTAGAAATTCTTTTGTTACTGGATGAGTGAATCCGAGTGTTTTAGCATGAAGCAGTTGTCTGTTTACCATTTTCAAGCATTTCTTGGAAATAGCATTTATTTCCGGTAGATATGTATAAACTTGTTTATCGCCACCATAGCTTGTATCGCCGAATATAGGATGTTTGATATGATTCATATGTACACGGATTTGGTGAGTTCTGCCGGTATGCAGTTTCAATTTCACCAGAGTTGCAAAATGAAATCGTTCGATTACTTCGTATTCTGTTTTGGCGTATCTGCCGTCAGATTTCACAACTGCAAAAATCTTCCTGTCACGGGTTGAGCGCCCGAGCATATTTTCAATTACACCGTGGTCCTCTTTAACAATTCCCCAAACAATTGCATAATAGAATCTCTCAGTGCTTCGGTCAGCAAATTGTTTGCTCAAATTTGCCAAAGCTAAGTCGTTTTTTGCTATGACAAGCAATCCCGATGTGTCCTTGTCCAAACGGTGGACTATTCCGGGACGTAAAGAATCAGATGCAAATATTTGTCCGGTGTCTAATTCTTCGGCTGTGTCATCGTCCTCTTCGTCATAATCTTCCAATTTGATACTTTCTCGCAAACCGAAATGATACATGAGCCCATTTACGAGTGTGCCATATCGGTTGCCATATCCCGGATGAGTGCACATTCCGGCTGCTTTATTGACTACTAAAAGATGCTCATCTTCATAAAATATCTCAAGCGGCAGCTCCTCGGGGATTAATTCAATTGGTGGGGCTTTCATCAATTTGCAAATTATTTGGTCATTTGCTTTGACTTTTTGAGATGCTTTTGCAAGTCCTTCATTGACTGTTACTAAGCCTTCATCAATCGCTTTTTGTACTTTTGTGCGAGTAGCATTGGCTACGCTACGTGTCAGATATACATCAAGCCTCTCAGGTTTATGAGATTTCGGTACAGAGATTGTAATTATCGTTTCAATATGCTCAGGATATTGTATTCTTATGTCACTATCGGTGTCCATATTGTTTAGTCTTCTTTAGCTGTTGGGCTTAATTTTGATTCAGTATCATTGATTAATTGCAAATTATCATTACCATCTGTTTCGGTCACTTTTTTGGGGAATAAGTCATGAATTTCGGGTAAATGTTTGTGGAATAGTATCAACATCACAACTCCTACCGTTACGCACGAATCGGCAATATTAAAAATAGGGAAGTGAGTCCATCCCAAAAATTCAATATCGGGAATATCTACTTGCACAAAATCAACTACTTTGCCGTAAAACAAGGGAGCATAACCGTAAAAAACGCCGTAAAACACTCTGTCAATCAAATTTCCGACTGCTCCGGCAAAAATCAACGTAAAGCCTATTAAAACTCCGATTGACCTTTGGGCAATTTTGAAAATCAACCATGCTAAGGCTATACTCGCAATGACAGAAAAAAGGCTCAAGAATATTTTACCTGCACCGAATTCGATTCCGAATGCCATGCCAGGATTTTCGATATAAGTCCATAGCAAAACATCACCGATAACAGGATTAGGCATACCGTACTCGGCTCCTTCGTGAACTATGCCGAATAGATTAAAACCCTTGAAATAAAGTTTTGTGACTTGGTCCAGCAGAATTAACAGAGCTGCTGCTATGAAAAAAGGATAAATTTTTCTTCTATGTAAAGATTCGTTTTTTTGATTTTCAAATTCCATTGACTAATTTTTCATTATTTTTAAAAATGTAGTGACGATTCATCGTCAATAATGATTATCAAAAATGAAAATAAAAACATGGATTCAGAACGAGCAAGGAATAAAGCCAAAGAACTAAGCGAGCTTATTAGTAAGTACGACAAGGCTTACTACATTGATGCAGAGCCAATTGTTAGCGATAGAGAGTATGATTTGCTCTTTGCAGAATTGCAAGCTATCGAAAAGGAATTTCCTGAGTTAATTGCTGCTGATTCTCCGACTCAAAGAGTAGGTGGAGAGCCGCTCAAAGCATTTGAACAAGTCATCCATTCAGTTCCGATGCTATCTTTGCAAAATTCATATACAAAGGAAGATATTTTTGATTTTGATGCACGAATCAAAAAATCTTTAGAAGGCGAGGCATATGCGTACTCCGCTGAATTGAAAATTGACGGCGTGGCTCTGAGTTTGAGATACAGCGAAGGCAAACTCCAAATCGGAGCAACTCGTGGCGATGGCTATGCAGGTGATAATATTACATCTAATGTCAAGACTATCAAAAGCATCCCGCTTTCCGTTCCTGCTGTGACTTATGACGGAAAAGAATTAAAGAATTTCGAAGTTCGCGGCGAAGTTTTTATGCACGTCAGCGATTTTGAGCAAATTAACAAGGATCGCCTCGAATCTGATGAAAAACCCTATGCTAATCCACGAAATACAACTGCCGGCACATTAAAACTATTAGATTCGGCTCTCGTTGCAAAACGGAAATTAAACTTTATCGCATATTATTTGAAAGCAGATGATTTTGAAATCGAATCCCAACACGAAATAGTGGATTTACTTTCCAAATTAGGTTTCAAGGTAAATTCAGGTTTTAAATATTGCAATGACATTAGCGATTTGATAAATTTCATAGATGAATGGGAATCTAAACGGTATGATTTGCCTTTTCAAACTGATGGAATTGTTATCAAAATAGTTTCCATAAGGCAGCAAAATTATCTCGGAAGTGTGGCTCGTTCTCCTCGTTGGGCAATAGCATATAAGTATGAATCCGAAAATGTGGCAACAATATTGCGAGATATTACTGTTCAAGTGGGAAGAACAGGAGCTGTCACGCCTGTTGCCGAATTAGAACCTGTACTATTGGCTGGTTCAACTGTGTCGCGGGCAACTTTACACAATATAGATTTCATAACTGAGCGCGACATCCGAATCGGCGATACAGTTTTAATAGAAAAAGGAGGCGAAGTCATTCCGAAAGTGATTAAACCCGTGATTGAACTGCGAACTCCGGAAATTATTCCATACGAATTCCCAAAATATTGCCCATGTGATTTGAAAACATTGCTCGTTAGATTTGAAGGAGAAGCAAATTATTATTGCGAACATCCCGATTGTCCTTGGCAAATCAGGCGAAAAATCGAGCATTTCGCATCGCGTGATGCTTTAGACATTGCCGGTTTGGGCGAAAAAGTCGTTGATACTTTGGTAAATGAGGGGCTTTTGAAGGACATTGCCGATATTTACGAATTGCACAAACATTACGAAATTTTGAAAAATTTGGAAAAATGGGGAAGCAAGTCTGCACAAAATTTGCTTGAAGCAATTGAACAATCCAAATCCCAGCCATTTGAAAGAGTTTTGTTTGCAGTTGGAATTAAATTCATTGGTCGGGGAGGGGCAAAACTTCTCGTCAGGCACTTTAAAAACATTGACGCAATCATCAATGCTACTCGCGATGAATTAACTGCTGTTCACGAAATCGGCACCAAAATGGCAGATTCGATTATCAAATTCTTCTCGATTGAGATGAATAAAACGATTGTCGAACGTTTGCGAAATTACGGTTTGACATTTGAATTCGATGAAGTTGAAATAGAATTATCCGATGCACCACTTTCCGGTAAGACATTCGTTTTCACAGGCGAAATGGAGTCTATGACTCGCAGCGAAGCCGCCTTGAAAGTCGAATCACTTGGCGGAAATGAGACCAAATCTGTTTCGAAACTTACTTCATATGTTGTAGTTGGTGCCAAGCCAGGTAGCAAATTCGACAAAGCAAAAAAGCTTGGAGTGCAAATTTTGAATGAAGAAGATTTCTTAAATTTAGTTAAAGGATGAAAATGAAAAACATTTTTATTGGTATAATTCTCTCGCTTGCATTTTTAATTTCATGTAGCGAAGACCCGGCGTCGCCAAGTTTCGATTCATATATTAACGGGACATGGAAAGGTTTCTACAAAGTCAATAAAGACTCTTCATTTATGAGCATTACTATCAAAAACGAACAAAATATTTCCGGTACTGCCGCTGTTTTTGTTTACCATTTTGTGAGTAACGAGAACAATCAAACATCTGAGACTCTCGAACAAAGTGGTACTATAAGTGGCACTTTTTCCGAAAAAGTTATTGAAATCAAGTTCAAAGACGAGACTCAGTATATTTTCAGAGGCAATTTATCAGCCGATAGCACTCAATTTGACGGTCATATCAATATTTACAGCTTAATTGCTCAAGATTATGTTAATATTGACATCACTCTGAAAAAAGAATAAAAATTATCAGTTGTAAATTTGATACATAATTATTTCGGCGACTCTCAATGCTTCGCTGGCTTCGAAGGCGCCCACTTGAATAGGTGAATTTGTCAATATCGAGTCAGCGAAAGCCTTTTGCTCTTCCAAAATTGCGTTGATTTCCTCTACTTGCGGCTTCTCGAAAAATATATTTTTGTTCTTCAAACCCGTTTCCAATGAACCAAGCATGGTTGCAGGTGTCCCTAAATCGGGTTTTTCATCATCAGGATAAATTTTATAAACGTCCACGGAATGTTTCTGGAAATCGAGCGAGAAGTATGTGTCGCGTTGGAAAATTCGCATTTTACGCATTGGATTTGCCGAAATTCTTGATGCAGTGATGTTTGCAACGGCTCCATTTTCGAATGTCAATCTTGCATTTGCAATGTCAGTGGTATCGGTCAAAACATTGACTCCATTTGCATGAACGCTGATGATTTTGGATTTGACTAACCACAAAATTATATCTATATCATGAATCATCAAATCATGAATTACCGAAACGTCTCTGGCTCGTGGTTTGAATTGCCCCAAACGGTGAGCTTCGATAAAAAGTGGTTTGATGTTGTATTTTTTGATTGCTCTGATAGCCGGATTGAATCTTTCTACATGCCCAACTTGAATTTGCACATTATGCCGCTTTGCCAAATCAATCAATTTCATGGCGTCGTCGTAAGTTTCGGTAATCGGTTTCTCGATTAAGCAGTGCTTGCCACGCTCAATACAGGCTTTTGCGATTTCGAAATGAATCGAAGTAGGTACAGCAATCGTCACTGCATCTGCTGCTTCAATAGCGGATTCCAAATCATCAAACACTTTGCAATTGTTCTCCGTAGCCGATGCGATTGCTCGTTCGGGAATTATATCTCGAACACCAACAATCTCTGCATTTTCGTGTTTTGTCCACAACCTTGCATGAATTCTACCTAAATGACCAACACCTATAACTGAAACTTTTACTTTTTCCATTGTCAATTTTTCTGTTTTTACATAATTAAAAATAGAAGAAATTAACTATAAATTATTTCATGCCTTAGGGTGAGCTTTTTTGTAGCTTTCTTTTAGTTTTTCGACTGATAAATGAGTATAAATTTGTGTTGTACTAAGCGAAGCATGCCCCAACATTTCGCTTACGGAGCGAATGTCGGCACCATTATCAAGCAAATGTGTCGCAAAGCTATGGCGCAAAACGTGAGGACTTTTTTGCTTTGATTCGCTTACTAATCCCATTTTTCGGTTTATAATTCGGTATGCAACCGAGGCATCAAGTCTTTTCCCCGATTTACCAATGAAGAGATAATCACGGGAAATTTTTTCCGAGACTTGGCTTCTTATGTTTTGATATAGTTCAATTGCTTTGATAGCTTTCTCGCCAATGGGCACAATTCTTTGTTTGTTGCCTTTACCGAGTATTTTTATAGTGCCACTACGCAAATCCAACTCAGCAATCTTCAAATTCAATGCTTCGCTTATACGCAAACCTGAACTGTAAATAAGCTCGACCAAGGCGTTGTTCCTTGCTCCTTCAGGTGTTGTGGTGTCAAATCCGTCAAGCATTTTTTCGACTTCATTTTTCAACAAAAATGAAGGCAACCGCTTCTCCTTTTTGGGAGTGGTTACAGTCGAACCCGGATTGAGTGTGATTAAATCCTTCTTCTTGCAATATTTGAAAAAAGATTTCACGGCTGCAATTTTCATGCGGAGTGAATTTCGTTTCAAACCCTTGTCGTGCATCCAACCCAGAAATGGCTTGATGTCATCGGATTCAATCATTTTTATGTCAGGATTTTCGCCGTATTGTGAAAAGAAATACGATTCGAACTGTTCCAGGGCTGTTTTGTAGCTCTCAACAGTTTTCGCGGAGAACGATTTCTCGGTCTCGCAGTAATCTAAAAATTTATTAATAGCTTCTTGTAAATTCATTTTTACCCCCATAATGAATAGAACAAATATTGAGCCAAAAAATTTTTGCAAAATATTTTCGGAATCTTTGTTACATTTTCCTAAAAATATTGTTAATACATGTATGCAATAATTATTTTGAATATTTGTTTTGTAATATTTGTTATGAATTTTAGAATTTTTTAAAAGGTAAGCAATGAGAATAATTTTGACCTGTTTTGTTATAGTTTTTGCCGTTTTGACTAACCTTGTATCGCAACCACAAGTTGCATACATTATTCCGGATATAGGCGCCCCGGGAATGAACATATACGTAGAGATTATCGCACCCTATAGCTTCAAAACATACGGCAATGACGGTTTTCATCTAAACAACCCGGGCGATAACGTTCGGGTTATTACAGCTAATGAGGCAGATGAGTCCAAAATCACAATTGGTCCGCTCGCAGTAAGTTGGGATGGCAGAATGATTTCGACTCAAATATTCGTTTCGCACACTTTGTCACCAAATTCTTTTGAAGCGCTTACTTTAAATTCTGAATTTGTAATTCCATTGAAAGTTGTTGTAAATGGCGTGGAATCAGCTTCCTTTAATTACTATATTGTCCGCCCGCGACCTTATTTCAACGGAAATGTCAACACAACTGATGTAGTTTTCGGTGCAGGTGCTTTGGGTACTCGTTCTCCAAGAGGAGCTATGATATTTGATTCGCTGCAACTCGGTGGCAGAAAATATACTGTATCCATGAATAATTGCGACCCTAATTTAGCCGGCAACCAAGCCTATTTACCTTTTATATTATTAAGCAAAGGTCCCATCCGCGGAACAACAGGTACTTTGATTTCTGCTAATGCCGGAGAAGAAGGAAATAATTTAGTCCAACAAGGCGGACCCGGCGGCGGCGGAGGCGGTGGCAGTTTTTGTGACTTCACAGGAGTTGGCTTTCGTGGTGGTGACGGCTTTACTGGTGGTGGTCCCGGAGGAAGAAATAAGTCAGGCAACCCTCTCGTAAGTGATGTTTATGCAGCTCCGGGTGTAGGTAGCGGTCCAAATTTGATAGTTGATAACAAAATTGGTGGATATAGTATAAATGGCGTTCTCGGCGGTTCATCTCCATGGTTTGAAGCTGCAGGTGGTGGTACAGGTCATCCATTCGGGAAATCAGGAACAGGTTGTGATAATGGCGGTGGTTGCGAACCCAATGGGGAATTTGGTGGCGGTAGCGGTTTCAAGCAAAATTCGCCCGGTGGTGCTGCAGGCAATGCTACAGCTGGGCAAGGTGGCAGAATGAACACAAATGGTTTTGTCCATGGGAATGATATGACCGTTCCGATAGCAGGTGGTTCCGGAGGTGCAGGTGGTAATCCACAATGCCCTTTAAACTGCTCTGCAGCAGGTGGTGGCGGTGGTGGTGCTGTCAGGATTTTTGCTACAAGTATCGAATCTATAGCTGTTAGTGCTAATGGTAAAGCAGGTGCTATAAACGGTTGTGGTGATAGCCAAGGTGGAAGTGGCTCTGGTGGGCATGTAGGTCTTCATTCCAAAACTAATGCAACAAACGTCCAAATCGAAGTTTCAGGTGGCTCCAACACTAAAGACGCCATTTCAACAATAGGTGGTGCCGGACGAATTCGTTACGATGCTCTCGTACTCGGTGGATTAAATGCTTCTCCCGGAACTGCTTCGACTTTTCGTGGATTGGTTACCGATAGCTCCAGATGGGTTACTCGCGATTTTTCACTTCGTGGATTTCAACATACTGATTCCCGTCAAGGAAAAACTTCGCTATATTTAAAATCTGAAAGTACTGATTGGACTTTAATTGGCGAAATTGCGGATGGTTTTACCGGCATTTGGAATCAAAACATATCATTGGCAGAGCCTGACAAAATATTTTATCTTGTAGCAGTTCAAGAAATCAAAACTCCCTCAAGTGCTGATTATGTTGCTGTCCCTACTCATATTATGTCCCAAGCAGCAGCCAATATGTTTCTTTTAGATATCAATTCAAAAGCAATTTTCCCCGATAAAGCCGAATATACAGGCATTCATTGTTTGGGAGATACTTTGACGTTTTCTTTTGAAATTGAAAATGATGCAACTGCAAATAATAATTTATTGGTGACTTTAGATGATGCTAATTGGATGTTTGGAAAAAACGGATTTTGGATTGATTCTCCCATAGGTGATATTAGTATCGCTCCCGGAGATAAAATCGAAGTGGTTATTAAATTTCAATATTTGGGTGGAGATAAAACTTTTATTTCAAATCGTCTCAGAATTCCTAATAACGACCCATTGCAAAATCCTGCATTAGTGGACATTTTTGTATCTGATGTTGACGAACCCGAATTATCTACAATCGGTGTCAATCCCGACGATTTCACATTCCCTGAAACTCGAGTCGGTCAATCATCAGATATAGTCGTCGTTTTACGAAATACAGGCACAACACCTCTTAGATTTGAAAAATTCCCAAATATTGGCAGTCCATTTTCGATTGTTTCAACTTTTCCTGCACCTCCTGCAACAATTGCAATTGGTGGGGAGATGGAAGTGACTGTTCGATTTACTCCTACATCCGAAGGAGACTTCAGTTCAATTTTGAATTCGATTACAGTCAAATCTGACATTAGTTGCGATGCCGAAAATAATACCGAATTATTTGGAACTGCAGTCCAAGCTGCTCTTGATATAGACAAATATTTAGTTGATTTCGGTCGGATACCGCATTGCGAGGTAGCATACGATACAATTAAAATTCAAAATACCGGTACGACAGACATTTTATTTTACGAACCTAACATAGATGGTGCAGATTCGGATATGTTTAAAATTACAAATCAGGTCTTATATCCGATTAAGTTAAATGCAAATGAGAATCCACCATCAGGATTTTCAATCGCTCTGAAATTTGACCCAATGGGTTCGGGCACAGGTGTGAAAAATGCACGTTTGGTACTGTTGACTGATGACCCTGATAATAGCCCGATTGAAATAACTCTCACTGCCGAGGTTATGGGATTCAATGTAACAGCAGCTCCGCCTTCATTGGACTTCGGCAATGTTTACGTTGGGTTCGAAACTGAACGGCAAATTGTAATGACAAACAATGCCGATTTTGACGAATTTATTTCTTCTTTATCGGTTCAATTTCCGGGATTAGTAGCCGGAACGCCAAACCCGTTAACAATAAGTGGATTTGGTGATTCGGATATTTTGATGAATTTGATTTCTCAATCGGAAGGCATTACCAATGGTTCGATTAAAGTTTACTTCGATAAGCCTTGTATAGATTCCCTTGAAATCCCTATCAGAGCAAACGGTCTGCTATCTTATCCTAGAATTGAATTTGATGATGAGGTTGTCTTGAGTTTCCCAACACCCAATACAGTCAATAAAGTTGATACTTTGGAAATAGGTGTGTTTCCACCTTGTATAGTTGACCCGATTCGCCATCTAAAGATTTTTGATTATATCAACAATTCGCCCGCTCCTTATATCATTTTGAATGAAAACTTGATAAATACAAGCGGAAGATTTTTCATTGTCCAATCGGCAATCACCCCTCCTGACACAATTACTCCCGCATTTAATCAAACAGGTGCACAAATTTACTTTGATTCGGATGGTGCTTCTGATGGTGAATATCTTGCAGAATTTGAAGTTGATATTTATAGAAACGGAAATATTGAGTCCTATTCATACATTTTAAGAGCCTACGTTATAGCTGGTTCTATTACTACAAACCCATTGACAATTGATTTGAATGCATTCGTTGGAGATTCGGAAAATGGAGATTGGGTTATAGTCAATCAAGGTCCTTGGAACATTCAAATATTGTCGGTCAATTTCACAGGCGACCCGACTGTATGGAGCTATACACCCGACCCGACTAATTTTGTTTTAGACGCTTTTAGTAACAATACTTTAATAATAAGTTTTACATTTACTCCGCAAGACGAAATCGAATATCCTGCAACAATGGAATTGGTGCTTAATGTTGGCGGTTGCGAACGCATTGTTTCATTCAATTTGAATGGCAAAGGTTCTCCATCATTTTCTATGTCATTGAGGATGCCGGACTTAATAGCCGACCCGACCGACGATAATTTCAAAGTTCCAATTTATGCAAAGGTTGATATGATAAATCCAATTACTGACCAATTCATACTCGAATCTATAAAATTGAGTTTCAATCGTAGTTTGTATCATCCTGTTTCTGTAAGCAAAGGTCAAATTATTAGTGAAAATTTTGTCGGGAATGAGAGAATCATTGAGATTCGTGTTCCAATTGATACTATTGTTATAAACAATAATGTTGGTCAAGAATTTGTTTTGACAGAATTTACCGGATATGCAATGTTAGGTGATGAAACCACAACAATCCTTACAATAACTGACATTGTTCATAATTATGGTTCACGTGTAAAGGAAATCGTGAAGACTCCCGGCTCACTTACTATCGAAATATGCGAGGAGGGCGACGAGCGACTGTTAGAGAGAAATGAACCATTCTCGGCTGTTCTGTCGCCTAACCCTGCTAATGGATTTGTCAAAATGACTCTTAGGACGCTTGAGAAAGGAAAGCATACAATTGTAATAAGAGATTTGAACAGCAATATAGTTCATACTGAAAATTTAAATACTAATCCGGGCGGAATATATGAATTGACTATAGGTACTGATAATTTACCATCAGGCTTGTATTATACCGAAATCAGTTCACCATCGCAAGTTCTTACTTTACCAATTATGATAACCAAATAACGAGGAAACAATGAGAAAATATTTTTTAATTATAGCTTTAATTATATCTACAATCTGTCTGAACGCTCAAGAAAATCGTAATGTAATTTTTTATTGGGGCGCCTATGGCGGGCTCAATCTGAATATGCACACCGCAGATTTTGAAAAACTGCCCGGATATCCGAATTGTTGTCCAAAGTTTACCGGCGGCAGTGGCACCGGATTTGATTTCGGAGCCTTGTTTGAGTATCCTTTACAAAGCAAACTAAATCTTACTGCACGCGTTGGGCTTAACTCACTCGGTGCTGATTTGTCCGAAACCCAAATCATCGGAAATTCGGAATTTGTCTCGAGCACACCACCTTTTGAAACAGTCGGAGTTGCAGATGCGGAATCCGAGTACTTAATCGAATCATCATTGCAAACAATTTATATCGAACCAGGCTTGGATTATGAATTTGTAAAAGGCTTCTTGCTTTCAGGCGGTTTTAGACTGGGATTTCCAATGACGGGTACTTTCAACCAATCTGAAACTTTGCTTACTCCTAATGATGTGATTTTTAAAAATGAACAGTCTCGAATCCGTAACTCCAGCGAAGGTGATGAAATCCCGGGTTTGCCGGGTGCTCTTTTTCATATTTATCTTGGATTGGGGTATAAAGTACCGATTGGACCGAATTCATTTTTAGTACCGGAAATAAGATATTACCAAGCTCTGAATAATATTTCATCAGAATCTTGGTCGGCTTCAAATCTGAAATTAGGGGTTGCAGTTAAATTCCCCGTTTACGAAAGCCAAGAAATTAAAAGAATTCAAGAGTACAAATTTAAACGCGATACTCTAAGAAATTATATTGTCGGATTGAAAGAGCCAAACATCAGGCTAATCGCCGATAGCAGAGAAAGTATATTTAATATGCTCGACCCGGCAACTGAGGTTGAAGTAATAACAGTTTCCGAAACCTATATGCTGGATCTACCCAAAGATGCTTTGCTTAATGTCGCCCTTAATACATACGGTTTATCTTTCGAAGGTGCTGTTGTCGAGAATCCTACAATAATTATTGAAGAAATCGAATCAGAGGAGTTATTTCCCGTTTTACCATATGTATTTTTCCCCGAAAATTCATCGGATTTAAATGCTTCAAGACTTAATTTATTATCAAAATCGGAACAATCCCAATTTGGTATGGATGATTTGCCTTGGGCAACTTTGGAAATTTACTCCCAAATGCTTAATATTGTTGGTAAAAGACTTCAGGAAAATCCATCAGCAAAGATTACACTAACAGGTACTAACTCTAACTCGAATTCTGAACGCAACAATACAGAACTTTCTCGCCAACGTGCTAATAGCGTGGCAAAATATTTAGAAACAGTGTGGGATATTAATCCGAACCGAATAACAATCCAAGCTCGCAACTTACCGGAATTCCCGGGTAATGTTGACCGACCTGAAGGGGTTGAGGAAAATCGCAGAGTCGAAATCAGTTCCAATAACTCGGCAATTCTTAGCCCTGTCAGTATGAAAGACATAATACGCAAGGCTAATCCACCAACATTGATTGCTGACCCAATCGTCCAAGCTGATGCAGAAGTTGCTGAATGGGCAATTAATATTATGCAAGATAATGTCCTATTGCGTGAATTCAAAGGCAAGGGCGAACCTCAGAGGTCAAGGTGGGATATCGAATTAGAGCCTATTCCTACTTTGGAAAAACCCGTTCAAATAACTTTAGATGTTAAAGATAAATTAGGACAAAGTGGCTCGGTAACAGATTCTCGCGATATTAAGCAGCTAACAATCCGCAAAAAACGCTTTGAAATGAAAGATGACAAGCGTGTCGAAAAGTACTCTTTGATTTTATTCGATTATGATAAGGCTGAAATTAAAGGTGTTAATAAAGCAATTGTTGATGAAATTAAGAAAAAAATTGAACCAAATTCAAAAGTCACGATTATTGGATATGCTGATAGAACAGGTGAAACCCAATATAATCGCGAACTTGCTGCCAAACGAACAGCTGAAGTACAAAAAATTCTAAAAGTTAGACCTGAAAATTTGGCAATTAGAAATGTAGGGAGCGATATTATTCTATTCGATAATAATTCTCCGTTTGGTCGGAATTATTGTCGAACTGTTCAAATTATTGTCGAAACTCCTGTAAATTAATTATTGTTAACAAATGTAAAGTATTAATTTTAATTCGTCATTAAATATAGTAAGTATAAATATATTGGAGTTCTTGTGTTTCGGAAATTATTAATTATTGGAATTTTTGCAATTTTTATTGCTTCTTGCGAAGAAGGTATTGTTAGCGAATGTCCTACCGATGTTGGCGATATCAAATTGGTAGCTACTTTTTCTTCTATTCAGTCTGAATTATTGAACAAGAATTGTGCTCTTTCGGGATGTCACGCAGGTACTATTCCCGCAGGTGGATTGGTTTTGACATCAGGAGTAGCATATAATAATATTGTTAATAAAATTGCATATGATGAAACTATGTATATCAAACCGAATGACCCCGACAACAGTTATTTATACCAAAGAATTAGTACAAATACAAGCAGCGTTATGCCTCCGACCGGAAAACTGCCTCAAAACATGATTGACACATTGAGAGTTTGGATTGAAAACGGAGCTTTAAATAATTAATTTAGGATTTGTAAAATGAAAAATATAATATATATAATATTCTTACTATTTGCATTTAATATTGCTAATGCCCAAGAATATCAAGTTGATAAGTCTAAGAAAAATCTTGTCAAATTTACATCAGAAATGCCCGTTGAAAGTTTTGACGGTGTAACAAACAAGATTGACGGCTATCTTTACATGAAATCAGATAATTTGAAGGATGCTGAAATATATTTCGAAGTTGATTTGAATTCCGTTGATACAGGTATAGGGCTTAGAAATCGCCACATGCGTGAAGATTACCTGCATACCGATAAATATCAATTTACTAATTTCAAAGGAAATCTTACTACAATCAAAGAAGTTTCTCAAACTGAATTTGATGTCGTTGCAAGTGGTAAAATGTTTATCCATGGTGTTACACGCGAGATTTCAATAAACGGGAAAATATATAAAGTACCCAATGGCTATCAGCTAAAATCGCAATTTATAGTTAAATTGACTGATTATAATATTAAAGTGCCGAAATTCATGTTTGTTCGTATCAGCGAGGATATTCAACTTACGCTTGATTTTTTTGTAAAAAGTAAAAATTAATTGAGGAAACCATGAAATATTTTGTAATATTATTTTTATTTATTTCCGGTATAATAGCATACTCGCAACCAAGTTGGCAGCGTGAAGCACCTGCTGAAATACCTCTGCAATTGTTTTCATCGCCTGATGCATTAAATTTGCCGACAACGGAAACTTTGCAACAAGGCGATATTTATTTTCATATTTCACATAAATTCATAGTGCCCGTATCCGAAGGTGTTGATGAACTTTTTGGCTTTGACGGCAGTGTCTATATGCGTCTGGGCTTAGGTTATGGAATTACGGACGACCTTTTTGCACAATTAGGACGCAGTAATTTAAACGGAAATATAGACTTACAGCTAAAATGGAAAGTTTTGGAAATAAATAGCGATGTTTTGCCCTTAGCTGTTGCTGTAAATGGTGGCGTCGCTTATAATTCCAAGGTTGTGAACGAGCCTGAGGATAAATCGCGACTCTGGCAATATTACGGTTTCATAATCGCAAATACTATGGTAGGCAAATCGCTTGGATTAGGTATTTCACCCGGATTCTTGTACAATGCCAATTTGTTTTGCGAAGAACCAATCAATTCCTGGACAATGGGAGCATACGCCCAATACTTTTTCGATGAGCGCTGGAGCGTGATTGCCGAAGCCAATCCGACTTTGAACGGTTGGAGGCAATTCTACAATACGTACTCGCTCGGCATGGAAATCGAAACTGCGGGGCACTTCTTCAAAGTGGCGCTGTCCAACAACGTTTACACGAATTTTTCGCAATTTATGACAGGCTCATTGGACGATAAATTTCACATCACTTTCCTCATCACGAGAGTATTATAATTCGAAAAATAAATATTTATTATACAAAAAAAGGGAGATGAAAAATAATTATCATCTCCCTTTTTAATTTCAAAAAAATTAAACGATAAAATTAATCAATTTATTCTTCACGAAAATAATTTTGCGAATCTCTTTGCCGTCAATATGCTTTTGTACGGCTGCATCACCGAGTGCAAGCGCTTCCAATTGGTCTTGCGGTAAATCTACATTTACTTGAATTCTTGCACGAATTTTTCCTCCGACTTGCACAACAAATTCAATCTCATTCCTCACGATTTTTGCATCATCATAAACCGGAAATTCCTCGAACACGACACTTTGCGAATGACCTAAAATCTGCCAAAGTTCCTCAGCGATATGCGGAGCAAATGGCGACAAACATAAGACAAATTTCTTCATAGCATCTAATGGCTTGACTTCAACTTTGGTAAACTCATTCACAAAAATCATCATCTGTGCAATCGCCGTGTTGAAACTCAAATTCTCGATATCGTCAGCAACTTTTTTGATTGTGTAGTTCAAAACATAATCCTGCTCAGGGCTCAATCCGGCATTCAAAACTTTAGGAGACAATGTCCCTTCGTCGGTTGCAATCATTCTCCAAGCACGATTCAGGAAATTAAACACACCTGTTATATTGTTGGTTTGCCAAGGTTTAACGGCTTCCAAAGGACCCAAAAACATTTCGTATAATCGTAGCGAGTCTGCGCCATATTCTTTAACAATATCATCGGGATTGACAACATTCCCACGAGATTTTGACATTTTTTCGCCGTCTTCACCCAAAATCAAACCTTGGTGGAACAGCTTCTTGAAAGGTTCCGGTGTGGAGACATAGCCATAATCGTAAAGCACCTTATGCCAAAATCGTGCATAAAGCAAGTGCAATACGGCATGTTCGGCGCCACCAACGTATAAATCAACTCCCGACGGTGACATCCAATAGCGTTCTTTGTCGCTATCGCAAAAAATATCATCATTGTGCGGGTCAATGTAACGTAAATAATACCAACAGCTCCCAGCCCATTGTGGCATTGTGTTGGTCTCGAATTTCGCTTTTTTCCCGGTCTTTTTATCTATGAAATTGACCCATTTTTCGACGTTTGCTAAAGGTGATTCGCCGGTTCCGGCAGGCTTGAAATGCTCCACGTCGGGTAAAATCAATGGTAATTCGTCATTTTCTAACGCCCTTTTGGAGCCGTCCTCGAAAAACATGATTGGGATTGGTTCGCCCCAATAACGCTGACGAGAAAACAGCCAATCACGCAATTTATATTGAATTTTCCCTTTGCCGATATTTTTTGATTCCAACCACGTTATAATTGTCGAAATCGCTTCTGTCGTAGGTAAGCCACTTAATTTCACTTCAGAATTTTCTGAATTAACGGAAAATCCATTTTTTTCTGTAAAAGCGGAAGTCATTATGTCCCAATCATCGCTGTCTTTAGGCTTGACGACCATTTTAATCGGCAGTTTCATCTGCACAGCGAATTCGTGGTCTCGCTCGTCATGTCCGGGAACAGCCATAATGGCTCCCGTACCATATTGAGCTAAAACATAATCTGCAATCCAAATTTCAATTCTTTCGCCGGAAGCGGGATTGATGGCATATCCACCTGTAAAAACTCCCGTTTTTTTCTTTGTCAAATCTTGGCGCTCGATGTCACTTTTCAAAACCGAAACATCAATATATTCCTGAATCTTGCTTTTTTGCTCATCTGTTGTAACCTTGCTTACCAAACTATGTTCAGGTGCAAGCACTAAGTATGTAGCTCCGAAAACAGTATCGGGGCGTGTTGTGAATACTGTGATTGTATCATTCGTTTCAGCTTTGAACTCAATTTCGGCACCTTCGCTTCTGCCAATCCAATTCATTTGCATATCGCGAGTAGAATTGGGCCATTCGACCAAATCCAAGTCGTTCAGCAATCTTTCGGCATAAGTTGTGATTCGGAGCATCCATTGGCGCATTGGCTTCTTTTCAACGGTGTAGCCCTTGCCTTTCCACTCATCAACTTCCTCATTTGCCAAAACTGTTCCTAATGCTTCGCACCAATTCACGGGAATCATATCTATGAAAGCCAATCTTTTGCTGTCAATGTAATCATCAATTTCTTTCTGTGATTTCAAATTTTCAGGAATCTGCAATTCACTTATTGGGCGTGATTTAGCTGCATGGTCGTCATACCAGGAATTGTAAATCATCAAAAACATCCACTGAGTCCACTTGTAATAATTTGGTTCTGTGGTATTAATTTCGCGTGACCAATCATAACTAAAGCCCAACAAATTAAGTTGGCGTTTGAAATTGTCAACGTTTGCCTTAGTGGCATCAATCGGGTGAATTCCCGTTGTCATGCTATATCGCTCGGTAGGCAAGCCGAATGCATCGAATCCCATCGGATGTAATACGTTGAAGCCCTTCATTCGCTTAAATCGCGAGATAATATCGGTAGCCGTATAGCCCTCGGGATGTCCGATATGAAGCCCTGCGCCACTTGGATATGGGAACATATCAAGGACGTAAAATTTTGGTTTATCGGTAGATTCGCCTGTTTTGTAAACTTCGTTTTGCAACCAATATGATTGCCACTTTGCTTCTATTTCGCTGAATGAATAAGCCATTTTCGTAATCTGTTAATTCTACAATATACAAGCTACAAATATACGCTTTTTTCGCCGAACTATTATTGACCGAATACAGAGGTACCGAATAATGTAAACATGCCAGTAATCACAAGAACTCCTATCAAATTGAGTATCAACCCTGCTTTCATCATTTGTTCAACTTTGATTTTGCCTGAACCGTAAACAATTGCATTTGGTGGTGTTGCCACAGGCAACATAAATGCAAAAGAAGCCGAGATGGTTGCCGGCAACATCAAATAAAGCGGATTTATACCGCCTGCGATTGCCGCTGCTGCAAGAATTGGCAAGACGGTGTTAGTCGTAGCAGTGTTAGATGTTAATTCAGTCAGGAACGTTAAAAGCAGACAAACTGCCAATGTTAGTATCAGAGGGTGAATATCGGTAATTCCGGTCAATACGCTCCCGATAACTTCTGACAATCCCGATACTGTAAAACCCTTTGCCAGGGCGAATCCCCCACCAAAAATCAGAATCACATCCCATGGAATCTTCATGAATACTGTGTCTTGTGATAGTCTGTGTGGACGTTTTTTGGCAGGAATTATAAACAATAGCAAACCGGAAAAAATCGCTATCGTGGCATCGTCAATCATATCTCCAAATGGAAGTAGTTGCCCCCATCCCGGCAAGAGCAAACCTCCAATCTCGAGATTAGCCCTTGTAAGCCACAATAGTGCAGTCATTCCGGCGATTATTGCAACCATCTTTTCTTCGAATGTCATCTTACCCAGCAATTTATATTCCTCACGGATTACCTCATTGTTCATTACGAGCTCTGGAGATGGTTTATATAAAATTTTGGTCAGAACAATCCACGCTAAGGCTAACATTATCATCGCAATTGGAAATCCAAACAAGAACCACGAGCCGAAAGTGATTTCACCGGCTTCAGGGAAATTCATTTCATAAATTCGTTTGAAAATCAAGTTTGGTGCAGTTCCGATAAGCGTCGCTACACCGCCGATTGAGGCGGCGTATGCTATTCCAAGCATCAAACTGAGGCTGAACTCTTTTGTTAATTTCGCCTCATAGCTCTCTTCAACTTTCAAAATTATTGCCATTCCAATCGGTAGCAGCATCACAGTGGTGGCGACATTTGAAATCAACATCGAAATGAAAGCTGATGCAATCATAAACCCGAGAACAATTCCCGAAGGACCTTTGCCAATCACCAAGATAGTTTTGAGAGCCAATCTACGGTGCAAATCCCACCTTTGCATGGATAATGCAATTAAAAATCCGCCAATATAAATTGCAATCGTAGAATTGAAATACTCTTTTGCGGTCTCAGTGGCATTGATTATACCCAACAATGGGAATAGAAGTAGCGGTACAAGTGATGTCGCTGCCAATGGCAATGCCTCAGTCATCCACCAAATACCCATCAATACTGCGATTGCAGCCATTCTCGATGCTACGGGTTCATCGCTGACCGGAAATATCAAAAGCACGAAAAATACGATTAAACCTAATATTAGACCGCCATCCTTGTAACTGTATTTCATCTTGCTGATTATAAATGAATATGTAAAATCTGTAAATTTTAATGAAGCATTTGAGACAACAACGGATACCAAGATACTAAAAAAGTACTTATTAACAACAAAGCTATACCAAAAAATTATTCAATTGGAACAACATTTTTAAAGTTGATTTTTATGGATAAATCTGAAATAATATTGATAATAAAGAAGTTAACAGAATATTTACGCGTGCCTTGTGTTAATTTCTTTTAGATTTTATGACAGTAAATTCATATAAGTTCTTTTTTCATTTTGTTATACAATACATTGTTTGTAATTTGGAATATGTTTTAAGTGTAAATTTGAAAAAAGGTTTAAAAAAGATGAAAAATTTATTGAGTTTAGTACTTTTTGTGTCTTTTGCATTTGTTTCATGTGCCGAAAAAGAAGTTATAGAGGAGCCTAAGATGAGTGATGAACACACTATGGTACTTCAACGGATTGAAGCTTATGCGCCCGTGACGCTCCAAACTGATTTGTCCGGGCTTTCGGAACGCGAACGTGCGCTCGTTGCCAAACTTGTCGAAGCCGGAAAAATTATTGACGAAATTTTTTGGGAACAGTCTGCTCACGATGCAATCAAAACTCGCGATTCGCTGATGGCTTTGAATACTGACGAAGCCAAAGATTTTCTCAAGTATGTCATGATTAATTACGGTCCCTACGACCCACTTTACGATAATGACAGATTTGTTGGCTCGGGAGCTGCCAAACGACCGCAAGGCGGAGGATTTTACCCCGAAGACATGACTAAAGAAGAGTTTGAAGCATTTATTGCAGCTAACCCAGACCAAGCAGAAGCTTTCAAGAGCCAATATACTATTATCGTTCGCGAAAATGGTACGCTCAAAGCTGTACCATATCATCAAAAGTATGCTAAGACTGAAAGGCTCGCAAGTTTGCTCGAAGAAGCCGCAGAACTTGCAGATAACGCGTCGCTCAAAAAATATTTGCAATTACGCGCTACGGCGACCAGAACCGACGATTATTACGAAAGCGATTTGGCGTGGATGGAACTCGAAGGCAACAACGTTGATGTAGTAATCGGACCAATTGAAAATTATCAAGATGAATTATTCAACTACAAAACTGCTCACGAAGCCGTTGTGTTGGTAAAAGATTTTGAAGCATCAGCCGAACTTGATTTGTACAAAAGCAACATGCAAAATTTTGAAAATTCATTACCAATTGAAAATAAATTCAAGCAAAAATCTATTGGTGATGGCAATGTAATTCAAGTCGTTAATGTCGTTTATTTCGGTGGCGATTGCAACCAAGGTGTGAAAACAATTGCTGCTGCTTTGCCAAACGACCCCAAAGTTGCTGAAGCAAAAGGCAGAAAGCTTTCGATGTACAAAAATCACATGGAAGCCAAATTTGATAAAATTGTTGCGGAAATCGGCAAAACTCTATTGACTGCGGAACGCAATAAATACGTTGACAAAAAAGCATTCACAAGTTTTGTAACTTTGCACGAAGTTTCGCACGCTTTGGGACCAAAATATGTAAGCGGCAAAAAGAAAATGGAAATCAGAAATGCTCTCAAAGAGAGATATTCTGCTATCGAAGAATGCAAAGCTGACGCATTGAGCATGTACAATCATAAATATTTGCTCGAAAGTGGAATCAAAGACCAAGAATATATCGAAAAAGCAAAAGCAACCTATCTCGCAGGGCTTTATCGCTCAATTAGATTTGGCTCAGGTGCTCATTATAATGCAAATTTAATTCAACTTAATTTCCTTAAAGAGCAAGGCGTAATATTTACGACTGCTGATGGCAAACTTGATTTAAATGATGATTTGTTTTTTGAAAAAATGGGCGAATTATCCAATTTAATACTTATGACACAAGTGAACGGTGATTACGACAAAGCCGGAGAAATTTTAGCAAAATACGCTGTACTAACTGACGATTTGAAGAAAGAAATTGAAATATTAAAAGCAATTCCTAGAGATATTGCAACTGAATATATTTATTAAGATTTAACCGAATAAATAAAAATTATTAAGGAGAAAAAAATGGCAAATATTAAAATTACAAAAACACAAGAATCTAAGCATAGTAAAGTAGATTGGGATAATCTCGGTTTTGGAGTATATTTATCCGACCATATTTATGTATCAAATTATAAGGACGGAGAGTGGAACGATGGCGAAATCATACCTTACGGGACATTTCCGTGCGAACCTGCTATGTGCACTCTGCATTACGGACAATCAATTTTCGAAGGGCTGAAAGCATTCCGCTCGGTTGATGGTTCCGTGAATTTATTCAGAATTGACAGGAACGCCAAACGTCTGAATCATTCAGGTTCACGAGTTGTAATTCCGCCTTTCGACGAACAGCAATTCGTTGATGCCTTAGTCCAATTAATCAAAGTTGACCACAATTGGGTTCCCCGCACCAGGGGGCACTCACTTTATATTCGTCCGGTTGTATTTGGTGATGGCAATTTCTTAGGAGTGCATTCATCGAAAACTTTCCGCCACATTATCATGACTTCGCCCGTTGCTTCATATTATCCTGAAGGAATGTCTCCTGTGAAAATTTTGGTCGCAAAAGATTTCGTTCGCGCAGTCCGAGGCGGACTAGGCACAGCAAAGACCGCCGGCAATTACGCAGCATCGCTATTGGCGAGCGAACAAGCCAAAAAGTCGGGTTACTCGCAAGTTCTTTGGTTGGACGGCGTCGGCAGGCATTTTGTGGACGAGGTTGGTGCAATGAACATTATGTTCGTCATTGACGGCACTTTGATTACACCGCCACTCGAATCAGGCTCGATATTGGAAGGTGTTACGCGCGACACTGTTCTCACACTTGCAAGAGATTTCGGGATTCCAATTTCCGAACGGTCTATCGCCATCGAAGAAGTATTCGACGCACATGCTGAAGGCAGATTAAACGAAGTCTTCGGAACCGGAACTGCAGCAGTTATTTCACCTGTCGGGCAATTGCATTACAACGGCGAAACAATTGTCATCAACGATATGCAAATCGGCGAATATGCAAAACGCTTCTACGACCACATCACCGGCATCCAATACGGCGAAATCGAAGACAAACACGACTGGATAATTAATATCAAAAACTTCGATTAATCACACATTAATCACTATATTTCCAAAGCCCACAAAATTAATTTGTGGGCTTTTTTTTATTAACGTCATGTCATTGTTATGCGTCCTGTCAGTTGTTACAACTGACAGAAGACTAACAATGATTATTTTTGCTATTTACACGTCTTTGTAGTAAGTTTGTAAAATGGTAAATGTTTAGGAAGATAGACTTATTAACTGTTGAATTTGAAAAATATGAAGACGACTGAAAAAACATTTGACGCTGTAAAATATATGCGCCAACAGAGAGACAAATTGAGTGAAAAGTTATCCAAAATGACAAAAGAAGAAATCTTGGAATACTTCAAAAAACGCAATACACAGACTTCCACCAAGCCCTGTGCGTAACACATTTTTTGTATCATCTTTGTTACAAAGACAGCACAAACATAGCCCACAAAATTAATTTGTGGGCTTTTTTTTATTAACGTCATGTGGTGTCTTTGTTGCAACTGACGGAACCCAAGAAACAGACATAGCCCACGAATTCATTTGTGGGATAATGATTTTGATTGTTCCCAAAACTAAACAAAAAATTTGTATTTGAATTGTCGCGAAAATATTTATTTTTGTATTATCTTTTCAAATTTCGAGGTTTATAATGAATTATATAGTTATTATGATTAGTATGCTTATTTTAATAACAAGTTCAATATTTGGGCAAAGTGTCAAACTTACAACTGATAAAGACTATTATGAATTCGATGAAATTATTAAAGTTGAAATTACAATTGATTTTAAAGAAGATTCGGTCTTGATGCCGGATTTCGAGAATTTTGTAATTGTATATGGTCCAACAACATCATCCTCTATGACTATAACAAGTGGAAAAACTTCAAGAACAACTACTTGGAATTATCATTTACGTCCAATTGTTGGTGGTAATCAAACAATTAATTCTCCGGTTTTCATTATTAAAGACGAGACTTATCAAGACAATGACATAAGCATCAGCATATCCGAAGGTAGTTTGGGTAAACAAGAATTGGAAAGGCTTAAATTTGAACATTTCATTGACTTGGCTAAGCCTAATGATACGTATAGATATACGATTGGAGATGAGTTTGGTTATATCGAGATTCGTAGTAAAGGTAATTGGATAATACACCGAAGGTTGACAAAAGATGAAATGGATATAATTCGAAAAGTAGAATGAGCTATCCATTCCGTCTTTGTTACAAACCCACCAAAAAAAATCCCACGAATAAATTCGTGGGTTATGTTTTTTCTTTCTCCATCTCCTTCGGAGAGGGTAGGGGTAAGGTTCTTTGTCTTAATTTTTCGGATTTGGTTCTTTGCTTTCAATGCTTAAAATGTCTCATCCCCGTGAATATCATTGCTAAGTTGTTGGCATCTGCGGCTTTGATGACTTCTTCGTCTCGGACTGAACCGCCGGGCTGGATGATTGCGGTGGCTCCGGCTTTGGCAGCTTCCATCAAGCCGTCTGCAAAGGGGAAGAATGCGTCCGATGCTACAACGGTGCCATCAAGGTCGAGCCCCATCAATTTTGCTTTTTCGACTGCGATTCTCGACGAATCCACGCGCGACATTTGCCCGGCACCGATTCCCATTGTCCGGTCGTCTGCACAATACACGATGGCGTTCGATTTTACGTGTTTGCAAATTTTCCATGCAAACATCAAGGCTTTATATTCGGATTCGCTCGGTTGCCGCTGTGTGACGATTTGCATTTTGCTGTCGTCGAATAGTTCCTTGTTTTCATCTTGTAACAAAAATCCACCCACTACCGAACGTACGTCAGTACCTGTGAAATCAGGAATTAAGTCGTAATCGGCTTTGATTAAGCGTCTGTCTTTCTTGCGAGTGAGCAATTCCAAGGCGTCGTAGCTGAAATCCGGTGCAATTATTACTTCTGTGAAAATATCGTGCATCGCAAGTGCCGAATCCAGGTCTATTTTGCGATTCACGGCAATTATGCCACCGAATGGCGAAACTGTATCTGTGGCGAATGCTTTTTGGTATGCTTCTGCAAGTGTGGCAGCAGTCCCGACTCCGCAAGGGTTTGTATGCTTAATAATTGCTACTGTCGGCTCGTCGAATTCGATTATCAGCTTTGCAGCAGCGTTTATATCCAAAATATTATTGAACGAAAGCTCTTTTCCGTGAATTTTTGCGAAAACTTTGCTGAATCGTCCCAACAGTGCCGCTTTTTGATGCGGGTTTTCGCCGTAACGCAAGTCGTATTCTTTGTTTACAGGGATTGTCATTCGTGTTGGGATTTCGATTTTGTTGAATTTGTTCAGATATTGCGAAATCAGCGAATCGTAATAGGATGTGAGTGAGAACACTTCTCCGGCTAATTTTGCACGAAAAGCTTCGGAAATCGTGTTTCCATTTTTCTTCATCAACTCGATTATTTCGTCGTATTGCTCGGGATTGACGACCGGCAATGTCCATTTGTAATTTTTGGCAGCAGCCCGAAGCATTGTCGGTCCGCCGATGTCAATATTTTCGATTAATTCCTCGTGAGTCGCATTGTCGTTGTAGTAAACTTCCTCGAAGGGGTAGAGATTGACGATTAGCAAATCAATCGAAGTGATGGCGTGCTCTTGCATTTGCTTCAAATGGTCGGGCTTGCCTAAGTCTGCTAAAATTCCGGCGTGAATGTTTGGATGCAAAGTTTTGACTCTACCGCCTAAAATTTCCGGAAAAGCTGTCATCTCGCTAACTGATTTCACGGCGACACCGTTTCTATTCAATAGGTCTGCTGTGCCACCTGTGGAAAAAATTTCGACCCCGAGTGAGACCAATTCCTTGCTGAATTCTACAATACCGCTTTTGTCCGAGACTGATATTAACGCTCTTTTAATTACATGCGAACTTGAGTTGCTCATTTTAACTTTCCAAAATATTTTTTTCAATTTACATTTCTAAAGAATTTAAAATTACGGATTGATTAACAAAATAAAAAATTTACTTTTACAATTTTCATGTCACGTCTGTTGATGTAATTGAAGAATAGGGATGAATCTTGTATTATAGTCGTTTTTGTAACAATTGACGATTCACTAACTATAGAACAACTGACGGGACGGAAATAAAAAATTTACTTTTCCAATTTAGTCATATCATATGAATTGAATCGTCATTGCACTTGAATTTTAAATTTAGAAGAATGGAATTGAAATGAAAATCAAACTATATAACTCGCTAAGCAAGACAATCGAAGAATTCGAGCCAATTTCGGATAACACAGTGCGCATGTATTCGTGCGGTCCGACGGTGTATAACTATGCCCACATCGGCAATATGAGGGCATTCCTGATGGCAGACCTCTTGCAGCGCGTGCTCAGAGTGGTCGGCAAATATGATTTGCAATGGGTAATGAACATCACCGACATTGACGACAAAACTATCCGCGACAGCCGAATCGGCTCCGAAGCGTGGTTGCCGGAAATGGGCGAGCAAACCGAATCTGCTATTGATAATTTGAAGATGTTAACTGAGTTTTATTTCGATTCTTTCACCGAGGACATTTCGAGTTTGGGGATTGATGTCGAAGATTTCTACGCTTTGCCCGCAGCCACTGATTATATCGAGGAAATGCAGACTTTGATTAAGCAAATCATCCAAAATGGATATGCTTATATTGCAAGCGGTTCCATATATTTCGACGTTGCTAAATGGCGACAAAGCGATACTTACGGCAAACTGTTCAAAATTGATTTCGATAATTTCAAATCGGGTACTAGGATAGATACCGACGAATACGAGCGCGAACATGTAAGCGATTTTGTGCTATGGAAAGCTCCTAAAGAGGGCGAGCCTCAGTGGGATTTTGAAATTGACGGCAGCAACTATCCCGGACGACCGGGCTGGCACATCGAATGCTCGGCAATGGAATATGAATTGCTCGGGCTGCCATTCGATATTCATACGGGAGGGGTGGACCTGAAATTTCCGCATCATGAAGATGAAATCGCTCAAAGCAAAGCCGGTTACGGATGCGAGCCTACAAATTATTGGGTGCACAATGATTTCTTGGAGGTCGAAGGCGAAAAAATGTCCAAATCTGCCGGAAATTTCTTCACTTTACGTGATTTAATCAAAAAATCGCTCGACCCACTCGACATAAGATTTGCTATGCTTTCGGCTCATTATCGCACAAAATATAATTTCACTCATGATGGCATTTCGGCTGCTCGCAAAGCAAGAATGCGAATTCAAGAATATATTTACGATTTGATGGACGATTCAAATTCTGGAAAAAATGCTTTCGACGTTGCCAAACTCCGCGATTCGGTCTTTGGAGAATTGGGCAATGACATGCACACACCCAAAGCTTTGGCGAATTTATTTGTTTTTATGAATGAAAATAAAGCGATGGAAGCCGATTTAGAATCTAAAAATGAAATGCTTGCGTTTCTGAACGAACTTAATCATATTTTTGCCATTTGGCAATTTGAGCAACGCCCAACTACGGAAAAGCTAATTCCAAGCGAAATAACCAAATTAGCCGAAGCAAGATTGCAAGCCAAAAAGGATAAAAATTGGGCTTTAGCGGATGAATTGAGAGCGAAAATTATTGATGCAGGATATTTAATTAAAGACTCGAAAGATGCTTTTGAAATAGAAATAAATTCCTGATAAATATGAAATTTGGCGTTATTGGCACCGGAAAATTAGGCACTAGTTTAATTAAATTATTATCGCAGGATAATAAATTACGCTGGCTTGTTGCTCGGTCTGATTCGAGTTATGAAAAGATTTCGCAAATAGCAATGAAATCATCTGTTTATCGCTCAATTGATGCGATTAACGTTAATTGCGATTGCATATTCATTAGTACCGATGATAAGAATTTATCCATAGCTATTAAGCAATTGGCTGCTAATAATGCTATTAATCATGCTAATACTTTTTTGATTCATTGTGCAGGTTCAATCGGAATTGATATTTTCCAACCATTAATTGATAAGGGTGCAAAAGTAGCTGCGTGCCATCCCTACCAAACATTTTTCGCCGAAAATATTGAATCTTTTAATAATATTCCTTGGGGGATTGAATCAAGTAATGAATCTTATTCAACTGCTGAATTGATCATTTCATCGCTAAAGGGCATTCCTGTCAGATTGAGTGCTAATGTGTTAAAACAAAAATCTTTATATCATCTCTCGGCAGTTGCATCATCCAATCTTATGACGGCAGCTATTCAATTAGCAAAGCAAATCGCTGATACATCAGGAGTTGATTCATCTGTATTTTTGCCCGAAATCTTGAAAACTACTCTCGAGAATAATATTAATAGCTTGGGCGATAAGAGTTTTCCGTTGACTGGACCAATCGCAAGGGGAGATGTTGAAGTCGTTAAATCGCATATCGAAAAATTAGCCCAACAGCCTCATTTGCGTGACGCATACATCGCTATGTCCTTAGCAACAGTAACTTTAGCTTATTCGGAACAGTTAATTGATGAATCAACTTACAATTCTTTTCTAAAAATATTACAAATGAACTACTAATCTTAATTATCAAGCTTTTAGGTCTTGAATTACAATAAAAGGACGCTTTAGTGAGCGTCCTTTTTAGTTAAAATGCAAGAATTTATCTTATTTCTTGGCTGCTGTGATTAATGTCACTTTGTTGTCAACCGGAGGAATGCTACGCAAGTAAGCGTATATGGCTTTCAAATCCTCTACATCCATACCGCCATACATTTGCCATGGCATAAATGTTTGAAATTCGCCAGGTTTGACCGGATGAGGCACATAAGCACTATCAACGAAAGATTTGAACTTATTGACAAATGCTTCCTCTGTCCAACTTTGCAAACCTGTCGCATGTGGAGTAAGGTTCGGAGTTCTCATTATAGTACCGTCAGGAAATGTGAATTCCCGTCCTCCGGCCAATAATTCGCCAACAAATTCACCTTTTTCAAATTTAGTGTGGCAATCTGCACAAGCAGCGGCATTTGTCAAATATTGTCCGTATTCGACAACATTAGATTTCGACGGCATAGGTTGCAAATCTGCTTCAACAGGTATTGTCCGCATAATTAAATTCATCGGAAAATCTGCTACTGATTTTGGATGATTGGTCTCAATTGGTTCCAAAGTCCGAAGATATGCAATTACCGACTTAATGTCCTCGGGGTCCATTTTCCCATAATTTATATAAGGCATTACGGGGAAAATCGGGTCGCCGTCACGATTTACGCCGGTAGTTATTAATCTGAACAATTCTCCATCAGTCCAATCTCCTATCCCGAATGGAGTAATATTCTTAGATACAAACACTCCCGGGAATCCCATACTATGGTCAAAAACATCGCCACCGGCAGCTAATGTTCCCGGTTTTGGTGGTCCTGCAAATAGCGAGAAATCCCTTTCTGCATGGCAATCCATACATAGCATCACATGATTTGCTAAGTATTTGCCACGTTCTACGCGTTCGTCGGTTATTTCAACCTTCAAGTCCTGTGCAGGACCTACATTTGGCAGAAAATTAGATATATATATAACCAATCCGCCTATGATTACTACAATTACAACGATTGCAATTGCTGCTATACGTAAACCTTTGCTCATAAAAACACTCCCTGAATTTAAAACAAAAAAGTTAATTTGTAAAAATGCTTAATTTAAACATAAAAAAAAATATAATACGTAACGAATAAAATATAGTTTCAAACATAAAAAAAATATTAGTTCCTGGCAATAATTTTGTTTGTACGCAAAATTTATTACTTCTATGAATATTTTTAAAAATAATTTTGTGAAAACTAAAATATTTATTACGTTTGTGTATGTTTAATTACTGTTAAGTCTAACTTTTAATAAGGGAATGCTTTTATGTATAGATTGATTTTATCACTTATTGCGTTATTCGCAATTGTTTTGGTTTCATGTTCTGATGATACCACAAATAATTCTAAAGGCGGAACATTTTATTCCGCAACTAAAGCACTCGGAAACGGGAATGCTAAAAGTTTCGTAGAATTGGACAATTCGGGCAATCCTGCTGCGATTGGAATTGTTTTCAGCGAAACTTCTTTAGAAGGACTTGGAGACCAAATGTCTGAGTTAGTTTTATCCGTTCCTGCTCAAGCCGGACCAACAAATGTAAAACATATTACAGTTGATTGGAACCCAATGGGTCATGAGCCTCCGGGAGTTTATGATATTCCTCACTTCGACTTACATTTTTATATGATTGACGAAGTAACTCGTGACGGTATCACCGGAATGGGAGAGGATTCGGCTAAAGCCTATAAAAGACCTGAAGCTGATTACATTGCCGAAGGATACATGATTCCACCGCCAAGTGTTGTTATCCCTAAGATGGGGCTTCATGCTATTGATGTTACTTCGCACGAACACCATGGCGGTACTTTTGATGAAACTTTCATTTATGGCTACTACGACGGTAAAATGAACTTCTACGAGCCGATGATTACAATTGATTATCTTAAAACTAAGCCAAATTTGGACAAAGTTATCAAAAAACCTGCGAAATATCCTGCGGCTGGTTGGTATCCGTCTAAATTGAATATTACTTTCAATGAAACTAACAAAGAATATACTGTGAAATTAAGCGGTATGACTGAATATAAATAATCATCTTGAAGATTTATTTATAAACGAAAGCTGCTTCACAGAGGCAGCTTTTTGTTTTTGTTTGAAATCGTTCATAAAATCATATTACTTCTGCATCGTTTAAAATGGTTTAAATAGAGGATTCATTTAATGCAAATTAGATATTTCGTAGCGAAAAACTCAAAATTCATATTTGTACCGATTTTATTTGTGTTCATGGGCTTCATTGGCGTTCAAGCCCAGATGAAAACTTTGGACGAGCAAGTTCATTACTATTCCGAGCGATACAAGGTGAATTGCACTGACGAGAAAATCACTGATAATTTCGGCAACGGTCACCCTGAATTATACGGTACACGAAATATGCGTCCGATTTTGCATGGCGTAGCTTATCGTGGCGGTGCAAACAACTACTACCACAATACAGCCAAACGCGACAATCACAATCCATTGCCTCCCGACGGTATGATGAATTTGTGCATCGAAGGTTTCTCGGATGCTGTCTATCTATATTCCAAGAACTACGATTCGTCCGAAAAGCAGCTCGAAGCCAACGGAAACACACTAAATTATCATCAGATTACCGGCAACTCAAACAAAGAAATCAAGCAAATCATTCAGATGGTGTACGATGTTATCAATCGTAAAAACGACGGACCAATCTACTTCCATTGTTGGAACGGATGGCATCAATCCGGCTATGTTTCAGCATCAATTTTAAAGCAATTTTGCGACTATGACGATGACGAAGCCTACGACTATTGGATGCGAAACACAGACGGAGTCAACAAAGGCTACGACAATGTAAAAAAAATGGTTCGAGATTTCGAACCATTCGCTGAATTTACAATTTCTGCTGAAACTAAGAAGCTAATTTGCCCTTGCCGAGCGAAGTGATTTTGTGGCTTACTCTTTCACAAACTGACCGTAACCGGTGCGTGTGGGCGAATACAGTAACAAATAATATGCACCTTTGGGAAGATTGCCGATTGGCACTTCACCTGTAAATAGGGACTTTTGCAGTAATGCACCCTTGACATCATAAATCAGATATTCATCATAATTATGTTCGTCGGCTAATTCAATTTGCAACAACTCATGTGTCGGGTTGGGAAATAGCTTCAGTTGCTTAATCGGGAAGCTTTGCGTAACACTTGACGGGTCAACGCCTGTATAGCGGTAGATGTTATTGTAACTATTCATTGCAATACCAACTGCATTAAAGTTATCAATCATATAAACATAACTAATTCTATCGGGATGACTTATATAACTGAAACTCGTGTCTTCTCTCCAAGTTTTGCCACCGTCATTAGTCCAAAATATATTTGCTAATGCAACTGCTATTCCGTTCAAAGTATCAGCAAAGTGAATATCTACAATAGGGTCATTTGGGATTATTGCCGTATCCATAACAACTTGCCACGATTTACCGCCATCAGAAGTTCGTCTAATAACCTTAGTCATTCCACCTACTGAACTGTATTCTTCACCATAATAACAAAAGCCAAGGTTTTGGTTATGAAAATAAAAATCCCCAAAAGGTGGAATCTCAGGACCCGGGTAAACACTCCAAGTTTCACCATAATCAGTTGATTTGTGAAAATAATAAACTGAATCTACCTTGTTATCCACTTCAATAAAATATGCAATTCCATCTCCGTGAGTTTCGAGATAACTCACTCCTAATTGGTTAATTGGCTCGGGACCTGTAATTTGATACCAACTTTGACCGCCATCAGTTGTTTTTTGTAGTACTTGTTCGCCGGGTTCTGTATTTTGAAAAACAATACCAATTTTGTTGTCCCAAAAGCTAATCTGAAAAGACCTTAATTGATTTTCAAATCTGTCCTTAGTCCAAGTTTCGCAATTATCGGTTGAATAATAATAGTATCCTGAATCGCAAACAACTATAGCAAGCGTTGTATCCGGATAAGCAAAGGCATTTGCCCTGCTTGGGGCAAAATATACTCCATCATAATTGCCGGGGAATTTCTCCTTATGCTTTATTTCCCAAGTCAATCCACTATCTGAACTTTTTACCATAAAAGGTGAACGATAATCCATATTTGAAACAACTAAAAGGTCTTTTTTATTAGGCGATTTAATACCAATAAAATGAGCCGATGCATTTGAGCCCAAACTATTCTTTGCTTTTACATTATATACTGTTTTCCAATTTTCTTGTGCCAAAGAATTTGTAAAACAGCAAATCAATAAAAGTAAGATAATATTTATACAATTTTTCATTGATGACATTTTTACTCCGTTGGTTCACATATAAACACACAGGGCCAAGGATAAACGTGGCAATCAATACTTTCTGCTTCTGAACTTAACAATTGATAAGTGATTACACCATTCATATTAGCACACAACCGATAATGTTGGACACAACAACTCTCTTCGCCACATGCACGCATTACCCTGGTTGGAGGGTAATATCTCTCGTAAGCAGTATATTCAGGTCTAAGGTGGTCAAACCAACAGGCTGATTGCATTAATCTGTAATAATTTTTACATTGATTATTTGGAGGTTTGTTGTCAAATTCATTTTTTAAAAGATAGTCAACCACGGCTGAATGCATTCCATGAACATCTAATGTACAAGAAGTGCATGGAGTTGGTGGTGCTAATGTGTCATCAACCCATTCAAAAGAATGTAAATATATGTCGTTTGCTGACTCCATACCGTATTGTGGACATGGTGATGATGTTCTTTTTCGGAACTTCACTGTTACCTCACAAGGGGAGCAACCGGGTATTGGTACTTGTTTTTCAATAAGATTTGACCAATCAGCATCATTGCATGGTTCATCACATAATATAGTCGCAGCATCTTCCATCAACACATTATCACATGCCCACTTGCATGAACCACTACATAAAGCATCGTCACCATTTTTAGTAACTTCAAACACCGGGTTTGGGTTTTCTGAGTTCAAAGAATCAATTCTCCAGATTTTTGTTTCTCCCAAATAGTTCTTTTTATAATGTACTTGCTTTGTATATTGGCAGCAATAATCATCGCTATCGCAATTAACGGGTTTTCCAAATTCATCATATACAACATCTCCATTTGAATCTTCTTCAAAGCAACCACCTGTTGTATAGAAATATTGACTTGCAACACCACTATCACCATCACTTGGCATATAGTGGTCATCAAAGAAAGTAGGGTCATCATTGTCTAATTTCTTATATAGAGCATTTTGAAATGCGTGAATAATTTGACCTCTTGACCTCAATTCGCAATCCTCGCCGTCATAAAAAATTCCTGTAACATTTGTTTCATAAAGCTCGTAACCTAACTGTGCTGAATTTGGAATTATTCTTTGATAATAAACTACCCAATAACAACATTTTGGCTCTTGTATTCCACCCAAACCTTGCACGGTATCAGAACAAATTCTATAATAACATGGACCGGACCAACCTTGTTGTTGTTGTGAACCTACCATACAAGGAGATGGTGTCGAAATATTGGGTGGTGCCGGAGTTTGTCCAGTATGAGCGCATGGCGGCAACGGTGTCAAAGCGTATGACATTTCAATGCTACTAAACAATAGCACAAATGCTATTAGCAAGTATAAATTTCTTTGAGGGGGGGGGGCATCTTCATAATTTTCTCCAAAAATAAATAAATATTTAAAAAAATACAAAAATTACAATTACAATTTAAAACAAGTTTTTGAATTAACCAAATTTTTATATAAAATATTTTAGAAATTTGTTTATTCTACCTTCTCCTATCACATTTCACTCCTTTACAAACTGACCATATCCGGTGCGTGTGGGCGAATACAATAACAAATAATATGCCCCCGTGGGAAGATTGCCGATTGGCACTTCACCCGTAAATAGGGACTTTTGCAGCAATGCCCCCTTGGCATCATAAATCAGATATTCATCATAATTATGAGCGTCGGCTAATTCAATTTGCAACAATTCATGTGTCGGGTTGGGAAATAGCTTCAGTTGCGTAATCGGAAAACTTTGAGAAACACTCGACGGGTCAACGCCTGTATAGCGGTAGATGTACTTATAGGCATTGAAAGCAACTCCCAAAATATTATCCTTATCCAACATTAAAATCTCAGTAATACCCGCAGGAAACTTCATACTTTTGTATAATGAATCCACATACCAGGTCAAACCACCATCGTGGGTACGTAGGACGTCTTTCATAGTTGATGCTGCACCATTCAATGAATCCGAAAAATGAATACTCACAACCGGATTGTTCGGAGTGAAAACTGTATCTAAGACCCTTGTCCATGTTTTACCGCCGTCCGAAGTCCTTCTAATCAACTTTGATTCTCCACCCGGAAGATTTAAATCTTCACCCCCGAGACAGAAGCCGAGATTTTCGTTGTAAAAATAAAAATCTCCAAAGGGTGGCACTTCAGGACCAGCGTACGTTGTCCAAGTTTCTCCATAGTCCGTTGATTTGTGGAAGTAATATTTATTGTCAACTGAATTGTCAACCTCAATTGCCAAACAAATACCTGATTCTAAAATTAGGAAATAGTATAAAGAAACGTTAATGATTGGTGGACCATCAATTTCAAACCATGAATTGCCCCCATCTGTAGTTTTGTTTAATATTGTTTTAAATGGTGGTGAAAGATTAGTCATTTGTTGTACCATTCCAATATCATAATCCCAAAAACCTATAAACCCAACAGTAATTTTGTTATCAATTTCCTTTTTTTCCCAGGTCTCACCCAAATCACTAGAAACAAAATATATTCCATCTTCACAACCAAAACTGGCTAACCCGCTTTCAGAAATATTTAAATTAAATGCCTTCTTGGGTTCTTCTTCAAATCTAAATTTAATTTCCCAAGTAAAACCACCATCAGTACTTTTAATTATATGGGGTGCAATAAATGCAACATTAGCTAAAGCTATTATATCTTTGCCGTTAGCTGTCTTTACATTAATAAATGTAACCGGAGTACCCCATTTAGATTCAGATGTATCCAATGAATCAACAATAGCCCAATTCGGTTTAAATGCATTTGCTGCAATTGAACAAAAAGTGAATACAAATAAAAACGAAATATACTTTAGCATGCTTACTCCAATCATAATTATTCACCTTGTGGTGGGTCCGGTTCACAAACATAAACACAAGGATATGGATAAACGTGGCAGTCCATTCTCACTCCTTCACAAAAATCTGTACCTTATCGCCGATTTTTACAAAGTAAACACCGCGAGTAAGATGCGAAATATCAATTCTATAATTCCCCTCCTTTGGAGGGGCAGGGGTGGTCATTACACATTCACCAAGCGTGTTGAATACATTAACACCCCCTAACCCCCTCTTATTAGCGGGGGAATTGTCCACCCCTAAGCCATCGGGATAACTGATTTCGATGTATTCTGTTGCTGGATTCGGGAATAAAAGCGTTAAGTTGCTCCAATCTTCTACACTTGTTGGCAAGCCATTGCCCAAGAATTCCACTTGAACTGTACTATCAATGCGCTCGAACACAAAATATGTTTGGCAATCAATTGCACCTTCGTATTTTGGCGAAAAACTTATCGTGATATACTCTAATGATGATTCGTCAATTGTGAACGGTAATGTCGGTTGCGCCAACTCGAATGAGCTTTCTTCACCATTGCATTCCATCACTATATCAACAATTTTAACTCTATAGTTGCTTTGATTGATTAAAGTGAATTCTCGGGTTTCAGATTCACCTATTTCGAGAGTTCCGAAAAACACAGATTTTCTATTAGAAATAACATTGAATATTCCACCAAATGAATATAAGTTGAGTAATCCGGCGTCTGTGATCGAATTTGTGAAAAATTTAAGATGCGCAGAAATCGAACCTACCATTGTTGGTGTACATTTTACTGATATTTGCAAAGAATCATTCGGTAATATAACCACAGAGTCCGCCGGAGCGAGTAGTTCAAATTGGTCAATATTCAGTCCGCCGATTCTGATGCTGTCTATCACTAAATCCGCATCTCCGACATTATGAATTATGAATGAAGTGGTATCAAGTACGTAGCCTAATGGTATAACGTCGAAGTTGATATTAGATGCAGCATATTTCATTCTTGCACCCGGTTGTGGCAATAATACCGACACTTTTATAACAATTGAATTCACTTCCCCACAATCATTTTTTAAACGACACTGATAATTACCACTGTCATCTTCAACGGAATTTTCAATGATATATTCCGGTGTGTTAGCCCCGTCAATTTTTACATTGTTTTTATACCATTGATATGAATTTGTATTTTCTGCTGTCACTCGCATTGTAACTGTTTCGCCTACAACCACTTGTTGAATATTTGTCTGAGAAATGATTTTAGGGAGAGGTTCAACCTTAATTGTAGCTTTATTACTTTGGATAGTGCCGCATGAATTCCTTATTTCGCAGTAATATTCGCCTGCATTGGACGGGGTCAGATTTGTAACAGACAAATTTGGGCTGTTCGTTCCAATTTTACTGCCATTATGGTACCAAGTATAAATAAGTTCAAGTCCGGTAACCGTTACACTAAGAGTTAGATTTTCTTTTTCGCACAATGTCTGGGAACCGGGCTGTTTCGTTATGGTCGGGACGCTGTTCAAAGCTAATTTAGCTACATTTGTTGTAATTGGAGCACCGCAAAAACCCGTAACTTTGCAAGTATAATCGCCTACATCTTCGGCTCGAACAGAACTAATGACATATGAATTACTTTTTGCATCTTTAATTTCAGTATTATTTTTATACCATTGGTATTCAACTGAGAATCCGTCAGCTTCGACGTAAAATGCAACCTCTTCGCCGATACATGAGTTGTATGATGATGGTTGTTGGAGGATTTTGGTGCTTGGTCGAACAAGAATTTCAGCATCTTTTGTTGGCATGATTATGTTGCATGAGGAACTAAGCAACACTCCATAATGCCCGTCGCCGTTAGCTTGAATATTTTTAATCGTATAAACCGAATCAGTAGCCCCGGGAATTGCTTGCCCATCTTTTCTCCACTGATATTTAATTCCTGTTCCTTCTACTTCTACCCACATCTTATAATCATCACCAATACATAGTGTTGCCGGAATCGGGTCTTTTGTAATGGTAAAATTGCCATAAATCCCAAATCTGTCAGAAATAGTCGAAACCGTCGCGTCGTTAGCATCCGTAATTTTTAATTTATAATTATCACCTTGCTTAAATCCTGCCGGAACATCCCACACATAAACACCGCCTACAGCATTAAAATTATTAACAATCGTATTAGTCCAACTGTTGCCTCCATCACTCGAAAGTTCGATATTTACATGAGTTATACCTGCTAAAGTCCAACGTATATATGCTTTATTGTTTACACAAAAGTCCTTTCCTGTTTTTGGTTCAGTTATAGTTATTCCTTTTACAATCACTTCGATTGGCTCCATCCAATTCCATTGTTCAGATGTTTGAGCTTTATCATCTAAATCCACTCCACATCCGACTGCTCTCAAGTAATATCTACCGGGAACTTTTGGAGCTTTCCATGTAAAATCGAATTCAGCGTATCCACCGGACATTTCCTTTGGAGTTGAATGTGTGATTTCTCCGCCGATAGTCTTTGTACCACTTCCACCGGTCATTGTTCCTATGTTATCCTCACCTGTTATAGATGTTTTGATTGCCGCATTAACCCCGGCACCGGCTGAGGTAGAATGTGCTACTTTGACAGTAATAGAAGCACTTTCTTCAGGTTTGAAAATGAAATTCCCTTTAGAACTTGTTGCCGTAAGTTGTACAGTTGTATTTTTTGCACTGGCATGACATCCAGAACCCGAACATCCTGCTGAAATAGTAGAAGTTCTTGTCGCACGCCCAGTCTTGGTAGCATAAATTTCAACAGAACCATAAGCTATAATTAATACTATTAATAGAGTAGTAAACTTTTTCATTATACAATATCCAAATGTAATTTTTCAAATTTGGTAAAATTAACAAAAATTTACATTTGTTCAAAACTTATTAATAGATTTTATAGCATTTTCTTGATGCTAACATATTTATTAGATTATGCTAAAATAATAAGTTAACAATGTAACATTGTGACATGAAACGTACATAAAACATTGAAAATGTTTTTTTATTGTGACATAATATGTTATTTTTAGCTAAGTTTGTAGTTTAAAAAATGATTTTATGAAAAAAGTCTTTTAAATAGGTGTTTTAAATTAAATTCACAATAAACAAAGGTGAACAATGAGTTTAAGTTTAATCGGAAAATCAGTCAGTGTATCGGCAACACTCAAGTTGAATGAGACAGCTGCAATCCTGAAACAAAAAGGAGAACCGGTTATTCATCTCGGTGGAGGAGAGCCTAAAACAAAAGCTCCCGTTGAAGCATTAATGGCAGTTGCAGGATTTGTCAATTCAGGAGAGATTCGCTATACTCCTGCTGACGGCATACCTGCTCTAAAAAAAGCAATTATCAGATACACCGAAGAATTTTATAACAGGAAAGTCGAACCCGAAAATGTAATAGCTTCAAGCGGGGCAAAGCAATCTATCATGGTTGCACTCCAAGCTATTCTCAATCCACAAGAAGAGGTAATCTTTCCGGCTCCGTATTGGGTTAGTTATCCGGAAATGGTCAAGTTGATTGGAGGAGTTCCTGTACCGGTACTTGCCGAAGACGGTTCTTTTTATCCGCGATTGCAAGACATTGAACAAAGAGTTACTTCATATACAAAATGTATCATCATCAACAGCCCCAACAACCCGACCGGAGCTATGTATCCGGAGCAATTCATAGCCGAAATCGTCGAATTTTGCGAGAAGCGTGGGATTTGGTTGATTATGGATGATATTTACCATCGTTTGATTTTTGATGGGAAAAAGCCTCTTAATTGCTACAATTATGCAAAGGATACTTCTGAAAATTCTAAGCTTATCGTGATTAACGGAGTTTCGAAGCAATATGCCATGACAGGATTCAGAATTGGTTGGACTATAGGAAATAAAAGATTGATTAGTGCTATGACAAATATTCAGGCTCATCAGACTTCGGGTCCATCGGCAATTACACAAATAGCAGCCGTTGCTGCTATTAATGGAGTGCAGTCATCAGTCGAAAGCCTTAGATTGACTCTGGAAAATAACAGAAATATAATGATGGATAGGCTTAATTCCTTCGATGGTGTAAAAGCCTACAAGCCTGACGGAACATTCTATTGTTTCGCCGATTTCAGTTATTATCAAAAAGATTCCACAAAATTATCTAAATTCTTATTGGACAAAGTAAGAGTGCTTACAATGCCCGGTATCGAATTCGGCTTAGATGGCTTTCTCCGACTATCAACATGCGGCACTGTGCGTGAAATTACGGAAGGAATTGAAAGAATAAAATGGGCTTTGGACCCCAATGCTCCAAATGAATTATATATAGGTGAAAGAAAATTAGTGAGGGATTGGTTATGAAATACTTAGAATTTGATACACCGGCAGTAAAACAAGCCGGAGAACTTGCGTCCGACTATAAATTGAGCAATCACGGACTTATAAATCTTGACAGAGTTTTTTGGAATTTACCTTCCTCTGCATTATACGAAGAATCAGTTTTTCGTGGTGAAGCACACGTAACCGATGGCGGTCCACTTGTAGTTCATACCGGCAAATGGACGGCTCGTGCTGCAAACGATAAGTTTATCGTTAGCGAATCCGAAAATCATGATAACATTTGGTGGGGCGTCTATAATCGTCCATATTCGGCAGAAAAATTTGGGGTTCTATTCTCCAGATTACAAGCATTTCTCGAAGGTGAAGAACTTTTTGTACAAGATTGTTATGCAGGTGCAGACCCTGATTACAAACTACCGGTTAGAATAATCACAACTCATGCTTGGCAAAGTCTTTTTGCTCGCAATATGTTTATTTTGCCTAAATCTCGTGATGAATATAAAAAGCATATTCCTGAATTTACGATGATAGCTGCTCCAAAATTTAGCTGCGACCCAAGAATTGACGGTACAAGAAGCGAAACTGCAATAGTGTTGAACTTTGCTTCTCGCATCGGGCTTGTACTCGGTTCAAGCTATGGAGGCGAAATCAAAAAATCTGTATTTACGGTAATGAATTATCTGTTGCCACTGCAAGAAGTTATGGCGATGCATTGCTCGGCAAACGTTGGCAAAATGAAAGATGTCGCTCTTTTCTTTGGATTATCCGGCACAGGCAAGACAACTTTATCAGCAGACCCTAATCGCCAACTTATTGGTGATGACGAACACGGTTGGAGCGATTCCGGTGTCTTCAATTTCGAGGGTGGATGCTATGCTAAAGTTATCAGACTTTCCGCTGAACACGAACCGCAAATTCACGATTGCACAAAACGTTTCGGCACTATCTTAGAAAACGTTGTTTATGACAATGCTACTCGCAAAATTGACCTCGATGATGATAAGTTGACTGAAAATACTCGCGCTTCATATCCATTGGATTTCATTCCTAATGTGGTCGAAGAAAAAATGGCTTATTCACATCCGAAAAATATTATTTTCCTAACTTGCGATGCGACAGGCGTTTTGCCTCCAATCGCACTGTTGGATATGGAACAAGCAATGTACCATTTCATAAGTGGATATACTTCAAAAATTGCCGGAACTGAAATCGGACTTGGAATCGAACCCGAAATCACTTTCAGTGCATGTTTTGGAGCGCCATTTATGGTACATCATCCATTCTATTACGCTGATTTGCTTCGTAAGAAAATGGAAATGCACGGTACAAAATGTTGGTTGGTTAATACCGGATGGGTTGGTGGAAAGTTTGGTGTCGGCAAACGAATAAGTATTCGCCATACCAGAAACTTACTCAATGCAGCTCTTGATGGAAAACTGGATAATGCGGAATTCAGAACTGATAAAGTATTCGGATTCAAAGTGCCTTTGTCATGTCCCGAAGTCCCCGAAGACGTATTGGAACCATCAAATGCTTGGGGCAATAAAGACGAATATTGGAACAAATACGACAGTCTCGCTGCTCGTTATATTGAGAATTTCAAACTGTTTGCAGAAGGCTGTCCTGATTCAGTTCGGAACGCCGGACCTACTCGGATAGACAAAAAGCAATAAAGCATTTCAAAGTAATTTTAAGGGAGCAAATGCTCCCTTTTTTTTTATATAAATACCAAGAAGCCTTATGTTTACTTATTCAATATTAGATAGACATAAAACATATATGTGGCTATGACTTACTTTGATACTCCTAATCTCTAATAATGAACATTATTTAATATAATAATTGACGATTTCATTAGGATTCGATAGAATCCTTTATTACATTTGTAAGTTAAATAAATTTGATTGGAATAAAAGAATTTATGAGATTAATATTTATATTGCTAATGTTTTCATTTTCATTACTCAGTAATCAAGTTGCACTATCTCAAGTCCAGGGGCAACTGAGGATAGATTCCTTGTTGAACGAGGTAACAAATTTGCGTGATGATTCGACAGGAGTAATATTATTGGCTCAATTATCGTTCAGCTACCAAGGAATAGACCCCCAGAATGGTGTTTATTATGGTAAAATGGCTTATAATTTAGCAAGCAAAATTAAATGGGACAAAGGTATTTCCGAAGCATATAATGCCATTGGTACTAACTACATGTCGCTATCGGAAAATGAGAAAGCTCTCGATTATTTCGAAAAATCTATTGCAATCAATAGACGTATTCAGTACAAAAGTGGAATTGCCACAAATTACAATAACATTGCAATTATGTATTCCAGAGATTTTGATTACGATAAATCTCTTGAATATTATGAAAAGGCTTTGAAAATTAATCAAGAATTAGGAAAAAAGAATGCTATTGCGAGTAATTTATACAATATCGGAAATATTTATCGAAATAAATTGAATTATAGTAAAGCAATCGAAAATTATATTCAATCTCTAAATGTTAATGAAGAAATTGGAAGGAAAGTTGGTGTAGCTAATAATTTGGAGAATATTGGATTGATTTATTCTCGACAAAATATTTTTGACAAAGCAATTGAGTATTACCTGAAAGCTAGAGATATTAATGCTGAATTAGGAAGAAAAGTCAATTTAGCTAACAATATCAATAATATTGGTGTAATTTATACTCACCAAAATGAATACAAACTTGCGAATGAATTTTTCAAAGAATCTCTCAAAATTAATTTACAAATTGGCAATCAACGTTCAATTGCCAATAATTACAGCAACTTGGGTGACGTTCAACAAAAAATTGGTAATTATGAAGAATCGCTTAAATATTTTCATAAAGCTCTCGAAATAAACGAAAAAATTGACAATATAAATGGTAGAGCTACCAACTATGGAAATATCGGGACTACCTATCTGAATCAAGTCCTATACCCAAATGGTGACACAAATAATATATCTAATATTTTGAATGATGATTTGAAAAAGTCAATCTTGAATAAAAGCTATTTTTACCTTAATAAAGCCATAAGCACTTTGACTGAATTAGACGACATTCATAAATTATCTTATTATCACGAAAAATTAGCCTTAGTTTGTGAATTGTTGGGTGATTATCAAGTAGCATACGAGTCTTTTAAGAAGCATAAGACTATGCAGGACAGTATATTTTCTTCTGAAAATAAGAAAGCTTCAGAATCAATTGCCGAACGTGACATCCAACTAAAAGATGAAAGAATCAAAAGTTTGGAAGCCATTGACCATATCAATGATTTGTACAAATCAATATTGTTTGGCAGCGTATTCTTCCTCATAATTTTGTTGACAACAATATACTTTAGATTTAGAGAAAAGAAGAAGTTAAGCGAAAAATTAACATCCCAAAATCAAGAAATTGAGATTCAAAGAGCGAGCCTTGAAGAAATGAATGAGCATGTTTTTTCATCAATTCGTTATGCATCATCAATCCAGAACGCACTGCTACCATGGGAAAATACACTTATTAATGCTTTCAAGGAGCATTTTTCGATTTATATACCCAAAGCAATTGTATCTGGGGATTGCTATTGGTACCAAAATGTTAACGGTATAAAATTTGTGGCAGCTGTAGATTGCACAGGACACGGAGTACCCGGTTCGATGTTAGCTGTAATTGCCAACACAGCACTCGATGATGCTGTCGTTAGTAAGAAACTCACAAATACCTCAGAAATTTTGCAGCACATTAATAAGAAAGTTACTGAGATTTTGCACCAGAGAGATTATGAGAACACATCTCGAGATGGAATGGAAATAGCATTGCTTGCAATTCATAAGGAAAAAATGCAATTTTCGGGTGCCGGCAGACCACTTTATATTTTTGATAAGGAACTCGAGATTATCAAAACAGACCGCAAAGGTATTGCCGGATACTTGAATAATTTAGACTATGAATATAAGTCATACGAATGTCCGATTCGTGATGGAATGGTAATATATTTAACGACAGACGGATACGCAGACCAAATGAATGAAGAAGGTAAAAAATTCGGGACAAAAAAATTCCATGAACTTCTGAAAAATATATCTACGAAACCCCTCAAAAATCAACATGAGATATTAATTCGCGAATTGGCTGCTCATCAGGGTAACAAAAACCAAATTGACGATATTACAATTTTAGGTGTTAAATTGTAACATATTGAAACAGATTTGTAACGTATAATGCCGCATTTAACCCGTTATAAATATAAAGTTCACATAAACTTTATTAATGTTAATTAGATGTTGAAATGTTAATATAAATTAATTGGAAATGGCGACATTTTGGTTTATTTTTGTACTTTGCTATATTATTAGGAGTGACTAAATTGGCGCAGATTACAAATGATATTCTCGACGATGCCAGAAAATGCGGAGACGCTCATGCTGATGATTTCATAGCGCAGGTTGTCGAGAAACATGAATTATCTCAAATTAATATTTTCTTCAAATCATTGGTTTACAACAACCAAATACACAAACCTGACATCCCCACAGACTTTACTGATTACATTAATGAAAATTCCGCACTACCGGCATGGGCTGATATAGAAAAAATTAAATTGGCGCAAGAAGCTTTCACTCGTATAGGTCCTGTTTTCGTAATTTCTTATTTTTGTAAATCACTTCCTGAATGTTATGCTTGTGGAAAGGGTGCCGAAGTTTTGTACAAAACAGGACGCCTTACAGAACATACCAGACGACGAGTAGCCCAAACAGCACAGTTTGTGCTTGATGTTATGTCGCCGGGTGGGTTGGAAGAAAATGGCAGAGGAATTGCAACTTCTCTCAAAGTTAGACTGATGCACGCTTCAATCAGATATTATTTTATGCGAGAAGTCAAGCGTGGAAGAATCGAATATGATGCTGCTCATTACGGCTATCCCATTAATCAAGAAGATTTGTTGGGAACTATGCTTGCATTTTCATGTGTAGTTATCGAAGGAATGGAGCATCTTGGCTTCAAAATTTCAGTAAATGAAAAGGACGCTATTTTGCATTTGTGGAAATGCGTCGGATTTCTTATTGGTATTGACGAGAAATTGATGCCTCATGATTATCATTCTGCTCTACAAACTTGGAAAATGATTACGGAAAGACATTTTGAACCCACGACAGCAGGTAGTGACCTCACTAATCTATTAGTAGAATTTTTAGATGAGATATTGCACGAAAAATATTTATACGATGTTATTCCGATAATGATGCACAGACTTTTGGGGGATAATACTACAAAGATTGTCGGAGTACGGACCCCGAAATTTTACAATCCTATAGCTGTTATCTCATTTATATTAGGAATATGGTTGTTGAAGTTCGAAAGTAGAGGATTTATTTCAAAAATTACTTCGCATTATGTGAATATGAAACTCTTAATAGGATTAGAAAAATACATTTCTGAGGGCGAAGATACCGGTATTTATATCCCTCCAAGTCTTCGTAAAGATTGGCAATTAGATAATCATTTGCAATCATTATTTAAAAAGAGGTAAGAAATGGATAATTTGCTCAATCTTCAAAATTTGAATCTGTCCCAAATGATTCTTTTCATTATTGGATGCATCTTTTGGCTGCTCACATATATAATTTATATAAAAAATATTAAAAGCAAACAATTTGTGGAGATTCCCCTAATCGTTGTAAGTCTTAATATCGCATGGGAATTCATATGGAGCTTCCCATTCGGTAGCTCTGTTGGTGACTACATGGGAACTTCGATTCAAATTGGATATAGTTTGTGGTTTTTCTTTGATTGTTTCATATTTTGGGGAATTTTGAAATATGGCTACAAACAGTTCCAAAACCAATTCTTTCGTGATAATTCTAAAATAATAGCTATCATTACAGTCATTTTTGGATTGATATTTTTCTATACATTTAAAAATGCCGGATACGATACAGAAATTGGAACAATTTCAGCATACCTCGACAATATCATGATTTCCGCATTATACATTTTCCTATTTGTCAATCAAGACGATAAATCGCTCTTCTCAATACAGGTTGCTTGGTACAAGATGCTTGGAACAGGACTAATTTCAGTTGCATTGGTTTGGCATTGGAACGAAAATTATTTTCTGATGTTCATCACAACAGTGGTACTGCTGTTAGATATTTATTACTTATTCATTGTACATAAAAGTAGGAAATCACCAATATGAACAAAAGTTTCATAAAGAATATTACTATAAAAGGCGTAAAGCCCGGTATGACAGCACATGAAGAAAAAGGTGTAATCATTACCAATTACATACTTTTACTGGCTTCCGGAGTTGCTTTTTTGCGAATATTTTTATTTTTATATACGAGTGATTTTTATCATAGCGCTATTTCAGCAATCTCGACAGTACTGTTCCTTTTTGCATATTACATGAACACAAAACAATATTATGATTTTGCCAAATATTTCCTGATGGTAGCCGGTACAGCAGCCCCATTAATCAAGGAATTAATGTCCGGTGGAACGGGAAATCAACACTTTCTAACTATAGCAAGTTTTGGTGTTGTATTTCTATTGTTCAGTTTAAAAGATAAAGTTAAACTGATTATCGCACTCATGTTGCCTACTTCAAGCATTATTATTACAACTTTTTTCCCCAATATCATTTCCGAGCCAATTATATTATCTGCAGAAACGATGAAAATGGAGAAATTTTTTGGAGTGATGTCGGCAAGTATTATTATTGTGTTTGTCATTTGGTATTTCGTCAAACAAAGCGCCAATAGCGAATTGAAACTAATCAGTTCAAACGATTTACTTCAAAAATTTAACAATGAGATTTCTGAGCAAAAAGCATTGATTGAAGAGCAACATAAAGCTCTCACTGCTTCAATTCAATATGCTAAAGATATTCAGTCTGTAATTTTGCCTTCAAAATTAGAACTTAGCAACTTGTTCCCTGACAATATGATTTTTTACAGACCAAAAGATGTAGTTTCGGGAGATTTTTACTGGTTTGCCGAAACTAAGGATTGGAGGTTTATAGCTGTGGTTGATTGTACGGGTCATGGCGTTCCCGGAGCATTCATGTCAATGATAGGTAATGACTTGCTTAGCCAAATTGTCATTTTGCAAGGAATTACAAAGCCATCGGCAATATTGAAATTGTTACACGAAGGAGTCCGAACTACTCTAAAGCAAGATGTGGATGATTCGAGACAAATGGACGGGATGGAGGTATGTTTGCTCGCATTCGATAAAAATCAAAGTTTGCTTGTTTTTGCAGGTGCCAAAAGACCTTTGTGGATCGTCCAAGTTAAAAATGGAGAAAAGAAATTTAGGGAATTGAAAGGGGATAAGTATTCTATAGGTGGGCGCCAAAAAGAAGACGAGCGCGTATTTACAGATTACGTAACTGAATTTAAAGACCAAACATTAACGCTCTATCTAACTACCGATGGCTTCGCCGACCAAATGAACGTCAGAGGCAAAAAGTATGGTTCAAAAAGATTCAAAGAATTGCTATATACAATAGCAGATAAACCGTTACGTGAGCAGTATAACTTGCTAAATTCAGAACTCGCTGCTCATCAAGGCGACAAACACCAAATAGATGATATAACAATAATAGGGGTACGGATATGAGGAAAGTATTGTTGGTATTAACAATTGCATTCGTAATTTTTAATTCTCAATTAATATTTGCCCAACTTCAGGGACAAGCGATAGTTGACTCTCTACTTAAAGAACTCCCTAAGATGAAAGAAGATACGAATAAAGTAAAATTATTGGATGATATTGCGTGGGAATATTTAATGATGCGAACTGATAAAGGTCTTCCTTATGCAAAAAAGCAATTGGAATTGGCAAAAAAGCTTAATTGGAAAAGGGGAATTGCCATAGCTTATGGATCTTTAGGAGCACAATATCATACAAATTCTGAATATTCCAAATCATTAGAAAGTCATATAAATAGCTTTAAATACAACGAGGAATTAGGTAATATTAGTGGAATGGCTGCTTCTTTGCTAAATGCCGGACAAGCTTGTCAAGATTTATCTGAATACCCAAAAGCTCTTGGACATTATTTTAATGCAATGAAATATTTTGAGCTATTAGATGATAAGGATGGATTGTTAAGAGTGTATAACAGTATATTTATTGTGTATAACTATCAGTTAGATTATAAAAGTGCGATAAAATATATTGAGTTAATTGGAAAATTGAGTGAAGAATTAGGAGACAAGGATAACCTTGCAGGTTATTACACAAATTATGGACTACTTAGTGCGCGTTTGAAGAATTATGACATAGCTTTGGAATATCAGTTGAAGGCACTTCAACTGAATGAGGAGATAGGGAATAAATATGCCATTGCTGGCAATCTAAACAATTTGGGCAACAATTGTTTGGATAGAGATGACTTGAAGAGCGCATTGGAATATTATTTCCAGGCACTAGATTTGAACACAGAGATGAACAACATTAACTGGAGATCTCGAAATCTTTCAAATATTAGCAATATTTATTACTTGGCTGCAAAAGGAGAAACTGAAGGAGCAAAAAACTTATTAGCAAGAAATTTTAAAGATAATATTAGCTCAGCTCTAGAAAAGTCTATGTTATATAATGATAGTGCACTTGTAATAAGGGAGCGTATGGGAGATATTCAGGCATTATCCGGCAATTATCAGCTAAGAAGTCAGATACAATCTTTAAAAGGCGATCATAAACAAGCTTTCGATAGCTATGTAAAATATACTACTCTTCAAGATTCCATTTTCTCGATTGATAAGGAAAAAGAAATTGTAAATATAGAATCCAAACGAGAACTAGAAATTAAAGAGAAAGAAAATCTACTTTTAATTAAAGATAATCAATTATTTAATGCAGAATTGTTACAAAAAAATCAAAAAATTAGTTTAGCAGAAAAAGAAAAAGAAGTTCAACATCTTGCATTTTTGAAAGAACAAGCCGAAAGACAAGAAAAGGAAAAACAGCTTAGTTTGTCTGAAATTCAAATGAAGCTACAAAAAAGTCAAATTGAATCATTAGATAAAGAAAAAGAAAAACAAAATTCAGAATTGAAAGCCAAAAATCTTCAAAGGAACTTTTTTATAGCAGGAGTCATTGTTTTCATAGTTATGTTTCTAATCGCATTTATCCGTTTTCGTGAGAAGAAAAAGCTTAGTGAAGAGTTAGCAAAACAGAAAGAAGAAATAGAAAACCAAAAAATAATTGTTGAATCTCAAAAGGAGTTGGTTGAAGGACAGAAAGAAGTACTTCAGGAAAAAAACGAACAAATTTATGCCTCTATAACCTATGCTTCCACAATACAGCATGCAATTTTACCTTGGGAAAGTACACTTAAAAATGCTTTCAATGATATTCTAATATTCTATAAACCGAAAGATATTGTGTCGGGTGATTCATATTGGTTTCAGGAAGTGGAAGGTATTAAATTCTTAGCGGCGATTGATTGCACAGGACATGGAATACCGGGCGCTATGCTTACTGTAATTGCTTCTACAGCCTTGGATGATGCGGTTCTTGGCAAGAGATTAAGCGACCCGGCTGAAATTCTGACATATATTAATGAAAAAGTAACAGACATTCTTAATCAACGTTTATCAGAAAACCAAACACGTGATGGAATGGAAGTAGCGTTAATTGCCATTCATCAAGATAAGATTAAGTTCTCAGGTGCCGGGCGACCATTGTATCTCAAGAATGGTACATTGGAAATAATCAAAACCGACAAACGGGGCATAGCCGGAAGTACGAAGAATGATGAATATCAATTCAATTCCGTTGAAATCGAAAAAGCAGAAAATATTACACTTTACCTGACCACCGACGGTTTCGCTGACCAGATGAACGAAGACGGCAAAAAATTCAGCACACGCCGATTTCTGGCTTTGCTTGAATCCATCGCCGATTACCCACTTTCGGAACAACATAAAATATTAAACATCGAACTCGCAGCTCATCAAGGTGAAAAGCACCAAATAGACGATATAACAATAATAGGGGTGAGGATATGAGGAGTTTGGTAGAAAACTTAAAGGTATAGTTATAGCGCTATCTATAACTATACCTTTTGAAGTGATAAGAACCAATTTGCTTTAAATATTAAATCAAAGCGGCTTTACAGGCACACAAATTTCAACAAAATGCTTTTTTTCTGGGTGAGACTCAGGGTCGTTCAGATAATTCTCGAAACAAACACCTTCTGCACATTGATATCCGCTCTGAGGAAGCCATCCGGCGAATACTGCATCACATGCAGCACCGTATTGGTCTGGTGTGATTTCAAAATATGCAACTGCATACTTTCCCTTTTCAATTACCATTTTACCAATTTCACCATCCACTTTTGTATCCGGCGGAACTGTAAGACACACACTGAGACGAAGTTTCTCTTCATCTGTAATGTCGGGATTATCATGATAGACTGACATCATCTTAGTTTCAGGAAACCTAATTAGATTTCGCGGACCTGCCCAATTCATCAATTTCCCAAACAAGTTTCCAAATAGTTCGCTATTTCCGGCATAAGGTCCGATGTGCCTTATATAAGCAACAGTCATTTCGGGAAGCTCTTTTACTTCCACTTTAGCTTTCAATCCATTTTCATTAGACATTTCAATACTCCAAATATTTTTTGAAAAATCGTCATTAACGACCTTATAAAAGTAATCAGTTTCATCAACGAAAATTTTACTTTTCTTGCTTTTGATTTGACTTATCTTGCTAAAATTATCGTTCATCTTACCATTATTACAAGCTAATGTCTGACGCCAATCGCTTGGACTTGTATTGAAATATTTACGAAATTCCCTCGAGAACTGTGATGCACCCCCAAATCCGGTTTCGAAAGCCACATCGAGAATTGTTTTATTAGGATGATTGATTAAAATGTCTGCCGAACGCTCTAAGCGAATTCGTCGGATAAACTGATTGAGTGGCTCTTTGACTATAGATGCGAAGACTCTGTGGAAATGAAACTCCGAAAAATTAGCTACTGAAGCAAGTTTTTTGAGAGTTAGTTCCTCGTCTAAGTGCTTATCAATATAATCAATTACCCTGTTTATTCTCGAAATATATTCTTTTCTTAACTGTACTGATGATGACATATTTGTTTCTTATATGTGAATCTTTAATCAGTACAAAATTAGTTAAAATATCAAATCTTAAAAAACATGTACAATATTTTTTTAGACAATCTTGCTTTTGCATTTAAATCTTGTGCCTCTTAGAGCTGTGAATCGAAGATTTTCCGACAATATGTTTGTGTATCTCTTATCAAATTTCAATTTGTTTTATATGATTTTCCTGTTAATTCGTCATACTGTTTTTGTTTAACTATATGGTACTTTATTATGTTTAAAATATTCGCAATTATCTCAGCTGTGCTTTTTATGAATGTACTTGTGAGCTTCTCGCAGAACAAAACTCCCGTCAAGGGACCGCAATACGAAATTACTGTCAAACAAATATCTACTGAAGGCACAGCCACTGAAATGGGCAAGATTGTTATCGAACTTATGCCTGACGTTGCCCCATTGCATGTCAAGAATTTTGATAGTCTTGTGGCAGTAAAATTTTATGACGGCACAGCTTTTCATCGTGTAATTCCAAATTTCATGATTCAAGGTGGCGACCCGAATTCAAAAAGTAAGCCACGTACCACTTGGGGAATGGGCGATCCGAGCCAAACACGTGTAAAAGCTGAATTCAGCTCGGTCAAACACGAACGCGGTATTGTTTCGATGGCTCGTAGCAACGACCCAAATAGTGCTACTTCTCAGTTTTTTATCATGCACGGCAACTCGCCTCACCTTGATGGTAAATATACCGCTTTCGGGAAAACTGTCAGCGGTTTGGATGTAGTTGATAAAGTAGTTGCAGCTCCAAGAAACGGTGAAAGCCCAATTGACAAAATTGAAATGACTATTAGGAAATTGAAATAATGTCCGAAAATATTAATCCAAAATATATTATAAAAGTCGCTACTAAAGGCGAACAAATCGGCACTATCACAGTTGAAACTTTACCAGAAATTGCACCAAAGCATTCGGCAAATTTTGAAGATTTGGTTACTTCCGGTGCTTATAACGGCACAGCATTTCACCGTGTTATTCCGGGATTTATGATTCAAGGCGGAGACCCTAACTCGAAGGACAAAGCTCGCGATACTTGGGGCTATGGTGACCCAAATCAGAAGAAAGTTCCTGCGGAATTCAACAACACATCCCACAAACGCGGGATAATCTCAGCTGCAAGGTCGCAAGACCCTAATAGCGCCTCATCTCAATTTTTTATTTGTGTCGCAGATGCAACTTTTCTTGACGGTCAATATACCGTTTTCGGTCGCGTTACCGAAGGCATGGATATAGCCGACAAAATTGTCGATGCTCCGCGAGACCGAAGTGACAATCCTTATGACAAAATCGAAATGACAATAGAGAAATTATAATCTCTAAATTATAATGCGAAAAAGGCTGTCCAAATGGGCAGCCTTTTTTTTGCAGAACCTGCTCCAATACATCATTCTGATATGAAAATCAATTCTCTTCTAAAGCTACTATCACTATTTCCTTTACCAGAATAAAGTTCGCCCGGCGTGTGCCCAAAAAATCACCCTCCCGAAGGCTTTCACCTTCGGAAGGGTAATTGTATGATATTACTTCTCTTTCATAATTTTATGAATGAATTGTTCAGAACCGAAAGTAAGGACAATTGTATATTCTCCTGCCGGGAAGTTTTGGGTGTTTAGTTTTAGCATCTGCAATCCGGCATTTGTCATTCCATCATGTAGTGTGTTGACTAAATTTCCCTGTAAATTATATACTTTAACTGTTACTTCCGACTGCTCAGGTAAAGTGAACTCAATGGTAGTCTCATCAGCGAACGGGTTTGGATAGCTTTGGAAATTCACAATTGCATTATATTCAGTCCCGTCAGTTTGTGATGATTTATTATGATGAGGCACAGTTACTGTAGCCGTTCCTATAGCAGTATTGCCGGAAGCATCGGTAGCTGTATATGTTATTGTGTAAATTCTGCCGTTACCGTTTCCGTTTCTTTTCGCTCTCAGGTCAAACGATAAATCATTTGTGCCAATAGTAGCATTTGCGACATCGTTATTTATATTCTCATTTGATGTTATTGATGTAAGAACATAAGTCACATCCCCGCAATTATCGTCAACCGTCACAGTCGCTGTTATTGGTTTCATCTGATTGTTGGGGGGCCACAACGATGTAGGGCTGACTGACACAGTGATTGTTGGCGGGATATTGTCAACTACTGTAACAGTAGATTGGCAAGAACAGGTATTACAATATATGTCAGTAATTGTCAAAGTTACGGTATTATCGCCAATATCGCTGCAATCAAAGCTCGTTCTATCAATATCTATAGATTTGATTCCGGCTTCAGAGTAACTACCATTGTCAATATCTTCCGTTGAAATAGTTGCTGTTCCATTGTCGTCAAGATATACAGTAACATTTTTGCAAATTGCTGTAGGTGGAGCGCTTTCTGAAGATTGAATACCTAATGAATATGAATAACCTGCGGAAATAACTGACCAATTATTGCTTGAACCAATTTGAACCGGAATATTGCGGCTTATACTAGTTCCATCACCTAATTGACCATTTACATTCAATCCCCAAGCCCACAATGTTCGATCGGCCCTAACCGCTATTGAATGATAATCACCGCAGGATAAGGATTTCCACTCAAAATGTCCAATTTGGGTTGGTGAGTTTTTACTAATATTCGTTCCATCTCCTAATTGTCCAACAGAATTCCATCCCCATGCCCACAAAGTTCCATCTGTTTGAATAGCCATTGAGAAATATCCCCCGCAAGATGCTGATTTCCAATTTGAAGAGTTCCCTATCTGAATCGGAAAGTTTTTATTAATATTAGTACCATCTCCAAGTTGTCCATGGTCATTCCTTCCCCATGCCCATAAAGTTCCATCGGATCTAACAGCTAATGTGTGATGAATACCACACGAAATTGATTGCCAATCAGATCCATTTCCTATTTGAACGGGAGTATTGCGGCTTGTATATGTTCCATCGCCCAATTGACCCCACACATTATAGCCCCATGCCCAAAGAGTTCCATCAGTCTTGATGGCAACAGAAAATTCCGTACCTTCAGCGGCACATTTCCAATCAGTAGAGCTTCCCACTTGAGTGGGTATGTCTTTATTGATATTAGTTCCATCTCCAAGTTGTCCCCACCAATTAGCACCCCAAGCCCAAAGAGTTCCATCCGATTTTACAGCTATTGAATTATAAACATCGCAGTCAATTGATTGCCAGTTTGCATCAGTACCAATTTGGGTTGGTACAATCTTGTTTTGTGTTGTTCCATCCCCATGCTGCCCAGCCCAATTTGTTCCCCAAGCCCAAAGAGTTCCATCTGCTCTAAGACCTAGCGTAAATCCTCCACCTCCTGAAATATTTGCCCAATCGGCGCCGTTACCTATTGGAATAGGAACATACCTATTTGTGGTAGTTCCATCGCCTAATTGACCTAATATGTTCCGTCCCCAAGCAAAAATATTTTTCGAAGCGGAGTAATTAACAACTGTAACAGTCGCCTCGCAAGTAGCTGTATTTTCAGAACTATCAGTAACTGTTAAGGTTACGGTATTATCTCCAATATCGCCACAATCAAAGCTTGATTTATCAATATTCAAAGATGCTATCCCCACATTGTCGTAACTACCGTTATCAACATCCTCAGCAGTAATTGTAGCAGTTCCATTTTCATCAAGAGTAACTGTGATGTTTTGGCATAAAGCAGTTGGTGGCGTAATATCAATAGATTTAAGTCCTATCGTTTGATATGAATTTGTCGAAATAGCTACCCAGTTATTATCAGAACCTATCTGTGTAGGAATGTTTCTACTTATATAAGTTCCATCACCTAATTGACCATTTCCATTTCCGCCCCATGCCCAGAGAGTACCATCTGTCTGAAGTGCAACTGTATGACTTAAACCGACGGAAACAGATTGCCAATTAGAAAAATTTCCTATTTGAGTTGGCATATTCTTATCATTATTAGTTCCATCACCCAATTGACCATAGTTATTCCATCCCCATGCCCAGAGAGTACCATCTGTCTGAATAGCCATTGTGTGATATATCTTCGAGTCAATGGTTAGCCAATCGTAAGCATTTCCAATTTGTATCGGCGTATTCTTATCTATGTTAGTTCCATCGCCTAACTGATTATATGAATTTTGTCCCCACGCCCAAAGAGATCCATCATTCTTAATTGCTATAGAATGATAAGTTCCAGCACCGATTGATTTCCAATTATTAGCATTTCCAATTTGTATCGGCGTATTCTTATCTATGTTAGTTCCATCGCCTAATTGTCCAAACCAATTAACACCCCACGCCCAAAGAGATCCATTCGTCTTAATTGCAATATTGTGTAAACTACCCGAAGCAATGAATTGCCAATCGGTATCGTTGCCTATTTGAATTGGCGTATTGCGGTTTGTATTAGTTCCATCACCTAATTGACCATAGTCGTTTCTACCCCACGCCCAAAGAGATCCATCATTCTTTAAAGCGATTACATGAGCGCCGCCATTAGCTACAATTTGCCAATCGGTATCGTTGCCTATCTGAACAGGGGTATTTTTATCAATATAAGTTCCATCACCTAATTCACCTCGTCCATTCCATCCCCACGCCCAAAGAGATCCATCTGTCTTTATCGCTATTGTATGTCCCCAACCACTAGCAACAAATTGCCAATCGGTATCGTCCTCAACCTGATCAGGTGTATTGCGGTTTGTATAAGTTCCATCACCTAATTGACCATAGTAGTTCCATCCCCAAGCAAATAGTTCATTCGAGAGTAAAGCATTATTTGATATGAATATCAATAAGCATATAGTAATCAAAAATCTCTTCATGATAAAATCTCCTAAAATATTGAAAAAAAATATTTGTTAAACTAAGATGTGCCACACTTTCAAAGTGTGGCACATCTGGAATAAGAATCTACCTAACCACAACAAATTTCCTAGAAATTTTACCGTATTGAATGAAGTAAATGCCCGAAGGTAAAGTTGATATATCTATTCGTTGGGTAGGGGTGAGTATATTCGCAACACTCATCACGCTTTCTCCAAATATATTTCGGATTTGGATTTCGGTGCTATTTGTTAGATTTGAAATATCAATAAAATCTGAAGCTGGACTCGGATAAACTGTCAAATTATTTTCACTAAGATTGTCTTCGACACTAGTGATTTTATTCAAATCAAAGCTCCACGTCCCCAATCCTTCGGTTCCTGCTAAAAGTGTAGTTCCCGAAACATGCAAACTAACAACTTTGGCATCATTTAATTCTGTACCTAAATTCGTCCAACTTTCACCGGAATCGGATGAAACAAAAACCCCATTACCATAAGTCGCTGCAAATATATAATTATCATAAGATTCAAGTGCCAAAATATCATTATTAGTCAGACCGGAGTTAACCGAAACCCAAATGTTACCGTTGTCTGAAGAACGGTAAACTCCGCCAGCTAACCCGATAAATAAATCTGTGTTTTGGGAACAAATACTTTTCACGACTAAACTTACTAAACCATTATTAGCTGTTTTCCAATTCTGGCCTTCATCGCTTGAAATATAAATTCCGGAATTACTAGTCCCTGCATATATAACATCATTAATCTTTTCAATGAAATAGATTCTTTTCCCGGCCAACCCGGATAAAGTCCAAGTATCGCCATTATCTTCAGAAACAAAAATCCCACCTCCCCAGGAACCTGCAAAAAGCTTTTCACTTAAGCTTAAGATTGCAGTTATATCCATATTTACCATACCCTCATACCCACCATAATCCCAGGTTTCACCTTTATCTGAAGAGCGATAAATTCCACCTTGGTCAACAGTTCCGGTATAAATATTATCACCTCTTGATTCAAGACAAACAACAGCATTATTGTATTTGTAAGAGAATATTGGTTCCCATTTAATATTATCTTTGTTCGAACGGAACACACCACCATACATCATTGATGAATAAATAAAGTCATCATTCGATATGAATGAAGTTATACTTACATCACTTACATTTAATGTTGTTTGTTCCCAAGTCGCTCCTTCATCGGATGAAACCCAAACTCCATTACCGCCGGTACCGGCGTAAATTTTTCCATTCAAATCTTCAATAGAACTTACAAGAAAACCGGTCAATCCCGTTTGAGTCCAAGTCATTCCATTATCAGTTGATTCAAATACACCATCACCGTAAGTGCCGGCATACAGTTTTTCACCTATATATGCAATCGAATATATCGCAAGATTTGTTAATCCTGTGTTCATTTTTGTCCATATTTCGCCATTATCTGTAGAGCCGAATATTCCATCACCCCATGTACCAACAAAGATATATTGTCCGAATGATACGAGGCTCCTTACATTTAAAGTATTTGATAAACCATTTGCAACTATACTCCAGTTATCACCATTGTCTGTTGAGCGAAATACGCCCCCACCAACAGTTCCTGCAAAAAGATTTGAACCGCTAACACCAAGAAACCAAATAAATGTATTTGTTAATCCATTATTGGTAAGTTCCCAATTTAAGCCACTATTTGTTGAACGAAACACCCCGCTTCTGGTAGCAGCAAAAAGGATTTCATCTTTCAAAGCAAGTGCATAAACATATTTGCCGGTTGGTTTGGATGTTAACCCATTATTTATTTCCTCCCAGTTGACTCCTTTATCCGAAGATTTATATACTCCTCCACCCATCAAGCCTGCATACATAAATGTCTCATTTGATTTAACTGACATAACTGCAAAATCAGGCAAACCATTTCCGGTTATTATCCAACTTTCACCTTCATCACTCGAGGCAAGGAGACCTCCTGAAGTTCCTGCCCATAAATTATTGCCAACTACAGTTAGTGAATTTATATAGCCCCCATACGGACCATTAGTACTAACCCACTGCGACAATCCCTTTACCGGGGATATCAAACTTAACCCGATTAAAATCACAGATACAAATAATGCCGTCAAATATCTCTTCATAATAAAATCTCCTAAAAAAATGGAAAAAAACATAATGTGAATTCCCTACTTTAATAATTGAATATAATAAATTAATATGTTCTGGTGATGCATGAATAAAATTTAATATCATGATAATATGTCACATATAATCCTAAGAATCTCAAAAAATAATTGAAAAACAGTCTAATCACAAAAAGTACGGAGTATCAAAGCAAAGGTTGAATATTTTAAAGTGCGACGATGCAAGATTCGAGAAATAATACAATTCGGTTTAACTAACAATCAATCAGAAATTCATTAATTTTATATGTATTCGTTAATTCCGACTTTTTCAAATATATAAAAAAAAAACAAAAAAACAAACAAACGAACTACGTAAATATCTAAATACCAAATTTCACTATGTATCAAAATGAATCTAAAATATCTTATCAATCCGCAAAATATTCTTTTGTATGCCGAATAGCTTAGTATTGATGTAAGATTTGTAGTTTTCGGTCGAGTTATAATGCGAAAAAGGCTGTCCAAATGGGCAGCCTTTTTTTTTGGTAGAACCTGCTCCAATACATCATTCTGACAAGATAAAATCAAATCCAACTAAAAGTTAATATTAATTAATTATACGTTTATTGTGTGTTCACTTTTAACAGATAGTTTTGTATTACTTTAAGTAACAATTAGGGTGTATAAATGAAAAACATTAAAACGATATTGAAATCTTCTATCATCATCGTATTTTGTGTAATATACCAAGTCCGTTCACAAGATAATATCGAAATTACCCCGGATTTCCAAATCTTCACTTCAAAAAATGCAAGCGGGTTTTTTAAGCCAATGTTTACTACCTTGGAACAGAGCCTTAACTCGGGTTTATTCCATTCCGCTATGATAACAGAAGGTTGGTCATTTGGCTTTGATATTAATTTTATGAACATGTATATTCCTGAATCACAAAAGTGGTATGAAGCAGAATTGCCCGATGAGTTCGGCAATACAAGAGTGGCGCAAACATCGGAGATGAGGAATGATATAATAACGAGAAATAAAAGAGATTATGTCAAAGAACCCACAATTTATGGTGGCATTTCTACTCCTGTCTTTTCTGCTCCTCAAAATATGTATCCACCGGATTCACTATACAAAACAGTGACATTTATGGAAGGGAACTCATTGAATTCATTAGCCGGATTGCCATCATTACAAATAATTTTTGGTTTACCCACCCGAACACAATTACGTTTTCGCTTTCTACCACTTCCGGTCCAAGATGCCACACTTACATACTTTGCATTTGGAATCAATCAGCGATTAGACAAGTTCTTTCACCTTTTCGGCAAATACAATACCGATAAAGCATTGGCAGTTCATGGCTCTTACCATTCTATGACCAGAGGCTCCGGATTTGAAATAAACTCTATTTCTGCGGGAGTAAATTTCACCAACAGCTTTGAATTTGGTTTAAATCTTTATAGCGGTTTACAATTTGAAACCATGAGTGGCTCTATCAATGCCATTCGTGTTGGTGAGATGGGTGATGAACTCATTAACAGTCCCTATCCTGAAATTCGAAATCGCGACCCCTTAGTTATTGATGTTGCGTCATTTACAAACTTTCGTGCTACTATTGGAGCGACATACAAGTTGTCTTTTTTAGAATTGAATGCTAACGCTTCATATGCTTCTCAGCCTATGCTTGGTGTTGGAGTTACTTTTTGGTTGAACAATCCTGATGACATTGCTCCATTAAAAGTACCCGAAATCGAATTGCCTGAATTAAATCAACCAAGCTTAATTACAGTTTTTAAACCCATGCAGATAAAAATCCCATTCCGAATGTTAAATATGCCTATTGAAATGCACTTCGAGCTTAAAGCAGATGTTTCAGCATACGGCAAAATTAAAATTGACGCAGAAAACTACTCTCAAGAAACACCATTAGAAAAAATTAAAATTGAAGAATTTTTGTCCCGCCAAATGAAACCAATCTTACCTTACCTGTTTTTCGATGATAATTCATCCGAAGTCGCCCAAAGGTATATTTTGTTTAATTCACCTGAAGATGCCAATAATTTTGATTATACAGATTTGCTTGGCATAAGTTCATTAGAATCATATTACCACTTCTTGAACATAATTGGCAAACGTTTGAGGGAATTCCCGAATGAGGGAATTAAAATTACCGGTTATCGTGCCGGAAAAGGCAAAGAAGTTGGCAACAAGACGCTAACCAAGGAACGGGCGGATAGAATTCGGGATTATTTTCGAGATATATGGTTGGTTGACGAGAGTAGAATTAACGTAGTTTATGGGACTACACCCAAAACTGCTTCGAACGAAAAAACAGAATTGGGAGTAGAAGAAAATCGTAGAGTTGAGATTGATGCTTCATGGAATATACTTGCTCCAATTATACTCAATGATACTATCAGAACAATTACACCTGATATGCTAACTTTCAAAACTCAAATAATTAATGAAGCGCCACTGAAAGATTGGAGTTTCGACGTGTCTGGTGGAGTTGATAAGTTAATTTCCGAAAAAGGTGGCAGAAATTTAACAACTGCTTTTGATTTGCTAATTACTGATAAAATAAATAGTCTTAAAAATTATAATGATTTACGCTATTCTCTGACTATTAGTGATTCGACTGAACAAATAGTAAAATCCGAAACTAAGAGAATACCAATAGAACTTCTGACTGTCGAAAAAAAGCGCCAAAACGAAACAAAAGACACAATCATCAACATTTATAATTTGATATTATTCGATTTTGACAAACATACTCTCGACCCTGTCAACAAAAGGATTACTGACATTATCAAATCTGAAATTACTGATAATGCGACAGTAAATGTTATTGGCTATACTGACGTTATCGGTGATGATGATTATAATTTACGTTTATCAACACGTAGGGCAGAATCTACCGCACATGCTTTGAATGCCAAAAATATTAAATATTTAGGCCTTGGGGAATCAGATTTGCTATTCAGTAATGAATCACCCGAAGGTAGGTTCTATTGCCGTACTGTTGTTGTAGAAGTTAAAATTCCTGTTAATTAATTCTAAGGAGAAAAAGATGAAGTCATTAATTATAATATTATCAGCAGTACTTTCTCTAACTGTAAATTCATGTGTAGTAGATACTGTTGACAGTTTGAGCGAATTTACTTTTCAAATTCCTATTAATTTCGGAGCTGATTATCTTGACCGCACATCTCCGGATACCTCTTTTGATTTCTCGCATTTATTGAAATATGAGACTTATCGAGAAAATAGGGAACAAATTTCAGAAGCAATAATCTATCAACTCAATTATAGAATAGATTCATTGGTTCTTGAAGATGGTGTACCTTTTGGACCCAATTCACCTGATTTAGTTTTCGATAGAATTGCTTACAAACTTCAATTTGGGAAATCCAAACTCGGTAATACAAATTCAACGGAGCCCAATGATTATATACCGGATCCGGATTCTCCTAAGTATGAACTGGGTGAGTTTGTTAATGTCAGTATTCGAGATTTCTATCGGCGATCAGACCATATTTTGCAAGTTCCTGAGAGTACAGCTTCTGTTATATCCGAAACATTAAAAAATAAACCATATTTTTACATAATCACGGAATACAGTAAAGTAAAGGGACAAATAGAAGATGAAGTCCATTATCCCTTTATTAATTCTAAATTCGATGTTATTATACGTCTTAAAGTTAAACTTTAAAACTCCAAACTGACTCCTATTGTCGGCAATATTCCGAAGGACTCTTGATATTCGGACACTTGATCGCGTGCATTCCATCTGACGCCCGATACATTTTTGCGAGCGTAAACATTTTGAATGTCGATGTAGAAAATCAAATTTGTAGAGCTGAAATTCCAGCGTCTGTCTGCTCTTATGTCCAGACTATGATATAGCGGGAGCCTTTCGCCTTCATTATATCGGATGAAATCTCTCGAACCTGTCGGCAAGAACGGCGTTGTAGGCACTCCTGTAGCAAGTCTGAATTTGCTGCTAACTTCCCAATGTGAGTTGATTCGCCAACCTGCCGAAATATTGAAAATAAACCGGCTGTCGTATGCACCGGGACGTTCAAATCCGTCTAAAGCGACGAAATCAGACTCTGAGTAAGTTGCACTTAGCAATCCGTAAATGGGGATTTCGCTAAATTTCTTTTGTATGAATAATTCAATCCCTCGCGACCTGCCCGTAGCGGAATTTGAAAGTGGCTCCAATCCAAATGGAATGTCGGAAGTAATATCATCGAATCCCGATGGCGATAATACGGCTTGTGGTCTGTAAACTCTGCCCGGATAATTCGCATAATCTTTGTAGAATACTTCCAGTTGGACTTTCACATCTTGCAAAGGTGTGTGTGCGTATCCTATGACTACTTGGTCGGCACGGATGGCTTTCAATTTATTATTCGGGTCGCCCAAAAGCCAAATATATGACGGAGATTGATAAAATCTGCCCACACTAAATACAAATGAAGAAAGCTCGTTCAGTGTGTAAATATACGATAAACGTGGCGAGAAATAAAGCTCTTCATCGGTAAAATTGTAATAATCCATTCTTCCGCCAATCGTAAAACGATGATGCCCGATAGCTGAACTTAACGAAAAGTATGTTCCATTTTTGACGGATGTAAAGCTCGTGTCTATAGCCAATGGCTGCTCGTTGCCATTATTATCAATGCGCAAAAATCCGGGAATAAGTATATCATATTCCAAGATTGCACCGTATTTTAACTGATTCCCGAATGTTAATTCCGTTTTGCTGCCAAGCTGAAAGTCCAAGTCAGTCTTCAGTATCAGCTCGCCTTCTTTGGATTCGTTACGGAAAATTTCCACTAAATTGGAATCGTTTTGAAAAGTAGAAAATCTTGTATAAGCATTTCCGAGAGTAACAGTTGCAAAACCATCTTTGAAAAGATGTCTCCATGTCAATCCCGAGAAGTTCCGATATTGGTCGGGGACTGCTACTTGGCTATTTTTAAACCGTTTATCATCATCCTCATTGTTCAATTTAACGTTGTTCAATGCTGTCACGAAAAGATAGGTTAACTGATTTTTTGAATCCAACCTATAATTTGCTTTACCTTGGAAATCCCAATATTGCGGGACAAATCCAAATCCTGCGGCTTGGAAAATGAAATCAAGATAGCTACGCCGAGCACTGAAAAACCAGGAACCATCATCTGCTATAGGTCCTTCGAGATTCAAACCAAACTGCGAAGCCGAAATCGTAGCCTTCCCGCCAAATTGTTCCTCGCTGCCATTTCTAAGTGTAATATTTGTCATTGATGATGTTTTATCACCATATTTAGCTCCAAATCCACCTGAAGAGAAATCTACATTCCGAACGAAATCAAGATTTATCATAGAAAGCGGACCGCCTGTAGAACCTTGCGAACCGAAGTGATTGATATTATCAACTTCAATATTATCTACAATGAAAAGATTCTCGAATGGAGCTCCACCACGAACGATTAAATCATTCCGTCCCGCACCGGTTACATTTACACCCGGCAATAACGCTGTAGCTCGTATTACATCTTCTTGAACTCCCGGTGAGCGCCTGATTTCTTCAAAGCTAAAACTCTGTGTACTCGTTACTGATTCGATTCGTTTTACAAAATAAGATGCCCGAACTTCTGCACCTTCAAGCTCGATTACTTTCTCGACCAATTCGATTTCTAAGAAAACCGGACGTCCGGAGCCAACTGCAATGTCAGTTTGTACATAAGTTTCATAACCAATACTTGAAAATTGGATTTGGTTGATACCCACAGGCACATTTTCAATTCTAAAGTTGCCGTTTGTTTGAGAAATTGCCCCCAAATTTGTGTTCAATAACCTGACTGTTACACCCGGCAATGGCTGTTGGGTCATTTTGCTTGTGATTCTACCAGTTATTGCGCCGGTTTGTTCAGCAGCGTTGAGAATGTTCAAAAGTAAAAAGAAAGTCAATAAGGCATAAATTAGCCTAAGTTGCATTTTCCAACTCCATAAAAAAAATTTTGAAACAAATACGAAAATATGTACTTTAACACTTAATATAACGGAATCGGTTCATCAATATTTACTGAAACATGTTTAATTTGACTTTTTAAAAAAAAACATGTTCCTTTTTTGCTTTTGAAGTGTCATTGTAATAGTTTTGTTAATGGAATTAAAAAATGTATTCATTTAGCGATAGCGAAATATTAGATATTATATATAAAGGTTCGAAACGAGACATCGAGCAAGCTTATCGTTTCTTGTATGCTAAATACTCCAAGATGATTCACGCATATTGCGCTTGCATCATCAAAGATAAGGATTTGGTAGAGGACCTTTTTCAAGAGACATTCATACGATTTTACAATGCAGTGACTCAGGAAAAGACGATTACGAACATACCGGGATTTCTGACGATTACATCGAGAAACTTGTGCTACAATGCAATTCGGAGCCGAAAGAACAATGTCGAGCTTGATGAAAATATGCTGGTGGATAGGGCAGATGATAAGTACGAGAAAAAGGAATTACTCGAAATCATCATCAGCGCAGTCGAATTTATCGATGAAAAATACAGAACGCCTTTTATGTTGCGCGAATTCGAGGGACTTTCTTACTCTGAAATTGGCGAATTATTAAATATTAGTGCCGACAACGCAAAAGTAAAGACTACAAGAGCAAAAAAAATGATTATCAAAGTTTTACAACCGTATTTGAAAGATATTAGCAATTGAGAGGTAAAAAATGAATTACTCAGAAATTTTATATGATTTTGCCGAAGGCAATTTTGACGAAGCAGTCGAATCGGAACTTTTCTTCGAAATGGCTTCCAATTCAGAGCTTCGCATGGAATTTAAGAACATTTTGGCGGTCAATATGGCTTTGAATTCCAATCGTGGAATGTATGCCGTGCCCGAAGAATCAACAAAAGCTATCTTCAGTTCTGTTGGGATTCCTGCAGTTGCTTCGACTCTCAATCCCGCTCTTATCAGTTCTTCAGCAGCAGGAATTTCAAAAACGAAGTTCGTATCTTCGCTTATTGCAGCTACAATCGTGACTGCTCTGTTGACTTTATTTATCACTAACTATTTCAACTTTAGAGACGAACTAGCTTATTCATCCCATGCATCTAATTTCAACAATCAAGCATCAAACAAGCTCTCTGACTACTTTGCTGAAAATGCCCATGATGCAACAGAGCCAATCGCTTATAAAACTTTGGCAAAAGCTACTTATCCTAAATCTCAAAAATCGCATAAGCCTCTGATAGCATCGGCTGACAATAATATAATAGCTGAAATTTCAGAATCGGACAAAGCGCAAATTGATGAGTTAAGTAGAATTCCTGACAATAGTTCAGATAATCAAGTACTTGATTTAAATGAAATGAATTCGACCGATAATACAAAATTAACTGATATAGATAATGAGTTAGTAAACATTCCGCTTGAATCTGAAAGTTTTTGGAATAATCTGAACATCGAAATAAAAAATACACAAGATTGGATGATGCCGGCACCGACAACGACACCATCTAAATTTGCAGCGTTTCATAACTTATCGTTAGCGGTGAATTACGATTTTAATGATAACTTTAGTTCAGGGATTGAAGTTAGACGAGAGACTTTTTTCCAAAAATTTGATTTCCGTGACGACGAGAATTTACTGACTATAATAGAGCAGCAACCCAACTTTACGACTTTTTACCTTACCGGAAAATATTCTCATGAATTAAGTGAACTAATTTCACCATACATCCAACTTAGTGCCGGCGCTAATAAAGTTGGATTTGTAGGGAAAATTTCAGGTGGGCTAAACTATGATTTGACAAACAATTTTGGAGTTTTGATTGGAGTCGAGTACGCCAATATGATTTACGGTTACCGTGGCAATACTTTCAATTCTTCAAAGATTGGGTTCTTGTGGGGTTTGAATTATAAATTTTAATTAAATAAATATATATTTTTAGGAGATAGTATTATGAAAAAGATTATTTTAACAATAGCAGCATTTGCTATGCTATGGCTGACATCTTGCGAAGACCCGCTTGGTGTAGATGACAACTATAGATTGACTCAAGAAATAAGTTTCGAAACAGTTCTTAAATCAAATCGCTCTTATAATGGTGAGGACGAAATCAAAACTGTAATTCGTAGCAAAGCAGAAGAGGAAGCGGTTTTCTCGGCTTTGAGATCAATGCGTTTCGATTCTCATTCAGAAACAATTGATGTCAAATTTGGAAAGATTGATTACGGTAATGAAATGCTTGTAGTATTTTTTGGTGGGCCCAAACCAAGTGGTTCAATTTGGGTAGAAATCACGTCACTTATGCAGAATGATGGCAAACTCGTAATTTCAACTTCTGAATACATTCCCGAAATTGGAACTGCGGACATTGGCTATCCGATTCATATCGTTAAAACAAAGCATTTTGCCGGCGAATTTGAATTTAGCAAAACTCGAGTTGTTAAACTACCCACTAACGACGAATTTGAGGAATTACCATTCGAAAGCATCAGAACCGGCTCACACGGCATCGAAGCCGCAACTCCGGTCAGAATGGCTATTCGAAGTAAAGCCGAGGAAGATGCCTTTTTGAAATTGGTTCATTCAAATCAAATTGATGGAGGCGTTCCGGTTCCTGTTGTTTTGCCGGACATTGATTATTCTCAAGATATGTACATTATCGTAATGAATGGTCCGACAAGCAGCGGCAGTATTTATCTCAGGATTACTTCTGTAATCTTGCAAAATCAAAAAATCACTGTAAATTCCACTTTGTTTATTCCGGAAATAGGTACTGATGACATTGGTTATCCATTTCATTTGATTAAACTTAAAAAACGCAGCGAACCTGTCGAATTTTCTAAAACTGATGAGTTTCATCTTGAAGGCGATGGCTCAGACCCAATTACCGGAACATTAAATCCATTAAAAAATACTGCTTGGGAATGGGTGTCTTTTGAAGATGATAAAGGTAATATAGATTTTCCGGAAAATTTCACTAAGCCTCTTGCTTCAAAATTTACAGTTGTTTTCAGAGATGAATATTACGGAAATGGACATTCGGGGTGTAATGCATACGGATTCGGTTATTTTGCAAATGAACAAAATGAAATGGGGTTAAAAATATTTATAACAACTGAAGCATATTGTTCTTTATCAAATGAGTTTCAGGAATCTCTTAATCTATCAGAATCTTTCAAATTAATTGACGACAAACTCATTGTCACGACTTCATCTTCATCTTACACAAAGATGAGTTTCCGCAAAATTCCTTTTGTTGAATAATTAAAGCTAATTAACAAAAAAAAAAACGAGGCTGTCCCCAAAGGATAGCCTCATTTTTCTATAGAATGAAACGAATGTTGAGATTACAATTTCATTTAGTAAATCCCCCAGCTCGCAAGCTCCCTTTCCCCCATTGGCAAAGCGGGATTAAGGGGGATTTTGTTTAAACTCTAATTTTTCATTACATCATCAACCAATTGCGCTGCATGTTCAAAATTTTCGGCTACTTTAAATGATAGCCCCGATTTTGAAAGCATTACTTTCGCTTCTTCAGCATTAGTACCGTCTAAGCGGACAATCACCGGCATATTAACATGCACAGTATTTAATGCTTGAATTATACCTTGAGCCACTCTGTCGCAACGAACTATTCCGCCGAATATATTGATTAATACAGCCTTTACATTTTTGTCGCTCATCATTATTCGAAATGCATTCGCAATTCTTTCAGGATTTGCACCGCCACCCACATCTAAGAAATTGGCAGGTTTGCCACCCGAAAGTTGTATCAAATCCATTGTTGCCATCGCCAATCCGGCACCGTTTACCATACATCCGACGTTGCCATCCAATTTGATGTAGTTCAAATTATACTTTGATGCTTCAACCTCCAAAGGGTCTTCTTCAGTAATGTCACGTAATTCCATATATTCCGGATGGCGGAACAAAGCATTTTCGTCAAAAGTCATTTTGCAATCTAAAGCAATCATTTTGCCGTCATTTGTTAGCACCAAAGGATTGATTTCTACCAAACTGCAATCCAAATCTTCGTATGCTTCGACCAAATTATTGATGAATTTCACAAAATTATTGAATGCTTCACCAGCAAGTCCGAGACCGAACCCAAGACTGCGTGCTTGGAATTGTTGGAATCCCGTTGCAGGGTCAATGTGTTCCTTCAAGATTTTTTCGGGAGTCTCTTCGGCAACTTTTTCAATCTCAACGCCACCTTCGGTGGAAACCATAATAACATTTTTACCGGTAGTTCTGTCCAATGTGATGGATGCATAGAATTCGCGGTCAATTGCGACGCCTTCTTCAACTAAGACTTTGGAAACGATGCTTCCTTCTTCGCCTGTTTGGATGGTAACGAGACGATTGCCCAATATTTCTCTCGAATATTGATATACTTTGTCGGAAATATTGCCGTTACGAATTATATTGACACCTCTGACAGGCTTGTCAAATAAATTAATTGGTTGTCCTGTTTCGATATTTTTTACTGTGCCTTTGCCTCTGCCACCGGCATGTATTTGAGCTTTTAAAACAACTGTGCCAATTCCCTGTGATTCAAATTCATCATAAGTAATCTTTCCTGCATCAAATGCATTGAAAATTACTCTGTTTTTCAGAACCGGTACCTTGTAACGCTTCAGCAATTCTTTGGCTTGGTACTCATGAATTTTCATGTTAAACCTTTAATAATTTTATTCCCGAAAAAATGTCATATTACAAAACTAATAAATCGTTTCTAACTGCAAATTATTTTTATTTTGTTGTGATTTTCTATTTATTTTAATTTTTCATTCTCGGAATTAAGGTATTTAGCCAGAAAAACAGTATTCAATTGTGTTTCAAATTAAATAGGTCATTATCAACACTTTATTGTGCAAATAATGACCTAAAAATATTTAATTTATGCTTATAGTTTTATCTTACTATGCTAAATTTGGTTGAATATCGCTGCCCACCAATTTCGCATACCAAAAAGTAAATTCCGTTTGCCAAGCCGCTCAAATTGAATGTGTATTCGAGTTTATCGCCTTTCACTGAAATCGATTCGGTCAAAACTATTCCATTCAAATCGCTAATATGCATTTTTTCGATTTGCCCAATATGCAAATTATTTAAATTGATATTAAGTTGACTTATTGCCGGATTGGGAAATAATGCAACATAATCTCTCAAATCGAAATCACGAACACTATTAGGAGTTGATACTCCCTCTCCGGTTAGCTGGATTTCTACCATTTCATGCTCTGTATCATTGGTCTCAATGATTATTGAAGCATTGTACACTCGGGTTTCAGTCGGAGCGAAAGTGGTTTGGACAATTAAGTTTTCGCCCGGTTGAATGGTAGTATTTGTAGGATGAGTAAATCCAAAGTAAGGATTATCCTCTCCTTCAATTCCGATTGATTTAATTATTAAGTCTGCATCTCCAATGTTACTGATTGTAAATTGGCTTGTTCCATTTTCAGTCAATTCGACCTTGCCATAATCTATTGATTGAACTGATAGTGTCATACTTGGTGAACCTGCTGCCTCAGATTGCCCGAAAAGCTCTACAAGTTCAGTAGCTGCATTCGTTGCGTTCGATTCGATTATTATCATAGCATAAAAATCTTCAGCAATAATTTTGGGATTGAAAGTTACTTCTAAATCCAAAACTCCGTTCGGCTGAATAGTTACTCCTTCATAACTATCAGGAATTGAAAAAGCCATGTAATCATCATCAACCAATTTAATTAAATCAATTACTAAGGGAGCTTCTCCGGTGTTGTACAACTGAACTGTTTGTTTGGCTGTTTCATTAACTTTCTTAGTCCCAAAATCTAGTACATATTGGTCAACAGTTAATTTGGGCTCTTTGGGTTTTTCACCAAATGAATATTTATAGAAATTTCGCGAAAACTGAAAGTCAGGTAAAGTTACGCCTGTGCCGAAAAATATATCTTCACCAATTGTAAATCCACATGACCAAGCTGTATTTTTATATGGTAAGTTCAAGCCGGTCATTAGTTTCCAATTATTAGTTTTTGGGTCATATTCGTAGCAATCAGTATAAGTATTGGTGTATTGGCTTTGACCGCCTACGATATAAACTTTTCCTTTCATAGTATATGCAACTGCAGTTTGTCGTGCAGCTCCGGTAAATGATCTTTTTGGGGTAAATTGATAGGTTGAAGGATTGAATTCATACCATGTTATATATTCGGCAACCCCGAAAGTAAGATTGCCTAAGCCAACGAAAACTCGGCCATCTACAACAATCGCATTGGAAAATAATATACCTTCTTCGGGATAATCAGTTATATAAGTCCAAGAATCATTTTTGGGATTGTATTCCCAAACGTCTTTATGCACACCGCCACCTGCTCCACTAAATCCACCACCGATATAGCCTTTGCCGTTTATTGAGAAGTTAAAGCATGCGTCACGAGGTCCACCGGGGAAATCTCTTAATTGTGTCCATTTTTTTGTAGTAGGGTCAAATTTCCAGAAATCTTTTTTTAAGGTTCCCGATGTACCGGTTGGGTCACCTCCACCTACGTAAGCAATACCGTCAATCACGAAGTGAAAAGCCCAACCTCGCTCGCCACCACCAATGTCGGGCATCTTTTCCCACGTATTTTTGCTTGGGTCATATCTCCAGAAATTTTTCTCTTTTGGTCCGCCACCAACGTACCCAAAACCATCAATTTCAAAAGAAATGCAACCATCGGTAGCAGGTCCTCCATAATCTGCAATTCTCTCCCAAGAGTTTGCGTTAATTGTAAAGCTAATCATACAAATGATTGCTGCTAAATATAATTTGTAGTAACTCATGTTACCTCCAGATAAAAGTTGAAAATGATAAATAATTATTCATACTCAAGTCTCCTATTGAATTCACGATAATATTAGCACTACTTTATTATCAAAGCAAAGAGACAAAATCTACAAAACTGAAAGAATCTCAAAAAATCAAAATCAATTTGAATGAACCTTTTTGACAAAGAATGAGACGATTACTGTGGTGATGATACCCATAACCGGTGCTCCGATAAGCCCCTGAATTATATAGCTTTGGAGATTGAAGTAATCACTTGCTTCGGCATGAGTCATTTTCCCAGTTTCTACAACATAATTGATAACATTCGGGAAATATTCGGGGGTTATAAGAGTTGATGTTATGTATTGAGTCACCGGACTTAATATTGTGACTATCAATGTAATTATCAGACCTGTGATTACGCCGTTCTTGTATGACATTGTGCCATTAAAATAATTCTTTCTCTTATCGAGCAAAGCAAATACATACAATGCAATCGCAGGAATCGCAACAAAATTAGTATAATTCGCATGCTTATCAATATGCTCTGAATGTAATCCGAGTGCTTTTTCTAACAACATCCAAAGCAACATCATAGCTGCAAATATTAATGCCCATTTTATTTCGATTTTATATTTGTTCATTATTTTCACCTTTGTTTAACCGTTTAGTTCTTGCCAAATGCCATGAATATTCCCATCAGGGTCCGTGAAATAGCTTATCCATCCGGCACCGGGAATTTCCATTTTCGGGAGTACGATTACTCCACCTGAGCTGACAATTTTCTCCGATATTTCGTCAATACTCTCGACTATTATCGAATTTACCAAAGGTTGGCGAGGCTCCTTTTTGGCCATTACCGCACCATTAATTCCCGGAGATGTATTATCGCCCGAAACCGCAAAACAATAATCTTCCTCGCCCATTTGTTGGAAATTCCAACTGAAAACTTCCTCGAAGAATTTCATTGTTTTAGCAGGCTGGTCGCAAGGAATTTCGAAATGCACTACTCTATTATACATATAAACCTCATTAAAATATTGAATAAACTTAATTCAATACAAAAATAAAGTTAGTCAATTAAAAAAATCTTGTCATAAGACAAGAAATGACAGCTATTTAGAGGAGATGTATTTTCTTATTCGACTCAATGAAGTGTCGGTGATACCCAAATATGATGCTACATGTTTAAGAGGCGCATAATGCAATATTTCCGGCTTTTCCCGCAAAAGTGCAAGATATCTATCAGTTGCTGAGTCTGTAATCATTGACAGCGAGCGCTGCTTAGTAGAAAAAAGCACTCTTGCCATCCATGTCCGGCCCCATTCGGTAAAAGCATTTATATTTTGGAATAATTCCTGAAAGTCACTAAAAGATAATTTCCAGCAATTACAATCAGTCAGCGCTTGTATGTTTTCCTTTGTAGGTATTCGCAAAAATAGCGAAGCCACTTCGATTATAATATCACCCGGACTAAAGAATGCCGTAGTTACTTCATTACCTTCGTAGCTATTTGCATAAGCACGCATCAAGCCTTCTTCCAAGCAAAAATATTCGTTCGCTATTTGTCCTTCGCGGAGCAGAAAATCACCTTTCGAGATTATGACTTTTTCGTGAGAAGAACAAATTCGCTCATAGTCACTTGTTTTCAATCCCGGATAATTATATATTTTTCTTATAGCCGTAAATTCGCTCATAGCTGCCCCAAAAAATAGTAAATCTTATTCATATTCATCCCTATTATTCAAAATCAAATTACACAAAATTCATAGAAAAATATTTAATTCGATATTTCCCTATTATCTATGACACATGAAAGTGGTAAAAGTCACAGAAAATTTTGGATAGTTGAATTTATTTAAAAAAAATGAATTTGATTTGGAATGTTCAAAAATTTTGTATATTTGCATTGTCTCTAATTATTTTAAAATTTGTTAATTTTAAAACAAAATCAAAACACAATTTCTCTACCAAAGCGAACTCCGCGTGCTCGCTTTGGTTTTTTGTGCGCTTTGTACTGTTCCGTCAGATGTCACAACTGACGAGACAAAAAAAAAATCGGGTTGCAAATTCATGCGACCCGATTAAATATTATGTCAAATTCCATATGTCCCGTCAGTTGTTCTATCCCGTCTTTGTTCTCTGTCCCGTTTTTGTAACAACAGACGGAACAAGTTTCTTACCAGCCCACTTTCATTAAGTAGCTGAGCAAAATACCTGCAGCAACTGCCGAACCGATTACACCTGATACGTTTGGTGCCATTGCGTGCATCAAAAGATAATTAGTTTTGTCTTCATTTTGCCCCAATTGATGTACAACACGAGCACTATCAGGTACTGCCGACACACCTGCTGCTCCAATCATAGGATTGATTTTGTCATCGCCTTTCAAGAACAAGTTCATGAATTTCGCAAATAATACACCACCGGCAGTTGCGACCATGAATGAGACTGCTCCAAGCCCGAATATCAGGACTGATTGCGGAGTCAAGAAGGTTGTTGCTTGTGTGGAAGCACCAACAGTAACCCCCAACAAAATCGTTACAATGTCAATCAATTGTTTGCTTGCAGTATCAGCTAATCGTTTTGTTACGCCCGATTCCTTAAGCAAATTGCCAAAAAATAGCATACCAAGCAATGGCAAAGCACCAGGAGAAATAAATGTAGTAAGCAATAATCCGACTATTGGGAAAATCATCTTTTCAGTTTTCGAAACGGCACGAGGTGGTTTCATTTTGATAAGGCGTTCTTCTTTTGAAGTCAATAATTTGATTATGGGTGGTTGAATCACAGGCACTAATGCCATATAAGAATAAGCTGCAATTGCAATTGCACCGATGAGTTCGGGCGCCAATCTTGACGACAAAAATATCGCTGTTGGACCATCAGCACCACCGATAATACCAATTGAAGCAGCTTGGTTCAATGTAAAACCAAGAGCTAATGCTGTCATGAATGTCAGAAATATACCGATTTGAGCCGCTGCACCTAATAGCATCAATCTGGGATTTGAAAGCAAGGTAGAAAAGTCGGTCATTGCTCCAATTCCGAGAAAAATCAAAGGAGGATAAAGTCCTTTGAGAACCCCGTAATAAAGCATATTCATGACACTACCGTCTTCGTAAATTCCGATTTGCATTCCCATATTTTCCATGAATGGGATATTGCCGATTAATATACCAAATCCAATTGGCACGAGCAACAATGGTTCGTAATCTTTTGTAATTGCCAAATAAATAAAAATCAACCCTACCATTATCATGATAAGGTGTCCCCAAGTTACATTAGCAAAACCGGAGAGTTCCATAAAATGCATTATACCTTCCATCAGTCACCGCTCCCGATTTCAATCAATACGTCTCCTTCGAGTACAGCATCATTAACGTTGACTTTGATTGAAACGATAACTCCGCTATTATCGGCTTTGATGTCGTTTTCCATTTTCATGGCTTCCATTATCAATATTGTATCACCAACTTGTACAGAATCACCCGGGCGTTTTTTGATTTCGAGTATTGTACCGGGCAATGGTGCTTTAATCAAACCAACACCTTTTTTATCGGTTGGCTTGTTGGTTTTTTGACCCGGATTATAATTCGGTGGAGCTGTAGCACGGGTCAGAGTTGGTGTTTTAGTGATTTTTTGTTGACTATGTATATCAACTTTATAAATTGTACCATTTACATCAATTTCTGCTACGTTATTTTCGATGTTGATTATATCAACACCGTACTTGTTTCCGTGAATAGAAAATTCAAATTTTTTCATGATTAAATCCGGTAATTATTATAAATATCTCTTAAACTAAATATTTTTGAACTCCAAGGAGAATATGGTCTGGGAGCTCTTTTTATCGTGAGTACAACAGCTTCGTCATCGTGGATTTCGCCAAAATAGAGGCTCAATGCCATTGCAATAGCAGCGTTTATCTCGCCTGAGACCGCAATATCTTTTGTTTCCGTTTCTACAACCCCTTGCGTTTTCAATCTCTTTTTTTGCATATAAGCTAATACTTTTGAAATATTGAAAATGATAACTGCAAGAATTATCAAAGCAACAAATACGACCAACATTCCAACTATTGACATTCCAAAAGCTTCATCCATCCATTGGTTTTGCAAATCAAAAGTAATTGATGTAATTGGCTGAGGAGTTGATTGCATCAACAATCCCGAAATCAAATTATAAGTTTCATTTATCATATTGTTTATCCCTCATTATTACAATGGTATATTATCATGTTTTTTGAGCGGATTTGTATCTTTTTTCGATGAAAGCATTTGTAGCGCTCTGATTACTCTGAATCTTGTATTTCGTGGTTCTATAACATCGTCAATATAGCCGTGTTTTGCTGCTACATAAGGGTTAGCGAACTTATCGCGATACTCTTGTTCTTTTTCCGCAAAGAATTTTGCTTTATCTTCGGGGTTGTCAATTGCACTCAATTCCTTTTGGTACAGTACTTCGATTGCACCTTTAGGTCCCATAACTGCAATCTCGGCTGAGGGCCAAGCGTAGTTAATGTCGCCACGTAAATGCTTCGAACTCATTACGTCATAGGCACCCCCATATGCTTTGCGAAGAATAACCGTTACTTTTGGAACAGTAGCTTCGCCATAAGCGAACAATAATTTTGCACCGTGAATTATTATACCGCCATATTCTTGTGCTGTTCCGGGCAAAAATCCCGGGACATCTACTAAGGTTAGAATCGGAATATTGAAAGCATCGCAAAAACGCACAAAACGAGCAGCCTTGCGTGATGCATTAATATCGAGCACACCTGCTAAGTAGTTCGGCTGATTTGCAACTATTCCCACAGGAGTACCGTTAAATTTCGAAAATCCTATTACGATATTTTGGGCATAATGCCGATGAATTTCGAGAAATTCTTCATCATCTGCTATCGAGTGAATAACATCTTTAACGTCGTAAGGTTTGTTCGGATTATCAGGCACAATGTAATTCAAACTATTTTCGAGCCTGTCAATTGGGTCTGAGCAAACGTAAATCGGTGGGTCTTCGTGGTTATTTTGTGGTAAATAGCTCAATAATTTACGAATGAGCAAAAGCCCTTCGTCTTCGCTATCGGCTACAAAGTGCGTTACGCCCGATTTTGTTCCGTGCACTCTTGCACCGCCGAGTTCTTCGACAGTCACATCTTCGTTAGTTACTGTTTTAACAACCTTAGGACCTGTCACAAACATATAGCTTGTACCTTGGCTCATAATTGTAAAGTCGGTCAATGCCGGAGAATAAACCGCACCGCCGGCACAAGGTCCGAATACGGCAGAAATTTGAGGCACCACCCCGGAAGCCATAATATTACGTTGGAAAATCTCTGCATAACCTCCAAGACTTTTGACGCCTTCTTGAATACGTGCACCACCTGAATCGTTGATACCAATTACCGGAGCGCCAACTTTCATCGCTTTGTCCATCACTTTGCATATTTTTTGTGCAAACATATCGGATAGCGAACCGCCAAAAATTGTGAAATCTTGCGAAAAAATAAAAACGAGCCTACCGTCGATTGTACCGTAACCGGTTACTACACCGTCAGAAAGATATTCTTCGACGTCGTTGCCGAAATCAGTCGGTTTACTCGACACGAACATGTCAAATTCCTCGAAACTGCCTTCGTCCAACAACTTTTCAATTCTTTCCCTTGCAGTGTATTTACCTTTTTTGTGTTGCGCTTCAATCCGTTTTTCTCCACCTCCAATCCTCGCTTTTTCCCTAAGAGCCATCAATTCTTTGATTTTTTCTTCAATTGCCATGAAATCCTCAATAATATTCTATTAAAAAAATGTAATAATTCCATATACAAAATTAAGTAATTCCATAGAATAAAAAAACGATTTATTGTGAATAGTATGTAAAATATGACTATTTTTTAGTTACGATTTTAACTATATTGATGCAATATTCTTACTTTTAATATGTCTTATTCTCAAAAATTGATACATTGAGTAGAAAAATGAATACTAAATTTAAAGCTTATGCACCTGTGTTCGGGGTTTTGGCAATTGTTATAGTCTTTAGTATTATTGCGTATAAGAATTTTCGTTTAGGCGAAGATATCGTTATGCCTAAAGTTATGGATGAGCTAATCCAACCTTATACCGAGCTTATCGGCAAAGGTGAATTTGAAAAAGCATACGCTAATTATACTTCGATTGATTATCGTCGCAAATATACGAATGCTCGGTACTTATCTGCTCAAGATTCTAATACTACTAAATTTGGTAAAATTCTTGACATTAAGCCCGTTTCCGGAATTTTAGTCAGCGAAAAATCACAAAGTAAGCCCTGGATTTACAAAGGCACATTTGCATATATTGGAGAAAAGGACACAATGAGAATTGTGATTGACGTTACTCTGGAAGATGGGGTTTTCAAAATTTACAATACTTATAATTCCTACTTGGCAATCAGTTCAGTCACTCCGGTGATTTATTAATAATCGCTCTCTACAATTTTGTATAATTTATCAGCTTTTCTGAGTCGTTGCCCTACAGGGATCGAAACGACCATTCCTTTGCTTGCAACTTCGATATTGCCTTGTGAGTCACGCAACTCGCTGACAGTGGATTCCCAAACTCCCGAAGTTGGTCCAACAACCATAATTTGTTCGCCTAATGCCAACTCTCCGGTGCGAATACGAAACTCTGCGACTTCGATTTTTGAAAAATAATTTGTAACATCGCCGATGTAAATCTTTTTTGTTGTTGCTTGCGAACCGTATTTACTGCTCCATTCGCCTAATTTCTGCCCTAGATAATATCCGTCCCAAAAGCCTCGGTTAAAGACTTGCGAAAGTCTTTCATCCCATTCAGCAATTCGTTCAGCCGTATAAATTCCATCTGAGATTGCAGTCACAGCTTCTTTGTAACATTCTGTTACTGTTTTTACGTAATCTGCCGACCTGCCACGACCCTCAATTTTTAGTACGCTGACACCTGCGCTAATAATTTTATCCAAAAAATGAATTGTTTTTAAATCTTTTGGCGACATTATGTATTGATTATTTACTTCAAGTTCGTAGCCTGTTTCTTTGTCGGTCACAACATAGCCACGACGGCATGTTTGGTAGCAAGAGCCGCGATTTGCCGATTTGTTGAACTCGTGCAGACTCAAATAGCATTTGCCGGAAACTGCCATACATAAGGCTCCGTGAGCGAATATTTCTATCCGAATCAAATTTCCCGATGGTCCGCAAAGTTGGTTTGCTTGAATTTGATTCGATATTTCCGTGACTTGGTCTAAGTTCAATTCTCTCGCCAACACCATTACATCTGCAAATTTCGCCCAAAATTCGACTGCCGTATAATTGGCAATGTTCAGTTGTGTCGAAATATGTATTATTTGCTCAATTGAATTTGCGTATTGAATGACTGCGATATCCGATGCAATCACAGCATCAATCCCATTTTCCTTAGCTTGATTGACAATTTCTCGCATAAGCGACAAATCATCTTGGTAAATCTCAGTATTTAGCGTTAAATAGGTCTTAATTCCATTTTCATGGCAACGTTCTCGTATTAACTTCAAGTCTGCAAAAGAAAAGTTGACCGATGAGCGAGCCCGCATATTCAATTTGTCAATCCCGAAATAGACCGAATCCGCTCCGGCTTGGATTGCCGCAGCTAAGGACTCGAAAGAGCCGACAGGTGCCATTATTTCAATTTTCTTTTGCATTTCGTTTGATTAATCTTTTCAACAAATCGATTTCGTCCTTTTTCAGGAATTTCATTAAATATAATGCGATAAAGTAAACAAATATACCCACAAAACGGATTAAAATATTATATAAATCGTTGCCGAAATCAATCATATGGTTGAATATGAAATATATCGCTAATGCAAGTATGATAATAAATGTGACACGCGACCATTCGTAGCTGATTTTATAATATTTCTGAGAATATAAATAAATAATAAATGCACTAATCAAATAGCCCCCAAATTGAGCAAACGCTGCACCATACATTCCAAAATAAGGAATCAAAGCGAAATTCATAACGATGTTTACCAACGCAGCAGCTCCGATAGCTATTGGCAGATATTGGGTTTTCTTTTCAATCAATATTCCGGCATTGAAATTCGTGAATGCACCATTGGAATAATATGCGCCGAGAATAATTGGTACAATTCCAAGTCCGTCCCAATACATAGGATTAATCAATTTGCCGCCTATTCCGGGCATCGCTACGATGTATTCCAAGAAAAATGAAACGAACAAAAATATGAATGCCGAAATGAGCGTGAAATACGTGAAGATGCGCGAGTACATTTCCTTCGCGTTTGCCTCTTTAAAGGTGCTCAGGTAAAATGGTTTCCAAGCGTATTCGAAAATCGTCACGAAAAGCATCATCGGAATCCCAAGCCTATGATTGGTCTGATAAGTAGTCAGGAATTCGGGTGAATCGTTGAGCATTTTGATTATCGGGCGGTCGGCTACTTGTAAAATGATTGCAGAAAAATTTGCAGGAAGAGTGGGCAAGCCGAACTTAAGCATTTGGATAAATAGCTTAATATCAAAAGTAAGATTGATATTCTTGAAAATCAAGGGGACGAAAATAAGAAAGCCGATTATAGATGAAATTAGTTGTGCATAGAATACTCCCGTAGCTCCCAATCCATCGAACACAACAAATTTGAAATTAAGTGCAACGGCAATCAAAATCAGCACAAACTTTGTCATAGCAAATTTCATCGCCTTATTGGTCATTCGCAAATAGGCAAAGGGGATGAGTATTAGTGCATCAAAAAATGGGATGAAAACTGCTGTCCTGATAAGAAATCCCGGGCTATCAATATCGCCACTTGCAATGTATGCTCCAAAAGTTTCGGAGTTCAAGAAAATCAGAATTGTGCCAACGATGCTAATAAGCTGAATAGCTACCCACGAATGAGTGAATACTTTTTGCGAATCTGCGACTGTGCCGCTTTTAAAAAACCTAAAATAGGAAGATTCGAGCCCAAAAGAGTACAAAATGTTCACAAATGCGATGATAGAGTAAGTATAAATCACAAAATCGAATTCGACCGGATTGAGGTAGTTTGTGTAAACGGGAGTGAGCATGAAAGTCAAGAATCTCCCGATGATTGTCGAGAGTCCGTATATGAGAGTTTCAGTGCCTAATCGCTTTAATTGTCCGAACATTTCGAAATGTAAATTTTAACAAACATCAAAACTACATAGAATTTAGGCAACAAAAAAATTCGCTTTCTTCCAAACAGTTATTATGAAAATTAATCATTTCACTTAATCGCATTCAACAAGCCGTCCCGAAGCCAGTTTGCAATTGCTTGACGATTGTTTTTTTCTATAAGGCGGATTTGGTCTCTTTGGTTTTGAATATTGCCGATTTCGATGAAAATCATAGTTGGAATCGTATTGCGAATCATATATAAATTTCGGGAAGTAACTGTACCGTCATAACCTCTTCCGGGCTGTGCCTTACGATATTTATCTTCAATTGTCGAAAGCAATATATCTGCAACGCGTTTACCTTCTGTGCTCGTTTCGCCATGGTAGAAAAAAATATCTATCATTTTGCCTGTATAGCGCGAATCTACGTGTGTTTCTATGCTGTACTGCTTCTTTCCCGAATTCTGGTTTTTGTAATACAAATCATTGATAATTTCCACACGTTTTTTTAAGCGTTCTAACTGATTTGAAGATATAGGCGAACCATCAATATAGACTTCCTGATATGAATTGTTGAGATAATATCCGTCGCGAATTCCATCTGTCGAATCCTGCACTATGACATAAACTTCAGCACCATATTCAATCAAATTGCGTGCAAGTCTGAGAGAAACATCGTAAGCGTATTCGTCTTCGTGCAATTCATAATTATCTCTGTACCCTACTGCTCCCGGGTCTGGTCCACCGTGTCCCGAAACAATATAAAAAATGCAATCTTTGAGTTTGTGGCTAAGTATTTTTACTTTTTTGTACTTCTCACCGAATAAATCTACTATAACTTCAGTGGGCATTTTTTCTTTGGCTTTTTTTTCAGTTTTAGATTTATTAGGCGAATCAAGCTCAAATTGTGGAAGCCAAAGAATATGGTCTTTTCTGTAATTGCCTTCTTTTACACCTTTTCGATGCATTTTGTCATTATATTTTTGGATGCTTTGGGCATAAGCGAAGTCGTTATTTTCAATTGTCGAACGTATGGATTTTCCATTGTATTCGTAGACAACAATGGGAAGTAAATAAGTTTCTGAAATCATTATACCGTCTTGTCCTACAAATTTACCGGCATTTTTTTCCACAAACCAATATAGCATTTCTTGAATTTCGGGAATATCATATCGAGCGAAAATGACTTTGATGCCATCTCCGGGCTTAGGTTTGATTTCAAGATAGTTATCTTGGGCAATCAAGTTGCAAAAATTTAAAATCAAAATCGAAAAGATTATTACAATTTTTAGATTCATTTGTCCAAAGCAATTTTCAAATAAATTCAAAGATACGGCATTAAGGTTTATAATAAAAACCTAAAACGAATATGAGTCAATAAATATTAATCCTCTTATAACGTTTGAAGTATATTTTCCAATTTGAAATGAATATGTTAGATAGAGAAACGATATTAGAAAGGATTCGCAACGGCGTGCTGTTGTTTGATGGCGGATTTGGCACAGAGCTTTATAATAGGGGAGTGTTCATCAACCGATGCTATGACGAGGTCAATCTATCCAATCCATCGCTTGTGAAGCAAATACATGAAGACTACAAGCGTGCCGGAGCAGACGTCATTCAGACTAATACTTTCGGGGCAAATAGATATAAATTAGCAAAATTTCAGCTATCCGATAAGTTATTCACAATCAATTTTGAAGGTGCCAGACTTGCTAGAGCAGTCGCAGAAGATGATATTAACGTAGCGGGTTCTATCGGTCCATTAGGCATCAAAATCGAACCGCTGGGACCAACTTCTCGAGAAGAAGCCAAATTTGCTTTTACAGAACAAATTGAAGCTCTGCTCGCAGGTGGAGTGGATATTTTGATTTTCGAGACCTTTATCTATCCCGATGAATTGCAAATCGCCACAGAAGCTGCTCGTGAAATTTGTGATTTGCCAATAATAGCTGAAATGACGATTGATGAGGATGGCACATCTTTAACAGGTGCAGAGCCTGAATTCATTATCAAACAGATGGAATTGCTTCAAGCTGATGCAATAGGGGTGAATTCAACTGTAGGACCTCAAGTAATGCTCAAATGGCTCGAAACTGTTCGACCGCTTACCAAAATGCCACTTTCAGTCATGCCCTCGGCAGGCAAGCCCAAAAATATTGACGGTAGAAATTTATATCTTACTTCGCCTGAGTATATGGGCGAATACGCAAAGCATTTCATCCAAGCGGGTGCAAATATTATTGGTGGCTGTGTGGGTACAGGACCTGAGCATATCAAACGTATGCGAAATATGCTCAATGCAATCAAACCCGAAATTAGTAAACGAAAATTTGAATTTCTCGAAATCAAGCGTCCCGATGATGTTGTGATTATCGAATCACCAGACAAATCCCGATTTGCCAGACGTTTGAGTGCGGGGCATTTTGTTACTTCTGTGGAGCTTTTGCCTCCGCATGGACTTGGTTCTAAGGCTGTTATTGACAAAGCACGAGAATTATTTTATCATGGTATTGATTGTATCAATATACCTGATGGACCCCGTGCAAGTGCCAGAATGTCGGCAATGTCATTAGCAGTACAAATTCAAAATATTGTTGGAATCGAAACGATTCTTCATTACGTTTGCAGAGACCGTAATGTTATCGGCATCCAATCCGATTTGTTAGGCTCATATGCTTTGGGCTTGAAAAATATACTGGCAATCACAGGCGACCCACCCAAATTAGGCAATTACCCCGATGCTACCGCAGTCTTTGATGTTGATTCTATTGGTTTGGTTAATATAATAAATCGTTTGAACCATGGGCTCGACATTGCTGGAAATCCAATTGGCGAACCTACTGGGTATTTCTGCGGAGTTGGTGCCAATCCGGGTGCTGTCAATCTTGAAGAAGAGTTGGCTCGGCTTGATTGGAAAATCAATGCAGGAGCTGAGTATATTATCACTCAACCAGTTTTTGATTTGAACGTTTTCGAACATTTTCTCACTCGAATTCAACATATAAAGATTCCTGTTATTGCAGGGCTTTGGCCACTGACTTCCATTAGGAATGCTGAATTCATGAACAATGAAATTCCAGGATGCGATGTGCCGGATATGATTTTGAAAAGGTTACGCAAACATCAGGGTTCTAAGGAAGATTCACTCAAAGAGGGGATTGAAATAGCTCGCGAAACACTCGAAATTATGAAAGATTATATTGCCGGAATACAGATTTCAGCACCATTTGGCAGAGTTCAAAGTGTTATAAATGTTCTTGATGGAATTCAGCTTTATTAATCGTTATCCGGTGATTCGATTTCAAATGAAACTAAAACCGGGCAATGGTCTGAAATCATTTCGGCTTGGTGTTCCCAATGGCTTTGGAATATATCGTAAACAAATTCCGAACCTTCGACAAATCTATTTTTAGCACTTTTATTTACTGCGATATGGTCTATCAAGTCCCAGCGAGGATTTTTGCAACTGCCCATATCTTGCGTCAGAAATGAAAATTCTCCATCATAAACTAATTGTTCTAAGTTTCGCATATTAGTGCGATTGGGGTTGTCGTTAAAGTCGCCAATAATAACAATATCCTTCTCTACACCGGATGAAACTAGAGAATCAGCCCATTTTCTGAGGGCTTTCGATTGTAGTTGGCGCAATTGGAAACTTTCGGCTTTCAATTCCGGTGTATTATCATATGAAGAAGTAGATTTGAGATGTACAACCATCATATGAAAATCGAAGTTTTCTTTTTTGACTTTAACCCAAAGTCCCGGACGTGTTTTGTTTTCTTTGACTGCTAATGGCTTGTAATTATCTATAAACCTGACATCAACATTTTTGCGAAAAATCACAGCCGGATTCTGAATCCAACCTGTGTTGCCCATCACATAGCTGAAATCAGGCAAATGAACCATGAGTTTTTGCAATGCTTTGTCATTTTCAATTTCTTGCATACCGATTAAATCCGCATCTAAATTCTCTATCACTTTGGCAATGCGCAGGTAATCCTCCGCCTCACGCGTTTTCTTGTCATCAATTCCGTCGCCGAGCCATTCAATATTGAATGTAGCTATCCGAATCGTTTCAAATTCGAATTTTGCGGGCTTTGTGCTACAAGCAAATACGAACAAAAGGGATAAAATGAAAAAGATTCTATTTTGCATTAGTTTTTGTTTAGTCCGAAAATTGATTTTACTATATGACCGACCATTTGTGGATTTTCTTTTAAACGACGTGATGAATACCCATACCAATCATGTCCAAAGGGCACATATATGCGAACTCTATGACCTTGTCTGAGTAACTCGTCTCGACGATTTTCCCTAACTCCGAGTAGCATTTGGAATTCATATTCTTCATGTTTGAGCTTCTTTTCGGAGACTTTTTTTAATCCGTACTGAATCAATGCTTCATCATGAGTTGCAATCCCAACGTATAACCCATTATCTAACATTAAGTCGAGCAATTTTTTGAAATTTGTACGAATTTCCTCGTATCCTTTGTAGGCAATTGTTTCTGATTCGTTATAAATTCCTTTGCAAAGCCTGATGCTCGGTTTGTACGGTAGTAATGCTGTCACATCGTCAATACTGCGTTTCATGTAGGCTTGGATAACGAATCCAACATTATCGAAGCCTTCATCGCGAAGCTTTTTGTACAAATCTAATGTTGCAGTAGTATATGGAGAATTTTCCATATCCAATCGGACAAAAATCCCCTTGGATTTGGCTATGCTGATTATTTCTCTGATATTGCTCAATCCGAAATCGAAATCCAATCCCAGTCCAAGTGAAGTTGGTTTTACGGATAGATAAGTGTCGAGTGCATTGGCTTGGACAGCATTTAATACCTCAATACTCATGTTTTTTTCAAGATTGGCTCTATCTTTTGAAGTTACAAATTCGCCCAGAACATCAATAGTACTTGAGCCATTGATTTTCATTAATTCTTGAGTTACAGCGACTGCATCTTTGAGTTCAGGTCCGGCAATATACTTTTTAGCAAATAAATAAATGATAGATTTTGGGATAAAAGGCATAGTTTTGATTATTATCTGATTCAGCATAAAAGTTCCAATGTTAAATGACAATTATTAATTTACAAAAATAATCAAAATACGAGTACCAAAATATATGTGATAGTTGTATTCATAAAACTTTATTTGTTGGGGGATTTCCTTGTAATAAACGACACGATTTTCCTATGTGTTTCTTCTATGTCTCCGGCAGCGTCAATTATCACAAACCTCTCAGGCTCTGATTCTGCTATTGCGTCATATCCGTCAAGTACACGCAAGAAAAACTCCCGTCCGGCTCTTTCCATTCTGTCTGCCTTTTTGTGTGCCGAGCGTTTTAATGATTCATCCAACGACAATTTGAGGTAAAATGTCAAATCCGGCTTTAATCCCAAAGTTGCAAGCTTGTGGCAATTGAGTACCTCATCAAGATTCAATTGTCTGCCATACCCTTGGTATGCAGTTGTAGAATCGTAAAATCTATCGCAAAGCACATAAAACCCATTTTTCAGAGCAGGAATTATAACTTGTTGGGTGAGATTTGCTCGTGCGGCTTCGAACAGCAATAATTCGGAAACGGGATTGATTTCAATATCCTTGTTCAGCAAAATATCTCTTATAATTTCGGAAAAAGGAGTTCCACCAGGTTCTCGTATTATGACGGTCTGATTGCCAAGTGATTTGATGTAATCTTGCAATAGTTTGATTTGGGTAGTTTTGCCACTGCCGTCAATCCCTTCAAATGTTATAAACATATTTTTCCATTATTGATTTTTTCCATCTATCAAAATAACAAATTCTCCCTTAAATTCCGAAAGATTTTCAAAATCTTCCAATGCTTTTTGAGTTGTAGTTCTGACGTATGTTTCATGTATTTTGCTGATTTCTTTGGCGATTACTATTTTTCGGTTATCATCAATAATTTCTTTTATTTCCTTGAGTAATCTTGGCAATCGGTGAGGTGATTCATAAAAAACTGAGGTTAATAGAGAGTTTTTTATATTCTCGAGAAATGTTTTGCGACCTTTTTTTTGGGGAATGAATCCAAAGAATGAAAATCCGTGTACTGCCAAACCGGATGCTGCGATTGCAGGGACGAATGCCGTGGCTCCCGGAAGTGAGATGATTTTGCAGCCGGATTCAATTGCTTTCTTGACTAATCTATACCCAGGGTCTGAAATCAAGGGTGTGCCGGCGTCGCTGACAAGTGCAACTGATTTGCCATCCGAGATGATTTTAGCGATTTCCTCTGCTTTTTGAATTTCATTGTGGTCATGGTACGAAATTAATTTTTTGCCGGAAATATTTAATAATTTCAACAAAATGCCTGTATGACGAGTGTCTTCACAAGCAATAAAATCAACAGATTCTAATGTCTTGACTGCTCTGATCGTGATGTCATCGAGATTTCCTATCGGTGTTGGGACTATATACAGAGCAGATTCAAACATTTAATTCTCCTTTTTAATTCGGATTTGCTCAAAAAAATCACTTAATAATTTAGAACAAGCAGTTGAATTAATCCCGCCAATTACTTCTACTCGGTGGTTTAATTGGGGTTCGGCAGGTATTGAAAACAAACTACCACATGCTCCCATTTTGAGGTCATCAGCGCCAAAAACAATGCATTTCAATCGTGCAAGAACTATCGCACCGACACACATTACGCAAGGTTCTAAAGTTACATACAATGTACTGTCGTAAATAAATTTTGCTCCAATATTTTCCGAGGCTTCACGCAAGGCAATGATTTCGGCATGCAAAGTCGGGTCGCCCATTTTTTCAACCATATTATAGCCCGTGCCGATAATTTCTTCATTTCGCACAATCACTGCGCCTACGGGGACATCGCCGTTGCTGAAAGCTTTTCGGGCTTGCTCAATTGCTAATTGCATATATTTATGGTGTACGCTTTTCATTTTATCTACACTTTTAAAGCTTTAAGTAAATTCTCCGCACCTTTAATCAAAGTTTCATCTTTCTTAGCAAAGCATAGTCTAAGCAGCGTTGCACCTTCGTCAGATTTGGAATAAAATACTGATGGAGGAATTACAGCTACACCGAATTCTGTAACTAATTTCATTGCAGCATCCACATCATTATCAAATTTATGGGGTACATCAATCATCATGAAATAACTTCCTTCAGGCAAGTATGGATTGTATTCTGAACCTTTCAAAGCATTGTAGAGCAAATCTCTTTTATTTTGGTATAATGCACGAAAATCGGGTAAATATGTGTCGAGTGTGCCGAATGCATCTGCCATAGCATGCTGAGCAGGTGTATTGACAGCGAATGTTGTCCATTGGTGCACTTTTCGTATTGAATCCGTCAATCCTTTGGCCGCACAAACATATCCAATTTTCCATCCTGTTGAACCGAATGTTTTACCTGTTGATGATATGGTTATAGTTCGCTCTTTCATGCCTTCGAGCTTTGATATAGGGAAATGTTTGACCGAATCAAATGTCAAAAATTCATACACTTCATCACTCACAACGAGCAAATTATGATTTACAGCAATTTCTGCAATTATCTTCAATTCCGCTGTTGAAAAGACTTTACCAGTCGGGTTATGAGGAGTATTTAAGACTATGAGTTTAGTTTTTGGAGTAATGGCTTGTTCTAATTCTTCTATAGAAAAAGAAAAATCCGGTTTATGCAAAGTTACAAATTTTGGAATTCCGCCTGCTAAGATTACATCTGCAAAGTGTGCATCATAATACGGCTCGAATAAAATAGCTTCGTCACCACTGTTCAGGAATGCTTGCATTACGCAATAAAGTGCTTCTGTGGCTCCTGCTGTGATAGTAATTTCAGTATCCGGATTATAAGCAACACCGTAATGATTGCCATTCACCACGCTTATAACATCTCTGAGTGATTTGATTCCTGGGCTTGGAGCATATTGATTTTTACCTTCTTTCATTGCACGATAAGCACTTTCAAATATCATCGCATAACCGTCAAAATCCGGAAATCCCTGTCCAAGATTGACTGCATTTTTTTCAAAAGCTAATTTGCTCATAGTCGTAAATATGGATTCACCCATCGTGGAAATTCTTTCAGAACTAACTTTTTTAAGCATCATTTCAACTTTAATTTTGATTTTAATTGTGAGTACAAATGTAAGGATAAATGCGTTTTGATTGCTGAAAATAAAAAAAGCTGCCCCAATTGAGACAGCTCGTTTTTGAAAAAAATTCCCAAAATAATTAGTCAAATTTGAACGATTGAACAGATTTTTCAAATGGAGGCAAGAAAGCAGCCTCTTCATCGGCAAACCAGTTAATCACAACTCTGTAAAGTTTATCACCGCTGATAGCAAACCAAACTTTACCTTTCACTTTAGCTGCAGGTTTATAATCAATTCTATAAGATTCTTTTCCGCCGAGAGTAGTTTTTTGTGGAGTACCGTTGCCAAAGAATGATTTGTTTTCTTCAACAATTTTTTTCAAATCTTTGTTTTTTGAAGCATCGAAAGTTTCTATTTTAATGAATGAATCGCCACGGCGTTTGCCTAAGAAGCTCCATGATTTCAAAGCTCCGGATGATTTACCAATATTTTCAGCACCAAAATTATCGGGAATGCCAATTGTAAATCCATCACCTGAACGCTCTGCTAGAGTCAATGAAGGAGGTTCGGCTTCCTCGGTTTGGAATACCGTATCAATTGTCTGAGATGGTGTTTCAGCTAATTTCAATGATGCAATTATCTCATCAAATTTTTCTTTATAAATATCGTAAGTTCCTGCGAAAGTCTCTAATGTCAGTACTGTTGCACGTCCACCATCTTTTGTAGCAAAAATCATCAGACCGTTAAACATTCCATCTTCTAATTCAAATGAATAAGACAGTTTTTTACCTTGAACACCATCAACAGTTGTTGGTGCAGTTTCATACAATGAAGGGTCAAAAATCTTTGAACTTGCTATAACGCTATCCAGAGTTTTTGTGCTATCGAGAGCTAATACAATCAAATCAATTTTTGCTCCGGGGAATCCTTGTGAATCATATTGGTTAAAACGGCGACGAACTTGGTCGTGCGAAAAAGCTATGAAGCGTGAACCAGCAACGCTTTGCTGCTCCCAATTTGAGGGGTATTGAATAGAAAATTTAGTTGCAGGATCTGAATATGTTTTCAGTTCTCCTATTTCGACCGGTTTCGGTCCTTGGTCGCAACTTGCAAGTATCATTATTGATATTAATGCAGTAAAAAAAATGGCATAGAATTTTTTCATTGGGCATCTCCTTAATTTTTCCGATTTACAAAATACATTTTTAAAATATTACTTTGAATAAACACAAATATAATATCTATTTTGATTTGCAAAAATAAATCAGTTGTTTTTTGCACCTTCATCAACCCATTTCCGCATTCCGGTAATATGATTTTGGTTGATTTTTGAACGCTCATAATAAGTGAAATGGGGCAATTTATCTTCGAGAATCTGTATCAGTGAGCTTTGTTCGGCATTCCCCGGTATAACAAGACCTGGCACTTTCATAATTTCAAAATAATCGTTTAAGATTACTCCTCCTGCTGCCGTATAGCCATGACATCCCACAAAAGCACAAGTGAATCTCAAAAACGGCTCTACTTGGTGCAAATAACTTACATCTTTTTCGGGAAAAACTATGTCGTCCAAACTTGTCAATGCATTGCTATTACAAGCATAAAATAATATGATTGAACTCAGTATTATGACAATAGCTTTATAAATTTTGTTTCTCATCAATAACTTTCCTTTTCATTAGGGAATTTTGAATTCCTAATGTCATCTGAATAATGACCGACCGCTTTTTTCATGATTTCGTTCAAATTTGAATATCTACGTACGAACCGTGGATTGAAGTCTATAGTAATGCCAAGCATATCCGTATAAACTAAGATTTGCCCGTCGCAATGCGGTCCTGCACCTATTCCGATAGTCGGAATTGATAGTGAATCTGTAATTCTTTTGCCGAGTGCAGCCGGGATTTTTTCCAAAACGATTGCAAAAGCACCTGCTTCTTGAATCATTAAGGCGTCATTGTAAATTTGATTTGCTTCTTCTGCATTAGTACCGCGTGCTCTATAAGAACCAAATTGATTGATGCTTTGAGGTGTTAGCCCTAGATGTCCCATTACAGGTATTCCGGCTTCGGTCATTCGCGAAATTGCTTCTGTCACATTGCGACTTCCTTCTAACTTAACAGCATTGCAGCCCGTTTCTTTCATTATTTTGCCTGCGTTGGTGAAGGCTTCATTTGCAGAAACCTGATAACTCATAAATGGCATATCTGCTACTATCAATGCACGTTCAGTACCATTAACGACAGCTTTTGTGTGGTAAATAGTGTCTTGGAGCGTTACCGAAAGAGTTGTTTCGTGTCCTTGAACAATATTGCCTAATGAATCGCCAACCAACATCAAATCTATGCCGGCTTCGTCAAAAATTTTTGCTATCGTTGCATCATAAGCTGTCAGACAAGCTATTTTGATGCCCAACTTCTTCATCTCTTTCAGTCTAAGAGTCGTTACTTTTCTTTTTTCAAAATCGTAATGCTGAACTATACTCATTATCAATCTTTGTTTAGGTTTTTTGCAAAATTATCATTCTTTTGTATTACAAACTTAATTCAATTTAGAATAAAGAAAATATGCTAAAGAAAGATACAATAGTAATTGACGAAAATATCCCGATTATTGATGTAATTTTGTCCGATTATCATAATATTATCAAAGTTCCGGGGCGTGAAATTACGAATCAATTGCTTAAAACAACCAACGCTAACTTTTTGATATGTCGCTCTCAGACTAAGGTGAATGAAAATTTGCTCACTGGAACATATATAAGATTCGTGGCTACTGCGACATCAGGGTCTGACCATATTGATACAAATTTTCTTCTGCAAAGCGGAATTACATTTCATTCTGCTATCGGCTCGAATGCTACATCAGTTGCCGAATATGTGATTTTTTCCATTTTGCATTGGTCGAAACTCAATCATATATCTTTACAAAATACAACAATCGGTATTATTGGTTTTGGGAATATCGGGCAAAGATTGGCAGATTTTGGTGAGAAAATCGGTTTGAAAATCATTGTCAATGACCCTCCGCTTCGTAAATCAGGCTTTAGCTTCCCAAATTATACAACATACAGTGAAATTGAAGATTTATTCACGACCTGCAATATCATCACCAATCATGTACCTCTGACCCAAAATTGTGAATTTCCAACTTCAAATTTGATAAATTCAGATTTGATTGCCAAATTACGAGATAATGCTTTGTTTATTCATACTTCACGTGGTGGAGTTGTGGACGAAGCGGCTTTGAAACAAATCAAAAATGAGAAGAATATCACATTTGTGATTGATGTTTGGGAATCAGAACCAAATTTCGATTCCGAGCTTGCCGAAAAGTGTCTGATAGCTACTCCACATATAGCAGGTTATTCGTTTGATGGAAAATTGAACGGTTCATTGATGATGCTTAAAGCCTTATCATCGCATACAGGAATAGAGTATGATTTAAAATTGTTGAGTAAAGCAATTTCAAATGATATAAAAACCTCTATTGCAAGGCTTAATCAGAAAGAACTTTATGAGAAGATGGACGAAAGCCGAGCTTTCTTACGTGATAAAGAAATTTTCGCGAAAACTTTTGCTGAAGATAGGGAAGGGAAAGCTCGAATGTTTGACGAGATAAGGAAAAATTACCCAGCCCGTCGCGAACTGCTAATTTCCGACTTTGATAAACTCACAATCAGCCAAAGGTAAGTATATCGAACTTGGGTATTTGTCACCCAATTCCTTAAAAAAGACTGATGCTTTCTGCTCTCTTTTCAATGCACAATTTATATGTCCAAGTCTAATCAAAGTTTTCTCGAAAATAGAATCAGGTGTCAATCCTGAACTATAAAGTAGAAGTAGGTTCCGCTCTGCCTCTGCAAACTTATTTTGAACAACAAAACATTCGCTGATATAAAAAATAGCTTCAAAATATAAGGAATCCTTTGGGTCTAAAGTCTCACGATATTGTGTGAATCTGTCACATGCACTATCATACTTCTTTTGCTCAAATAGTTTAACGGCTTGGCTGAATTCTTTATCAAGATTGCGTACTATTTTGCTTTCGTCCAATGTTGTCGCCACTGTTACCGGTGGCAGGTCAACAACAGTAGTATCCGAAAATCGCGGACGAGGTTTGCTTTCTTCATTTACAAGGAATTCCGACGATGGCGGAGCCTTTTTTGGTGCTTTGCCAACAGCCGAACTCCTCACAGGCGAACATGCCAATGATATAAAGGCAAAAAAAGCAATAATCAATAAAAAAGTATAAATAGTTTTCATCGCAAGTCAATCATTTCAATTTTGTCATCAGATTCGAATTTGAAAGTATTATCGGCTATTTCTGGGTTAATCTTGAGTTTGCTGATTATCCAAGTTTCGACTACGTAGTTGTTTGTCAATGTGACTTCAGCAATAGTTCTGCTATCGGGGAAGTATGCAATTTCAATTTTACGATTTGGGTCTTCGGTCGAAACCAAATCAAGAAGCATCAATTTATTTCCCGCAGAATTGGTCGAACTCCTCAATCCAACAGGTCTATGATTATCAAGCATAGAAAAGAAGATAGTTTCGATTGAATTTTCATCGCCATGCGATTCGAAATTACTTATGATTATGTTATTTTCATCTTTAGAGTGGTTCCAAACCGTATTTCCGTCGCATCGGATTATTCGATTGCCGAAATGTAAGGAGAACTTATTACCGCGTTTTGCAATTAAAGAACCATTGATATTTGAATTGTCTTGATTTGTAAAATGAAAAGAAACAGTTTTCATATTTCCATATATTCTTTTCATCTCTTTAAATTCAGCATCTGCACTTGATTGTGCGTAAACCATTCCCAATGATGAAATAAAAAGAGAAAATAAAATGATAATGTACTTTGTCATAGTTTAGCCTTTAAAGGTCCTCGAAGACCTGAATATCGCGTTAATTTAGCTTCTACATAACCAATAGGGATTTTTGCGGCAACTTTGACGGGTATCTTACGGTCGTCATCAGACAACCAAACTAAGATATTGCCTTCGCTCTTAAAAAGCCCGCCCTCAGTCACCATTGGCTCAATTACAATACATTTGAACGTTCCTGCATCCACCTTTATGGTTTCTCTACCTCGAATTTTCACTCCCAATGAGTAGGTTGTATCGTCCCAAAAATTTTGCAAATAGAACATAGTATCTTTAGGCATATTTGTCAAATTAAGCGTGCGAACATAGAAAAATGCTGAAACTATATCATGAGTGTAATCCGGAACATTGAAAGTTTTATCCTTCACTTTAACTTGATTGGTAGCTTGCTCGAATACGGCTCTGAAATCTCTGCGATAGTTCCCTTCGCGGATTCGTTGTTCAAATTCCCAAGGGAAAATACCACTGACATCAAGCACAGTCCTGTATTGGTCTCTCACTCTGTAGAGCCAATCCAAACTTGGCATTGATTGCACCTGAAAGCGAATATCGTATGACTCTCTACCATTGCGATAAATTGGGTCCGGCTGAATATGGAAATATCCTGTACCGGCGGTTATAAACTTATACCCGACATTATATTCCAGCTTTTCGCCATATCCGTAAGCCTCGTTGGTTAGGTGGCGGAACTTAGTTTTCCTATTGTCACTAGCTTTACTTACAAACATCGGCAAAGCGATAAGCATAAGTAACAAAGCAATTGACAGCCCGTAAATATGTTTAGATTCTATTTTTATATTGAATTTCATTATTTCATTTTTTATTATTCTAAAAATAATCATTAAATTGAGTATTATCAAATGTTAATTTCTAAAAATATGACGGACTATTAATATGAAAGTTGCTGATGCTCATTGTGATACTTTAACCAAATTCCCCGACAACCCTTTCCATACTGAATTGGCTCATTGGAACCTTGAAAAATTCGCCAAATCGCACGGTGTCCTTCAATATTTTGCTATTTTTACTCCCGACAATTTTGCTGGTGATTCTGCTCTGCGTTTTGCCTTCGAATCCATCAGCAACTTCATTGCGAAAAATAATAATGATGTAATTTGGTTGAAATCACCGTCCGATTACGACGAAAATAAAACTAATGTCTTGCTTTCTCTCGAAGGTGCGGCTCCTATTATCAACAATATTAATAATTTGTATGCATTTTACGAACTTGGAATAAGGGCAATGGGATTGACCTGGAATCATCGCAATTTTGTTGCTGACGGCATTGATACGGACTTTGGGCTTACACCTTTCGGGATTGAAGTGATTAAGGAAATGGAACGAATCAAAATGATTATTGATGTTTCGCATCTGAACGAAAACGGTTTCGCGGATGTTGTCAAAAATACAAATAAAGCATTTATCGCATCTCATTCCAATGCTCGCACAATTCACGACCATAGACGTAATTTGCATGATGATCAAATTCGCGAAATTATCTCACGTCAGGGCTTCATTGGACTGAATTTTTATACCGAATTCGTTGCCCAAAATGATTTTCAGATTGCTTTTTACAAACATATCGAACATTTCTTAAAATTGGGAGCTGAAAACGTACTCGGGATGGGTGCGGATTTCGACGGCATTCCGATTGGAGTATATCCCGATGCCTTGTCGTATGTAGAAATTGCCGAAAAATTGCTCAATGATATGCAATTAGATAGGCAATTAGTTGAAAAAATCATGCACCGGAACTTGATTGAATGCACTTTGAGATTGATTTGAGGAAGTAATTAAATGTGGATGAATCTTTAATTCACCAATCCCTACGACATAAATTCCCCTTTTGAGGGGTGGATGCGAAGCAGACGGGGTGGATGGACTAAAACAAGACAAATCCCCCTGCTCGCAAGCTCGCTTTCCCCCTTTGCCAAAGGTAGATTAAGAGGGCTTTTTTGTTTTCTCTCTCGTCCTATAAAAAAAGCATCGGATTCATTTGAGTCCGATGCTTTGTATTTGATAATAAAAATTTATTTTGCTAATTTAAACCACTTGACCATATCCTTGAATGTTGGCTTTTTGCCATACATGAGGATTCCCACGCGGTAAATTTTTGCTGCAAAGTATAGACAAGCGAAAAATGTAGCCGCCAACAAAACTACCGAAAGTGCAATTTGCCAAATTGGTACGCTTGTAGCCGCAATTCGTGCTATCATCAAAATCGGTGTAAAGAATGGTATCAATGACAACACTACTGCCAAAGTTCCATCGGGATTGGACATGACGTTTGCAATGAACATTATCGGAATTATTATCGGCAATGTAACCGGTATTTGCAGTTGTGCTGCGTCTGATTCTTGGTCAACTGCCGAACCCACAGCCGCAAACAATGTGGAATAGATGAAATATCCCGCAAGGAAATAAAACAAAAATGCAACAATCAGCCATGGTGAAATCGAAATATTATTCAACATCTCAATCATAGCGTTTTGGTCTTGCATTTCAGCACCTGCAGTTGCCATATCCGGCGTACCCATAAATCCTGCTGCAATCGAGCCACCGAAAGCTACAAAAATGCCCATCAGCACTATCCAAAACAGGACTTGCGTTAACCCCACAGCCCCGATGCCTATGACTTTGCCCATCATAATTTCAAATGGTTTAACCGATGATGCGAGAACTTCGACTATTCTATTGGCTTTTTCCTCGATTACTCCACGCATTACAAATGCACCATAAGTAAACATCAAGCCGTAAATAACAAATCCCATCACGTAGCCCATTATCGCAAATACTTGCGAATAATCGTCTTGGGCACCTTCTTGGGTTACTTTCATTGTTGATAGCGATATTCCACGATTGACAAGTGCTTTAACGCTCTCGTCAGCTCCGATTTCGTCCAATCTCAAATTGACTATTATGTCTTCCGTATTTCGTTCAATCAAAGTTACAAAGCCCAATCCGCCGCCACCGCTTGTATAGACAGTTGCCGCTCCTTTTTCAGCAAAATCCTTGGGCATAACTAAATAACCGTCAATTTCGCCGGTTAACACTTTTTCGTTTAATTCTGCTTCTTTTAAATCGGTCAAGAAAAACTTCGATGTATCTCGCTCGACAAGCATTGCACCGATTCTTTCGGTGTAATCAACGATTGCAAGTTTTTTCGTAGTTTGGTCGGCAGACATCACAGCAACCAAAATTATAATACCATAAATCACAATTATACCAACAGGAGCTAAAATTGTACCTATAATAAAGCCTTTCGACTTAATTTTCGACAAATACTCATGCTTTATAATTGTGCCGATTTTGCTTTTAGTTTTCATTTGTTGCCTCCTTTGTACCTAACTTTTGTTTTGCTACTTCCGTTATGAATATTTCATGTAAACTTGGTTGAACTTTCTCGAATCTTATAATGTCAATTTTGTTCACGAGGTCTTTCAAAATCTCAGATGCTTTGGGAGAATTGGCACCTAATCTGAATTCTACTCTATGATTTGACCTATCTGTGATTCTAATGTCGGGTATGTCATTAATAACAGAAGAATCGCCGTCAAATTCGATTATGACAGTGTCTTCGCCATAGCGGGCTTTGATTTCACTCACTTTACCGTCCACAATGATTTTGCCTTTATTGATAATAACAATATCATCGCAAAGTTGCTCAACTTGGCTCATCACATGCGTTGAAAGAATAATCGTTTTTCCGCGAGATTTCATATCGAGAATAATAGATTTGAGCATCTCGGTATTAATCGGGTCGAATCCCGAAAACGGCTCATCGAGAATCAGAATTTTCGGGTCATGCAATATCGTCGCAATGAATTGCACTTTTTGTTGCATACCTTTAGATAGCTCTTGGATTTTCTTATTTTCCCAACCACCGGCACCTAACTTAACAAGCCATTCCATAGCTATTTTTTCAGCATCTTTCGCGTTGACTCCCTTCAGTTGAGCGAAATACTTAAGTTGCTCGATGACTTTCAATTTTTTGTATAACCCGCGTTCTTCCGGCAAATATCCGATTAACGATTGAGTATCGTAACCGTTTTTCATACCGTCAATAGTGATTTTGCCCTCATCGGGAATGATTATATTCGTAATCATTCTAATTGTGGTAGTTTTCCCGGCTCCGTTGGGTCCCAACAAGCCGAAAATCGTACCCTGAGCTACATCGAAACTAACGCCGTCAACGGCAGTATAGTCACCGAATGTCTTTTTTATAGAGTTAATATTTATGATGTCCATATATTCCCTGAATATTTGTTCAAATTCTTTATCTCATTTGCCAATTTGCACACTTCATAAATACGAAAAACTCTTTGCTCTGTTTCATTTATACAAAATTAATATATATTAATTTATATTTCACATTAAAAACAGCTATAAAGTAAAATATTCACAAATAAATTAATATTATGATACACTATCACAATAAATAATTCGTTCAACAATATATATTCACAATATTATTTATGGTGGGAAACATGAAAGCTAAAGATATTCTTAGAATTAAAGGTCCCGAAGTTATAACTATCGGTACAAATCGCACATTGCATGAGGCTATAGAAGTACTTACGAAGAACAAAATCGGGGTCTTACTTGTGATAAATGAGGAAGGGAAACTGTCCGGTATAGTCAGCGAACGAGATATAATACGTACAATCGGAAGCAATTTCGACTCTTTTTCGGATATCAAAGTTAGCGACATCATGACACGTAAAATAATATATGCAGATGCCGAAGACCCAATTGAATACTTAGAAACTATTATGACAAACAACAGAATCAGACATATCCCGATTATGAATCAAAAAGTACTCGTTGGATTAGTTTCAATCGGCGACGTCGTCAAGCACATGCTTAAGGATGTAATTGCAGATAACAAATACATGTTCGATATGATTAGCGGCAATGTGAAGTAGGGGAGAAGCATGTACGTTTTGTCTTTGCAACAACTGACAACTCAAAATACCCCCAAAGCCGTTCCCCCTCTATCAAGAGGGGGTTAGGGGGTGTGTTGTATTCTTTTTTTCTACAATTTTAAAATTTTATGGCTATACTTTTTATCTTTTCCGATGACTGTGACGTAATATGTCCCCGATACTAAATCGGAAATGTTGATTTCAAGAATATTCGAGTGACCTATTAATCCTTTTTTCAAGATTCGTCCTTGCATATCACTAATAATCCACTCACCCATGATAAATTCAGGCCTTATATTTAGTGAAACGGTACCATTTGTAGGGTTGGGATAGATAATGTTTTCTTCTTGAGGAATTATATCTTCTACCCCTACAGTCCAGTCAAATTTATAGGCTATCAAAGCAAGACCAGTCCAACTATATAAAGCATTGGTATCTGCTAAGAATGCTGATACTTTGAATTTGAGAGATTCAAATTTTTCATCTTTTAAATTATACAATTGATTCACATTATTTTGGTTAGGGTCACTTACTCGAAAAATTAGCTTTGTATCGTCTGCATTAATCACAAAAGTTAAGTTTGGATACTCACTTATTTTTATATCCTTCACAATAGTTCTTGTGTCCGGGTCAAAAACACGAAGATAGCTGTAAACTTTGTCGTCACCGGGCAGTTGTACCTCTTCGGCAAAAGCTATTTTGTTCGATGTATTGAAATATTGATAACGGAAGTTGCTACTCCCTGGAGTGACACGTTTGAATATGATTTCTCTTGTTTGCCTGTCGTATATGTGAAAAGTATTTGGAGAATTTTTATCCAACAACCAATGAGAAGTAAAGTTGAAATATCTGCTGTCAATTGTATAATCCATGCCCCAGCTTATTAAACTTTGTGGGTCTTGTGGGCTTCCAGCTATTTGGAAACTATCTTTAACTATTCCGGTAAATAAGTCTCTAAATAAAAACATATGACTTCCTCTATCAAATTGTGCAAATTCGTTTTTAGGAGATATAAATCTTGAACCAATTTCACTGATAGGAATGTTGCTTAGCTCTCTTAATAATTCTTTAGTTTCTTTATCGTATTCTCTAAGTATTGTATCAATGTAATTATAAACATAAAATTTGTCACCTAAATAATTTGCGAACAGCCATATTTCAGTATTTGGCTCTGTGACATAGACGTCCTCGCCGGTTCTTAAATCAACAAGATAAAAAGTAGGGGGTTTCGGGAAAGTATTTTGTTTTGCCATACGAACCACTCTGCCTTGTTTACAAACTGTAGAGTACTTCAAGTCAATATCCTCTCGTCTCCATATCTCTTGCAGCGATATGGGTTCGCCTTGCGTCCACAAGGGACTTGCGTCAAGCAATAGCATAGCTGCGGTAATAGCGGCTAAAAGGAATGATTTCATTTTCATAAGCACTCTCATTATCAATTTCTTTAAAAATAGGAAATTTTTTCCATTTCCGAATAATTAAAATACACATCGAGAAGGGAAAAAGTTACAAAATGGTGGGAGAAATGTTTGTTTAAGCTTGAAAACCACGCTTTTTATTCATCCGATGACTTGGAGTCAAGGTATGAATTATTATCTAACAAAAGTGCCACACTCCTAATTCTTAATCAGTTTTAGGGCGGCTTTTTTGTTGTCGGATTCCAATATCAATAGATAAAATCCGGTCGGCAGGTCAAGATTCATGCTTATTGATTTGGATTGGTAATAATCGCCCGAAAATACTTCTTCTCCGGTCAAAGTGATGATTTTAACTTTGCAAGACTCGACAGAGTTTTCAAATTCAAGCGTAACGAAATCTGACATCGGATTTGGGAAAATGCCGATATCAAATCCAAAATTGTTTTCCAAAACACTGAGTGCGGGTTGTGAGGACTTTTGCACAAATACATCTGTGAAAAGTAATGGTTCAAGTTCGAATCTACCTTCCTTTGGGTCGAAATCTGATTTCCCTTGATAATGTCCGGCCGTGACTATATTCGATTCCGAATCAAGCAATATTCCAAGAGGCAAAATTGAAATGGAACTCTCGACAAATGAAGACCACATTATGTCGCCTTTTGAATTCAAAGCTAAGTTGAACATGGAATTTCCACCCATTACGGTATTTAGGTCGTGCAACTCATTAGTCCCGAATTTAAGTGAATCGCTAAAAACTCCGGCTAAGTAGATATTATCGTAATCATCTGTGGTAATTACTTGTGCATCTTCATTGCCGACACCTCCCCAAGTCTGTACCCAAATCAGTTCGCCACCGGAAGTTAATTTGCTGACAAAAATATCCCTTTGCCCCCTAGAGCTTTTTAGGAGTTCATTATCACCCGGGTCAAAGTCAGTACTCCCATCAAAATATCCCGCTAATAACAAATTATCATCCGAATCTATAACCATATCGTAAGCAATATTATAATCTTCCGAGTATAAACTCTTGGCATATTCAAATTCACCCGAAGCATCTAACTTAAGTAGATAAGTGTTATATATACTACCCGATTCAAGATAAAATGTGTCTAACCCCGGAGCGAAATCTACTTTGTCCTTGAAATAACCACATAGATAAATATTATTCTTCGAATCTGTAGCAATTGAATTATAGGAAGAATAATTTAATCCAATTTGTTTCACCCATTGAACTTCAAAATCTTGATTCCATTTAGCTATAAAATTATTGTAGAATTTTTCAGACTTGACAATATACTCGTCCGGTCCCGGGTCAAAATCAAATTCGCCGTCAAATATTCCTGCTATGACAAGATTGTATTCATCATCGAATGTGGCACTGAAAATATATTTGCCTGCTTGCCCGGCAAGTTGTTTGACCCATATAAAATTACCATCGGTGTCTAACTTCAAAATAAAAACATCTTGCCCATAACTTGAATTTAACTCATAGGGATTCTCTTCAGTACCGAAATTGACATTATAGTAGAAAGTACCAATAATATAGACATTGCCTGATTCATCGAGTAAAATTTTATTTGAAGTTTCGTCCTGAATTCCACCAAAACTTTTAGTCCACAACAAGTTGCCGTCTTTGTCCAATTTTGCGACAAAAAAATCATACTTCCCATTTGAAATCAAATCGAATGATTCATTGCCGGCGCCAAATTCCATGGTAAGCATGAAATTACCGGTCAGATAAACATTATCTGCCTTATCAATAGCGAAACTTGTGAAATAATCTCTATCATTGCTGCCAAATGATTTAGCCCAATTGAAAACAGGACTAATTGCGTTTGCATTGACAATGCTGAAACAAAGCAATAAAAATGCACATATTTTCAGGCGGATAGTTCTCATTTTTTAATCCCATATATGAATATCTTACAAATATATAAGATTTATGAAAACTAACAAAATATTTTAGTGGGGGCTAAGATGCTCTCAAACTTCAATTGCTATCAATTCTATTTCGTGAAGTGTGTCTGTTTGTCCGGATAGCCATAATTGTTCGTTTGCGCGGTCTAAGATTACGGGCATACGTTTTTTGGAATTATGAATTTCGCGCATCAATCCGATTGCTTCGGTAGTGAGAATTGTGTAGGTGCTGATGATTTCGCCTGTGTTGCGGTCGGTCCAGTGGCTATAGAGCCCCGCAAAGGCAAAGGCGTCGTTGTCCGGCATTGTGATGAGGTATTTCTGCTTTTTCTTGCCCGCTTCGTCTAACCATTTCCATTCAAAAAAGCCATCGGCGAGTACCAAACAACGGTTATGGACTACGTTTCTGAATGAGGGTTTTTCGTGTATGGTTTCAATTCTGGCATTCAGCGTGCTCTTCCTGATGCTGTTGTCTTTTGCCCAATGCGGAATTAATCCCCAAGAGAATAGTTGGATATTGCCCACATCGCTTCTTGTGATTACGGGTGTTTTGGGGAATCGGAAACCGTTGTAAACTTCGGGGCGGAATTCTTCTTCGTCCTCAAATTTTGCTTTGAAACGGTGTTTTAGCTCTTGAGCCGATTTCGATTGTTGGGAATGGAAGCACATATCAGCAATGAATTTTAATGATGTCAGAAAGTTTGGTTGTGTATCGTGGTGATAATTTTTCTTGTTTCATTTTCCAAACGCGTTTTTGGTCTTGAGTTGCCAAGCGAATTTTTTGCTGTCCGTAGCTTTTGTTGAGTGCGTCCACAGCTTTCATTAGCGGAATATGTCTTTCGTCTCTGTTTTCAAACAGGTGGATTTGTGTGCTGTCTTCGGGTGTAAAATCTTGCACGATTACGCCGGCTTTTTTGTAGTGATAACCATCTTTGAATATTTTTGATAAAGCAAATAGTGCAAATCGGCTTAATTCGATGCTGGAATTGGTTGCAAAGGGCAATTTGATAACTATGTTTCGGCTGTATTGGGGCAAGTCCTTGCGGTGTCCGTTGGTATGCACAAACACCATGAGCGAATTGCAACAGGACTTTTGATGACGCAATTTTTCTGCACAAGAAACGGCAAATGTCGAAATGCGTTCTTGCAGTTGCTCCAACTTGGTGTAATTTTCTTCAAATGAACGCGTAGTTGCGATGCTTTTTTTGGATTGCACTGAATCTAAGCCTAATGTGGGTATGCCCTGCAAATCGTGTTTCAGACGCAAGCCAACAACTGCCAAATGTTTTTTTACCCATGCATCGTCAAGTTGGACAAAGTCGTGTGCCGTCATTACCCCAACCGAGATTAGTCTTTTGCTGTGTTGGCGTCCGATTCCCCAGACGTCTTCGATTTTGAGCCATTTTAGTGCTTTGATTCTTTTTTCATCGGTGTCTATGATGTAGGCGCCTTCGGTTTCTTTGGGGAATTTTTTCGCAATTCGATTTGCTACTTTTGCTAATGCTTTGGTGGGTGCAACACCTACGCTTATGGGAATTCCTGTCCATTTTTGCACTTTGATTCGTAATTCTTTGGAATAACTATGCAAATTGAGATGCTCCAATCCATCGAACTTCAAGAAAGCCTCGTCAATGCTGTAAATTTCCATCTCGGGGCTGTATTGCTCTAAAATACTCATCACTCGTTGGCTCATGTCGCCATACAAAGCAAAATTTGCCGAGAAGACTTGGACATTGTGTTTGTTGAGCAATTCTTCGTATTCAAAAAGTGGTGCACCCATCGGTATGCCGACTGCCTTGGCTTCGTTACTACGAGCAATCACACAGCCGTCGTTGTTGGAAAGCACTACAACGGGCTTGCCTACGAGGTCGGGTCGGAAAACTCGCTCGCAGGAAGCATAAAAATTATTACAGTCAATGAGAGCAAACATTACAGTGGCTTTTTGATGATAAATGTTACGACGCCCCAAACTTCGAGGTTGTGGTGTTCCTCGACTTTGATGGGTTTGTATGAATCGTTTTCGGGCATTAGCCAAATTCCGCTTTTGTCAATTTTTATACGTTTCAATGTAAATTCTCCGTCAATGTAGCAAACTGCGATTTTACCATCGGCGGGTTCGATGCTTTTGTCTATGATTAATAGGTCGCCATTATTTATACCTGCACCACGCATAGATTCGCCTTGCACTCTGCCATAGAAAGTCGCAGCCGGATGTTCGATTAAATGCTTGTTCAAGTCAATATTTAAGTCCACAAAATCTAAAGCCGGCGATGGGAAACCAGCACTAAAAGTAAAGGGGAGCAAAGGCAATTCAAGCTCCGTAGCTGTGTTTGCGGAGTAAATTTCCAATGTTGGGCTACTATGTAGTTTTAATAATGCCACTATAATTCCTCAAAAATTGTCGCTTCACACTTATCTACATATTTTCGATAAATGTTCTGCAAATATATAAAAAAAAAGAGGCTGAAATTAATCAGCCTCTAAAATTTTTATTCATGCTCGTAGCAAATTTTAAGGATAAACCTTTTCTGCCATCATGAAAGGTATTTTGCGCTGCTTTGGCGTCGAAAGTTTGCCTATAAAATAGGAGTCGTTGTCTCTGGCAGTTTGCTTTTCGGTATATTCGTCAGCATCTACCAAGATGAACAATTCCGTACTGTCCGCTCCATTGGCTAAAAGTGATTTGTATTCTGTCACTGTAGTATGGAATCCGTCAAATTGGTTTATGATTTCAACTTTATCAGACGGCAAACATACAGGGCTCTCTGTCAATGAATACGCAAAAAAGTATTTTCCGTCATCAGGAATGTCAATTTTCCCCGGGATGAATCCTTCAAAAGAGACTTTGGGCAATCCCATACCATTTATAGCTTGTGCTGATTTGTAGGAAAGGTCAATGACTCTTTTGCCTACGTATGGTCCGCGGTCGTTGATTCTAACAAGTGTCGAAAGTCCATTTATAGTATTTGTAACTTTCAAGATTGTCCCAAAGGGGAGTTTCTTATGAGCAGCTGAGTATTCGTACATATCGTACTTTTCGCCACTCGCAGTGCGTCTGTTGTGGAAACGTTTCCCATAATGAGACGCTGTACCATTTACAGTAAGTAGGAAGTCTGATGCTACGTCAAGTTCTGCAACGTCAACTTTGGCAGTATCAGCTATGGCTTCTATCTCGGAACGGAGGGTTTCCCGATTTGGCTCTTTCGCGCTTACTAAAATGTGTATCGAAAGCAATATGACAGTTATTAATGCAGGAGCTGCAAAAATATACATCTGCTTCCGTATAAAAGATATTAAAGGCATTCGGAGTTGTACTCCTATTGTGAAACATAACCTAAATCAAGTAAAATTATTTCATATTTAAAATATTAAAAAAGTAAAAAACAAAATGCATTATTTGAAAGTACAAAAACGAATACTTAGTTTTATAATTGTAGATTTCCTTATAATGATATGATTTCAGGCTACTTAACTAAAGGTTAAGACCTAAAACAATTGTGTATCCGGCTGTATTTCGGGTAGTAATTCCCAGTAGTGTAACCCGATATATAAATTCTGCATGAAATGTTTTTTCAATCAAAATCTTGAACGCAAATCCAAATCTCATGTAAATTTCGCTATACGGATTGTGCCGAGCATCGAGTAAAGCATTATCAGCAATCGTATCGAATGAGTAACCGGATTGGACGAATGCTCTCATTTCTGTATCCGGTACTGATGTCAGCATCAAATTCAAATTCGCAATCAACATGTCGGAGTAATCTCCGCCTCTTATTCGATAGCCGAGTTCTGTCAGAATTGCATATTTCGCACCTTTAATACCGGATGAGATTTGTGGTGTGATTTCGAACGGGAAGTATCTGGAGAAACTGCTCGAATCTCCAAACTTTGGTTCGGCGGCAGTCGGAATCGCTACATTGAGTTGGAAATCCGAAAAAAATGATTCGTAAGTATATATATAGTTTGCCGCCAGACTTATGAAATCTAACTGGAAAATGTTGTCTTCATACTTAAGTACTTTGTTGGTTACGCTACCTGTGTTGGAATAATCGAGATAATTTTCATCGTAATAAATCAGAGAAAGTGGTAATCCAATCCCGACAGTCAGATTTTTGTAAAATTCGTAGCCAACGAAAAGGTCAATATTATGAGTGACGTCGTTGAAATTATATGCGATTGTATCACCGGGGACTATTTTTGTATCTGCATAAAGAGTCAAATTGTCACCATTGCCATCATAAAATGAAGATGAATTAGAAGAAATATACTTAAGCATAAACCTTAGACCCACTTTTTCAGTTTCAAGCTGCTCTAATTCTTCCTTCCTTCGTTTTTCTTCCTCTTTAGCGACTACGTTATAGGGGCTTTTTTGTGCTTGTAGGTCAGAAATAGAAGTAAACATCAAAATCATTGTAAATATAGTGAAAAGTACTGTTCCGTAAAGTGATTTCATCGAGTATGTTTCCAATTGATAATATTTCATAAAATGCAAAAACTAAAGTACTGAAAAAAAACGGGTCATGCTATCAAAAAGCAATCAAAAAATAAAAATTCTGTTTTGGACAATATTTAAACTTATAAATGTTCAGTAAAGCAAAAAAGTTACAATTATTTGCAACTAATTTATTCGATAAGTGTATTTATATTTGATTGTAAATTTGAGCGGTAAATGGCTAAGAACTTTAGAAGTCTGTCAGATGTGGAACTCGTTTCGATGCTTAGTGGCGATAAAGCCGATGCATCGGAAGCTTTCCGTGTGCTTTACGACAGATATTCTTCGATTGTTCATGCTTATTGCGTCAGGGTGACAGGCGACGAGGACAAAGCTGATGATATTTTCCAAGATACCTTCATAAAATTTTATCAAAAAGTACAACCGGACATGGAAAATACAAATATTCCGGGCTTTTTGATGAAAATCGCTCGAAATTTGTGTTTGAATGCAAAAAGAGACAAAAAAAACACAGTTGAAATTGACGAAGTTGATTACTACGTTAGCATAGGTACAAATTACGAACAAAAGGAACTGTTAGATTTGATAACACGCTCGCTTGATTTGCTTGAAGACGACTACCGGGAAGCGTTTGTGTTGAGAGAATATAGCGGTTTGAGCTATGAGGAGATTGCCGAAGTGACGGGCATATCTCTCGGCAATGCAAAATCAAGAGTTTTTAGGGCTAAGCAAAAGATTAAATCGATACTTAACCCTTATTTGAAAGACATTAGTATGAAATAATATAATAAATGGTCCGAATATGGAACAAGAACAAATAATATACGATTACATCGAAGGAGTTTTACCGCCTGAAAAAGAACTAGAGCTATTCCAAATGCTCACAGCCAATGAAGATTTGCGGGCAGAACTCAAAAGTCAGATGGCGATTAAAAGTGCGGTCAAATCCGATGTTGTTGCTTTTACTCCCAAAGCCCAATCTACTATGAATATTTTCAATACGATTGGTCTGACTCCTCCTCCGGGAATAGCTCCTATACCAAATCCGGGCTTTTTCTCGGTGATCGCTCATAAACTTAGTAGCCTGTCTCCGTTCTTCATGACAGGATTAGCTACAGCTGCTGCTACTGCAGTCGTTATCTTCATGCTTTATAATTTTGGTACTTTTGATGGAGTTTTGCTTGCCAAATATGGTAACAATGTTACTATCAACAATATCAATGAATCTGCGATTCCGGTAATGACTTCGGAAGCAGATTTGGCAAAGTCAAACGATTTCGAAGCTGTAGAATCAAATATTGCAAGTAAATCAAATGTAGCTAATCAATCAAATACCGAACCCAAAGTTGTTTATAAGTATATCTATGTAACAAAAGATGATTCGAGAACTAATGAAAATCAAAAAATTGATGCAAACCAAGACAATACTGAATTGCTCAGAAATGAAGCGAATAATAGCATCTTTTCACCTTCGGAAGTAGCTTTGAGCAAAGCTAATTTAGCATCTCTGAACAAACAATTTAGAGTTACTGATGCACCTTTGAGTTTACTCAGAAGTCCTTACGGAGCAAATGACATTAGAAATCCGATGATTGAAACAGCTTTTATTGGCAACGAAGGCAATGAAAATTTTGCATTGGAGTTCCGAGGTTCGATTTATAATCATGGGGAAGGCGTCAAAATTGACCCCGCAAAATATGACATGGCTAACTTTGGTATTTCCGCAACATATTCATTGTTTAATGAGTTGAATGTTGGGCTTGACTATCACAGGGAAAATTTCTACCAAACTTTTACAGGTGTTGAAGAGGGTATATTATACACTTATCACCAAAATCCAAACATCGAAACTTACGGAGCTCTAGTACGTTACCATCCTGATTTTGCAAAAATTAGTTTTTTCGCTCCTTTCGTTCAATTAAATGGAGGTTATTCGACAGTGGGACCAGTTTTTAGAGGTATGCTTGGTCTCGAATTTTCAATGGATAATACTTCAAAATTCGTTGTCGCTTATGGATATAATCACTTGAGATTTAAACATGGTGGGAATTGGTTTGATTCCGGTAAAACCGGTTTGCAAATCGGATTTGGGTTTAAATTTTAGGAAAAATCGAAATGAATCAAATTTATCTTGTACTTATCGCAACATTATTGACATTGGGACTATTTTCATGCGAAGATTCTCTCGGGGTCAACGGTACTGATTACATCAAGGAAATGATTTCGGGCGATACAATCAGTGTTGATACAACTATGATAAATTATAAAAAAGTAGTGATACGCGAAATTGTTGCAAAACGCGATACTATCTATGATACTTCTTATGTAAAGCAACCTATTGTCACTTCCGGCAAAAGTTACTTACAAATTTTCCAGCGTCACGGTCAAGGCGGAGATATACGTGAATTGACTTCAGAGTTTGACCAATTCAGCTATAATTCAACTTTGGACTATAATTATTTGACCCCGAAATTGGATTTGATTCTGTCGGTTACTACTAATCATGATTTGCAAGTAGTAAAAAACAAGGGATTTCCCGGAGTTATAAGATATGGTTACATCAAAATACCGGAAATGTTTATTATCAGTGACCAACCGATTCCCTTAGCCGAGCTCAAAAAATTGGGTGGAAACTTCAAACTTACATTTACGACGACCGATTATGTCAATTTTGACTATGAAGCTGACAAAATCAACGGCATTTTCGGCGTTAGTAAGCGCGTTGTTGAAGAAGGCGAAATCAAAAGCGTGACTTTGTATTTCCAAGGTGAAGTTATTGATTTTAATAATCCTGCAAAAAGATTCGCATTTTCATTTCACCTTAGGATTGATTTTTAAAATATTTGAAATTAGTTTTTTCGGACTACTGCAATCTTCTGAACAGCAGTTTCTTTAGTTGTTAACGATGTCGCTACAACTAAAAATATCCCACTATTAACAAAATTACCATTTTCATCTTTTCCGTCCCAGACTGTCTTCTTGCTTCCCGTTACAATGCTCCTAACAAAAGAACCATCGGTCGTTAGGATTTTCAGTTCCGAATATTCTACAAGCCCGTCAATTACCATTTCAGAATCCACATTTGGGTCGTATGGTTGCGGATAACAAACAATTTCATATTTATCGGCAGGAATGACTGAGAGAGTAGTTGCTTCGTAAACTCCAAATCTTGTACTGAAAAACATTTTCCCGAATTTGCCATCATACCCCAATGCAAAAACTTCATTTGTTGGTAAGGGCGAATTAGAGGAGTTAATAAATGCCAAAACTTCAGCACCGTCAGAATCTACAACCCACACACCATCACTTGTTGCAATCCATTTGTTATTCTGCGCATCAACCACAATATCGTTTACATTAATCTCACCCAACAATCTTGATAAAGACCTTACAATCAGATTGCTTCTGTTATTAAGAACTGCTGACGGATTTATAATAACTGAAACCCCTTTAGCAGTGCCAATCCATACAGTACCCAATCTATCAACCGTAATACAATTATGAACATTTTCCAACAAATTGGGAATTTGAGACGAAGTCAACATTTCACTCACGTCATCGGTCAAATCGTCAGGAGTACCATTTTCATTATAATACATCAAGCCTAAACCATGTACAGGTGTGCCGCCTACCCACTTAGTACCGTAAAAATCAATGCCTATTGTCATGAATTGCCTTGAATTTGGACTTTGTTTGTTGATAAAGCCGTAAGAATCGCCATCAGGAGTAATGGCGACTAATGATGGACCCGGTGAAACAGTACCTAAGCACGCCATCCAAACCCAACCCTTGTTGTCAACCTCAGTTTCTCCAACTATTACAAAATCAGGTGCATCAGCTAATCCATTAAGGGCAGAATTGCTCCTGTCATATAATTTACCATTGGTTATTGTATCATTTTTATTGAAAATATAAATGCCTGCTCCGTAGTTGCTGGCGTAAACTTTGCCATTTTTAGCGGTTATTTTGTGGTATTCGTTTGTTTTCAATACCGGATAAATTGGGGATGTATAATTATTCCAATTTTCTCCATCATAGCTGGCGAAACCTCTCGAAGCACCTCCAAATGTCGTGGATATCCATAAATCACCATCTTCGTCAACGCTCATACTTCTGAAGCTATTTGTTATTGGACTATTAGGTTTATAGTGGATTAATGTATCGTTCTGGAAAATCCCGATTCCTGCATCACGGTAATAAAAGATAAAATATGGTTCAGCTGTAGAATTATGAGCAATTTCAAACCCACGAATTAATGCCGGATGCTGAATGTCAATGATATTTGTTCCGATACGCAAGTTGAATTGGTTTGTTAAAACAAGATTGTTCTCAAATTCATTGATACATGTAAGCTGGTCAGGGGATTCGATAAATTCTTCAAAGAAATCTTCTTTAAACATCTTTACAGTTTTCTCCGACATCGCATAAATAGTATTATTGACTGATGTTAGATTCAGAATTTTCTTATCATAAAGACCATCTTGTTGGTCATAATTTGTCCATACTGCCGGATTAGCTAATTGGTCATCAAGCCGAGCTTTAGCAACGCCCACATCAGTAGCAAGCCAAATTGTGTTATTTTCGATTAGTATCTTGTTGGTTGGGGTTAGATTGGGGAAATCGCCATATCTTTTAATGGTTTCGATAAAAACATTATTATTCAGGTCGAAAACAGCTAGTCCGAATCCGCCGGCAATATACGCTTTATCACCAAGGAATTGAATGTCATAGATGATTGAGTTAGAAAATTGTTGGTTGTAGATATCTGTTATGTGTATCCATTTTTCTTCAGGATTGAATATTTCAATATTACCCTCATAAGTTCCGAGCATGATAATTTCTCGATCTTTATTGGCTTTTATCACTGTAATTTGACTACTAAGGAATGCATTAATATTATCAAATTTTTTATATGAGCCGTCATTTTTACCATAGACGAATGCTCCGCCTGATGAACCGGCCCAAATTCTATCTTTATGGTCAACAGCGACTGTGATGACATCCAAAAGCGATGTATGTGATTTCCAATTATCTACACGAAAATCTGTAGAGATTGCAGTCGTTAAAGTGAGTATGAAACAAGCCGAGAATATAAAGAATAATTTCATCGCTTTACCACAAATAATTTTGACAAAAAGGTAACAACTGCGATACAATCTCCTTTACAAGGCATTAATTAATGAAATCATTTCGATTGCCGTAATGGCAGATTCAAAACCTTTGTTGCCCTGTTTAGCTCCCGACCTTTCAATAGCTTGTTCAATAGTATCTGTTGTCAATACTCCCAAAATACATGGTACTCCGGAATCGAGTGAAACTCGAGCAATGCCTTTGCTTACTTCGGAGGCGATATAGTCGAAATGAGGCGTTGAGCCACGAATAACAGCACCAAGTGCAATAATAGCATCATACTTTTTCGATTCAGCCATTTTCTTGACAATCAGCGGTAATTCAAAAGCACCGGGGCAATAAGCTATAGTGATTTTAGCGTCATCAGCTTGGTTTCTGCGGAGTCCGTCTAAGGCACCATCAAGCAGCTTTGAAACCACAAACTGATTCCAACGTGACACTACAATGGCAAATGATTTGCCTTTTGCATCAAAAATTCCTTCAATTATTTGCGGCATTAATTTCTCTTTTTCTTTATACAATTTTCAAATTTAACAATAAAATTCCAATTTTTACAATAATGAATCGTAAATGTTTGCTGTGAAGACGTTATTTTAGTAAAAATAATTTGAAATTTATAATTTTTTATAATTTATTGGAGTATTTACCAAATGTATAAGATTTTTTCTATAACAATCTCGCTTTTTTTATTAGTATCATGTGGTGCTGAAGCACAAAACAAAAAAGAACAGACTAAGCCGATTGAACTCAAAAATGCGCAGGATTCAATTTCCTACATAATTGGAACACAATGGGGTGGTTCTTTGGCTATGGATTCCGTTAAAGTAAATATTGACGCCCTCAAGCAGGGTATTGTAGATGCACTAAGCGGCAATCAAATTGAAATGGACCAAGCTAAAGTTGACGCAATGATGCAAGCACTTGTAGCTGAAATCAACGTAAGACGCCAACAAGGCGAAGCTATAAAACAAGAGGAGACAAATAAAATGGCTGGTGTGAATTTGCAAAAAGGAAAAGAATTCCTTGAACAAAACAAAACTAAACCCGGTGTAAAAGTTACTGCATCAGGTTTGCAATATAAAGAAATTACTCCGGGCACAGGTAAAGCACCTAAAGCTACAAGTAAAGTTAAAGTACATTACAAAGGTACCTTTATCAATGGAGAGGAATTTGACAGTTCATACAAAAGAGGCGAACCGATCGAATTTCCTTTGTCGGGCGTTATCAAAGGTTGGACTGAAGGTTTGCAACTTATGAAAGTTGGTGGTAAAATGCAGTTCTATATTCCTTCTGAATTGGCATATGGCGAAAATGCTCATCCATCAATCGGGCCAAATCAAGTTTTGATTTTTGATGTTGAATTACTCGATGTCATAGATTAAATTCATTTTGAGCATAAAATTTGCTCATAGTTTTTATTGCATGTGAATTATAGTTAATTTTGTGTCGGTTATTTTTACAATAACCGACATTTTTTATTTCATGGAGACACAATGAAAGACATTCGTAATTATAAGCAAGAAACAATATGTGTTCACGCCGGAACTAAAGAAACCCCCGAAGGTTCTATCGTAACACCGATTTATCAAACTTCAACATTCAAATTCAAAGATGTAAATCACGGAGCTTCACTATTTAAGGGAGAATCCGATGGTTATATCTACACCAGAATGCGCAACCCAACAGTCGAAGCAATGGAAGATGCCATTGCTGCTCTCGAAATGGGAGCAAAAGCACTTGGATGCGCCAGCGGAATGGCTGCAATCCACACCTTATTTGCTACCGTTCTGAGCCATGGCGACCATGTAATTTGCAGTGAAGCCGTTTACGGTCCAACATACACAATATTACATGATTTCTTCACCAGATTTGGTGTCGAAACTACATTTGTTGATACTTGCAATTCCGAAGCTGTTCAAAAGGCAGTCCAATCAAACACAAAATTAATTTTTATCGAAACTCCGGGCAATCCTTCAGTCGTTATGGCTGATATTGCCGCCATAGCTCTAATCGCCCACAAGGCAGGTGCTAAACTCGCCGTGGACAATACTTTCATGAGCCCTATATATCAAAAGCCAATACTTTTCGGAGCAGATTATGTTGTCCATAGCATGACAAAATATCTGAATGGTCACGCTGACGTTGTTGCAGGAATTATTATACTCAAAGATGAATCCGAATACAAGTCGTTCCGCAAATCACTCAATCTTATTGGCGGTGTGATAGACCCATTCAATTCATTCCTCGTACACCGAGGCTTAAAAACTCTTTCGATAAGAGTCAAACAGCAAGCTGAAAATGCTATGATTATCGCCGAATTCCTCGAAAATCACCCAAAAGTAAAATGGGTCAATTATCCCGGGCTTAAATCTCACCCACAATATGAACTCGGATTGAAACAGATGACCGGTCCGGGCTCTATGATAGCCGCAGAATTGCTTGGTGGAATTGAAGCCGGGATTACCGTTATGAACAATATCGAACTTTTTCAACTCGCAGTCAGCCTTGGCGGAGTCGAATCACTTATCCAACACCCGGCATCAATGACTCATGCCGGTATGGGTAAGGAATCACGCGAAAAAGCTCACATTTATGACGGACTGATTCGTATTTCGGTTGGAATTGAAGATGTAAACGATTTGCTTTCAGCATTAGATAACGCTTTAGCGATGATTCCATAAATCAATCTGATTAAGAACAAGACCAAGAAACTTCACCTCGCGAGGCTGTCCCATATGGACAGCTTTTTTGTTTTAAAGATGAGACATAATTCTTAAATTCGCCTCATGAGTATAGTTTGCAAAGCGGACCGGAAAGATTGTTTTTCTCTCGTCCTGCCTTATGTTGTCAAATCCACCTTAGTCCCACTTTGGGAAAAGAAAGTGAGCTAACGATAAGGGGATTTTAATCTTTCTTTCGCACTAAACTTTGAAAGAGGCGGAGTGAGGTGAACTGTCATGAAATAATAAAGATTCCTATATGAGGTAGTCTCCCTTCAGGTCAATGCGTTAAAGTGTGTTATGTTTTTAAATTTTTGGGTCTTGTTTTGTTTACAAAATTTATTACAATTCAACGTGTAGTTTATATTTCAAATAATGAACCGAAAATGAAAATAATATGAACTATAACCATGCAAAAAAATAATTTGAAAATGAACAAAAAATTACTTAACTTTCACAAATGATTTTTGCAAAATTAAAATAATTTCATATGGATAAGCTTTATGATCTCTTTTTCAACTAAAGTCTTAATTTTATTATTTATCATATTTCTCATGACACCAGCAGTTTCAACCACATTTGCGGACGAATTGCCGGGAGACTTTCCGCCATTTGAAATATTAACAGTCAATAATCCATCTCCGGGTGTAATGCTTTTTTCTGCTCGTGGTCAAGGCTATGGTGCTTATACAATTATAGCTGATAGTGCAGGGAATGTACTTAAGTTTAAAAAAATGACAGGTAATACTTCAAATTTTGCAGTACAACCAAATGGTTTAATCACCTATGGTGCCGGGTATTTCAGAAAGTTAGAGACAGGTTTTGATGGAAGAAGCGGTGAATTAATAGTACAGACCAATTCATTTGGTGAATTTATATTAGCTAAATCTTACGAACAAGTCACTCCTCCCCAACCATTTATGACTACACCTCTTTACGGCGAAAGAGTTTTGAACGACAAAAATGTAAAATTTTCATGGAGCCCAAAAGGATATTTTAGACATTCAGCAATTCTTGTGGCTGAAGATGCTAATTTCGAAAATATAGTTATTGAAGAAGATAGTTTAATCGAAACATCATTGACAACTGACATTTTGCAACCTAACACTGAGTATTTTTGGAAAGTTGCTGTTACAAATGATTTAGAACAAGGTGAATGGTCAGAAACCTATACTTTTACAATTTCGGAAGCATATATGGATTTGATTACTCCTATTGGAGGCGAGGTTTGGAATAAAGATACTACACATAATTTCATTCGGTGGGAAAAAAATATTGACGAAGCTGTTAAAATTGAACTTTTGCGTGATGATGTAGTTGTTGCATCTATTTCTGATTCAATATTGAGCTTTACAGGTGCATTCGCATGGATTGTGGATAAGGAGATTATACCTGATTCAACTTATAAAATAAAAATAACTAATCTCAAGAATCCTCAATTGGCATCAATCAGCGACGAAGTTTTCAAAATCGTTGACCCTACAACAAGTATCGAGGACATGCCATCAATTTCATCTCCTCTTTCGATTTCAAATAGCCCGAATCCATTCAATAGTTCAACTATTTTTGAATTTTCAACAGAAGTATCAGGGATGGCAACTATCTCAATTTATAATATGTACGGACAATTAGGTGATGTTATTTACTCATCGTTTGTTGAGCCGGGTGTTTACAGCTTTGATTGGGATTCTGAAGGATTTACTTCCGGAATGTATTTGTACAAAATTATTGTCGGAGATCACTCAAAAACATCTAAAATGGTTATTAAAAAATAATTATGAACAAAATGTAACTTTTTATGATTTTTTGTGTTTATTTTTTATAAGTTATTGAAAAAAAAAAATTAAATAGGGGAAATGATGAGATTTGATTCCAAATACCTTGTGCCACAATTTGCATTCATATATATAGTAGCTTTTTTACTAAGTTCGCCGGTTTTAAAAAGCGCCGAATTACCTGAAGGTTTTCCGCCGTTATTGATAACAAAGACCGATAATCCCTCTCCAGGAGCCATCTTCATGTCAAACCGAGGAACCCTTTATCCATATTATATCGCGGTTTTAACCAATGACGGAGAATCATATAAATATAAAGCAATGGAATATGAAAATTGGAACTTTGTTGCCCAACCAAATGGTATGATGACAACAACTTCAGTTGTAGCCTTTGACCCGGGTGGCTTCGCTGAAACATATGTATCCATCTTTAATGACGATTTGGAAGAAGTTGATAGATTTGTAGCCGGAAACGGTTTACCTACCGGCGGTCATGAATTTGTAATGATGCCAAACGGGCATTATTTGATGTTGGCTTTTGAACTAAAGCACATTGATATGAGCCTTCATACACCAAACGGAGACCCAAATGCAGTCGTGCGAAGTTCTGTAGTTCAAGAATTTGATGCCGACAAAAATGTAGTCTTTCAGTATAATGCTTGGAATCACTTTCCGATATTGGAAACCTATTCCGATGTCACTCTCAAATACTTTTATCATGTCCTATATAATTCGATGGATTTCGACTACGAGGGCAATATATTAATTTCAAGCAGATTAAGTTCGGAAATAATTAAAATTGATAGGAAGTCCGGTGAACTAATTTGGCGTTTAGGCGGCGATAACAATGAATTTAATTTCATTAACGAACACGAAGAAAATGCCCCTTATTATTTCTCTTGGCAACATGATATTCGTTGTTTACCTAATGGAAATATTACTTTATTTGATAATGGCTTTCAGCATAACCCGAAATATTCTCGGGGCGTTGAGTATAAACTTGACCAAGTAGGGAAGAGCGCAACAATGGTTTGGGATTTCAGAAATGATATTGATATCTTTACTTCAGCCAATGGTTCGATGAGAAGATTACCTAATGGTAATTCATTGATTGGTTGGGGCTGGGTTGCATCGCAGTATAAGAAAGATTTGACCGAAGTAAGACCAGATGGTAGCATTGCACTCGAAATGGAACTCCCGGCAAATGTTGGAAGCTTTCGTTGGCTCAAAACTCCTTGGCCCCTAAATCAAGTAGCTGCAAATGTGACTTTAGAAGAATTGTTGCCTTTAAATACATATAGATTCAATAGCGGTGAAATTCAAACCGGTGTTACAGTCATATTTTCTGCACTGAATAATGCATCACCTTATAATAGAGTCAACGTCAAAAAGTATGAATACTCTCCACGTTACCCACGATTTGATGAAAGAGCCCCTTGGGTTGCACCATATAAGTTTGTAATCGAAAAGACAAGTATAAATAGCTTCACAGCTGAATTAAAATTTAACATTTCTGAACTTCCTTGGTTAGTTGAGCCGGAAAGATGGGCTGTTTATCACAGAACTACTGTTAACGAAGGTGTTTTCACTCAACTTGTTACCACATACAATGCTTCGACTAATGAACTAATCGTTGAAACAAACGAATTCGGTGAATTTATTTTCGGGATTCCGGCTACTGAGCAATTGCCAAATAAACCTATTTTAAATTCTCCTGAAGCATTAGAAATACTAAATGAAGATGTTCCTGTCACTTTTAAATGGAGTCCACAAGGCTACTACAATGATTGTCGTCTTCAGATTGCTACTGATATAGAGTTTGAAAACGTTGTAATTGACAAAATTGCTAAACCAACTTTTGCTATTATAGATGAACTTGCGAAAGGGACAGAATTCTTTTGGCGTGTCATGATATCTAATGAATATGGCGAAGGCGATTGGTCAGAAACAAGAAGTTTCACTACTAAACCATCATTTTTGGATATAACAACACCGGTCGGTGGAGAAAAATGGCTAAAAGATGGCAAAAGACATTTCATACGTTGGAACAAAAATATTAATGACCCTGTCAAGATAGAGCTTTTACTCGAAGGTAACGTCGTTACTTCAATTATTGATTCAATCGTTAGTTATACAGGCGCTTTTGCTTGGATTGTTAGCGAAGACATTTTGGCAGATTCTAATTATCGCGTCAGAATTACAAGTCTTCTTAATCCCGAATTGACGACTATTAGTGATGAAGTTTTCAGAATTGATGGTACAACAAGTGTTGAAGACGCCGACCAATATAAACTTGCGATTATAAATAATCCGAATCCGGTAAACAATTCTACAACATTTGAATTTTCCACTCAAGTACCTGGAAATGCAAGCATTTCAATTTATAATATACTCGGGCAGCCTGAACTTGTTATATACTCAAGCTATGTTGAAGCCGGCAATCACAATTTCAAATGGGATTCGGGCAACTTGACGCCCGGCATATATGTTTACAAACTCAACGTTGGCAGTAATTCTATCACAAAAAAAATGGTTATAAGCAGGTAAATTTAGATGAGAATTAGTATTATAAAAATATTGATTTTAACAATAATGTTATTTAGTTTTGCAAACACAAATGCTGAGCCTGACTATAATGTCAATACTCTTAATGAACCAGCTCCCGGCTATTTGATTTTTAAAGATAATAACAAAGAATATTTTGGTGTTACCGACAATTACGGTTATCGAATTTTTAATAACGATAATATCACCAGCAGCACAGGGTTGAAACCTATTAATGATAAATATTGGATTTCCTTCAATAGGGATGTTGTTTATATTTACAACTTTCAGTTTGAATTGCTTGATACTGTCGTAAATCCGACCTCAATAAGTATAGATTTTCACGATATGCTTCTCTTGAAAAATGGCAGAATTCTTATGTTGTTAAGAGATAATGTCAAAAAAGATATGAGCAAAATCGTTCCCGGTGGGCGAGAAGATGCTAATTTAATGACAAATGTATTAGTTGAAACTGATAAAACGGGCCAAATTTATTGGAAATGGGATGTTCTTGACCATTTGAATATCACCGATGTTACATCAAGAATTGATTTGACCCAAAAGAACATAGATTTGACTCATATTAATTCTATGGATGAAGATAAAGACGGAAACATATTGATTTCTGTCAGACATTACGACCAAATCATTAAAATAAACAGACAAACATCAGAAATTATTTGGAAAATGGGAGGTTCCCAAAGTAAGGGGAATCAGTTCACTTTCATTAACGACAATGTTAACGGTTTTTTCGGATTTTCGCACCAACATACTGCAATGTTTTTGAGTAATGGGAATGTTTTGCTTTACGATAATGGAAATTTGAAAGAGCCACAGTATTCACGTGCTGTTGAATACAGCATTGACGAAGTGAATATGACAGCCACAAAAGTTTGGGAGTATCGTAAGGTCCCTGATATTTATCAATCATTGATGGGTAGTGCTTTCCGACTTCCAAATGGCAATACTTTGATTAATTGGGGAAAGGATATAATTACTGAGGTAAGAAATGACAAAACCATTGCATTTGAGATTGAATATGGGTTTGGTATTAACTATCGTGCCTATAAAGTATTATACAATACTGACGCAGTCTATCAAAATATATCAGGCATTGGAGATTATGACTTCAATAACCAAAACTACAATACAGGAATTAAGTTAACTGTATCGAACATTTCAGGTTCAGGTCAATCACATTTTCAGAGACACAAGTATGCTCCACATAACGGTATTTTTTCCGATTCGGCTTTTAGTCATGTTTACCCGGTCAGGTGGGTTTTTACTCATAAAGGTATAAATTCAATTTCGGGTAAAATTAGAATTAATACCGCATCTGTAATAGGTATGGGCGACCCCAAGATGGCGATAATATATAAACGAGATAAAGAAACTGAGGGTATATTCACTCCACTCAATACTAATTATGATCCAATCAAAAATGAATTGTTTGCAGATTTTGAGGGCAAAGGTGAGTTTGTTGTTGTATCAATTAAACTTAAAACTCCCTTTTTGATTTCACCTATTTCCGGTTCGGGAACTTTTACAAATGTTGAACTCAAAAATGAACAAGTTAAAGGCGCATCATTATATCAAATCCAATTAGATACAAATATCAGTTTCCTTAATCCGGTGATTAACTTTTTTTCTGAAACAAACATTAATAAATTGGAATCTCTACACGAAAATACCAAGTATTTTTGGAGAGTCAGAGCCTTGAGTCTAAATGATACAACTGCGTGGTCGAGTATTTTTTGGTTTTTGACAGGTGTGTCGGCGCCCAAATTGATTGCCCCCGAAAACAACCAGATTTCTGTTAAGAAATCTGATTCACTTGTTTGGACAGAGATAAATGGTTTGATTAAATATCAAGTTGAAATCAGTGATGATGCAAAATTCTTAAATTTAAGACTTGATACTATCACCTCAAGCAATGCAGTACTTATCCCGTATTATTTAGAACCCGATAAGCAATACTATTGGCGAGTACGTGCAATCAGAGATACTTATATAAGTTACTATTCCGAGGTGTTCGCATTTAAAACGGCAATGAACCCGCCTTTTTTATCAGCCCCAGCAAATAACGCTGTTAATATTTCAACATCTTTTGTATTTTCTTGGACACCAAGCAAAGGTGCATCCTCGTATTCAATTGAAATATCTGAAACCAGAGACTTTGAAAATGTAGCTTTCAGCTACTATAATATACATCAAACAAAATGGAACGTTTCAGAATTGCTATACGATAAAAAATATTTTTGGAGAGTTAAAGCAGTTCGAGAAATTGATTCAAGTGATTGGTCTTCAATTTTCGAATTCAATTCGATATTACCACAACCAAAGCTATTATTGCCGGCAGATGCTGCAACCGAAGTCCCAATTTATTCCGCATTATCTTGGGAGAAGAATAATGAATCTGATAAATATTCAATTCAATTAGCGACGGACTTTGCGTTTCAGAATCTTGTGGTGGATTCTTCAGATATTTCTATGAATAAATTTCTAATCATAGATATGATGCCTAAAACTAAATATTTTTGGAGGGTAAAAGCTACTCGAGGTCCGCAATTTGGAGATTGGTCTCGAATTCGTAGTTTTACTACAGAATCCGGTGTCAGTATTGCTACACCTACACTTATCACTCCTTTGTCGAATAGTGAAATTTATGTTAACGCTTGTTTGGTTTGGTCAAAAATATTTAATGCCGAAAGCTATCATTTGCAAATAGCAAATTCAGAATCTTTCAGTCAAATAATTATTGATACAGAGGTCATTAAAGAAAATTATTTCACACTAAGTGATTTAGAATACAATAAGCAATATTTCTGGCGAGTTAGAGCAATTAATAAGTGGACTCAAAGTGATTGGATGCAAAATTCTTCATTCTACACACACGACCCTTATAAATCAGTAAAGCTAATCGCACCTTTGAACAATGAAACACAAGTTGCACTTAATGGGCAACTGACATGGAAATTGATAGACGATGCGGACTTTTACCGAATACAAATAGATACTAAACCCGATTTTTTAAATCCATTAATTGATAATAGCACTCTTACTATACCAACATTTGATTACGAAAACCTTAGCCCAAATCACACTTATTATTGGCGTGTTCGATATACTAAGAACATTCAATATAGTGGTTGGTCAAGTGTATGGCAGTTTTCCACACTTACGGAGTTCACTTTAGAAACTCCCAACATAATTCTGCCTCTTCCAAATTCAAGAAACATAAGCATAAAAGGTGGTTTTGAATGGGAAGAAATCGAAGGAGCAACAAAATATCATTTTATCTTGTCGAAAGATGCCAAATTCAACCAAATCATACTCGAATATCCAAATAGTACCGAATCAAATGTGAATTGTTGTAATCTTGAGTATGGTGTAAATTATTTTTGGCGTGTTGCAGCTTTTAATGATTCTTCAAGTAGCTTATGGTCATCGGTTTCAACATTCTTGACCGAATTAGAAGCACCCAATTTGACATATCCCGTAAACGGTTCGAAGGATATACCTATGAATCCTCGTCTAATTTGGGATTTGACTAATACAGTTTCAAAATACCACGTTCAAATCTCATTGGACGATAATTTCGAAAATACTGTTCTGGATAAATCGGATTTGGAAAATAATTACTTGGATTGTGAATTGAATTCATATACAAAATACTTTGTTAGGATAAGAAACTTCAATGATACAAACGAGAGTCGTTGGAGTAATATTTCATCATTCACAACATCAAACACTATGTCAGCATCCGAATCAAGAATTTGCACTGATGCAGTTACTATTTCCAATTATCCAAATCCCTTTTCAGGTTCAACTACTTTTACATATTCTAACAATGAAGACGGGTTAACTACACTTGAACTATTCGATATTTACGGCAATCAAATTGCAACAATTTTCTCAGCCTTCTTCGAAGGTGGCACACATAATATAAAATGGAACACCGGCAATCTAAATTCAGGTCTATATTACTATCGCTTGCTATTTGGAAATAATATAAAATACGGAAATTTAATAATTATTAATTGAGGTTTAACATGAAAACCTATAAAATATTTTTGACAATACTTTTAGCTTTATTTATACATCATAAGCAAAGTTTGGCAAAGCCTGATTTTTTTGTTACTCAGTTGGATAATCCTGCTCCCGGCTATTTGATTTTTGATTGGCTTTCTGCCAATAGTTTTTTTGCCGTAGATAACTATGGATATAGCGTTTTAAAAAAAACACCGTCAAACGGATATAAAACGTCATATTTCAAACTTTTATCCAACGGACTGTGGGCTGTTAAAAGCGGAGACAAATTCTATCTTTACGATACAAACTTGACTTTAGTTGATTCATTGTCACCACCACTTCAATACAGATTGGATTTTCATGATATTATCGTTCTCAAAAATGGTAATTATTTACTTCTTTGTACAGAAGAAATAGTTAAGGATTTGAGCAAAGAAGTTGATGGTGGTTTCACTAATGCTATATTAGTCTATAACGTCATTGTAGAAACAGATATAACAGGAAGAATATATTGGGAGTGGCACTCTTCTGAACATATGAACGTTGCCGATGCAACTGAAGGTGTTAATCTTAAAAACAAAGTTATTGATTTAGTCCATATAAACTCATTGCAAGAGACTGATGAAGGGAATATCTTAGTCTCAATCCGACATTATGACGAAGTTTCATTAATAAACAAATCAACGGGCAATTTCATATGGCGAATGGGTGGTTCTAAATGTAAGAAAAATCAGTTCCAGTTTATTAACGATAATGATAACGGTTTTTTTGGATTTTCTCACCAACATACTGCTTCAATTTTAGCAAACGGGAATCTATTGCTATATGATAATGGTAATCTGAAGTCACCACAGTATTCAAGAGTAGTTGAGTATGCGATAGACGATGTCAGCATGACAGCGACCAAAGTTTGGGAATTTCGTTATAATCCTGATATATACCAACATTTCATGGGTGGTGTTACTCGATTACCAAATGGTAATACTTTAATTAATTGGGGTGGAGGTAAAATTACCGAAGTCAAGCCTGATAAATCCATAGCATTTGAAATAACATACTATGATGGTTATATTTATAGAGCTTACAAAGTAACCGCGATAGCTAATACTACATCTCGCCTTATTAATTCACCCGGAGAATATAATTTCAATTCTCAAGGAAATAACACAGGTGTTATTGTCACTGTCGCAAACATTTCAAGTAGCAACGAAACAAATATCCAAAAACATAATTATCCTCCCCATTCAGGGCATTTCAAAGATTCATTATTCTCGCAGATTTTCCCCTATAGATGGGTGTTTTCGAGGAGTAATGCCTCGAATATTTCAGGAAAATTCAAGATTTCCGCAGCAACAATCCCCGGGATTGTAAATCCTGCTAAAACAACGATTTACAAACGTGACAAAGAAACAGTAGGTGAATTTTATGCGATTAAGACTACTTATAATTCTGCAACAGGAGAGATTATTGGTGATTTTCAGGGTTTTGGTGAGTTTGTTTTAGTATCAAATGCTTTGGAAAAACCAATTTTAACTACACCGAAAAATAATAGCAATGCTAATATAAGCGGTCAATTGGAATGGCAACTCGTTAATGGAGCTAAAAACTATCAGATACAACTTGATACTTTGATTAACTTTACTAAACCTGTGAGCAGTAAAATTGTTCAAAGCAATTCATCGAATTATGACAAACTTAAAGCAAATAAGAATTATTATTGGCGAGTTAGGGCATACAATGACAAGGACACTACCTCTTGGTCAACAGTTTATTCTTTTAAAACTGTCAACATTAATACCCAGCTATTATATCCCGATGATGGTGCCGTTGGAATTGCTTTGTCGGAATCCTTGGTTTGGAGTGAGCAATCCGATATGGATACTTACCATGTTCAAGTTTCAAAATCAATGGATTTTAAGGAGCTTGTCGTCAATTCACCTTCCTATACCGACACAAAATTCGCTTTGGATGATTTGGAATTCAACACTCAGTATTTTTGGCGTATTTTAATCAATGATAAGGATGGTGCAAGTGATTGGTCAAGTGTCAGGAGTTTCAAAACGACATTTGATACCCCAATTTTAGTTTCACCTGCCAACAATCTCTTGAATGCCATTATGCCCGTTGTTTTTAAATGGTCATCAGCTGTAGATGTTGACTCTTATACAATTGAAGTTTCTGACTCAAAGGACTTCAAAAATCTCATCTATTCCAATGATGGTGTAATTTTTAATGGCTTTGTTGTTGATGGTTTGGACTATGGTTTGAAGTATTTTTGGAGAATCAGGGCTAAAAAAGATAATATATTTAGTGATTGGACTCGAGCATTTGAGTTTAGTACTCAGTTAAAAACTCCAAATTTAATCTCGCCATTAGACAACGAGGATGATATTCAATTAAGTTCTAGTTTAACATGGGAATTGACTGAGCTTAATTTTCAATACGCAATTCAAGTATCAAAATCTACCAATTTCACTGATTTGATAATTGATACACTAATATTCGGTAATAATTCGCTTTCATTAAAGTCGCTTGAACTGAACACTACTTATTATTGGAGAGTGAAATCTATCAATAATGAAAGACAAAGTGCTTGGTCTGATTCTTGGAAATTCACGATTTCAAAATACTATGAATTGATGGCTCCAAAACTCATTTATCCACGGAACTATTTCTCTACTAATGTTGAAGGGTTCTTAATTTGGAATAAGGTTGATTCAGCTCAAAAATATCGTTTACAAGTCTCGAAAGATATGGACTTTAATAGTAGTAGTATTGACCTGTATTTGTCTAATGATACAATTTATTGGTATTCAGGTTTGGATTACGAAAAATTATATTTTTGGAGGGTGAAATCCTATAATGAATCTGACAGTAGCAATTGGTCAACAACTTCAAGATTTACATGTAATGCTAAAGTTTATAAACCGACACTTTTTAGACCAACTAATGATATGTTGCAATTGCCTATTTCCGGGCGTCTATATTGGTACTCGGTTCCTGCTATCGAATCATACTCAATTCAGATTTCCGAATATGAAAACTTTAGCCAGTTGCTTACCGATACTGTAATAAAGGATATTTGGTGGTATAACTACTCAGACCTTAAACACAACACTCAATATTTCTGGAGAGTCAATTTCAATCGTGATGGCGAAATCAGTGATTGGTCTAATGTTTGGACTTTTAGAACTTTCACTGAGGATTCCTTGTCTCGCCCGATTCCAATATCACCGTCGGAGTATGGAGCTATAAATCCACCCGATGGCGCTATGTTTGTTTGGAATAAAGTTCCCGATGCCGAACATTATGTAATCTCAATATCAGATAATAGGGGATTCGACAAACTTATAATCAAAACTGATTTATTGAGTGATACTACTTTCATTTTTTCAAATTTTGAACACAGCAATTTTTACTATTGGCGTGTATCGGCGATTAACTCCAAAACTCAGAGCGCTTGGTCGAGCACAAGGAGTTTTTATACATTTTTGGAAGTTCCTGAAATTGTTTATCCCATTGACAAAGCAATCGGAATTCCTTATGACGGCAAACTTGCGTGGAATCATAATGATACTAATAATTACTTTAGAATTCAAATTTCTAAAAATATCGAATTCAACGATGCCAACATCGTACTCGACCTCGACAGTATCCGACAATTCAGTCACGATTATGTGCTCGAAGCAAATCAGAGCTATTTCATGAGAATTCGCACATATAGTTTCTTCAACCGAAGTGTTTGGAGCGACCCAATAAGCTTTACAACAGGCAATACAACGAACGTTTACGACATTTTGCACAATTACGGCATAGCTGTATTCCCCAATCCTGCTTCAGACTTCGTGCAAGTGTTAGCATCGGGAATCAAATACCTCAAGATAGTTGATGTGTTAGGTAATGTTGTAATTCAACAACAACTGGACTTGCGCGACGAAGTGCGTGTTGATGTTTCTACAATTCCAAATGGAGTTTATTTTATAATCGTAAATCAAAACGAGTACCGTTCGATGTTTATTAAACGAGACTAGCATTTAAAATAATGTATTTAAAAAACAATCGGTATAATTTTATACCGATTGTTTTCATTTAGGAGCCATATTTCCGCAAGGATTTGAGCAAAACCTCGAAATCAATGGGATATTCGGTATCGAAGCGAACTCTTTCATTTTTAGTAGGATGAGTGAATTCGATTGATTTGGATTGCATAGTGATTCTCTTAATAATCGGCTTTTCAGCTACGTCTTTTGGAATATTGTACCGACGTTTAAGCATCGAAAGGTAGAAAGCGTCCGCTTTGCCGTAATGAGGGTCAACCAACAAAGGATGCCCGATTGCCGCAACGTGTGCTCGCAATTGGTGTTGTCTCCCTGTTACAAGGTTGCATTCAAGTAGTGTTGCTATTCTATATCGTTCCAAAACCCTTACTTCAGTTAAAGATTCTTTGCCTCTCGCAGAAGGTATGACCCCGCCTTTTCCGGCAGGGTCTGTTAGTAGTGGAATATCGATAGACAAATCATCTTTCATTAATTTGCCGGAAATAACGGCATGGTAAAGTTTTGTCACTTCGCGGTTCTCGAACTGGTCATTTAGCGATTTATGGCTTATTGCCGTTCTCGCAAATACCATAACTCCGCCGGTATCGCGGTCTAATCTGTGAACAGTATAAACTTCTCCATAAATGCTACCCAAGAAATCTAAAGCATTTGGCAACAATTTGTTGAATCGGTCAGGAATTGAAAGCAATCCTGCCGGTTTGTCAATTACGATAATCTCCTCGTCTTCGAATAATATTGTGCTTTCAAGGTTGTTCATCGCGATTGCATTATTGCGGCTTCGAGCGTATTGTACATCAACATTGTAATTGTCATTGGTCCAACGCCACCCGGAACAGGTGTTATCAGCGACACTTTGTCATAAACATCATTGAAATCAACATCGCCCGTCAAACGATAGCCTTTTTCGGTGTCGGGAGCTTCAACTCTATTTGTACCGACATCAATAATCACAACACCCTCTTTAATCATATCTCTTTTTATAATTTCAGCAGCTCCTGCGGCGGCAATCAAGACATCCGCTTGGCGAGTATAATAGGCTATATCAGGAGCGGCAGTATGACAAATTGTGACTATCGCATTTGCGTCTTTGTTTTTTTGGTACAACAAATTTGCAATTGGTTTGCCCACAATATTGCTTCTGCCCAATACTACTGCATGTTTGCCTTTGAGCGATACATTACTCCGCTTCAATAATTCCATGATTCCGGCGGGAGTGCATGCTTGCAAGCAAGGTATTCCGGCAACTAATTTACCGACATTTACAGGATGAAATCCATCCACGTCTTTGTCGGGATTGATCCGTTTGATGACTTCCATATCGCTGACGTGCTTCGGCAGCGGCATTTGCACAAGTATTCCGTGAATATCCGGGCGATTGTTCCACTCATCAATCATTGCTAAGACCTGCTCTTGACTTGTAGTTTCAGGTAATCGCTCAATTAGCGAATAAAACCCAAGTTTTTCGCACGTTTTTGCTTTCATTCCCACGTAAACTTCCGATGCAGGGTCATTACCCACAATCATCAATGCAAGTCCGGGAATTATCCCTGTACTTGCCTTAAATGCAGATGCTTTTGAAAAGATTTCTTCTCTGATGTTTTGGGAAATTATCTTCCCGTCAATAATTTTTTCCATATTTCAATTTGCTTTAATATAAGACTTTTACAAAATCCAAAATACGATTTTTCGCTCTAACTTTGACTGTTTAGAAAAATTTGTTGAAAACTTTTCATCTTAAATCAATATCTTGTACTTGAAAAAATTACTAATCAAAATTAAGTTTCGAGTCAAAAAATGTCATCTTTCGTTCATTTACATAATCACACTCATTATTCATTATTAGATGCTGCTTCGACTCCTTCCGAGTTGATTGACGCAGCAATTACAGACGGACAAACGGCAATTGCATTGACTGACCATGGCAATATGTTCGGAGCAGTTGAGTTCTTCAACTATGCCAAAAAAAAATCAATCAAGCCGATTATCGGAATGGAAGGCTATATCTCAGTCGGTTCTCGCTTTGAAAGAATTGCCACAAATAAAAACGAAAAAATCCGCAACTATTTTCATATACTCTTGCTCGCAAAAGACCAACAAGGCTACAAAAATTTGATAAAGTTATCATCTTTAGCATATACTGAAGGCTTTTACTATCGCCCAAGAATTGACAAAGAATTGATAGAAAAATATCATGAAGGGCTGATTTGTACTTCTGCTTGTATGGGGAGCATGGTCAACGCTTGGATTTTGGATGGCAACTACGAAAAAGCCTATTCGGAAGCCAAATATTACAAAGATATGTTCGGAGATGATTTTTACCTCGAAATTCAAAATCACGGACTCGAAAACGATCCACTAATTCTTGAAAATGTACCTCGAATGGCTCGAGAATTAGACATTAAAATGACAGTCAGCAATGATATTCATTACCTCAAACCCGAACATGCTATTGCTCATAACGTTTTGCTTAGTATCAAAGATGCTAATCCATCTAACGGTAAGTATATGAATATTCTTGAGCTACGTTATGGCAAACCTGAGTTTTATTTCAAGACAACAAAGCAAATGCAAGAATTATTCAAAGACTTCCCTGATGCAATTGCTAATACGGTTGAAATAGCCGACAAATGCAATTTTGAAATAGATAAAACACGTGTTTTCCCTGATTTCCCATTGCCTAAGGAAACTAAGTCCACTAATTTAGATGATTATTTACGCGAACTTGTTTACGATGGTTTAACAAAGAAATACAACCCAGTTACGGATGAAATCCGCCAAAGAGTAGAATACGAGCTGAAAGTAATTATTGAAATGGGCTTTTCGGGATACTTTTTGATTGTGTGGGATTTCATAATGGCAGCCAACAAACTTGGCGTCCGAGTCGGTCCCGGTCGTGGTTCTGTTGTAGGTAGTGTCGTTGCTTACGCTTTAGATATTACTCTTGTTGACCCATTGCCATATGATTTGCTTTTCGAAAGATTTCTGAATCCGGAACGCTTCACCATGCCTGATATTGACATTGATTTCAACGACGAGAAACGCGGTTTGGTCATTGATTACGTTAAGAATAAATATGGCGAAAAAGCTGTTGCACAAATCGTTACATTCGGGAAATTAACAACTAAAGCCGTTATTACAGATGTGGGCCGCGTTTTAGGTGTTGACTTAGGTACCATTCGGAAAATTACTAAGCTAATCCCTGTAAATTTGGGTAAAGTAACCGAACTCAAAAAAGCTCTTGAACTAAAGGAATTACTATGGGTTAAAGAATCAAAAGACCAAAAAATAAAAGATTTGATTGAATATTCCTTGTTGCTCGAAAATAAAAATCGTCATACCGGTATTCATGCTGCCGGAATCGTAATTACGAAAGGAGAAATTACTGATTATGTGCCGGTTTACAAGCCTAAGGAAACAGAAGAAACTGTTGTTGATGTGGCTACTCAATATAGCATGGGCGAATTGGAGGATGTCGGACTATTAAAAATGGACTTCCTTGGGCTTAAGACATTATCAATTATTGACCACACTCTCGATATGATTGAAGTGAATTTCGGGATAAGGATTGATATAGAAAAGATTGATTTCGAGGACAAAAAGACATATGATATGCTTTCGGCAGGAGATACATTAGCAATATTCCAATTTGAATCCGACGGAATGCAAGAATACTTAAAGCGACTTAAGCCTCATAATCTTGAAGAACTAACTGCTATGAACGCTTTGTACCGTCCGGGTCCGATGGAAAATATTCCACTATTTATCGACAGAAAGCACGGTCGGAAGCCAATTGCACTCCTTCATCCAATAATGGAAAAAGTACTCAAAACGACTTATGGTATCATTGTTTATCAAGAGCAGGTTATGCAGTTGGTGCAAGTCATTGCAGGCTTTTCACTAGGTCAAGCCGATATTCTACGCCGAGCAATGGGCAAGAAAAAAGTCAAAGAAATGGAAGCCATGAAGCCCGATTTTGTCAAAGGAGCCGCAGAAAAAGGAATAGATAAGGAAACAACCTTAGAAATATGGGAATTGATTAATAAATTTGCCGATTACGGATTCAACAAATCGCACTCATTAGCTTATTCGTATCTCGCATTTCAAACTGCATGGCTTAAGGCACATTATAGAGCAGAGTTTTTCGCTGCAAATATGACTTCCAAACTGAATACATTATCCCAAATTGTCAGACTCGTAGAAGAAGCAGAGAAATTTGGTATACGAGTGGTTCCACCCGACATTAATAAATCTGATTCTATCTTTGTCGTATCCGATAATAAAATTTACTTTGCCTTATCGGCTTTGAAAAATGTTGGAGTTTCAGCTGTCCAACATATAGTTGAAACAAGGAAAGAAAAGCCATTTGCGTCATTTTTCGATTTTGTCCGGCGAGTTGACTCTAAAAATATCAACAAAAGAGGGCTAGAATCTCTCATTTGTAGTGGTGCATTCGATTCTGTCGAAAATAATAAGAGGCGTGCTTTATTTGATTCAATAGAATTGGCTCTCGAATTTTCAAAACGCATTAGTGGAGGACCGGATGAAACTGAGAGTTTGTTCGGCGCTGATGTGGTAGAAGTTGACATTGTAGAGCCTACTCTACCGGACCTTGAGGAATGGTCTGAACGTGAAAGGCTCAAACACGAATTTGAAGTGATGAACTATTATATCACGGGTCATCCGCTTAATTCATACGAACCATTTATTCGTGCTTTTTCGTCAAAATTGGAATATAATGAAGTAGTTCTTCCCACAGGTTCAAGTATTAGTTTTTGCGGTTCGGTGAGCGACATTCGTCGCAGAAACGATTCTAAAAACAATACTTTCGCTTTTTGCGAAGTTGAGAATTTGCAATATAAAGCGGAAATGCAAATATGGAGCAGAACTTACGATAGCTATGGGCATTTGCTCAATGATAATTCTGTGATGGTTTTTCGAGGAAAACTAACAGAAACTGAAGACAAATTCAAGGTAGGTGTTGAGGAGATTTATAGTCTGTATGAAGCTATGACAAAATATACCAAAGGATTAATTATCCGAATATTGGTTGAAAAGCATGAAGTAAGAATCATCAAAGAAATCAAGCAACTGTTATCTCGTGATTTCGGTAATGATATCAAAATAACATTTAATGTAGAAAACATGGATAATAGCTTGAGCAAAACATATTCAGTTTATGGTTTTCAAGCTAAGTATGATGTTGAAACTATTATGAAACTTTGTGATTTGCTTGGCAGTCATAATGTTAGATTTGAGCTGAAATAACACTCAATTTATAGGTTTTTCGTTTGTTTACTGAAGTTTTTGATACAAAAATAAAAGGTTTGAAAATGAAAAAAATTATATCCTGGGCAATTGCAATTTTCGTTGCATATATATTTGCAAAATTGATTTTCTTTGTGTTAAAAGTTACTTTCGATATTATGGTATTTTCTTTTGTTACGATTGTTTTTGTAGCTTTGTTGGCTGTATTTGCATTACCGATATATGTAATTGTCAGAAAAAAACTTTTTTCGAGGAAATAATTTGAAAACATTCGCCTCCTTTTGCGTTGCAATTTTTTGTATTGCAATCATTATACCTTCGCAGACAAAAGCCCAACAAACATCACAGGATTATACATTAGAATTGGCTCGACTTTTTTCGCAAGACTTATTTGAAAGCAATGGCATTCTATTTATGCAGCCTGTTGTAAAAATGATAAATGCCACTTCCAATTCCAGATTTTTCAGTTCAGCCTATATTCCACAGAAAGTTGAAAAGCCATATTACCGCATCGGCGTCCAATCAATGCTTGGATTTGTAACCAACGATTTGCGTTCGTTCACACCGGTTATGCCTTCTCGGGAATATAATTTTACAGATTTAGGCGAATTCATTGGTTTCAATATTTTGAACGGCGAAATAACAAGACTTGATACTGCCAAATTGATTCATTATATATTCTTGAATATGATGCATGACGGCATACACGGCAAAAACAAGGGATTAATCAAAACTCCAAACGCTGCCTCGACTGCAATGGGTACTGGCAATACTAAATTTATTTTACCCCATGAGAGTCTGGATTCGCTTTTCAAGGCTCATCCTTTATATTCTTTTCCTCAAATTCCGCAATTTCTCAAAGATTCTATAAACTCAGCAATTTATCAATTCCCAACAGAATTCACTCTCTATGGCGGAAATGATTTATCAACTATTTTTGCAGCTGTTCCTCAAATCGAAATCGGTTCGCTTTACGGAACTGAACTGCTGATAAGGCTTATTCCCCCTGTTGACCTTGGCGAAACAGTCGGAGATTTTGCATTTTGGGGGCTTGGCTTGAAACATAGTATATCCCAGTATTTGCATAACAATCACAAAGTAGCAGCAAATTTTGACGAGCCTATAAATCCTTATGATATAGCGGTTCAAGTAGTTTATCAAGGTACTTCACTCAAAAATACAGTCGGTATAACCAAGGCAGACCTGAAAGCAAACGCTACGATTTATAACGCAAATATACATGGTAGCTACAATTTTGGTCAAGGATTTGAAGCTTATACCGGATTGGGTTACGAACAAATAACAATAAATTCTACATACACCTATTTTTTACCTGTCGAAATTCAGTGGCAACTCGGTCTGCTCGAACAAGGAATGCATGAAACTACACCGGGTTATCCTGGCGACCAAAATCCGCAAAGCACAGACCTGACCTTTACGGACACAAATATCAAGTGGACAATAGGGATGACGGCTAAATTTGGTAATTTCAGGACAATTTTGGATTATAGTTTGAGCAAATTTAATGTCCTTAGTTTCGGGTTAGTTTACGAATTATAAGGGATTCTTTTTTGAAACGCTACTTTATTATTGCCGGTGACCCTTCAGGGGATTCACATGGAGCCTTGTTAATTCGCGAAATTCTTAAAATCGAACCCCAAAGCCGCTTTTATGGCATCGGTGGTTCGGCGATGCTCGCCGAAGGATTTGATTCCATCATTCCTCAAAGCAGTGTTTCTGTGGTCGGATTCTGGGAAGTCCTAAAAAAATATTCATTCTTCAAAAATTTGCTTAATCGTTGCCAAGCTATTTTACGCAACGACAAACCCGATGCTTTCATACCAATTGATTACCCGGGTTTCAATATCCGAATGGCAAAATACGCCAAATCAATAAATATTCCCGTAATTTATTACATCGCTCCGCAGCTTTGGGCTTGGGGAAAAGACAGGGCAAAACAACTCGTTGGCAATGTTGACAAACTCCTCACGGTTTTTCCATTCGAGACCGAATTTTTTGCTCGATTTAGCATTAATACCGATTTCGTTGGTCATCCATTGCTTGATAATCCCGATTTTGAGAATATTTCTCAGCTCGAAAGGGAAGATAAATTGGCTTTTTTCCCGGGAAGCCGTGAGCAAGAAGTGGTTAAACATTTGAATCTTTTCACAAAAATTTTACAAGAAACAGGTATTCAAAATGAATTCCCGATTTCGGTCGCAAAAGCTAAAAATGTGCCGAATACTGTTTATGATTCATTTGCCTCTCACTTTCAAAACATAAATTTTGAATATGATTCTGCAAATTTACTCAGAACTGCAAAAGCAGGTTTCATCAAAACCGGGACTTCAAATTTAGAGGCTTGCTTAGCTGAACTGCCTTTTGCGATGTACTACAAAACTTCATTTCTTTCGTATATTATTGCCAAAAAACTTGTGAATTTGGAGCATATTTCAATCGTAAATATTTTGACTAAACGAAATACAATCCGAGAATTTGTCCAAAATGACATAGAACCCAAAACCGTCGCCAAGCACCTCCGGCAATTGATGACTGATGACGTTAAACGCAAGGTCATGATTGAAGAATTTAGAGAAATCAGACAATATCTCGGCGGACCGGGCGCTTCGCACCGTGCAGCAAAAATCATAAGCGAATTCAGATGACGAAATTGAACTTCAAATACAGGATTTTCATTAAACTTGTCAATTTATTGAGTAAAACTTGGCGTTTTCATGTCAACGACAATATGCCCACCAAGCCGGCTATCATACTTTTTTGGCATGGATTGATGTTGCCGGGTTGGAAATTTTACGAGGGGAGAGATGCAAATGCGCTCGTCAGCACAAGCAAAGATGGCGAATTACTGACAAACATACTCCAATTATGGGGTTTCAATGTGCTTCGTGGCTCATCTTCGCAGCAAGGCAAAGAAGCCCTCGAGCAGATGATAGCTCTTGCCCCCGAAGGATTTTTACTCATCACACCCGACGGTCCCAGAGGTCCATCGCAAGAGATGAAGGCAGGCGCTGTCGTGACTTCCGTCAAATCGCAAGTACCGATTTATCTATGCGGAATCAAAATTGCCAAGAAAATTACATTCAAAAAAAGTTGGGACAAATTTGAACTGCCACTTCCATTCAGCAAAATCGAACTCACTTTCGATGGTCCTTATTTATTTCCTCAATCATCAAATCGTGAAGAAATTTCATCTTTTATTCAGGTATTAAACTCAAAATTGTTATATTTACTAAAGTGATATTTTGTTAATTTTGTTTTTGATTGTTTGAAAAATGATATGATTAAAACCTTAGCTTCAAAAATATATGGAAAGGTTGTCGGCTCGATTAATAAGAAGCACGACGATAACGAACCTATGTACCAATGCAAAGTGCCTGTAATCAGTGTTGGCAATTTGACTGTTGGTGGTACAGGCAAGACTCCGTTTGTGCAAATGTTGACCAAATTTTTCCTAAGCAAAAATATCAAAGTCGGTATCATTGGCAGAGGTTATAAAAAAGACCTAAAAGGCGAAGTCATTGTGAGTGATGGGGAAAACATTCTTGCAACTGCTGAAGAGGGTGGCGACGAAATGCTACTATTAGCACAAACACTGAAAGTTCCCGTGATAGCCCATGAAAAAAAGTATCTTGCTGCGAAAAGTATGGAAGAAAAATTTGATGTTAATATTATAATTGTTGACGATGGCTTCCAACATCGTAATTTACATCGCGATATTGATATTTTGTTGCTCGATAGGGAAACTGTCGAAAATCCCGAATTAATCCCCAAGGGAAAATTGAGAGAGCCTTTGGATTCTATGGCGCGTGCTGATGTAATTTGTCTTGCAGGAATTTCAGATTTGGACAATTCAACATCAAAATTTATCACACCCGAATCAATAATTATCAAAGTCAAGCCTATCAACGCCAATCCATACGAACTTGGTAATAAAGTCCCTCTGAAATATTCAAAAATTAAGGAAATTCAGGAATCAGTTCTTCCATTTGCAGGAATAGCAAAACCCGACCGATTCTTCGATATGTTAGTCGGAATGAATTACAAGTTTGCGAGCACAAAAGAATTCTCTGACCATCATAAATATAGTGCTTCAGATATTCAAAAATTAATATCATTAGCTACAAAAGCAGGTACAAAATTTTTGGCAACGACCGAAAAAGATGCAACTAAGTTAAGCGAATTCAAAGATTTATTAGATTCTGCAAACATCACTTGCTATGTATTCCCGATTGCACTTACAATTTGGGATGGCAAAAATCAGTTTTTTAAACTTTTAAACTCAGTCATTAAGGTAAAAAAATGAGAAAATTCTTGATTTTCACATTGCTTCTTATCATTTGTGTGGCATGTGCTCCCAAGGAAAAGCCACTAATCATTGCACTTTCTAAGGGTGCAGGCTCTGAAAGTTACGAGAAATATGAATCATGGCTCAAAAGCTCAAATCCGAATATAGAATGTATTGATTTATTTTTTATTGATAGAGACGAAGCATTGGAAATTCTCGAAAAAGCGGACGGTGTCGTTCTAACCGGTGGACCCGATGTTCATCCTTTTCATTATGGTAAGGATTTCGATACTATTCGTTGCGAAATTGACTTAGTTCGTGACACTCTCGAATTCGATATTATAAAAATTGCTAAAGAAAAAGGTATTCCCATGCTTGGAGTTTGTCGCGGTGCACAAATTATTAATGTTGCCCTTGGCGGTAGTTTGATTGTAGATATTCCCGAAGATACAGATTCAGAGGTGATTCACCAAGTTGAAGAGGGTGATGCCATGCATGAAATTATTATCGTAGATAGCTATCTTTCAAAAATTTCCGGCGTCAGGACAGTGAATGTAAATAGTAATCATCATCAAGCTGTTGACGTTCTTGCCAAAGGACTGAAAGCATCGGCTCGCGCTGCTGACGGAATTGTAGAAGCATTTGAATATAAGAACCAAAAAAACGACTTCTTGATTGCTGTTCAGTGGCATCCCGAAAGAATGGGTAGTTCTGATACTTTGTCAATGAGCATTGCAAAGGAATTTCTGCATCATTCCGAAAAATTCAGAGAAAAGAAATCGCTTACAAAGTAAATTCTAAAGTGACAAACACTCTGCTTTCAGCATTTCCCGCTATTTCATCGTAAGCGGAACTGACCGATTTGACGTAATTTTTAGATGTATCTGCATATCTCAAACGCAAGGTCACTTGCTCGATTGGCTTCAGATTAACATAGACGAAACTCCTATTGCCCGCCCCAAATAAAGCCGGAGAATTTGAATATCCGGGCATAACTGATTCGTATTGCCAAATTGATGAATTATACGAATCTGTATCAAATAATGAAATTCGACCACCAAAAGTCAAATAAACAGAGGCATCAGCTTTAAATTCAAAAAACGCCCCGACACCGCTTTCATTCGGGATTTTGCTTTCATACTCAAGGTAGACATATTCAACTCTGCACCTGAACATCAATCGCGGGTTAGGTTTGTAAGCCCAATCAGCCCTCAATTGATATTTATCTTTTTGGACTAAGTGCCTCAACTTGTCTGAATCTGTCACAGAGGAAGTGATTTCCTTGTGTCGCCCTTTGAAAGTTATGAGAATTCGTTCCAGCCCAGTATATTGCAATTCCAACATCTTGTCCGTACCCTTGATTGTGCCCGGGATAGTATATGTTCTGCCATGACTTCGGAATAAGTCAATATATGTGTTCAAAACAACTGAATTTGACGCTCGGATACGCGACCCGAAATATAAACCACTCTCGTTTGCAGGGCTATAAAATTCTCCGAAATTATTGCCGTAGGGACTTCTGAAATTTTTATCATAGTTGCGATAATGCATTGCGAATTCAATATATTTAAGCTTGTATATAGCTGCAAATTTTGCTCCGAGATTTTGTTTTGCATCGAAACCAAATTCCCCACCCAACATGAAATCATAATATCTATAAAATGAATAGACGGAACCCAACAAGCCTTCCTTGCCCTTAAATGTTGAAATTGATTGTGAATTAATCGGTTTGGAAAATTCCACATACATACTGTTAAATCCCAAAGTGAAATTCGTGCGGACGATTTCGAGATTCAATCCGCCGATTTCTTCTACCACAGCATTTTGCTTGGCAATTTCATTTTCAGTGCGATATAATCCGTTGATATAAATTGATGCAATTTCGCCACTTTCTTCGTCCAAACTACCTGCAAGGTTTTTGTATGAATAAAAGGCTCTGATATTCAAATTTGTATTTTTGCCAAGAAAAATATTTGAAGTTCCGCCCCAACCTCTGAAATTGCCATATTGAAGTGATGAGCGCCAAGGATTGAAGCCATTGCCCCGTTGAAATGCCGCATCAATTGCGTCCCATGATTTATTTTGGCTGAATGGTGCCCAAGTTAGCAAACCCATTCCGCTATTAAAGCTGAAATCGCCAATTATTAATTTTGCATTTCGGGAATGCAACCCTAAATGGAAACTTGTGAAACTTTCGGAATGAATTTCTCCCGGCTCTTTTTTGACTAAAACGCCTCCGTAGAAGTCGGCAATTTCAGTTTCTTGGCTCAATAAAAGTCTATTATATAAATCATAAGAAGGACCTGCGTAAATTTCTTCTGCAATACCTCGGGTTTCTTGCAATCGCTCTCTGAATCGGCTTCTGAACTGAATGCTCTTTCCTTTTGATTTCCCGCGAATAAATGTCGTCTCTTTCAGAATCAATTCAATTTCATGAGGAATTTCGAGCATATTGCAAATTTCCTCGACTGATATTTCCGGGTTATTATCCACAAGTGATATAATGTTATCTGCCATCATCAAATCTATACCGGGAATTCGGGACAAATCAGCATTAGTTACATTTCGGAGATTCATCCTGTTTTCGCGAAGATATTCGAGCATGGTTAAATCAGGGTTTTCATTGGTTTCGATTGCAATTTCTTCGAAATATTTCTCTTCATCATATTCCTGTGCTTTTAAGTTGCTTGTGCATAATATACACAGAATTAGACATAAGGAACAATATTTTAATTTGATTATCATGTATCAATCAGAATGACGAGGATATCCCGAGCATTGGCGAAATACCCAAAATGCTGTTGTATTGAGTTAATAAAACGAAATCAATAGAGTAAATATCTTTTAACAAAATTCCTGCTTCAATGAATGAGGGGGAGTTTCTCCATGCAATTCTCAAATCTGCGAATTCTAAAACCGAATATTTAAATGCTAAAGCTATGGCTGATTTGTGTGTTATATCAATTATTGCATCTGCGTCAATTTGAGCGTCCTCCATAATTTTGTAAGAAACTCCAACCACAGCCGTTTGCCAAATATAAAGCGAGTCGCTCCCGTAAGATGATTTGAGCAAATTACGCATGTAAAATCCGGCATCCAAATTGTCAGTGATTGATAATTTACTCCCAATATGAACCGAAAATGCTGATTGCGACGAGAATCTATCTATGCTGATTGTGCTGTAATCGGCTGCAACGCCCACGAGTATTTTATCGGATAATTTGGTGCTATAGCCCAATTCGGCAGAATATTCATTGTATAAATTATTGCCGATATAGAAAAAATTTGAATTGATAAAATGATTCTCCGACAGTCCGAACTGAAAATTAATTTCTGCCGGAGTAAGCTCTTTGATACCGAACCTATACGGCGAAATTCTTAAATCTGAATTGAAAGATTTGTCGTATAATTCTGTCGCAGGATTTTTTGAATGCTTGAACAATGATGCATTCGCAGTTGCCGAAGGAATAGGGTCCAAAATATATTTACCGAAAATCTGCGATAACAAGATTTCCGTTGTAAGTAAAAAAATCAGAAACAGGATTTTGAAAAATTGGCACGGATTCATGAAAGATTTTCCGACAAATCTAAACTATTAGTCAATTATTTCGTTTTAGTTTTAGTACTTTGTGTGAAATTACTTATTTTTAGTAATATAATCAAGAACAAAATTGGAAATATCATGAATTATTTGAAAATACTTGTTGTATTTGTTTTAGCAAGCATTGCTATCAAAGCTCAAGAAATTGAAGCTACTGTTTCGGTAAATATGGAACCCATCCCTGAAGAATATCGGACAAATATACTTTCGCTACAAGGCGATGTCGAAACATATCTCAACAACCAAAGATTTACAAGTATTGATTGGGAGGGACCCAAAATCCCTATTGAGGTAAATATTGCAGTAACAGGTGGTATGCAGAATCATTATTCGGCGCAATTGTTTATCGCAGCTAAACGCTATATTTACGGGCAAGAAGGTGGCATGTCGGTAACTTTGAAATTGATTGACCGCACTTGGGTCTTTGAATACAATCGTGGGGCAATGCTTTCCTACAACCCTTCGCGATATAATGAATTTACTTCTTTACTCGATTTTTACATGCTACTTATCATTGGATTTGACCTTGATACATATGAAGCACTTAGCGGTAGTCGTGTGTATGAATTAGCTCGTACTATAGTTACAATGGGGGCTGCTTTTGGTGCCGATGGATGGCAAACTACTGCAACCCCGGGTGAATTTACTCGCTATACACTTATTTCCGAAATGACTGATATGAAATTTGAACCTTTACGTAAGTTAGTCTTCAGCTATTATTATGACGGCTTAGACGTTATGGCAGAAGACCGCGAACAAGGACTTTCGAATCTAGCATTTGTAATCCAAGAAATGGCGGATTTCAAAAACAAAAAACTCTCAAGTCCTTCGATTTTGATACAAGCTTTTTTCGATGCAAAAGCGCCGGAATTAGCTGATATGTTCAAAGGATACAAAAAGCACCCGGGTGTTTTTCGCGATTTGATGTATTTAGACCCTTCAAATTCTCAAATTTACGACGAAGCTCAACAGGGTAGATAATTATTTGATTATATCCCAATAATCTATAGAAAGCATTGGCATTGGTTTGCCGTTATTTTGAAGCAAGAAATCTAAAGTATTGATTTCTTGCTTCGTTTTTTCTACGTTGATTCCCACCATGTTTGAAATAAAGGGGATTAGGTCGAACATCTTAGGTGCAGGAAATTCGTCAATTGTGTATCGTTCGCCTTCTTTTATGCCGGCTTTTTCCTTAGCTACTTTTATTGCATCATCCAAACCGCCAATTTTGTCCACCAAACCGATTTTCTTAGCATCAACGCCGGTCCATATTCTACCTTGAGCGACTACTTCGACATTATCTTTTGATATCTCCCTTCCTTCAGTCACAAGAGTGATAAACTTGTCATACAATGCCATGATTTCGATTGTCCTTTGGTCTAATTCATCGGGTGTCAAATTTCTTAGCGGCAACCCAATTGGAATAATCGGCAGCGTATAAGATTGACCCATATCGGAATATTTACCTCTTTTTATCATATCGTAACCTATGCCGAGTGTATCTTGCAAGCCTTTGTCGTAAATCCATGCTCCAATTACGCCAATCGAACCGGTAACGGTAAAAGGCGAAGCCACAATTTCATCTGCATTCATCGAAAGCCAATATCCACCTGAAGCAGCAACCATTCCTTGTGTTACAATTACAGGTTTTACATCCTTTTCAAAGGAAAAAAATGATGCCCATATAGAGTGATCTAATCTAAAATTTTTTACATTGACAATTTTAATTTTGTCTTTTCTTTCACTGAGTAATTTTGAAATATAATCTGAAGCCATTGCATCACCGCCCGGCGAATCCACTCTTAAAATCAAAGCCGAATAATATGGGCTTTCTAAAATCCATTTGATTGTTTCGGCTGCTTCACGAGCTTTGATTCCTTCGTCCATATCGCAAACGCCGGTCAGATAATAAATCGCAATGCGCTTCTTGGGTGCACCCCATTGGTCGTCTATAGGTTCTTCGAGATATTGTCTGTATCCGATTGGAACAACTCCGGCTATTCGATAATCTTTTGATATTTTCTTTTCCATATCCATCCAACGTCCCATTTCATCTGCCAATTTTTCTGCAATTGCATCACTCGGGAAATATCCGATTTTCGAGTCAACAATCCTGTCAAAATCGCTAATGCTTATTTTGCGAGAAGAGCAAATTTCTTCGCGAGTACTTTCATACCAAGAATCTATCAATGCTTGACGTTGTTCTCGTTCACCTTCGGACATTTCTGTGCGTGTGTAGTCCTCGAAAGCAGATTTATATTTGAAATATCTCAGTTCCTCAAACCCTACACCCAAATTATCAAACATGCGTTTATAATAACTTCTACCCGAAGCATAACCTTTGATACTGAGATATCCCATTTCATCAATGATGATTTTATCGGCAACCGATGCTAAGTGGTATAAATCAATAGAGGCTCTGTCAATATATGCTACAATTGTTTTGCCCGAATTTTTAAATTCGAGTAATTTGTTTCTGATTTCCCAAGTCATAGATTTATTTGCAGAAAAATTTGTCAAATTTACTACCATGCCTTTGATAAACTCATCTTTGATTGATTCATCAATAAGGTATAACAAATCAATTAATGTCATCGAATCATCAAACCAACGATTCCGTTGATATTTTATCGAGCCTGATAAATCCAAAGCTACGAACATATCATCGCTCAAAACATCATCAGTAAAAGTTCTGTCATTACCAAACATTCTCAACCCAACTGCAGATTGAGCGAATCCATCTGATGAATTTGAAACTTGATTATAACCAACTCCATATCTTCCAAAACTAATATCCACACCTAATGAATATATTTCATCCCTGAAATAACGTCCATTGGCTCTGACCCCGGGTGCAAATTCCCATGACAAGCCACCGCTATAATTTAAATCGGACAAATTCTTATCATCAAATAAAGATGCATCTACAAAAAAAGTCATAGGGTAATCGGTAAATGGTCTAATTGCAATTTCTGCAACTGTTTCTGCATTAGAATTCATCAATGAAAAAGCATGATTGAATGCTAAGGATAAATTTCCGTTTGGACGAATTAGCATACCGACTTGCATCATGTCTCCAAAACCGTATTTCAAACCATGACTGTTTGACCATCCATATGAAATTCCCATCCCGAAAGTTCGGCTGCCAAAACTTTGTGAAATTCGATAATCATAAGCGGGTTTGCCATCGTAAAAACGAGACATTACACCAAATCCTGTTCCGCCCAGCCCTGTAAACAATCCCCAGCGTTTGAATCCAATGATATTTTCTTGACTTGAAATAATACCCAACATATCTAAACTACTCTGGTTGTAATTCAAGATTGCCGGATTGTCGAATCCATATAATCCAAATTTGAATGCCCCTGATGATGATTGCATAAAATCACGCATTTCGTAATAAGTGGTGAAGCTCTTTTGTGAATATGAATTGTTGGTAAAAAGCAGAATGATTCCCGAGACTAAAAGTATTATACGTTTCATAATTTTAACCTATTCTCTAAAATAGTAATTTAATAAATGTTCTTTTCTATTTTTATTTATTTTACAATACAATATTACGAAAGATTCTTGGTTTATTAACTTAAAAATTTACTATATGAATACAAATAATAAAAAAATATCAAATGATGTAATGGTTGAAGTGGTTCCGGAATACATTTCACCTGAAAGAGTTCAAGGAGATTCACGCAATTTCTTTGCTTATACCGTAACATTAACCAATTTAGGTCAAAAGCAAGTTCAGCTATTGTCCCGACATTGGATTATAATTAACGCAGACGGTATTCGCGAAGAGGTCAGAGGCGATGGAGTAGTTGGATTTACTCCAAAATTATTACCGGGACAATCATTTACATACACAAGCAATTGCCCGATGGATACAGAGTGGGGGACTATGGAAGGCGAATACACTTTCATCACTGACGAAGGCGTGTTTTTCCAAGTAGAAATTCCCAGATTTTATTTAGTCGTTCCCACATTATTGAGCGGTCAATAGCAATTACTAATTCTTCAATTTAAATAACGAAATCTCAGCAGTCAAATCATGCATTGATTGAACTAACTGATTTGTAGCCTTTTGAAATTCGGTCAATGAATTTTTTGTTTGGTCTATTGTGATGTTCAATTGCTTCATAGCTTGATTTATTTGGTTTGCGGATGAATTTTGATTCTTCATACCTGAATTAACCACTCTGAATTCAGGTTCTAACTCTTGTACTTCGTCAATGATTGAACTTAGGTGGCGGCTAATGTCTATAACTTCGGTAATTGTCATATTAACATTATCTGTAAATTTCGTAATTTCACCGATTCCTGTTTTGACTGAATTTTGCATTTCCTTAACCATATAAGCAATATCTTTTGCTGCAATTTTCGTTTGGTCAGATAATCTGCTGATTTCTCGTGCTACAATCGAAAAACCCTTGCCATATTCGCCGGCTCGTTCTGCTTCGATTGCCGCATTGAGTGCAAGTAAGCCTGTTTGGTCAGAAATTTTGTTTATAGTTGTGACGATTCCTGAGATTTTCTTTGCCTTATCTTCTACGATGGAAAATTTATCGTAAAACAATTTTGTCGAATTAACAAAGCCCTGTACATGGCTTTCCATTTCATCAAGTTTCAGTTTGCCTTCCTGAGTGTTTTGTGCTGAAACTTGTATTCTGCTACTAATTTCATCCATAGTCTTAACAAGTTTATTGGATGTAGATGCTATTTCTGTACTCGAAGCAGTAACTTCATGCGATGATGCAGCTTGCTCGGTAGCACTTGTTTCCATATCTCTCGCGGAAGCATTAATTTCATTGACTGCGCTTCTGACTTCGAGCGATGATTGTTGCACTTTACCTATCAAAGAACTTAGATTAGATGTCATAATCAATGCAGTCCGAACCAATCGCACAACCTCGTTCTTGGAGTTCAGAAATGTATCGTTATTAGTCATGATTCCTTTCTTTTCGTAATCGCTTCTCAAATCTTCAATCAGAATTTGTGCTTCATGAAAATCTCCTGCTGCAAGAAATTCTCCAAGTTCAACTGCTTTTGAAATTGGTTTAGAAATATTTTTCGAAATGAGAATGATAATAATGAAAAGGAAAATAAATCCGGCTAATCCAATGAACAAAATCAAAATGCTTCGCGAATTAACTTCTTCCATAATTTCTTGACGTGGGAAAAACAAACCCAAAGCCCATCCGCTTGTTGGTAATGGGGCATAATATAAGAAACCATCTGATTTAGCAAATGGACTGGAGTACTCCAAAAATTCAGATGCCCCGCTCGTCATTTTTTTGCCTACAACAATTAAATTCGGGTTGTTGGTTCTTTCTGCCATATGGGAAACTGATGTATCTCGTTCATAATTTGCAAAAGGATGTGCAATGATTTTGCCTGTTTTGGAAATTAAAAATGCGTAGCCTGTATTATAAACCTTTATAGTCGAAACATAATCTTTCAATGCATCTAATGCAATGTCGCATGTAACAACACCTACAAAACGCTCATATTCGCCAATCTTCTTGAATATTGGAAATGAGAAAGTGGACATGTAAATGTTTCCTCCGCCTTCATCAAAGTATGGTTCGCTCCATAAAGGAACACCTTTTTCTTTCGGCATTTTATACCAATCCCATACCAAATAGTTATAAGATGTATGGGATAAATCTCCGTAAAGCACATTTTCATTACTTCTAAAGAAATAAGGGGCAAAATACTTCAGCGTTGAATCTATCAAATATGGCTCCAGCGAAATTGTTGAGCCGTAAATTTCATCATTCGATTCGACTACTGAACGTAGGAAAACACATATTGCCGCTGAATCTAACTTTTGTGATGATATGAATACTGCTGATGTTTGGGCAATTTTTTCTACATTTTTGAGATTTATATCAATTTCGGTCAATGTTTTTGTAGTAATCAATTCCGCTTTCTCGCGAACTGATGATATAGCCGAATCCCGCGATAGTATGTAGTTTGCTCCGAATATGATGAAAAATATCACAGACAAAGCCGATAGTATCAAAAATGATGTTTTGTATGCAATACTTCTTTTTTCGAGCATTTCTATTTCTGATTTCTAAACTTCAAAATTTTGTTAATTACAAATAAACTACGATTTATCCAATAAACAATATAAAGATGATATTAGCATTATATTTTAGTGGTTGAACTCAATTTTCTTATTTTTGCATTGGAATAAAATGATAAATGATTTGAAAGATAAAACAAAAAATCAAAAGAAAACGAATTCGTTCAGTAATTTGCTCCGAATAGCAAAGTACGTTGTCCCGTTTAAGTGGCTAATGGCTCTGCAAATTGTCTTAAATACCATCTTTTCTTTTCTTAATACAGTCTCTGTTACTTTGATTCTTCCGATACTAGAACTAATTTTTTCCGATGGAAAAGTGAATACCGAGCCTGTTGAAAGTACTAACCCTTTGAATAATATTACAGATTCTTTCTTCGATTTCATGTACAGCCTGATTGGACTGAGAGACGAAGGGGGAGATGTGCTTTATAAAATTAGTGCTCTGATTATCGTTGTGTTTGCTCTGAAAAATATTTTCAAATACGTGGCAGGTATTGTCTCAACTAAATTGGAAGAGGGCATAATCAAATCCATTCGGGATAGAGTTTTTGCTAAGCTGACTGATTTGTCGGTTGACTTTTTTTCAGCTAATCGCCAAGGCAATCTGATTTCCATACTCACAAACGACGTTCAAGTAATCAATTCCTCAACTCTAAATTCGATAACAGTCTTTCTTCGTGAAATCATCCAAGTATTATTGTTTTTGATGCTCCTGCTCTCAATTTCGCCAATTCTAACTCTGATAGCTTTCAGCACCAGCATAATCAGCTTTTTCTTAGTTCGCGCAGCCATGAAGTTCCTTCGTCGTTATGCAGGCAGAATGCAAGCCGCTATGGGTGAATATACTTCAACTCTTTCAGAGACAATCACAGGAATTCGAGTAATCAAAGCTTACAATGCTGAAGACACCGCAAATGAAAAATTCACCTCAGAAACCGGAAAGTATGTGCAATCGGCAGTCAAGCACCGCAAAATTATCGAGTTGATTCCCACTTCAAATGAATTTTTCGCTATACTCGCTTTGTGTGTTGTGCTTTTTGTAGGTGGTGGCGAAGTGTTAAACGGGCAAATGGAACCTGAGAAATTGATGCTTTTTTTATTCGCTTTGTTTTCAATTATGTCGCCCGTTGCCACTATTGTGAACTCAATTTCGAGATTCCAACATGGTCTGGTTGCTGCAGAAAGAGTATTCAGTGTGCTTGATTATGAGCCAAAGGTGATGCCCGGGATTGAGAAAATAAGCGATTTTAATGCTCAAATCGAAATCAAAGACCTCGTATTTTCATACGATAATTCGCCTGTGATTGATGGTGTTTCATTAGTGCTGCCAAAGTCTCGAAAAATAGCTTTTGTTGGTTCAAGCGGAAGCGGCAAATCAACAATGCTCGATTTGATAATCCGATTCTATGACCCAAACAGTGGCAAGATTGAAATTGACGGGCAGGACATCAAAATGCTCGATACCAAATCTTATCGCTCTCTATTTGGAATTGTAGGTCAGGAAAACATGCTCTTCAATGATACCATTCGAAATAATATCAAATATGGATTCAAATCCGCAACGGAAGAGCAAATTATCAACGCTGCAAAAAAATCTAATGCCTACGATTTCATTATGAATACGAAAAATGGCTTCGATACTGTTGTGGGCGACCGAGGAGTAACTCTATCCGGTGGCGAAAGGCAACGTATTGCTATTGCTCGGGCACTGATTCGCGGACCGCAGATACTAATATTCGATGAAGCAACTTCTGCTCTCGATGCCGAATCCGAAAAAATTGTTCAAGCTGCAATCAACAAATCGCTTGCCGACAAAACAGCTATAATCGTAGCTCACCGATTGGCTACAATTATTGATTGCGACATGATTTACGTGTTCGACAAAGGCAAAATCGCCGAAAGTGGCACTCACAAAGAATTAATCGCACAAACAGGCATATACAAGATGTTATACGACTTGCAATTTACTCAAGCTGCTCTAAAGGTATGATTTCCAGAATTTTTCAACTGATTCGAGCAATGGGTCAATAGTTTCAAACTGAATTTTATGTGGCGGAGCCCAATCAATCCACTCAAAATGGCTATGCTCGGTCAACTTAACATCGGGCGTATGGTCAATCAGCCCCAAAAAAATGTTTAATTCCTTGAGCATCGGTTGCGACTGAAATTTTCGCGTTTTGGTATAATACTGAGTTTGGTACTGAAAACCATCTATAAGTCTAATCAAATCAGGGTAAATGCCGGTCTCCTCGTAAAATTCTCTAAATGCACACTCTTTCAGCGATTCGCTGTGTTCCATATGTCCCTTAGGCAAATCCCAACGTGTGCGGTGCCGCAATAACAAAAACCGAAGTTTCGGCTCTAAGGAAAACAATAATATTCCTGCGGCGTAAATTTTTGGTTCTTCCAAATCTATTCTTTTTAAAATTGTCTAAATATATCAAGCAAATTTACCAAATCAAATTCATTAAACTACACTCCAAAATAAAATAGATAAAGTTTATTGCCATAGACAAAAAATGTGTATTTTTATATCACGTCGTAATAAAAAACGGAATAACGGCATAGAAGCTATGAAAAAAGAACCTGAAAACGAAAGATACTTCGATAATATTGCATCAAACAGCAAAGATTATATCGAATGGGAAAAGAAAATTGGCGGAAGCCACGAAATCGTAATCCAATCTGTGGAGGACAAGCCAAATAATATGTTCTCGGAAGCTATCGGGCTAATACCCGAATCATTGAGTTATAATATGTCATTGCAAACATTGGACGAGCTTTTGAATCGCGATGACCAGCGTGACAAAGATGGCTTTCCACGAAGAATCAAGTTGGGTAAACTTGTAAAGCCCGGCAAAAACAAGCAGCAAGTAATAGTTGTCCCGACTACTACCGAGCCAAAATTCTATCATGACGATTCGATTACAACTGAAGAAGAAACAACTGGTGGCACCGGCGACGGAGAAGAAGGCGAAGTAATCGGCGAAGATTCAGCCGAAGGGCAACCCGGTGAAGGTGAAGGGCAAGGTGCCGGCAAAGGCGGAGGAGAAGGGCATGACGTCATTTCTGATGCTTTCGATTTAGGGAGAATTTTGACCGAGAAATTCCAACTTCCAAATTTGAAAGTGAAAGGCAAAAAGAGGTCGTTTACAAAATATACTTATGATTTGACTGATAAAAACAAGCGATTCGGGCAAATTTTAGACAAAAAAGCTACTCTGAAAAATGTGATCAAAACGAATATTATGCTTGGAAATATTGACCCTGACGAGGATTTTTCTCCCGATAAACTTATGCTAAATCCAAATGATGAAATTTATAGAATCCTTTCAGCCGAAAAAGATTTCGAAACTCAGGCAATTGTATTCTTTCTGCGTGATTACTCAGGTTCGATGCAGGGAAAACCGACAGAGGTAGTGACCACACAGCATTTGCTCATATATAGTTGGCTTATGTACCAATATAACGAAAATGTAGAAACTCGATTTATTCTCCATGACCAAGCTGCCAAGGAAGTACCGGATTTTTATACTTATCACAATTCTTCTGTAGCAGGTGGTACTAATGTTTTTCCGGCATTTGAACTTGTAAATCAAATTATTGAAAAGGAGCAATTAGTTCGTGATTACAACATTTATGTCTTTTACGGGACTGATGGCGATGATTGGGATAGTGATGGCAAACTAGCCATAGCGGAGTTGCAAAAGATGATTACGACCACTAACCGTGTAGGTATTACAGTTTCAAGAAATTCTTGGGGTGGTGCATCAACAACAACGGTTGAAAAATATCTCGAATCGTCAGGTTTGCTAAAACAGCACCCCGAAATATTCAAAATGGATGGCTTCTCGGCTACTGATGCCGACGAAAATAGAATTATGGACGGAATTAAGAGATTAGTCGAGCAAGGAGTAACACATTAATGAAATTAATAGACCAAAATACGAAAAAAATCATGGAAGAGTGCAAATCTCGCGCCCAAGATGCCGGTTTGAATTTCCAAAGTGAAACACTCGAATATATAGTCACAAACCAAGATTTGATTGAACTTTCGCCCAAAGGCATGATTCCGACGCTTTACGATTACTGGGTGAACGATGTGGAAGTGCTCAAGGGAAAGGGTCAGTATAAATTATACCCGCATAACCCGTATGAGACTGTGATTAACTCTCGCCCGGCGATTTCTTATTATAATGACAACAACCCCGATTGGCTGAATATAATGATTTTTTATCATGTACTCGGTCACGTTGATTTTTTTCAAAATAATATTTTTTTCGAACACACTTGGAATGATGATTTCGTTGGTCAAGCTCTCGCCGAGAAAAGATTGATTGCAACTTTGCGTAGCAATCATGGACGTTGGGTGGATTATATCATAGAATTTTGCAGGGGTATTGACAATTTATCGGGATATTTCTCAGATTTATCTCATCAAAACTTCCCGGCTAATATGGAATTATCCTCCAAATTGAACTATTATTTCGAAGACTTTTTGCAATCCGAAGTTAAGGTTTCAACAGGGGAAGTTTATTCGGAAGTGAAGCGTTATAATGATATTTTTGATAAAAATCCCGACCTTGCAGAATCGCTCTTCTTCTCGGGTATCAAATCCAAATATCCCGAATTTGACAGCAAATATGAAAAATCTCAAAAGATTGATAAGCAAAGGCCCATAGATATTCTCGAATTCATCCGCGATAACTCGCCTTATTTGAATCGTGATGAAAATGAATGGATGAAGGCTATAATGAATATCGTTCGGAGCACATCAGTTTACTTTGCACCGCAAATTCGTACCAAAACGATTAACGAAGGTTGGGCGAGTTATTGGCATGACGAACTATTTATGAAAGATGACAGAATCAAAGGTCATGAATCCGAATATGCCGTAATTAATGCCAAAGTTACTTCAATCAGTCGTATCGGCTATAACCCTTATGCTATAGGGCTGAGATTGTTTCAACACATCGAACAATCTGCAAATCGTGGAAAATTGAAATACAACTATCAACTGATAAAAGATTCCGAGCAACGTGAAAATTATGACTTACAGACAAATTCCGGTAAAAAAGTATTATTTGAGATTAGAAAGAATTTCACTGATTTTATGCTGATTAATACCTTCGTTGACCAAGAATTTGTTGATGAATATGACCTCTTTGTTGTCGGGAAACGATTGAATAAAAGTCGCGGTACATATGAGTATTACGTCAAAAGCCGAAAGGCTGCCGATTACAAACAGATGCTCATTGACAATATGTACCATCCGCCAATAATATCAGTTGTTCAAGACAAAACAAATGACAAAACTTTGTACCTAAGACATGCCTTTGAAGGAAAGCAGCTTTATAAACCTTATATCGCAGATACATTGTTAGGAATCGAATATCTTTGGACAGGTGGGATGTACGAAGGCTCAGTAATACTCGAAACTACAGATATCTATAAAAAAACTGAAGACGCAGACTTAGATGATAAATTTGAGTTCCGTCCCGTTGTTTATACAATGAAAAATAAAAAATTATCCAAAAGAAATCTTTAAAATAATATGGAAACCTTTCTCGAAATTCAATCTAAAGCTAAAAGACTCGAAGCTCTAATACATTTGAGCAATAACATAATGGAAAAGGAAAAGAGAATGCCGATTCCATTCAATGATTTCTTGTATTTATCTTCTAAAAATCCCGAATTAGTCTTCCGAAATATATATCAATTATTTCATGATATGGTGCATCATTATGTACCAGAAGGAAAGGACGAATTCTCTCGTGACAACGAGCATATTGGCTTTGTTGATTATGATACTTCAGTATTGCTATCTCAAGATTGCGACGACCCATTTTTTTCAGATAGATTATTTGCAAATCGCTTTATGAACCTTATAAATGACTTCCGCAAAGGCTCAAATACTAATCGAATATATATTTTCGAGGGTCCTCCCGGAAGTGGCAAAAGCACTTTCCTAAATAATTTGCTTCACAAATTTGAAGAATATACCAAAAAACCCGAAGGTGTGTCCTACAAAACATATTGGAGACTCGACATCGAAAAGCTGGGCGGATTCCAATCAAAGGAAATGCAAAAGTATAGAATCGAAGAGGAAAAACATAAAGAAAAAAAAGAAGCTGCTAATACTTCGATATTGAACTTCCCCGAAAAATATCTCGAATTTTCATGTCCGAATCATGACCACCCCGTTCTTCAAATACCAAAGCCATTCAGAAGACAATTCCTTGAGGAATTAATACCTGAAGGGGAATTTAAACAGAAAATGTTCAACGATAGGGAATATGAATGGATTTTCAAGGATGTACCTTGCTCAATATGTAGTTCAATTGCCAAAACACTTATGGACAGACTTGGCGACCCGCTCGCAGTCTTCAGTATGATTAATGCTCGTAAAAATTATTATAATCGTCAGTTGGGCGAGGGAATTAGCGTTTTCAATCCGGGCGATCCACTTTGCAGAGAAAATTTATCCAAACCATCATTGCAATACATGATAAATGACTTGCTCAAAAATGACGAAGTAAACTACTCATTTTCGTATCTAGCGAAAACAAACAATGGAGTTTTGGCATTGATGGATATTAAGGAGTATAATGTCGAGCGTCTAAAAGCATATCATGGCATTATAAGCGACGGTGTTCACAAAGTTGATTTGACGGAAGAGTATATTAGGACACTATTCATCGGATTAGTCAATCCCGAAGATAAAATTCATTATGTTGATATTAAATCTTTCCAAGATAGAATCATAAGTGTCATCATCCCGTATGTTCTTGATTATAATACCGAAGTTGCCATTTATACCGAGAAATTCAACGAATCAATTTTGCATACTTTTTTGCCCGGTGTATTGTCCAATTTTGCAAAAATTATTATTGCAACACGCTTAGAAAACGATGCTCCTGCTTTGAAAAAATGGATAAATAAACCTGATAAATATTCAAAATATCTTGACAAGAACCTATTATTGTTAAAAATGGAAATTTATAATGGCAAAATTCCGGAGTGGCTCAGCGAAGATGATATCAAACGCTTCAACAAAGCAATGCGTAAAGATGTTTTGGCACAATCTGAAATGGAAGGTAGGAAAGGGATTTCCGGCAGACGCTCACTTTGGGTATTCAACGAATTCTACTCTTTGCACCGAAACACCAATAGATTGATTACGATGGATGACGTAAAAAAATATTTCGAGAACAAAAAAGATGATGCCGACGTTGACGTACCGGATGATTTCATCGAAAAGCTCATTGATTTATACGATTATGATGTACTGCAGCAAGTCAAAGATGCTATTTATTTCTTCAACAAAAAGCACATTTCCGATGATATTGCAAATTACCTATTTGCAATTAACTTCGAAATTGGTGACACAAAGAGGAACGAAACTACCGGAGACGTAATAGTTGTAACTGAGGAATATCTTGAGACTTTTGAAGCAAGAATTTTGGGCAAATCAAACACTCCTACTACACAAAAAGCTTTGCGGAGAGAAACATTCAACGAATATGTGTCCGATACACTTTCGCAAGAGATTAGACTTGAAGGGAAGAAAGTCTTCGATACAAAATTGTTCAAAGCCTTATTCGATAAATATACTCGCAATTTGAAAGAAAATGCACTCGCTCCATATGCTAAGAATGAGAATTTCCGTCGAGCAATTTTGGATTACGGGACAAGTCAATTCCAAACATACGACGAGCGTCTAAAACGCGACGTCAGTTACATGATTGAGAATTTGCAATCGAAATTCGGCTATAACGAAATTGGCGCTACACAAGTCAGCATCTATGTGTTAGACAAAGATTTGCCGAATAAGTATTGATTGTTGGCGGATTGTAGCAAATTATTGTCGGATTTTTACAAATTCAGTCATAGTGATAATCTGTGTCTGACCAATAGTTTTTAAATCCAATAGGTCGGCATCGCCTGTGACTAAATAATCTGCTTTACTATCTAATGCTAAGTTAAGCAAGAAATTGTCTTTTGCATCACGACAAATGTGAACATTCGTTTCGACTTTGACTAATTGTCCAAATTTATCAAAATTTCTTAAAAGAGCTTCAATATCTTGGCTCTTGAAATATTTAGAGAATTTTGGTCTTAGAGCTACTTCGATAAATTCATCGAGTAACTCCTTCGAGAAGATTAGTTTAATTTTATCATTTAGTAAATATTTGTCAATTTGCTGAAATTTGTCAGATATTAGAAAACTTATCCATAAATTTGTATCAAGAATGACTTTCCTAGGCGTCATACCTCGAATTCCTAACTGTTTCCACTTCTTTCGTTATTTCATCAAGTGTAGGGACAACTTTGTTCCTCGTTCTCATTTTTTTGAGTATTTTTTCTAATTCTAACTGAGAATCATCAGATTTAATCCGAATCAGGTCCATATCTGCTAATTCTTTCAACAGATTTAATGCCTTGGGATTTACTATGTCAATTCTTATAGTTTGCATAAATATCCTTGTAATTATCATTATGATAGACGAATGAACTAAGTTTAAATGTCTTAAAATTTACATGTAATTTCTTTACTACAGCTTCACCCACTACCTCACTTTCACCATTCTCAATGTTTCGTTTTTGATGCCATTGTAAATTTGGATATAATATACTCCTGAACTTAAGCTTTCGGTATTTAGCGTAATCAGCCCGGATCCCATCGAATCATGCGTTGATTGGCTAACAAAACGTCCGCTTTCGTCGCTTATGATGATTTCAATCGGATAATTTGGATTTGCATTGTGAATCTGGACAAATCCTGCTTGAACTGTCGGGTTTGGATAGTATTCTATGTTCAATTCGTGCGAACAACAAAGCTCTTCAACTGACGACGGGTCATAACCTGTGCCCGTGAATGACACTCGGCGAACTTTTTGGAAAAATGAAGTCGTAGTGATATCAACAGGCTTGCTTATTGATGATGTTTGTTTGGGCTTGAATCGAACTTTTACATTCATATTTTGGTTAGCTCCCAAATCATAAGGCGGATTGAAATCAAGCAATTCGAAAATTCCATTATTGAATATAATATCAATTTTCTCAATTGTCAATATTCCGCCACCGGAATTTCCTAACTGAACATCCATATCTTTGAAACTGCCAACTTCTGCAGTCCCGAAGTCATATGATTCCTCAGCAGCCAAATCAGGACGTGGTCCGTCGCCTGTGCCGCTTAAACTCACTGACACTTCGTTATCATTATAAGCATTTGAACCAATTTTCAAACTTGCATTGTAATCAATATATTCAATTGGTGAAAATTTGACTTGAATTGTTTTTTGACTTTTTGCTTCAATGACAAAATTTTGTCCGTCGAGTAACTCATAGACGTCGTCTTTGTTGCCGATTATATTAATATAATCAACCTCTAAAGCTAACTCACCGAAATTTTCAATGATAAGTTCCTTCACTCTCGGTGTATCAATATGGACTATACCGAAATCTATTGAATTTTGGTCAATGGCAATCATTGGTTGGTCAGCAAATCCATATCCTTCCAAATCGTAGCCACGGCGACTTCCATTTATCGCATTAGAAATGATTTCTACTTCGCCGATAAACAAGCCTCTTTTGTCGGGATTAAATATTGCTCCTATACTGCGTTCCTCGCCGGGAGCTAATGTAAATCCTACCGTATTAGATGTAAATTCAAAAATGGGAGAAGACTTTGATATTGTGTAATTTTCCACAACTAAATCAGCATCGCCAATATTTTGAATAATGAATTCCGAGCTTTTGCTTTCATTTGCATTGACTGTCCCAAAATCAAGTTTTGCTTGTTTGAAAGCTATGATTGCTTGTGGTTCTGCCCATGTTTTTATGATATTGTAAGTTCCGTTTGGCAATATATCCAAATTTACATTCATCGGCGGATTATAGACTTTTACCGATAGCAAATTTTTCTCGGGCAATCGCACAGTAATTGAATCAATCCTGTTCTTTTGTGCCATGCCGATTGTTTGAAGGAAGGGTTGTTGATTAGAAAAATGTCCCAATCCGGCTTGCAATTCACGTATTTGGTTTAAATCGCCTGAGTGAACTGTAACTCGAGCTCCTATGCCTGATTGATTCACACCCAAAGGCATCTTGGGGTTTACTCCTGTCCAATTGTTCATATTTCCAATTTTGTTCTCGAGCAAAACTATTGTCATATAAGCACGTGGCACTTGAACTTTTTGAGATTGACCATTTATAACTGTATCAATAAGTAATGTATCCCGAGCTTGACGCGTTACGATTAAATCTTGGTCGCCATCTAAATCAAAATCAATTGGTTCCATCGAATGCCCTTCCTTCATGCTGAAGAAAATGCCCAACTTTTTGGAAATATCCTCGAAACTTTTGTCCTCATGTTGTTGAAGTATATAAAGTCGTTCTTGACCTTCGAGATTAGCTTGTGGATAAGACATCTGACCAATTGCAACATCAAGTTTGCCATCATTATCTATGTCGAACCATGTCGCTCCCATATCTCCCAAATGTGAATTAAGCGGAGCATCTCGTTTTAATAGATTAACATCCCATTCGTATCTATAACCATTATCTTCGCCACCATTTACAGCAATTGTCGTTCTGCCTTCTCCTGCACCATAACCGCCATGAACTAAAACTTGCAGTAAATCCATGTCGCCGTCGTTATCAAAATCTGCCGGATTGGCTTCCCATTGGCACAATAGTCCGGGACCGTGCCGTAACAAATGCTGGGCGCTGTAATTTGCATCTGATGTTGCATCGCGGAAAGTGCCGTTGCCATTATTTGCAAATACGCTTCCGGTACTCCTGCAATATGGGGATGTGACTATATCTTGCCATCCGTCATTATTCCAATCTGTAACATTCACACCATACATTGGCTCACGAACAGAATTAATTGCAGCATCATTCACTCGAGTAAATGAGCCGTCGCCATTGCCTTTAAATAATACATCTAATTGTTTCACATCTGCAGTGCTTGCGTAGTAATCGGTAAACCAAGTCGAAATATACATATCAATGTTGCCGTCGTAATCGTAATCTAAGAATGCGATGCCCGAAGCATTTATCAAGCCTTGTGGCAAAATTTGGTCTAATTGAATTGTATTCAAGCCCGATAACTTGTAAAGAGTAAATTTGCCTGTTCCGTCGTTTAATAATACTTCAGTGCGGTCTCCCGGGTCATTTTCGCCTTTGTATCCTGTGAATCTATGGTAATATATACTTGTTACAATATCAATATGCCCATCGTTGTTTACATCTGCCAATGCTGCTACATCCGAAATTCGCATGCGGTTACTTCCGTCACGCGTTTGATTGATTCCTGACTCATCCGTGAACTCGATAAAGACCCTATTTGGGTCGCTCGGTGAACCTGAACCCGGACGGTTCAAGAAGACTCTCAATGTGTTGTGAGTTGCTTTGGGTCCACCCAAGACTAAATCAGGATAATTGTCGCCGTCAATATCGGCTACCCATAAACGTGATACTGAAACGTCTTCCAGCCCAACTTTGTTTGTAATGTTTTCAAGCCATTCAGATGTTTGGGCTGTAAGAATACTTGTAGTAAATAACAGTATGAACATTATTATTGGTAATTTTTGCATCATTTTAAATTGTTTTTTTTGTTTTACATTTGTACCGAATTTAATTTTAACGTTTTTTTTTGTAATAGTCAAATTTATTTTTTAGGGAGATTGATTTTGAACATAATTGCTGCAATAATTTTACTAACTTTAATTGTAAATTTTCTTATTTCTCTAATCTCTGAGCATCTGAATAAAAAAAAGATGTTTGCTTCTAAAGTGCCGGCGGAGCTAGCCGATACATATTCGGACGAACAATTCACAAAAGCTAGGTCATACTACTCAGACAGGCTCAAGATGTCTTCGGTATCAGATGCTATTGCTTTGGTTGCATTTCCACTCTTTTGGTTTATGGGTGGTTTTCCGTATTTGGAATCTGTCGTTTCCGGCACCACTGATTCCGAAATTTATCGTGGGTTGCTCTTCGTCGGTATTCTTGTTTTTGCCCAATTTTTAATCGGGTTGCCATTTTCAGTGTATTCAACGTTTGTGATAGAGGCTAAATATGGATTTAACAAAATGACGCCAAAAACGTTCATCCAAGATTTAATCAAATCCATATTGTTGTCTATACTCATTGGATTGCCGATTCTCGCAGCAATATTATGGGTTTTTGGCGAACTTGGTAATTATGCATGGCTGACAGGTTTCTTGCTTGTTACAACAATTTCATTAATTTTATCTTATATCGCGCCGACTTGGATTATGCCACTATTCAACAAATTTGTGCCACTTGAAGCAGGTTCTTTGCGTGATAAAATAATTACTATGGCTGAAAAAGCAAATTTCCCGCTGACAAATATTTTTGTAATTGATGGTTCTAAACGTTCCACTAAATCGAACGCATTTTTTACGGGTTTTGGCAAGAACAAACGAATTGCACTTTATGATACATTGATTCAAAATCATTCGGAGGAAGAGCTTGTTGCAGTTTTGGCGCACGAAATCGGGCACTATAAGTTGAAGCATATCACACAAGGCATGGTAATCGGATTCGTTCACACTTTTGTTTTGTTTTTTCTTTTAGGACAAATTATGCAATCTGAAATGTTGTATTCAGCTTTTTATATGACAAATATGCCGATTTATGCCGGTTTGATATTTTTCGGAATTTTGTTTTCGCCAATCGAAAGCATCTTATCTGTAATGATGAATTCACGATCGCGACGCAATGAATTTGCGGCAGACAGCTTTGCTAAAAAATTGGTTGGCAAAGGTGATTATTTAATTAAAGCACTGAAAAAACTAAGCACTGATAATTTGTCAAATCCGGTTCCACATCCACTCTATGTTATGCTAAATTATTCTCATCCTCCTGTAGTCGAACGAATTCGTAAACTTGCAGAATGAAGTAATAATTAAGCATCTCTTCGTCAATATCCATTTAAATTAAAATAAACTATATGGATTTTTCTACAGATTCGATTCCCTTTGCAATTGCATTGTTGATTTTGGGTACCGTAATGTTGTACTATGGGGCGGAAGGCTTAGTCAAAGGTTCTGTGAAGCTGGCATTTCGTATCGGAATAACTCCACTTATAATTGGACTGACTGTGGTAGCTTTTGGCACAAGTAGTCCCGAATTAGTCGTCAGTCTTTCTGCAGGTTATCAAGGCAGTAGTGAAATTGCCATTGGCAATGTAATCGGTTCAAATATATGCAATATTGCTCTTATCCTTGGGCTCGCGGCACTTATCAGACCTATACAAGTCAAAATGCAGTTAATCAAAGCGGATATTACCATTATGATTGCTTTTTCGATTCTCGTTTTCTTTTTCATAATTGACGGTGAAATATCGCAATTTGAAGGTGTAATACTTGTGATTTCACTTTTTGCATATATTTACTATAATGTTTGGCTTTCTAAGAAGAATAATCAAAAAATCGAACTAGAAGACCTTGATATTCCAAAGTCCAAAACAGATAAACCGATATTGGACATACTTCTCATTGTAGCCGGCTTAGTTATATTAATGCTTGGTGCTCATACTTTTCTTGAAGGTGCAATCCGAATTGCCAAATATATTGGTGCATCGAATGCTATTATTGGCTTGACGGTCGTTGCGTTTGGAACAAGTTTGCCCGAATTGGCAACATCAGTAGTCGCATCAATCAAAAATGAGGGCGACATTTCAATAGGCAATGCCGTTGGCTCGAATATTTTTAATTTACTTATGATTCTCGGTGCGACCGGTTTATTCTATTCTATTAATACAGGTGGCATTAGCTATTTGGATTATGGTGTTATGATTGGCACTTCAGCTATTATAATTCCAATGGCATTGTTCGGTATGAAGATAGGAAGAATAAACGGAGCGATTCTGATACTGATTTATATTGCTTATATGAGTTACTTATTTTCAAGTCTTCAAACATATGATTAAATTTATAAAGCATGTATTTAATTTAATAACTTTTTATTTTTAAGAACATTTTTGGTCTTTCTTAGATTAGTTTTGATTAACTTTGCATTAGAATTAATTTGATTTTGGAAAATAGACTCGGGAGCCACTCATGATAGATTTGAAAGGTAAAACCATTCTTATAGCCGAAGACGAAGACTTTAATTATAAATTTCTCGAACGTGTTCTAATCAAACTTGGAGCTCAAGTCATCAGAGCATACAATGGCAAAGAAGCTGTTGAGTTAGTAAGTAGCGACGTTCAATTTTGGGTTCTACTATTAGATTTGAAGATGCCTGTTATGACAGGCTATGAAGCCATCCATCTTATTCGTAACGCCGGATATAAAATTCCGGTATTAGCAGTCACAGCCTATGCTTTTTCGGAAGATAGAGATAAAGCGATTGCTGCCGGTTGTGATGATTATATATCAAAACCATTCGAAATTCAAGATTTGATTGAATTATTGAAAAAATATTTGTGATGATTGTCTTTTTTTTGTAATTTTTTTCACTTTCATGTGTTTATACAGTATATAACATTATGAGTGGTAAAAATGTTTAGCAAACTGAAATCGTGGTTAAAAAGTTTGTATCTGCAAATATTGGCAACTTTGTTCGTATTGCCAAGCACCATTCTTGTGTCTCAAATTGATACAGTTGACATTCTACCGCCCCAAATACATCCAAATTCCCATTGCGGAGAGTTTGCCTTTGTAGTTACTGAAATCCGCAATTTTCAATTGAATGCAGATACTTTCAATCTCGACGCCGGGATTAGTAACGAGCCGATTTTTTATGCATCAAAGTCCGAAAATATTTCCGGAATCCAACTAAACTCAGACTTCATTCCGGGAAAAAAGAATACAAATTTTTCATTTAGAATGTCCGTCATTAATAAATACAAGAAAGCATTTGGACTTTTTGCTGTTTATGATGATGCATCTCCTGCTAAAAATTTCAAATTCGATTCAGTCCTTTATGTACCGGACTCATTAGAATTAGCTCCATCAGTATTAGGCTTCGGTAATGTATATCTTGGAAAAAGTGTAATTTTAGAATCAAGGATAACCAATGTAAGCGAATTCCCTATAGAAATTAAAGAATTACGTTTGGTCAACTCTACAATTTATAAAATTGTATCTATCGAACCGGATATTCGATTAATACAGCCAAATGAAACAATAAGAATCAAAATCGAATATAAACCGATTGAGATTACTGCATCTGATGGATTTGATACAGATTCCTTGGTAGTTAAAACTAATTGCCTCGAATTCCATGCTAAAATGCTCGGTTTTGGTGTCGAACCTTACATTCAAGTTGACGATATTGATTTCGGAGCTGTACCGATTGGTTCTAAATTATGTAATGATGTGCCGCCATTTCAGCCCGGAGTTAGAATTTATAACGATGGTACAGGGCAATTAATTCTTGGAGATATTGTACCTCCGGACATTAACGGCTCATTTCATGTTATTGAAACAATGACTCAGCCAATCAAAAATAGTTCTGTATTGCCAAAATCAGAAATCCATTTCAAATCAATTTGCTTCGAACCTACCCAACAAGGTGAGTTTTTTGACCAGATTGTTTTCAGTAGTAATGCCAAAGGACCCGACAGCATCTGCAAATTAAGAGCAATAGCTTATTTACCCGGAGTTCATTTCACGGCAGTAAACTTTGGTTCTTTAAGATTGGGCGATACTTTAGAAAAATTCATTGTCATCAGAAATGATAGTGATGTACCAATTGATTTGACAAATGTTTATATGAATCCACATTCGCCTGAATTTAGAATATTAACTCAAAAGGCATCTCTTTTTCCTACTTCAAGTAAACCTGTCAGGATTTATCCTAAAAATACTCAACAACCTGATAAATTAACCGAATTGTTGATTCCGGTCCAATATACGCCCGTTAAAGAAGGGTATTCGGAAATTCGCATAAATCTTGAGATTGAAGTTCAAGGTAATAATATCGTTTCAATGTTTAATTATGTGCGGGGTTTTGCTTACTTACCTAAATTGTTTGCAAAGGGTTATAATTATGCCGAAAGAACGCTTGTAAATAATGTTAGCACTGATACTGGTTTTGTATATTTGCGCTCTTTTTCGGGAACTGCCGACCTTAGAATACAAAAAATTGAAATCGAAAAAACTGAGTTCCCGGGAATTAATGATTTTATATTTCTCGATGAATTACCAAAAGATATAGTACTCAAAAGCAATAATGATTTGCGACTACCCGTGATTTTCCGTCCTGAAGGTGCGGGTAAAAGAATCGTTAAAGTTGTTATTTATCACGATGCATATATTGGTAAAACTAATCCACTCAGATATGATACAACGATAGTTTACTTGACAGGCGAAGGCTACAACCAAGTATTAGCATTTGAAAATCTGTCATTTGCCGGTGTCATTCATTGCACAGAATCTACAGGTAAATTGAAACTTAGTAATATCAGTACCGATAAAGAAGCGTTTATAATGAATATGAAAATAATTTCAGGCGATGTTGATGCATTTGAAATTGACATAGAAAAAATAATTGATGAATTCGTGATAATTCAACCAGGTGATAGCTACGAACTTGATGTTACTTTCCAACCGGATGTTTACTACAAGGATAATTTCGAAGCTATTGTCCGTGTTTTCTCTGATGTTGATACTGCAACCGCAATACTGAAAGCCACAACACGAAGATATGATTTAGCTGTCAAACTCGACACTCTCAATAATGTTGTGCCCGGGATGTTGACACTGATGCTTGATAGGTTGCCTATGAACCGCGAATTCCCAATTTCTTTAGTGTCGGAAAATCTGCCGGAATTGGCGATTAGGAAATTTGATATTACTCTAAAATTCCGCAAAAATGATTTAAGATATTTTGACAAAGTAGAGCCGGGAATAGGTATAATTGATTGGCATACTCTCTTAGCAGAGCTTATTCCACTTGATGATGATTATAATTTATTGCATATTTGGGGTGAGGGAGAGCATGATTTGATTTTGGGAGATGACATCATTAAGCCCGGATTTATCGTCATGCTTGGTGATTCCGGTACCATTGATGTCGAAATTCACGATGCAAGCTTCTATTCCGCAGATTCCTGTGCTGTTTACAAGTTTAATCATGGGCAAATGCACATGTCCTATTGTGGCAGCCACGTTCGGAACATTATCATCTCAAAACTTGTTTATGACATAAAAACCCAGCAAATCATTTCAAAAAATCATGCTGAAGCTGAATTGAATTACACAGTCGCTATCGAAAGCCCTACTCTAATACGAATTTACAATTCGTCCGGTGAGTTGGTAGAAACCGTAGCCGATTATATTGCCCCTAAAGGCTACTATACTTATCAAATTGACCTTGCAAAATATACCGGCGGGATGTATTTTATTACGATGAATTCAGGTCCTTACACAGCAGTTAGAAAATTCTTTGTAATAAATTGATTTTTCTGCCCGAATAATTTTCTAATATCTACAAATTGTGATAAATTTGCTATATATAATATTGCTTAACAAGATTTTATTTATTGGAGTTTACATGACTATTGAAACTTTCGAAAACCCAAACCAGAATCGTAATTACGAAATTACTCACGTTAACCCTGAGTTTACCTCCGTTTGCCCTAAGACTGGTTTGCCGGATTTCGGTACTGTTACTATCAAATACATTCCTGATGCTATCTGTTTGGAATTGAAATCATTGAAATACTATTTTCTCGAATTCCGAAGCAAGGGCATATTTTACGAAGCAGTCACAAACGTCATTCTCGATGAACTCGTGGAGGCTTGCAACCCAAAAGAGATGGAAATTGTGACGGAATGGAAGGCTCGCGGTGGGATGACTTCCACCATAAAAGCGAATTACAAAAGGAGTTGAAATTGGAACTGACGAAAATCGGCAAAGAATATAAGTGGGAGATGAGCCACAGGCTTCCATTCCACGAAGGACCTTGCAAAAATATTCACGGTCATACATATAGATTGATTATCGAATTGGAAGGCACTTTGGTCAACGAGGCTATGGTTGTTGATTACTACGACATTGACCAGATTTTCAAGCCAATTTTGCAACAATTAGACCATGCTTTTTTGTGCGACAAAGATGATGTTGAAGTTATAGATTTTCTCAAATCGCAAGGATTCAAACTCTTTGTCATTGATTATCTGACAACATCCGAGAATATCGTCACATTTTTCCTCGAAATCGCAAAAAAGGAATTCAAGTACTTCGATAATCTTCACTCGCTTAAAATAAGAGTTTACGAAACTGAAGATGCTTATGCCGAAAGAACAGTGAAATTAAAGTAAATTAGGTATTTTAAATATATATTTTTATGAATTTGGAGAATAAAATGAAAGTTACAGTTATCGGCGCCGGAAACGTAGGTGCAACAGTTGCTCAAATCCTTGCAAACAAAGAATTAGCAAACGATATCTACATGGTAGACATTGATGAAGGTATTGCCAAAGGCAAAGCTTTGGATATGTACGAATCTATGCCAATTTTGCAATCAGATGCCAGAATCCACGGAACGAACGATTACGCAGAAACTGCCGGTTCGCATATCGTAATAATGACTGCCGGATTAGCTCGCAAACCAGGAATGTCACGTGATGACTTGTTGGTCAAAAATGCCGCAATCGTCTCGTCATGCGTAAGCCAAGCAGTCAAATACTCACCCGATGCATATTTTATAGTCGTTTCAAATCCACTTGACGTAATGACATACGTTACACTTCAAGTCACAGGATTGCCCAAACATAAAGTAATCGGAATGGCAGGAATCTTAGATACAGCACGTTATCGCTCCTTTATTTCGATGGCTACAGGCTACTCGATGCGCGACATCCAAGCACTATTGCTCGGCGGTCATGGCGATACAATGGTTCCGCTTCCACGCTATACAACTGTTGCAGGAATCCCAGTCACAGAATTGTTATCGAAAGAAAAAATTGACGAAATCGTAAACCGTGCTATCAACGGTGGAATCGAAATCGTGAACTTCTTGAAGACCGGTTCTGCATATTACGCTCCCGGAACAGCCGCAGTCGAAATGGCAGAAGCAATCATCAAAGACCAAAAGCGTATTTTGCCATGTACAGTCTTATTAGACGGCGAATACGGCATTGGCGACGTTTGCGTTGGAGTTCCGATTAAAATCGGCAAAGATGGCATCGAAGAAATCATCCAGCTTAAATTGACTTCCGACGAGCAAGCAATGTTCACCAAATCAGCTGAACACGTCAAAGCAACAATCAAACAAGCTATGGAATTAATCAGCAATCAATAGATTGGAAAAGAAAATCCCCCAAAAGCCTTGCCCCCTCTTGCAAGAGGGGGTTAGGGGGTGTTACGGATTACTCATTTTCATGTCCCGTCAGTTGTTATAATTTACGGATAGGGATAAATCTAAAGTATAGTCGTTAGTTGTAACCAAGATGATACACTAACTTTGGAACAACTGACGGTACAGTAATCATAGTTCAGACTTGGCACCTTAGAGGCTATCTTTCATGTCCCGTCAGTTGTTATAATTTACAGATAGGGATAAATCTAAAGTATAGTCGTTAGTTGTAACCAAGATGATACACTAACTTTGGAACAACTGACGGTACAGTAATCATAGTTCAGACTTGGCACCTTAGAGGCTATCTTTCATGTCCCGTCAGTTGTTATAATTTACAGATAGGGATAAATCTAAAGTATAGTCGTTAGTTGTAACCAAGATGATACACTAACTTTGGAACAACTGACG
>JAGXRP010000081.1 GCA_018335795.1 Desulfobulbaceae bacterium | reverse complement strand
GCATTGACCGGTGATAACAGCATAGTATTCGCCTTCGTCAATAGCACGGAAATTACGAATAGTTAAGTAATTTGACTTTACGCCTGCGAATTTGTCGTTGTTAGTCAAAAGTCTGTCATTACTGCCATCAATATAATAATACCATTGCACTTTCACTTCGTCGTTGATAATCGCGTCTTCGATTGGTTTGCCATTTACGTGTGCTTCAAACCATAAAGTAGCAAGACCACCATTTTCAGCAAATTCATTTTCTGAGTAACGAGTGATTTCAGTTGGGCGTAATACATAAACTGCAACAGGTGCCGAATATACATGAGGAGTTGCACCCGGACCGCCGATACGAGCATGATAGAGACCTGCTTGATGATGCTTCAAATTATTGAAGAACAAAATCGGGTCAGTAGCACCCGGCACAGGAACGCCGTCTTTGTACCATTGGTAATTCATCGGAGCATCGTAACCGATTGCTGATGTAACCGAAATGTAATTGTTTGTGGAATTAACGCAATTTACGATACCTTCGCTTTGGGTTATCAATGCAACTTCAAGAACCAATTCATGAGAACCTGCATAATAGGAATTTCTAGGAGTGCCGTCAAAATCGCTTGATTCGATTTTATGAGCGTATTGGTCAAAGTAGTTGAAAAGTGCGAGTCCATATAGTAAGCTCGGTGAATAGATTTTGATATGCAAATCTGCTGTACTAATGAATTCGATAAATTCAAAATGTGAATCTTTGTCGTAACCTTTGTCTTGCCATGATTCCAAATCACGATTAACACCTTTATCGGAAATCAAAGTGCCACCGTTTGTAAAGAAAATATTTTGATTCGAATTCACGACCATACCAACTTGAAGAGCAGGTGCAGTTCCAATATTCATGAAAATGTTTCTCATGATTCTGCCTGCACTACTTGACATAATTGTAGGATAGAAACTACTTTCAGTTACTACTGAATTGTAGAATACACCCAAGTTCGGAGAATTGATTAAATTCATACCGTAAATGTTCGAGCCGGCTAATTGGTTGTTACCAATTGCTCCGGAAGCATTTTCAGCTTTCACAAGTGCATAGCCGTAATTGACTGATTGACTGATATTTACGTAGTTTTTATCAACTAATGTGTGAGCACCCATAACGTAAATACCGTTAATATTAGTACATCCAACAATCGAATTTGATATGATTTCAGCAGGATTGTTAGGATTTTGTGTGGCATGATTGACATAAATTACTGCTTCATTCGGTGCTCCTGTTCCACTTATACCCGAAAAGTCATTATTTGCAATCGTAGTAGAATTCCACGATGCAATACCACCGACAGGGACTATGCCCGAGTTGTAATCAAATTTGTTGAAAGAAATTTCAACTTGACTTCCCTTAACACTTGGAGCAATTTGGTTGTAAACACCAAGCCATGAGAAATTAGAGAAATTACTATTCTTAACATTAATTACAGGGCTATTTCCTGAGTTGATTATACTATAGAAAGCAGCTGAACCACCTGAGAAATTACAATGTGAAACGTTTACAGGTGAACAATTCGTGAAGTTCAAAGTAGCAAAACCGGCATTGTTTCTTGGTGAATTTGCAACTCCTAAAAAGTTTACGTTTAGCAAATCCAAACCTTTGATGTTAATTGCCGATATAATAATACCTGCTCCCACACCAACTGAATTGTTATTGCGGATAGTCATATTACGGAAAGTAACATTATCCAATCCTGACAACAAAATCACGAAGTTGTTTTGTGGAGTTGTATTTGCAGCTAAGACAACATTTTCGGGGAAATTCGAGCCACCGATGAATTCGATTTCGTTTTTATTTGGTAAGGGACTGTTCAACACAACTTGACCTGTGTATGTTCCGGGGCGTATTTCAAAAGTAACTTTGCCTGGTCCGAAAACACCGCTCGAGTTGATATAAGAAGCTGCTTCCGCGGGAGAAGTGAATTGCGCATTTGTAGCGCCAATGTAATAATATCCTGCAGCAAGAGATGGTCCGATACCACCAACATATTTGTCATTTGTAGCATCTTCGTCAGCTACTCCATTTGGCATTGAAGATACACATTCTACAGAGAATGGTCCTAACGGTGTTTTTGCATAAAAATTATATGTTCCAAGAACTAAGTCAGCTACTTCATTTCGAGCTATATTTACCCCTGTTATTGTAACAGGAGTTTGGTCAACTCCATCCATTTTCCAATTAATAGTGACACTTGTCAATGGTTTAGGTGCATAATTACGTACACGTGCTCTAACTTGAGTGACACCAGGCCCAAAACCTTCCGGTGGACCAAAGAAGCCGACAACACCTGCATCGTTAAGTATTGGTGTAATATTTGATAATAAAATATCATTGCTTGGGTCTGCATCGGCAGCAAAACCATTTGCATTACGAACCTGTGTTTTCACTTCGAAAGCTCCGAATGGCCCGTTTGTCGGATAGTCAAAATTGAAATTTCCTAAAGAGACTGAGGTCGTTTTTCCTTCATCAAGAGTACCTGTCCACTTATATGAACCTTGGAATACGTTGTTTACCCACCAGTCTATGAAGCAATCTTTCAAGGGTGCTTTATTATTGCTTCTTAGAGTGACATTGACCATATGGTTGCCAACTCGCCATGGTTTTGATGGGGAAGTGACTGCTGTAATTTGTGCGTCAGGTGCATTTGGTAGCACATCCACAACATAATCTTCACATTCACCATAATAGTAACTTGTACCGCATGGGTCAGATACTGAGCCACCTGACGTCCAAGTATATTCCGACATAATCCTCATCCGTGTTTTGCCGATTTTAGCGTTATCCGGCACTTTGAAACTACTTTCATATCCCCAATAACTTTCACCATAACTGGACGTATAAACAGCTTCTTCTTTAGCGAATTTACCGTCCTGGTCCCAATCAATCCATATTGCAAGTTCCATAGCGTAGGTATAACCAAATTCTACATAGAAGTCGATTGTCTGTCCGGGCTTCATGGTAGCAGTTTTCGAACTATAAAAAGCATAACCTGGAGATTTTGTCCACCCCGACGAATTTGTCATATCAGCCACCTCTACATAATCAATTCCCATGTAGTTTGAAGAGTAGTAATAATAGGGCTCACAGTAGGTCTGTGAGTTGGCTGTATTTGTCATTGCTCCAAACATAGCAAAAAGCAACCCGACCATAATCAGTCTTGCAGAAAGTCGAAATTTATACATAAAACACCTCATAAAATTAGTAAATATTAGTATTTTTTTAATGGCATATTCATATAAAACAAATTATTAAGTTTGCAACAACTAAAATGTTTTCTTCCTAATAATAAAAACCAAGAAGCAATATAAATAAAATTTTCAAAAAAACAAACAGTTTTCTATAAAAATTCATCAATATATTATGTTTTATCAATAATCTCACTTATACCATTAAAAAAAGGGGCTTTTAAGCCCCTTTTTTAGTAATTGTATGTAATAGCTGTTATTTAACAACCGATACTTTTTGCATCAATCTTCTGCCGTTTGATTCGAGAATCAA
>JAGXRP010000080.1 GCA_018335795.1 Desulfobulbaceae bacterium | reverse complement strand
AAAGATAAGAGAGAAGTTACAAGAAAAAGAAAATCTCGCCTCCACATTAAATAATATCGGAACCGTTTATTATCAGTGGTCGATTTATGACAAAGCATTGGAATACTACGTCCCGGCGCTGAACCTGAATAAAGAACAAAACAAGCTTGGTAATGCCGCTTTAATATTAACCAATATAGGCATTGTGTATAAGGAAACGGCACAGATTGAGAAAGCAATCGAATACTATAATGAAAGTATTGTCTATGCAAAAGCAGCAGAGGATTTGGAAGCTACCGGGTACGCTTATAATTCATTGGGGGCGGCATTTTTAGAAATTAATGACGACTCGTGTGTTTACTATTTTACTAAATCACTTGAAGTATATAAACAGATCAATTCAGTGGGAGGCATAATAATTTCACTTAAGGGATTAGGTGAAAATTACCTTCGAAAAAATAATCTTAAAGAAGCAGAAAAATATTTCGAGGAGATACTTCAAATTGCAATTGAAGAAAACATCCCGCTACGTGTAGCCGAGGCGAATAAGTATCTCGGTATCATTAGTAAAAGAGAAAGAGATTTCTTAAAAGCAAAAAATCACTTCGAAAAGTGTATAGAGGTTAGTAAAACTATTAATGTTAAAAGTTTTCTTAGGGATGCTTATAAAGATTTAAGTGAAGTATATGAGTCACTAGGGAATACAAACCAGGCGTTAAATGCTCTTAAAGAGTATGATAAGTACAAGGCGGAAATAGACAATGAAGATGTCCAGAGGAGACTTGATAACCTTAAAAACAAGTTCGAGTTTGAAAAGTATCAGCGAATCCTTGATATGCAGCAATATGAAAACCAGAGACAGAAACTCTTTTTGCATGCTACACTAACAGGTTTGTTTTTCTTGGCTGTAACAGCTTTCGTATTATATTACTTAAATAGCAAAAGAAAAAAAACAAACTTATTACTACATGAAAAGAATAAGCTTATAGAAGGGCAGTCAATTGAACTTGAGACAAAAAACAATGAATTGACCGAATTGAACAAAGCAAAAGATCGGCTCTTTTCAATTATCGCCCATGACTTAAAAAATCCTTTCTTTGCGATAATCAGTCTTTCTGATATTCTTAAAGAAGATTATTATCAGATGTCCGATCAACAAAGAATTGAATATATAACACATATAAGAGAATCATCGGGGATGACTTATGAACTTCTCGAAAACTTGTTGAATCTGTCTGCTTCCAGAACTGGAAGAATTAATTTTAAGCCTGTTGTAATAAAAGTTGCTAATATTATAAAAAGTATAGAGTCTCTCTACTCTAATCAATTAAAGAAAAAAGAGATAGTATTTATCAATGATGTGAATCCCGACCAAACGATTTTTGCAGACCGCCATATGATGGAAGTCGTATTCAGGAACTTAATTAATAATGCAATTAAATATACAAGCATAAAAGGTTTGATTGAAGTCCACTCGGGAAAAATAAATCACAGTCTCAGAATTACGGTTAAAGATAACGGGGTTGGAATGGACGAGATTACGAAAGAGAGCATTTTTAGCCTGAGTACATTGCAATCACAGTTGGGAACTCAAGGCGAAAGAGGAACGGGTCTGGGACTTGGATTGTGCAAAGAATTTGTTGAAAAAAACAGCGGAACAATAGAAGTTGAATCGGAACCTAACAAAGGGAGTTCCTTTATTATAACTCTCCCGATTGCTCAGGAATAATCTTCGCATTTTTTACATCTTAAACCTCAATATCGTATATCGTATCAATCGTATTTTGATTATTATTTAATTAACCTTAAGTTTGCATCAGTTCTTAAATAATTTTACGGTGTCCCCTTATAGGGAAGAATAGGGAAACCGGTGAAAATCCGGTGCTGTCGCGCAACTGTTTACCCGACTTCGATTTGAGATATGTTTCGATATTTTAGTCACTGTTCACAAAAGAATGGGAAGACTTTCGAAACCGGGAAAGCCAGGAGACCTGCCGTAAATAGTTAGTAATTATTCAATCTTCGCGAAAGAGATTGGGTTAAAAACTCCGTTTTGCTTTTTACTCATCTCTACTCGCTAAAGCACAACGGAGTTTTCATTTATGCAAATGCTCGCTGTAAGCATTTTGCTAATTACTTTTTTTACTTTAATTGATGTTTCTCCTCAATCTACCGGCAGAGAAGATACTTTAATTAATCATACTTTAAATCCTATTGTTGTTACTGCAAAAAGGATTACAACCGATATTGCTAATTCCGATACACGAATTGAAGTTCTGGATTCATCATTTATACGGAATAGCAACGGTACTAGATTGGGGGATATTCTTAAAAACTCATCCTCGGTGTTTGTAAGGTCATACGGACACTCCCTTTCACTTCAAACCGCATCAACGAACGGATTAGGTTCTTCCAATACGCTTTTTTTGTACGACGGAATTAGAATGAACTCATTTCAAAACTCCGGCTTAGACCTTGCATTAATACCTAAAAACCAGATAGGAAGCATTGAAATAATCGGTAACGGTGCAAGCGCTCTCTACGGAAGCGAAGCAATCGGAGGGGTTATAAATATTTTACCCGCAAGTCTAACAACCGGTAGCAATTTCGATTTTACTGCCGGTGTTTCCTTCGGTTCGTTTTCTACTAAGAATTATTCTTTAGCTGTTGGTAAACGAATATCTTCTTTTACTTCACGTGTTTTTTACACAACCACTTCTTCAAAAGGGAATTACCGCTACTATTTTGATAATGCCGGAGAGAGTACAGAAAAGGAGAGAGAGAATTCGGGATATAATGGCTATGACGTCGGTTTACATCTTTCATTTGAACCCACTACGGATTTAAGTGTCAAATTGATTTCTAGCTTTACAAGACAGTATAAAGAAATTGCCGGTTTAGAAACCGGTACTCCTCCTTCGATTTCTAATCAAACTGATAAAAATTGGAATAATATTCTTTCACTAAAAAAGAGAATATCATCAATAGTTAAATTGAATTCTTTTCTGAATTTCCAGAACAACTACTCAAATTATTATCTCAGACCACTGCCGTTGAGTGTTTATCATAATCTTGTTTACTCAAGCGGGACGAATGCAGAACTCAATTTTTATCGAATCAAAATGCTGTTTGCTTATGATTTAACTTACGCATCGCTTAGAAGTAACGAATTGGACGGATTCGCG
>JAGXRP010000079.1 GCA_018335795.1 Desulfobulbaceae bacterium | reverse complement strand
AGAAAATAATTACAGTTTTGAACAAAATTGATAAAAAACCGGGCGAAAAAATCGTTGCTGATGTCTATATCTCTGCAAAAACAGGAGAGGGAATTGCGAAGTTGTTTCATGTCTTAAAAGAAAAAGCTTTTGGTACGAATGCCTATTCCGAAAAAACAGCAATTATTTCGAGCGTGAGACATTATAATTTATTGAAAAATGCTAAAAATAGTCTTGAAAACGCTCTTAATTCAGCATCTAAGAGGTTAAGTGAGGAATTTATTGCAGTCGATTTAAGAAATGCAGAGAATTCGCTTGGAGAAATTATCGGAGAAGTAACAACAGACGATATTTTGAATAATATCTTTCACAAATTCTGTATCGGAAAGTAAAAAAACAAATTCATATATTTCACGTGAAACATTTATGAAAATAATTTTAAGAGAACTTATTGAAGCAGATGCTTTCCGAATTATGGAATTTCTTCAAGATAAAGAAGTAACTAAATATTTGGCAGAGTTACCGGACCCATATACACTCGAATCCGCAAGATCATTTATCCGTTTTGTAAAAGAATGGAAAATGAAAGGGGAATCGTATCATTTTGCCATATCCGATAGAGAAGAGGGTAAAATTTTTGGAGTTATTGGAATGAATTTGAGGAAAAATAAAGAGAGGGTGGGAGAAATAGGTTTTTGGATCGGAAGAGAAAATTGGGGTGGGGGTATAATTAAGGAAGCGCTGCCGCTTTTTATAACATTTGCTTTTCAAGAACTAAAGCTTACAACAATCTTTGCTGAAGTTTTTCAATCAAATATAGCCTCAGTGAAAGTTTTAGAAAAAAGCGGATTTGTAAAGATTGGACTTTCAGCAAGAAAAACTTGTAATAGTAAAACTGATGAACCAATATTTCTGTTTAGGTTAGAAAATAAAGGAGAATAAAAACCGGTTTCACGTGAAACGGTAAAAAATTAATGAATAAATATTTTGATGTAATAGTAATTGGTGGGGGACATGCAGGCATCGAAGCTGCCTGTGCTGTATCTAAAATGGGACTAAAAGCCGGTTTATTCACGATGGAGCGATACGCATTGGGCAGAATGTCCTGCAATCCGGCAATCGGAGGGTCTGCTAAAGGGCATCTTGTAAAAGAGATTGACGCTCTCGGAGGGGTTATGGGCATTATCGCAGATAATTCCGGCATTCAATTTAGAGTTTTAAACCGATCAAAGGGTCCGGCAGTGTGGGCAACACGGAGCCAAAATGACAGAGAATTATACTCGGAAGCCGCTCTAAATGTGGTAGATAGTTGTTCTGGGGTTTGTATTGTCGAAAAAAGTGTTACAGATATTATAATTGAGAGGAACATCACCAAAGGTGTTTTAACCAAAGAAGGAGAATTCATTGGTTCAAAAGCAGTCATACTTTGTTCGGGAACATTTCTTAATGGATTAATGCATACGGGAAGAAATCAGTTTCAAGGAGGAAGATTTGGAGAAGCTTCTTCAACCGGCATTACGGATTCTTTGGTTAAAGTCGGTTTTGAAACCGGAAGATTAAAAACCGGAACTCCTCCGCGATTAAGAAAAAACTCAATTAACTGGGAGATTCTTGAAGAACAGCCGGGAGATGAAAACCCAGAACCATTTTCTTTTCGAACTGATAGGAGCAGATTTCCTTTCTTACCACAGTTGTCCTGTTATCTTACAAAAACAAATAGCGAAGTTCATAAAATTTTAGAAAAAGGTTTTTCAGATTCTCCATTGTTTATGGGTTTAATAAAAGGTGTGGGTCCCAGGTATTGTCCTTCAATTGAAGACAAAATAGTAAGATTTTCTGACAAACCACAACACCACTTGTTTCTTGAACCCGAGGGGTTAGATTCGGATTTAATTTATTTAAACGGTTTTTCTTCATCATTGCCGGCAGAAATACAATCGGAAGCCTTATTTAAAATCAAAGGACTTGAGAGCGTTGAAATGGTTCGTCCGGGCTACGCTGTAGAATATGATTATTTCCCGCCACACCAGGTCGATTTGACACTTGAAACAAAATTAGTTGCCGGTCTTTATTTTGCAGGACAGGTGAACGGAACTTCCGGCTATGAAGAGGCAGCCGCTCAGGGATTAATAGCCGGAATAAACGCTGCATTAAAAATTAAAGGAGAAGGGGAATTTGTTCTGAAGCGAAGCGAAGCCTATATAGGTGTCCTAATCGATGATCTTGTAACAAAATCGACTGATGAACCGTACAGAATGTTTACTTCGAGGGCGGAACACAGGCTGATTTTAAGACAGGATAATTCGCAAAGGAGACTTTCCGGGCATGGGTATCGATTGGGTCTTCTTTCAGAAGAGGAATTCGGCTATTGTGAGAGAGATAAAAAAATATTCAATTTTGGTCTGGAGTTTTGTAATCAAAAGAAAATTACTCCGGGAAAAGTTAATCTACTTATGGAAAAGAATAACTCTCCAACTATTGAATTTTCGGAATCGATAGCCAAATTGTGTAAACGTCCCGAAATTCAACTTGAAGCTATATTAAAACTACTCAAAGAAGAATATGATCCGATAGTCGATGAACTATTAAACAATCCCGATGTAATTGTTCAATTAGAGGTGGAACTCAAATATGAAGGCTATATTGATCGACAGTATGATGCAGTCGCAAGATTAGAGCGATACGAAAACTACAACATTCCTTTAAATTTAAATTATTTAAAATTAAAAGGTTTATCTACAGAAAGTCGTGAAAAATTAATTAAAATTAAACCACGTTCTATTGGTCAAGCTTCAAGAATCTCGGGAGTAACACCTTCCGATATTTCCATTTTATTGGTATATTTGAAAAAGTAAAATTAATATTTTTATACAGGTGCTTTATGGCTGATACTAAAGAGCAATATCTTAAGCAAATTACTTCTTTTTATTGGGAAAACGGGTATAATCCAGATTTAATTTACATGGAGCGGCTGGCTCATTATGCTCAACTTTTAGTTGAAAAAAATGAATCCCTTAACCTTATTTCCCGTAAGGATATAAACTCAATAATTGAAAATCACATATTTATATCCGCATATATAACAAAATACTTGCCCGAAAAATGTAATACATTTCTGGATGTTGGTACGGGCGGGGGACTGCCGGGAATTCCAATGGCTATTATGCGTCCTGAACTGAAGGGTATTTTAGTAGATTCTACAGGAAAAAAAATAGATGCAATAAAGGAGTTTATAGAAAAACTTTTGCTTGGGAATGTTACCGCCGAAAATTCAAGAGTGGAAGACCCGGAATTTATTGAAAAATATAAAGGTAAAATCGATCTTGTTATCAGCAGGGGAACAGTGCCGCTTATTGTTTTAATTCGTTATTCGTTGCCTTTGATTACGAACAAAGCCTATTTGATGGCATTAAAAGGGGGAGATTTAACAAAGGAGTTTCAGAAAGCTGAAACCAAGTATAAGTCTTTTATAAAAAAAGCAACCACATTTGAACTTCA
>JAGXRP010000078.1 GCA_018335795.1 Desulfobulbaceae bacterium | reverse complement strand
AAGGAAAATCATAGTTCGAAAGAACGCATTAAGTTCACCGCCGAAGATAAGTACACCACCCGCGACTACAATACCGACAATAGATAATGTAAAGGCTACTGGCCCAGTGACTGAGTTGGTTAGGGATGTCAACCATGATTCGTATGGAAGCCCACCTCCGCCGCCTGTTGCTGCAAACACCTGTTCTGGCAACAGGGACAGCAATAGCATTGCAGCGACACCTGCCGCAACATTAGAGAACAGGCTAGGCAGTGTGAAGGTATGGTTTTTTCTCATGGTTGATGCTCCGTTGTGGTTAGGTTAGTCATTTAAGTTTTTTAATTGATATTCGCCATCCTGACACCCTAATACCTCTAGGACTTCCTCTACGCGACGACCTTCTTGGGTTCGGGCAATATGCACTACAACATGAACCGCTTCCGCTATAAGCGGCTCGATTTCAGATGGTGCTGATTTGTTACGTGAGATAAGAGACTTCAAGCGCGTAAGCCCAGAAACAGCATTATTCGCATGGAGTGTCGCCGCCCCGCCTTCATGGCCGGTATTCCAAGCATCAAGCAAATCCAACGCTTCTTCGCCGCGCACCTCACCGACAAGGATGCGGTCTGGTCTCATGCGCAGGGTTATCCTAAGCAACCGTGTCATCGACACGTCTATTGTGGTGTGGTATTGGATGAAGTTTTCTGCGGCACATTGTATTTCGCCCGTATCCTCAATAATGACGATCCTTTCATACGGGAACAACAAAACCATTTCGTTTATTATGGCGTTAACCAATGTAGTTTTCCCTGAACCTGTGCCGCCAGTAACCAGAATATTCCTATGTCCGACAATAGCTTTTCTTATGGCTTCATATTGAGCGGTTGTCATAATGCCATCTTCTACATATTGCAAGAGTGTGAAGATGGCTATCGCCCTTTTTCTGATGGCGAAAGTTGGGGAGGGAACAATTGGCGGTAACTGACCTGCAAAGCGTGATCCGTCGATAGGGAACTCCCCTTCCAGCAACGGGGTTGCTGTTTTAATTTCTTTTCCGTGGAAGCCCGCGACCGTCTTTATGATTGCTTCGGCCTGTGCTGGCCGGAGTTTTCCAAAACACTCCATCCGTTCGCCTAGTCGCTCTACCCATAAACGTCCGTCTGAGTTCAACATAATCTCGACGGTTTTAGGATCATGCAGAGTTGTCAAAAGCATCGCCCCCATGTCACGCTCAAGCTTTTTTATGGCTCTTTCTTTGACTGTAGCGTAGCTTTCGTCTGATTTGTCCATTGTGCTGCCTTCGGTTTACTAATAAGTTTTAACTAAAAATGAACCACCTTCATGCTCAGTGTTCCAGGCATCAAGTAAATCCACCGCTTTATGTAAATATCTTTGCCACTTTTAATGATTAGGTTTGATAATCTATACTTGGTTTGCAAAGTCAGACCTAACATGGTTAAAATCTATCATTTAATGTACATATTTGCAACATTAATGTACATTTTTGTACAATTTATTTAATTTATATAAGATATGGCGGAAAAAAAACAAAATAAAATATCCATTCATTTGCGCTTAATTCCTGAACATAAGGAAAAGCTTGATGAGCTTGCCGCCTCGCAAAACCGTACAGTCACCAATTGGATAGAAACTTTAATCATTGAACAATGGGGAAAACTAAAGCAAAACGCTCATAAAAATAAGGACGAGTGACTGAATGTGTTGCCCGTCGGGCAACAACTTTATGCAGATTTGTTTATGCATTATCATCATCCCAACGTTTCTGTGCATTAAAATTATGCACACTTTTTTAAAATAATATCATTATCGTTGTATAATATCAATATCTGTGCATAATTTTAATGCACAGATTTATTGTTCATAGTAATTCACATAAAATAGGTTGATGACTTGTTGACAAAGCTCTCTTTTAGCTTGTGGCTGCGGCTTGAAGAAACCCCCTTATTTTCAGCTTTCAAGCCTTGCGAAATATCAAGATGGCTGCTTAACCAGGAACTACCGGAACTATCGGCATACGTTAGTACCGTGAGCCTATTAAAAATGGGGGATAGTTTGTATAAATTGGACGGCCAGCATCTAAAACAGGCGTTTTTGACCGGACAAAAAGGAATACCTGACGTACTTTTTGCAAAAACTTACGAAGTAGATGCCAAACTTTTTGGGCAGTTGGTTCAAAGCCTTGGGCATACGGTTAACAATGAACCACCTAGCCCTCAAGATGAAATCAAGCTAATCTTTAATGATTTGGGGTTAGTTTTATCTTCAGACCGCATACGCAATGGCTTCATCAGCGAAGCCCTTAATATTGCGCTGCGCGGAAACCAGCGTATTTACCAAGACAAGCGTAGGCAATGGCGGGATGAAATAGACATGAAAAAGGCGGTCTCAGTAATGAGTGAAGAACTTTTACTGATGGATGCCTTGAACCTTAAAGCTAAAATCTTTAACACGGGGGTACTGTCCGCTTGCTTGATTATGTTGGCGATACAAAGCGATATTAAGGAATTCATTGTTCGTTTAAATAATGAAACAGGTGAAACAAAAGGCGAGAAATACGATCCTGTTGAGTGCGTCTTAAGGGCTATCAAATTTTACAAGGCAAGCGCACCATCCAGCAAACGTCGTGGCACTATCACACTATGTCAAATTACAGTGCAGTCAATCTTGCTTTGGTTGCAAGGTAAAGATTCATCAGAGTATTGGAGAAAAACAGACCTGATAGGGGTAGACCATTTACCCCTTGTGAGAAAACTCAGGCATCTGAAGGGACTTCATGAATCGACTGATATATGAATTATTGCTTCTATTTCTCATTGCCGTAACCCAAACCTCGTTTGCGGATAGACGTAAGGTATTATGCGTTTACGAGACACCAACAGCACAACAAGAACCAATCTACAATGATGTCCTTGAAGGGATAAAAAATAAAACAAGGGATTTACAAAAACAAATTTTACTTGATAACACCGATCTCTTAAAACAACAAATTACCCAAGCGAACCCGGACATTATTATTGCGCTTGGCAAAAATGCGGCTGAAACCGTTGCTGCATTACCCTTCCGTAATAAGACCATTGCCGGCCTTTTTTCTTTCAAAGCTTCCGCTTTCAATGGTGTAAGTCTATCTCTCAGCGACAAGGCCGTAGCCGCAAGGCTCAACCATTTTATGCCAGGCATACGGCGCATATTCATCATCCAAGAGCGCGGCCATAAGACCATTGAAACCGACACAGGCTTTCAAAGCCCTGACCTTAATATTGTAACCTTCGACGGCAACGATTCATTATCAACGATTCGTGAACTTGGCAGAATTGTTGAAAATGTAGCAACCTCATTTGATGCTGTTTTTCTGCCCCCTAATCTGCCTGATGAGATACTTTTTAAGATTGGGCTAACCGCATGGGACAAGAACATAAAACTATTCTCCACTAATATGTGGCATTTAGAAAATGGGGCGCTAATGGTCTTTTACCCAAACGCCACCGCGCTAGGTGAGCAAATTGGGAATTTGACCAGCAAAAATATACCGGCTTATGAAACAGTCGCAAAGATAGATGTCGCATTAAACAGGCGTATCGCCCAACATCTTGAACTCCAGTTCGTGCCGTCCATAGAAGCTTTGTTTGCGGTTACAATTAAATGACTTCCTTGTTCGTACGATTCAATTTCAGGCAGCGTTATAACTTATTCGTGTTCGGGGCGATCTGTATAGCTTCCTGCCTTTTAATTTACATACTGAACGTGGCCTTGTCACAATATGCCTACAGTTACACCTCCCAACACTGGAAAAACTATGCAATAAGTTTTTCAGAAACGGCAAAGCCATCCCTTGTCCTTGCTTCACTCAAGGGCGGTAATGTCGTTGTGGAAAATATGGTTACTGACAAGAATATCAAGCTGGCTGCAATCTATAAGGAAAATCACAAGCAGTTCGCAGCCTCTGGGCATACCGGTCAATGCCCTTGGGTCAGCCAGTTTTTCCACGAACCGTTATTTGTTGAAGCGACCTCTTATTGGTGCTTTTCTGCACCTATAAAACATCAAGGCGAGTTTATTGGCAATGTTGAGTTAGTCGTATCAAACAAAGACTACCTGGCAATTGTAAATAAATTGTTGACGACATCGACACTGGTCATCGCTGGCTTTTCATTGCTGATATATGGCCTGGTCAGCCTAATATCAAGAAAGTTTACGTCTACCATAGTAGAGATGGTAGATGTATTGAAATTTGTCGGGCAAGGTGGGCGTGGCCGACGAGCATTCTTGTCAGGGTCGCCAGACATAGAAATGATGCAAGAGGTTTTTAATAACATGCTCAACAAAATAGAGCTAAACGAAAAAATACTTGAACAAGAGGTTAAAAACCGGACTAATCAACTTAAAATTGCGCTTGAGGGCAGCGAAGCGGCCAATGTATACAAAAGCCAGATCATGGCACTAGTCGCGCACGAGATGAAAACACCACTTCATGCCACTATAGGGTTCATGCAATCAGTGGAAAAAGCCCTGGCAAGGGATATTGAGAAAAGTGATTTATCACATATACGTGACTACGTATCTAGGGCATTAAAACGGGCATTTGAATTAAAGGCCGCCATTGAAAACATACTGCTGCAAGGGCGGCTTGAGGCAGATTCATTTGTCTTGAATTATTCAATGTCAAATATTAAAAGCATCATAGATGAGTGCTTGGAAAAAGCAGCTCCGTTAAGGAAACGTAATCGAAACCGAGTGAGTTTACAGGGTGAAGATATTGAAATTTTCACTGACAAGGAAGCCTTGAGCCATATCATTATCAATTTGGTGACGAACGCTTTCAAGTTTACTGCCGGGGGTGATGTCATGGTTAAGTGGGTAGCAAACGACAACCTAATGAAACTGCAAGTCTGTGACACAGGTTGCGGGATAGCCCTGGAAAATCAGGATAAAATATTTGAACCTTTTTGGCAGGAAGATATGGGTTTAGGCCGAAAGTATGGTGGTCATGGCCTCGGCCTTTCCATAGCCAATGAATTGGTTAAAAAAATGAACGGTAACATAAACGTAAGCCCCAACAACGGCAAAGGGACGATATTCACCGTTACCCTTCCTTGTCCAAAAGGTCAGACTGTTCATCTTCGGGCGGGATAAACGGGACAAGCAGCCTGGAAGCACTTATAACGCGTTTCGCCTTGTCGTATTCATGATGGCTAAGGTAATGGTCAATTAACCAAAGTAAATTACCAAGAGACTCCATTTTACTTTCTGTGTACGATAAATGGTAGATATGCTTGGCCTTGCTCAATATATTTTGGCACCGCTCTCTAAGGACATCCATTTCAAATGGCTTGCATAAATATTCGCTTGCCCCATGCAGTATCATATCCCTATTCCTATCGGGGAGATCATAAGCTGTCATAATAATAACTGGTTGGTTCTTATCAACATTCATGATTTTTTCCAACACTTTGTCGCCTTGCATGGATGGCAGATTGTAGTCGAGCAGGATTAAGTTGTGCCGTTTAGCTAGCCATAAGTCCAACCCTGCCTCACCCGTATAAGCAATGTCTATCTGGTAAAGGTCGCTTAGATTAATCCTGATTAGCTCTGCGGCATCTTCATCATCCTCTATCGCCAATAAGGTATTTGACCTTTTAAGAGAATTACCCCTAGTATGGCCTTGTCTTCGGTTATTTATAAGGTCATCCCTCAAAACCCCGCCAAGTCGATTTAGGTCAACAACTGTAAAGCCCTGCTCATTAGCCAAGAAATTCGGTATGTCTGCCCCTGCATCATCCTTAAGTAGATAAATAGGGATTGTATATCGTGACAACGAACTAGAGTTTACTAGCTTGGCTACTTTCCAAATATCGGCGTTACCAAACGTATATTCCGTAACTATGAAATCATGTGTATTTTTTTTGAGTTCATTCTCTAATTCTTCAAGTGAAGATACTTGGGTAATATTCAACTTAATTTGGTTTTGGTCAATTTGCGACTGCAAATCATTCGTTACCAAATCATATCTGACGGCCACAATCAAACTAAGCTCAATGGGCGTTGATAATTTATCAAAAGCCGTTGCTTTATTCATATCTTGCTCACTGTGGCAATAAGGTCTTTGTCAGGCTTAAGACTAAAGCTAACTTTTTCGTTTAAGTTGTTAACCCCTGTTATTTTCATGCTTCTATAGAATGTGGTTATAACGGTTAACATTTCAAGCTCTGCCAAATGCCTGCCTATACAATTATGGATGCCAGCGCCGAATGGCAAAAAGCCGAACTTGTGGCGATAACCTTCTTGTTGCCCTAAAAAATGCTCCGGGTAGAAATCATCCGGCTTTTTCCAAATGCCAGGGTTGCGGTGGGTTACATAAATGCTCAACACAACCGAAGCCCCTTTATTTACAGGATGTCCGCCGATCATAATATCATTAGCTACGTCCCGGCTGAGTCCTGTCGCTTGCGGGTATAGGCGCAAAGTCTCATTAAGCGCGGCTCTGGTATAGCTTAATTTCGCTAAATTGGCGGCTGTTATCTCATCGTCCTTGAAGCTCATCACTTCATTGATAATTTTGTCCTGTGCTTTAGGGTTAAGCCCCATCATATAAAAGAACCATACCAGCGTGTTGATTGTGGTGTCTTGCCCGCCCAAAAACATGGTTACTGCTTCGTCTTTCAACAACTCCTTAGTCATGGCGTATCCCGTATTCTTGTCCTTAGCGTCCGCCATCAAAGCAATAAGGTTATGGTTGAATGCTTCGTTATTGCGGTCTATTTCGTCATACACATAAGCAACAAAACGGGCAACCGCTTTTTTCATCCGCCGATTCTGTGGCACGAATAATAGGCTTAATCCTCCCTTACCCAATACTTCTGTAACTAAGGCAAAAAAAACGCCAGCCACAATCGTATCAATACACTCAATCAGTTCGATGTCTTTGTTCTGCTTCCCTTGTCGTCCAAACAAAACCCTGATAATGACGCTTTGTACTAGAAGCTTTACTTCCTTTGAAATGTTTATTTGGGCAGAGCCATAGCCTGTTAAGCGTTGTGTGAAGGCGGCGGCTTCCTCAACAAAAATACCCTGCCATCCTGTAACAGCTTCTTTAGTAAAA
>JAGXRP010000077.1 GCA_018335795.1 Desulfobulbaceae bacterium | reverse complement strand
GTGCTCTCAATTTTATGGCTGAAGGTGCTAATTTGTTGTCAACTATATACGATTCTATGGGTAATTACAAAGTATCTCTTAAGTACATTAGATTATCAAAGCAATATTCCGATTCTTTGAATTTGAATCTTTACAACGAAAATGTATCCAAATTAAAAACAGAATTAGAATTCGACCGTCAAGAAGCTCAAATTCAACTTCTGAGTGCCCAAAACAAGCAAAAAGAATCAAAATTCAATTCATTGCTGTTAAGCATAGTGTTGATTGTTATTATTGCTATTGTGATTTGGAACAGATATTATGCTGTATCTAAGTTGGCAAATATAGTAAAAAAGAAGAACGAAGAATTGGAACACAAAAATGACATTCTCGAACAAAATTCTGTGAAGTTGAAGCAATTGAACGAAACAAAAGATAAATTCTTCTCGATTATTGCACATGATATCAGAAATCCACTCAGCGTGATAATAGGTATCGCTAGCTTGGTCAAAGATAAAGAAATTAAATTGAATGATAATGAATACGATGAGTTGAATGCAGAAATTCTAAATTCTGCAGTCAATTTGAATGATTTGCTCCAAAATCTTTTGCTTTGGTCTCTTGCTCAACGAGATTTGATTTCATTCAATCCTGAACACATTAATCTTAAGGGTATAGTGGAACACATCATAAGCTTGTTTAAACTGAATGCAAACCATAAGCAAATCAATATAAATTTGCAGATTGCAAGTGATTTAGTCATATATGCCGATTTGAACATGCTTTCCACGATATTGAGAAATTTAATAAGCAATTCAATCAAATATTCGTACCTCAATTCTGAAATAAATATAAACGCCTTCGAAAATCATGATTCGGTAACTATTGAAATCATTGACCACGGTATTGGTATGACTGAGGAGCAAATTGAGTCACTTATGAAAAAAGAGAAAAGCTTTTCTGCTCCGGGCACTCTCAATGAAAAGGGTACAGGATTAGGACTTATTCTTGTTCATGAACTTCTTGGATATCACGAAGGCAAAGTCGAAATCAATGCTCAAATTAACAAAGGTACTGCATTCATATTGAACTTTCAACAAAGTATAACAAAGCAAATTTCTTAACTCATTCATATTCAATTATTCACTTTGCAAACTCCCTACTGATTATATTACATTACCCAAGTAAGTAATGCAAAATGCAAGTGTTGCTATTGTGCGAACTTATGTCGCGGAATCAAAGTAATCGCCAAATCTTCAATGTTAATCCAGACATATTTTCATTATAAACTTGTCAATGTATTTTGGCAAAAAGCAAAAAAAATTTTGTCTTTAAGCCGTTTTCTTCATATTTTTACTCAATTGAAAGTACAATATTTAAATACTTATGAGAATAAACAGTATATCCAAGTTTTTAATAGCAATAATATTTGTTACAGTGTCTAATTTCACAGTATCAAAATCCTCAATAGATAGTTTATTAAAAGATGTTAATCAAAAAAGCGGCATAGAACAGATTGAAACTATTGAAATAGTATTGGGTGGAGCCCAAGTTCTAACTGTTGATGAGAGAGCAATGTTGTACAAATTGTTATTTGACAAAGTTTACAGTTTAGGCGATGAATATCAAATCGGGAAAGCATTGAGCAATTACGGATACTTTCTGACGTTAACTGACAGATATCAAGAAGCTAAGGATTCTATAGGCAAGGCTATTGAGATATTTAAAAAATATGACTACAAAGTCAGACACGCTTTTGCATTATCACAATTATCACTGCTCGAACAACGAACGTCAAATTATAATAAAGCAATGGAACTAAACCTGAAAGCTTATTCAATGTTTGACAAAGATACAATATCCAAATATATTCGTGAATTTAACAAATATGAACAAACCAAAAGAGATTCGATAGGCTTCATCTTGAGCGCTTTCACTATAATTACTACAGATTTTGGCTTGCTATTTTACGAATTAAAAGACTTTGATTCCGCAGAAGATAAATTCAAAGAATGTTTGAATATTGCAGAAGCAATTGGTGATTTAAACAGAGTCGCCGGCACTTTGTCCAATCTTGCTATGCTCGAAGAAAAGAAAGACAACCTCGACTATGCAGTTAAACTATATCTGGAAGCTATTGAAACTGCTAAAAAAGTTGGCAATTTGAACTATATAGCCAATATCAATAACAATCTGGGTAATATTTATTCTCAAAATGGACAATACCCCAAATCAATTACATACTATCAAAAAGCAATTGACTTTTATGCGGTTAATGATTTGAAATCGCCACTATTGTCAACTCAAATCAATTTGGCTTATGTATATTTTCTCGCCGGAGAAGTTCCTAAAGCAATAACAGTCGCCAAGGAGAGTTTTGATAGTGCCAAATCGCTTGGCTCATTGCAATTCATGAGCAAAGGTGCTGAAATGCTTTCTATGTTTTATTCAAAAAATGGAAATTTCAAGGAAGCCTTTGAATTTCTCACTATTCACAAAGAATATAATGATTCTTTGAGTAAAAACATATACAATGATGAAATGTTTCGAATGAGAACGCAAATGGACTTTGAAAAAAAGGAAGCACAAATTTCTATATTGAGTAAGGAAAACAGCAAAAAGCAAACACAATTCACTTTCCTTGTTATCACAATTGTTTTGATCGCAATAATTGCCATAATAATTTGGAATCGATATTATTCCATATCGAAACTCGCTACTTTAGTCAGAAAAAAGAATGACGAATTGGAACATGCAAATCAAATTCTCGAACAAAGTGCAGTGAAATTAAAACAGCTCAATGAGACTAAAGACAAATTCCTTTCAATAATTGCTCACGATATCAGAAACCCACTAAGCGTCATCATTGGAATTTCGAGTTTGATTCAAGATAAACAAATCATATTTGATGATGAAGAATACGACAATCTCAATGGGGAAATACTAAGCTCTGCAAAAAATTTGAATGATCTACTCCAAAATCTTTTGTTATGGTCTCTTACACAACGAGATTTGATTTCGTTCAACCCTGAACAAATCAATCTCAAAGGCTTAATTGACAACACAAAGGACTTATTCAAAATAAATGCTAACCACAAACAAATCAAAATCATAAGCTCTATTCCCACCGGGATGACAATTTTTGCCGATTTGAATATGCTCTCAACCATATTGAGGAACATAATCAATAATGCAATCAAATTTTCACAGATTAACTCTGAAATCAAAATCGAGGCATTCGAGAATGAATATTCTACCACTCTTCATATCATTGACAACGGAGTAGGGATGACTCAAGAGCAAATCGATTTACTCTTGAGAAAAGAGAAAAGCTACTCAGCTCTCGGTACTCTCAACGAATCCGGTACAGGTTTGGGACTACTCCTTGTGAATGAACTTCTTGCATATCATGATGGAACGCTCGAAATCCAATCAAAATTGAACGAAGGCTCAACCTTTATTCTCAGCTTTCCGCAAAAAAAATAAAAAAAAATCGCTTTTTTTTGTGACATTTTTGCTTTTCAACTGTTTATACTTATAGATAGGATGTAAAAATAATAAATATGTTGGAAAAATTTGCAAATAGAACAGACGAAGAGCTTTTTGAATATCTGAAATCTAAGGATAAATCAGTATCTCGACAAGCCTTTGAAGAAATTTATTCGCGTTATGCGAATAAAATCTATACCTATTGCCGAAAAGTTCTTTTCGCAAATGACATGTCGGAAGATATTTTTCAGGATATTTTCGTGAAATTTTACGAATCTGTTCAAAAAGTTGACCAAATGTCAAATGTACAAGGATATTTGATAAAAATTGCTCGTAATTTGTGCTTGAATGAGAAGCAACGCAGAAACATCATCAAAGTTGAAATGGACGAAGAAAATTTTTTGTACAATGACCCAAGTATAGAAAACAATGAAATTGCGGATTTACTCCATACTTCGCTTGATGCTTTGCCCGAAGAATATAAAGAAGTAATTGTGATGAAAGAGTTCATGGATATGAATTATAAAGACATTGCTATTGCACTCGATTTGAGTGTATCTGTAGTCAGAATAAGAATATACAGAGGAAAAAAGAAACTTAGAGAAATTATGGCGCCTTATATAAACGATTTACAAAATTGAAAATTAATTATTAAAAGTGAGATATATTATGAATGAGCTTGAATTTTTGAAACCGGACGAGAAACTCACCGCATTTATTGACGGTGAACTCTCAAAAGAAGAGCTTGGCACTCTCTTCTACGAATTGGCTCAAAATCCGGATATGCAAGAAGAACTAAATCAATTGATGTTGATTAAGAATACTTTCAGGAATAAACAGATTGCGGCTCCAGATTTCCTTAAAGAAAAAATACTGGCTAAGGTTGGGCTTGCTACACCCACACTGTTTGAGCGTATTTTGTCGCCGGCTTTCTATTCGGCAATTTTTGCAGGTTCCTGGCTTCGAATAGCCTCTGCTTCATCAGTTATTTTGCTTATTGGTCTGGTGATGTTTAGCAAGTATAGTGGTATGGACTCAGATGCGGAATTACGTCAAATTCTGTTGACTTCAGAATCTTCAGCACCCCAAATACCTGTAATGAGTAGCCAAAGCGTAGGCGAAACCATTATCAACAAATCAAGCAAAACATCGATAGCTTCGTACAATTCAAAAAGTAGAACGAATACTACAATCGGCACATATCAAAATATTGCAAACAATTTGCAAAGTGATTTGACGAAAGATTTGGCTCAATTACCCAACAACGAAAACATATCGGCAAATCAGTCAAACTTTAGAGCTATAGACAATAGTAACCCTTACAACGCCAATTATTTTGATTTTGGCGGGTCAAATCACTTTGGTGTTGTCAAATCCCAAAACTATGAATCATTGGGAAGATTCCTTTCTAACATTAGTGTGACATTCAAAAAATTTGGTAGTATTTCTTCTTTCCCAAATTTTGACATAGCTAATGGAAATGACCCTCTGCTAAACAATTTCAGTATTGGAGTTAATTACAAAGTTGGTAAAAGTCATTACATTGGGATTACGTTTGGGCAAGAGAATTTTTTGATGAGATTTGAACAACAAGAGGGCGAAATCATTTATGATTATATGCAAAGTTATAATAGTACTTGGTTCGCCGGTACATATAAGTTTGTGCTTCCTGAAATTGGTAATTCTGGCGTCATTCCTGAGTTTAACGCACTTATAGGCTCTTCGCATGTTGGTCCGTTAGGTAAATTGGGAGCTGGAGTCGCATACATGATTTCTGATAATCTTATGCTTAATTTTGGTGCAGATTATAGTGCGATGCTCTATCCAACTCGTGGCGATTGGAAGAATGGAAAATGGTTTTCGACACATAAAATCGGTTATAGCCTTGGATTTGGAGCGTCATTCTAATGATAGTTAGATTGTATATATTACTTTTCTTTTTATCGTTCTTGTTTTCATGTCAAGACCCTGCTTCAGTTGATGCCACAAGAGATAAGAAAGTGAAATATGACCCTAACGATGTACCTCCGAATTTTCTTATCACGCCAAGTGTAATAAATACCGATGTTTTACGACCAAATCAAGTTTATGAAATTGATTTGACTATGTCAAACATAACTGACCAACAAGTAACAATCTTAGATGCTTATTTCCCGAAGTTACGCAGTATAACAAGCCTAATTGGAATATATTTTCCATTTACTCTTGAAATGGAATTAACAACGGGCGACACAAAAGATTTTACACTTCGATTCCAAACATCCGAATCAGGATATTATCACGATACTCTAATGTATCCCAATCATAAAAATCCCAAAGTAATATTTACGGCAAGAGTTGCTCATGTTTATGCTAATGATTTAGCTTTTGATGATACTCAAGTTAATCAGTTCAATCTCAAATTATTACAAATTCGGAATAATTCTACAGTCGTTGCGACAATTACAGAATTTGAACTAATAGATGAAAATGGCAATTATATCAACGAACCTGAGGTTAACTTACCACTTAATATCAATCCGCAATCTAATTCGGAGGATATAAAAATCACATTCAACCCGACAACATCAGGTTTACACAACTCCAAAATCAAATTCAAAGTTGAATTTGAATCCGGCGAAAATTGGTATTATTATAATGAAATCGGAATATCGGGAAACGGCATTTAGTTCTTGAAAGCAACTTTTGTGCAATTGACATGGATACTGTCTAAAATCATCATGTATGATTTGATTTCAGGGCGGTATTTCTTGAGATTGTAGAATTCTTCTTCGGTACTCAAGTCTTTATTCCAAATCTTAGACTTAGAAAAAACTCTAACCTTTTTATCAACTTGATTAAAATTGAAGTTGAAAGTAAGCTCAGCTTCACGGTTATCAATTCTGACAGGTTTCATCACCTCAAGTATTCCTCTTGTCGAATCATGATTGATAATATCAAACCCATTGCGAAGCATGAATGAAGTTGTTTCGCTCATAAACTGTTCACGAGAGTAGTTGCAACCAAAATCGTCTTCAGATTTGTTAATGTAGCTTGATGAACAAGCTGTGGCTAATATCAAAGCGAATATTACTATGTATTTCATTATGTTTTACTTAGTGAGTGATTAATTTATTACCAAAATAATAAAATTTTTCAAGTAAAAAAAACATTTATCAATCAAGTACCGAAATACCCTTCCCAATATCGAAACTAATTTCCAGACCCCAAATGTTTCTCAGTTCAGGCTCTTCGATGTTAAACTCTTCTTCGTAAGTATATGAACCTGATAATGAAACTGTTTTCGCAATTTTCCAATCTAAGCCAAAACCCAAGCGAACCGCATTGAACCTATCGCCTTTGTGATAATTCAATCTATAAAAAAGCTCGCTAAATACAAAAGGTCTAAGTTGTTTAGTAATTTTTGTTTGTGCCACAATTCTATTTCTGAAATATTCATCATTAGATTTCTTATCATCGCGAAATTCTTTTTGGTATCTCGCTCTATACGAAAAGTCAATTTCATCGTACGAAAAATCTATTGAAGAGGCGAAATTTATTTCGTGAAAGGGGGAAAACAGCTGCTCAGTCGGGTCATGCTGTTTCATCCTTAATCTATAATAAAAAGTAGCATCTAAGTAATCGGTAATATTGAACCTGATTCCAATGTCTTGGAGTAGTTGTTTGACTGTCGTTATATCCCTGAATAATCTTACTTCATTTGCAAACCGCAAACTCAATTCTTCAGTCAACGGCAACTGCCATTTGTAACCGGTCCACATCTCGTTATCCTTTGCTTTGACATTTGAGCTGGAGTAGAGAATAACTATAAACACAATAAGAGCTGAAATTTTCTCTTTATTCAAAATCATTGCTTATCTCGCCATTTGATGGAAAATAATAAGCACGAATGAGAGCTGTATCTCGTAAGAAATCAATTCTGCCGATGTCAACTTTATGTATTTGTAATCCGGTCCTGTTTGACAAATCCTCCAATAAAGCAGTGTGATTTTCCGGTTTGATAAGTTCAATTTTCTCGTACCTAATGATTTTAAATAACTCATTGTTTATTCTGCCCGGTTCCAGTAAATATACTATCAGCACTAAAGCTGCATTAATAGCCAATATTTCTATCAAACCTATAATATTTGCGCTCAAAGCATTGATTATTGCAACGCTGATGGCTATAAATATATAGGTCATTTCTTTAATCGGTATCGTTAGTGTTCGATAGCGTAAAATTGAAAAAATTGCAAATATTCCAAAGGCGAAACCGAGGCTTAATACTACTTTATTGAGCAAATAACATACAAAGAATACAATAATGTTGAATGTCAGAAGAGTGAAAAAATAATCACGATTAGGTCTGTATTTGAAATAAATCTTTCGTCCCAAAATAAAAATGGCAACGAGGTTGATTGTCAGTCTTACTAAAAAATCGAAATAATTTTGTGGGCTGTATAAATCAAACCCTAAAATACTCGGCACTTCCATTCCTTTCTCCTAACATTTTGTTGATGAACATTAATTTTTGTTTAAATCTGTTGCGTTTGATTTGACTGTCTAATAGCATCACGCCCAGACAATATTTGCTTACACGCAACTCTTGTATTTGCAATTCTTTCATTAATAGGGTGAACTCTGTGGCATCTGATGGTCTTGCTGTTTTGAATTCAACAATCACCAGCTCGGATAATTCACGCTCGTTGATGCAGTTTTTGAAATACAAATCCCAATCTACAGTTATCTTAACCGGTAAAACCTTATGTAAAAAGGTCATCCGATTGTATGTAACGGTCAATTTGGACTTTAAATCCTTATCATGCAAATTGTACTTTTTGAGTATTTGATTGATTGTATCGTTATTTAGTTCAGAGTCAATTTGCGAACCGGCAAGCCTGGTTTTGTAAACTTTGTGTTTGTTGGATTTGAATTTAACTTCAAAATATTTTATGCTTGTGCTTGAATACTCTCTTACACGTACTTTTGAGCGATTCAATTTGCCGTTGTGGTGCAGGTTATAAAGCATATTATCATCAGTATCGTAGTATAGTGTTTTGTATTGAAACACTCTTTCATCGGCTATTTCCAGAGATGAATAATCATCTTGCAACTTTGTGATGAGTTTGTTTAGGTCATCGGTGTGGAGTACAAATTTCGTGTCAAATCTGTCTAAAAGCTTGTGTGAATCTAACTCCAATAACGAGATTGATTCAAAAGGCAGAACAGCTTCTTGGACTTCATTTCTGACTGCATCAGTCATCATGTATTTCTTACTTTGTGAATAAAATCAACAAGTAATTTTTTATATAAACTTTCCAAAATATTGTTACACATCCTTAATACTAATAACACATGAATGGTCGAAATGTTCGCAACTATTTTCAAAAATAAGAAAAAAAAATTAGATTTTTACACATTCTTAACAATCCAAGATGCCTAATACTCTGATTTGTTCTACTGAATCAGCTGTTTTAATGATTTTGATTCTTATATTTCGAGCATCCTTGTCGAATATTTATTTAAAGCTAAAAAATTTTTTTTACTCAATAAGAATTTCTCATTATATTTGGGTACAGAATTCTGACAATCATGGAGATTGATTTGAGTAATGAAAATGTACTAATTTCAGTTTTAATGCCTAATTACAACGGTGCCGAATACATCGCCGAAGCTATTGAAAGTGTACTCAACCAAACTTATCGTGACTTCGAGTTAATCATTATCGAAGATGCTTCTACTGACAATAGCCGTGAAATTATCGACAAATTCGCTGCAACAGATTCACGTATTAAGGTTATCCAAAACGCAACGAACCAATTTGTCAATATTTCTTGTAATATTGGATTGGAAGTTGCCAAAGGTAAATATTATGCTCGGATAGATTCCGATGATATCTGTATGCCTACTCGGCTCGAAAAACAGCTCGAATTTATGGAAGCCAATCCCGACATTACTATCTGCGGAGCGTTTTGTAAAATCATTGATAGGGAAGGACGGGTCATTGCCAATAAAACATTCCCCACAAATGATGCTGTAATAAAAAAATCTATATGGAGCCGAACACCAATTCAACACAGTTGTTTATTTGCCCGAATCGATAAAATGCGCGAAGTAGGTTTTTACACAGGCAAAAAAGACCCATCCGAGGACTTAGAATTGATGATAAGAACTATGAATATCTTTAAATTCGCAAATATTCCCGAATATTTGGTCAAATATAGAATACATGGTGACAATCTGATTTTCACAAAACAAAGAGAAATTATCCGTCGCTCTGTAAGATTACGCAAGAATGCCATCAAAAAGTATGGATACCAAGTTTCATTTAAAGACATTACTGTGATTAACATCACTTGGTTTCTGCAATTTTTACCTAAGAAATTTGTGTATTGGCTTTTTTATAAATTGATAGTTAAAAATAAAGAGTTGGAAGCATGAACAGTACCGTTCAGCCACAGTCGAGTACTATGTTATTTACTTTTTTTGAAAAAAAGCCGCTCGGTTATTTATTTGCAACCGTAACTTTCATTGTGGTAGTGATTTTTTTCAATTTTCTCACAAATAGTTTTCTTTATCTCTATACAGATATTGGGAGTGATACTGCTACGGGATTTTTCCCGAATTTCTATGGCTACGTGACTTATTTTGGGATGCACGGGATTCCCACTTGGACTTTCACCGAAGGTATGGGCTCGAATGTGTTTCCGGCAGTATTTAGCAACCCTATGCATATCCTTTTTTTCCTTTTCCAACCGAAAGCAATTCCTTATGTTATATTGTTTATTGCTATTCTCAAATTATACATCGCTGCCTACTTTTTCTTCCGCTATTTCAGATTGCTCGATTTATCAGCATTTTCATCTATTGTAGGGAGTTTGTTGCTAACCTTTTCGGGTTTCATGATTCTCGGTGGCACATGGTATCTTTTCTCAGCCGAAGGAATGCAATTTGCTCTATTCCTATTCGGAATTGAAAGTTTCATCAGAAAACGTAATGTTACGGCTTTTGTGATTGCAGTAGCTCTAACTGCAGCACAACAGCCCTTCAATTTATTTCTGATTTCGCTTTTTGCTGTTTTGTATCTTACAATCAGGATTATCGGTGACGAATCTAAAAGCTTCAAAGAGCTTTCTTTAATTTTCGGGAAATTCATTTTGCTCGGAGCGCTGGGAATAGGGCTTAGTTTCGTGTTGTTCTATGCAAATTTTAATCGGGTAATGGAATCTCCCAGAGTCAGTGGCGAGGCTTCTTATACGGAATCCTTATCCCAAAAGCCATTCTACGAAATTGCTTCAACCGTAGAATTACAAACAACTATATATCGGCTTTTGTCATCAGATATGGCAGGTGCAGGTAATAAATACACAGGCTATATCAACTATCTCGAAGGTCCGATGGGATATGTTGGTTTGCTTTCGTTGCTTTTGTTGGCTCATACTTTCAAATATCTCACCAAACGGCAGAAAATCTTCTTCATCATAATTTTCAGTATTTGGCTGATTAGCTCACTATTTCCCTATTTCCGTTATGCTTTTTGGCTGTTCAATGGGGATTACTACCGGACATATTCCTTCTATTTTTCATTTTACATAGCTTTTTATGCTATCAAATCTCTCGACATTATTTTCACCGTCGAAAAAGCTGACTTCAAGCCGCTCATCATTAGTGCAGTTGTTATTCTTGCGATGGCATTGTTCAATTTCGAGTCTAAAGTAATCGCCAACGAAAGCATGCAGATTTTGGTTTTGACTTTTGTCATATTATATGTAGCTATTTTTTTTATGATGAAAGAAAAGTCCATTCTTCAGCATTTGCCAAAAGCATTGCTTGGATTGATTACGCTCGAATTGGCAGTTTTTTCGTATATGACAATCAACGACCGAGGATTGCTGACAATCGAACAATACACAAGCAAAACGGGATATTTTGATTATACAAAAGAAGCGATTGCGAAAATCAAATCTCTCGACAAATCATTTTTCCGAATTGATAAAGATTATCATTCGGCATGGTCAAAACATGTGAGTTTTCTGGATGCTATGGCTCAGAATTATTTCGGCACCGAGACATATAACAACTTCAACCAGAAATATTATGTCAATTTTTTAGCAGGCATGAAAGTTTTCGACCCCAAAAACGAAATTGCTACTCGTTGGTCAATTGGGCTTAAACATCGGTATTATCTGCAAATCATGGCAAATACGCGCTATCGGCTCTGCAAAAGTGAATGGAAGGGCTATGAATCTTTTGGTGCGGAATTGGTTGATAGCGTGGATAAAATCAAAATATATGAGTATAAAAACTTTGTGCCATTCGGTAGTTCCTACCATGCGTATATCACCGAAAGCGAATTTGCGAAACTTCCGATAATTCATTCCGATGTCATGACACTCCGTGCTATTGTAATTGCCGATTCGCTCAAAAAGAATTATTACGATTATGAAGAATTGAAGCACAGCGACACTATGGCACTGTATCCGCCGGAAGTTATTGCGGACTATTCAAAGGATATAGGCAGTGAACATCTGAAAATGAAAAATTTCACTCAAAAGCTAATCGAAGGGACAATCACTCTTTCAACCGATAAAATTGTTTTGATCACAACACCTTTCGACAAAGGTTGGAAATTGGAAGTGGACGGCAAGCCGCATGAAATCATAATCGTCAACCACGGACTAATCGGAATCAAATTGCCCAAGGGCAATCACGAAATCAAACTCGAATACGGATTACGCAATCTGGGCATATCATTACTCATTTCCGGTTTTTCAGCCTTGATGCTAATTGCACTCATTTTGTTTAATCGTAAGAAGATTGCAAAAGCCACGGCTTAAATACCCGCTCCCTGAGCCTGTCGAAGGGTGAGGGAACAGATTGTTTTCTGTAGGGACAGAACAGCGTTCTGTCCCTTTGCTATTATAGGGACACAGCGCGCCGTGTCCCTATAGTCAACATACATTCGCCAGGTGTGTTCAAGATTTTAATGTCAGATGGACTCCACCTGCGAGGTGGAGTCCATTTGTAATTTTACAACTGTGATTTGACATATAAGGTGGAGTCCATCTGGGGAAATTAAAAAAAAAAACGCTCCCGAAAATTTTCTCGGAAGCGTTTAATTAGGTCGTTTCTTTTTTTTTTATCTGTTATGTTTTAGTTCTTCAGGTTCGGGAATCTCGTATGTGATTTTCCTTTCGAAAATTTCTTTCATTGCGATGAAAGTTGGCTTGGGGAATTTATCAAATTCGCGACTGATATGAAGTTGGTCAAAGTTGATTCCTTCAGATTCGTCTTGAGTCGGAACAATATCTGCCATTCTTTCGTTTAGTTCGAACTTGATAAAGTCATTAATTTGGCGTGCACGCATACCCATTGCTACTATTGACTGATAAATCGAACCCTTTTCGGACTCTTGCATTCTCACAAGCACCGGGTTTACTACATATTTTTCCATTTTCAACTTCTCCAAAAATTTGAAATTTTGATAACTACAAATATAAGAATAAAAAAGTTAACAGAAAATTTTATTAATATTAAGAATTTATTTCTTATCTTAGAACTTAGAAAATTTAACAATTGTTATATTATGCAAAAATTATATTATTCGATTAGTGAAGTAAGCAAAATTGTTGACGAAGAGCAACACATTTTACGCTATTGGGAGAAGGAATTCGAAGTCATCAATCCCAAAAAGAATCGTGCAGGCAATCGAGTTTACTCGGAGCGAGACATCACTATTATCAAAACGGTGAAAAAACTTCTACGTGAAGATAAGCTCTCGTTGCGAGGTGCAAAAGAACAACTCAATAAGTTCAATTTTACATTACCTACTGAAGACCTTATGATTGGATTTGAACCAATCGAAGAAACAATTAGTGATTCGGGTATTAAATCAAACCCGGACAATAAAATCTTTGTTAACAAGTTGAAAGAGTTGAAATCTTTACTTTTAGAAATTAAAGATTCTATTAGTTCCTAATTCGTTTAGAAAATTTTTAATAATATAGGGAGTGTAATTGATGAGATTTTTCATTGGAATATTTAATTCCATTGTACTAATTGTGTTATTCGCGATACCAATTTATGGTTTAGAATATGTCGAAAAAGTTGTAGGTAATCATGATGACGAAGTCTTGGGCGTATTCGTAAATGCCAAGGATTCGAAGGTTGCTACTTGCAGTTTGGACGAAACTATCAAAATCTGGAGTTTGCCAAAAGGTGAGTTGATTTGCACTTTGAAAGGGCATCTTGGTCAAGTGAATAATCTTTCTTTTTCCGGCAATGACAAATGGCTCGCAAGCGGTTCGAGCGACCACACCGTAAGATTGTGGGATATTGATAATTGCTCGCCGATGTCTATTCTCAAAGGGCACACAGACCAAGTGATTGGCGTTTATTTCAGCCAAGACGAAAGCTCAACTTACATCGCTTCGACATCTTTCGACAATACTGTCAAGCTTTGGGACCGCACACTTGGTTCGGAAATAAAAACCCTTCGCGGGCATACAAAAACTACTAACAACGTTGCATATTCCTACGACGGTACTCAAATAGCGTCATGCAGTGATGACAAAAGTATCCGTCTTTGGTCAACTGATTTGACTACTCGTGAACCAATTCAAATTCTATATGGTCATGAAGCTGCTGTACTAACTGTGCTATATAGTTTTGATTCCAAATTGTTGGCATCATCTGATGAAGATGGTTATATCAAAATTTGGTCAATGCCAGACGGTCAGTTGATTCGTACTATAAAGGCTCATGATGAATTGATTCAGGATTTGACTTTTGCTGCTGATAACAAAACTATTGTCAGTGCGAGCCTTGATAAAAAAATGAAAATGTGGGATGTAACTACAGGTAATAATTTATACACTAAAGAACTTGATACCGAGATTTGGTCTGTCGATATTGTTTCTGACGGCTCAATTATCATCTTAGGTTGCGCTGATTCATCTGTTCGATTCCTAACCAAAAAGGGAGGGAAAAAGAAATGATGAAAATTATAATTTTAGCCATCACAATTTTTATCATAAATTTTGCAAATCTTCAATCACAAATGCGGACTGTAGTCGCAGTTACAGGTCATGCCATTGAAGCAATTTCTAAACAACCTGTTGCCGTAAAAATAGCAGTTCATGATAATACAGGCAAAAAAATAAATCAAGTCAAAAGTAATGCCTCCGAAAATGGATATTACTATGTTACCGGGTTATTTCCCGGCAATACTTATACATTTAAAATTATCGAAGACGGGTATTTTACAAATGAAATAGCAGTTTCGATTCCGAGTACAGATAAATACATCGAAATTTCACGCGACTTTATGGTCTATCCGCTTAAAAAAGGCGGTGTAATTCCGGTTGCTGTATCGCCATTTGAAATCAACAAATCGAAACTGAGATTTGGTTCCTCTGTTGTGTTAGATGACATTGTCAGCACTTTGAAAAGTAACAAGAATGTGAAATTTACGATAAAAGCATATCCTGATAATAATAACGATGCGCAAAAAAATCAAAATTTAACCGATTTACGTGCCGAATCCTTAATGGATTATTTTATTGCCAGTGGTATTAGCCCCGAACGAATTGCTGTAGAAGGTGCGGCTGTTACAGACCCTACCAAACCACCTCCAACCGAAAAGCGAGCTAAGGGTAAAAGGTACATTGGAAGTGCATATATAATAGTAAACGACTTTTAGAATCTAACTTAATATTGTGAACTCTAATATTATCGAAATATCGGGATTAGATAAGTATTACGATGGAAATCGAATCCTCAAGTCGCTTAACTTTTCGGTAAGTAGCGGAGAAATTGTTTCTATTATCGGACGTTCCGGGTGTGGGAAGACCACGCTATTGAAATGCGTAAATTTACTCGAAATCCCCGAAAACGGTTTCTATAATGTTAACGACACGATTTTTGATTTCACAAATCTGAATTTAGCTGCCCTGAATACAAGGAGACTTTTTTCAGGGCAGAATACTTTTCTTGACAAAGCCGATTATCTCGGCTATGAATTGAAAACAAGTATAATGAAAATCAGACGAAAAATCGCCCTGATTTTCCAATCTCTCAATTTATTTTCAAATCTGAACGTATTGGAAAACGTTAGCTTGGCTCCTCGAATCATCAATGGATTAACTAAAGAGGAAGCAACTGAATTAGCAATTTCGCTTCTCAACAAGCTGAATCTTCGCGATTTTGAAAAACGAATGCCTTATAGTCTGTCCGGTGGGCAAGCTCAACGAGTGGCAATAGCTCGTTCGCTTGCTATGAATCCGGACGTGATTTTATTTGATGAGCCAACTTCTGCATTAGACCCAGAATTGATTTCCGATTTTGTAGAATTGATGAAACATTTGCAAAGCGAAGGTATCACGCAAATAATTGTAACTCACCAAATGCTGCTCGCAAGAGTAGTTGCGGATAGGGTTGTTTACATGGAAGAAGGCGAATTAATCGAATCCGGCACGCCGGAGCAAATTTTTGATGACCCGAAAGACCCCAAAACATCATCTTATATATCTAAGGTGCTGTTGCGATGACAAAACTATTTACCCTTTTGTTATTGTTTTTAATCGTAAATTCGGCAAATTCGCAAGATTTGTTGAAATGGGCAGCTGATGCCGAAGGCAACGCTCCTTATATATTTCAAGACCCGAATGTACCAGATAAATTAATCGGATTTGAAATTGATATTGCGTCTGCATTAGCTTTTGAACTAGGGCTTAAAGAGCGTTTTGTCCAAAATCAGTGGGATGGATTAATTCCCGGATTATATCGAGGCGATTATGACATCGCTATGAATGGGCTTGAAATTACTGATGAACGTAAAATTGCAGTCAATTTCTCTAAACCCTACTTAATCACTCATCTTTCAATTGTTGTTCGATTCGAATCGGACTCACTGCGCAATGAATTTGACTTGCAAGGCATGAACGTTGGTGCTCTCAAAAACTCCCAAGCCGAAAATGTTCTTAAAGATTTGGATGGTGTAAATACCAGAACATATGAGGGTGAGGTGAATGCATTCGAGGACCTACAAAATGGCAGGATAGATGCCGTTTTGGTTGATTTCCCAATTGCGTTATATTATACAAGTATTAACCCTACTTTGAAAATTGTCGGTGCAGATGTTAGTGAAGTACGTTACGGAATTGCTATTAGGCTTGATGATAAAAATCTGCTCCACACTATCAATTCGGCTCTTGATTCTATGATTAAATCAGGCGAACTAAGAAGAATACTTGAATCATGGAATCTTTGGAATCAAGAAATGACTGAATATACAAACGATTATTCGGAATATGATTTACCGGCAATCCGATTTGATTATTTTGTAGCTGCAATGACCAAAGATTCATCTTTAGAATTGCTATTCGTTCGATACCTTTCATTTATTCCAATGGTAGCTCGCGCTGCTTTGATGACTGTCAATATTTCAGTCTTATCAATGATAATCGCAATTATACTCGGATTATTCATCGCTATTACCAAAGTTTATGGTCCTAAACCGTTTTCAATATTAGCATCAGTTTTCATAGAGGTGATTCGCGGAACTCCTCTGTTAATTCAGTTGTTTTTCATTTTTTATGCCTTGCCTACAATCGGAATTAAGTTATCGCCGTTTTTGGCTGCAATTATTGGCTTGGGTTTGAATTACGCAGCATACGAAGCCGAAAACTATAGAGCAGGACTTTTCTCAGTCCAAAAAGGACAAATTGAAGCGGCATTATCGCTTGGAATGTCTCGCAGAAATACACTACGTCACATCGTTTTACCACAAGCTTTCCGAATTGTGTTGCCTCCGGTGACGAATGATTTTATATCATTACTCAAAGATTCATCACTCGTTTCGGTAATCACACTTGTCGAACTTACTAAGCTTTATAATCAGTTATCTTCAACATATTTTGATTATATCGGCACGGGTATTATGATTGCTGCTGTTTATTTACTTCTCGGACTTCCTTTCGTCAAACTTTCCCGAAGTATAGAGCACCGAATGGCAAATGATGTTGACAAAAAAAAGTATATGACATAAACTTAAGTATTTTTGTTTCGTCATAGGTGTAATTAAGTTTGTTATATTAAAATTTGAGTTATTATATATGAAAAAAGCATTAATAATTTTTGTGGCTCTGATGATGTTTGGTCTTGTTGATACTGACGCGCAAAACAACGAGCGTATGAAAAGGTTCGAACGTTCAAAAGAACAAAGAACTACTGAACGTCCGGACCGACAAAAAATTACTGACAGATTCAAAATGCGTTCTATGGGTATGACTATGGACGAGGCATTAGCTCAAGCTGCTACACTCAAAACTTTGACTTTAAGAGGCGATAGTTTGACAAGTCTTTCAACAAAGATTGGCGATTTTGTTGTTCTCGAGAAGCTTGATGTATCTGATAATCTACTCACATCTCTACCTTCTGAAATATCAAAATTGAAAAATCTTAAAGAAATCAACTTAAGTAAGAATAAATTCACTAAAATTCCTGACGTACTCGCTAAATTGCCTAATCTGACTTCAATTGAAATCAGCGAAAATCAACTTACTGCAATAGGGCAGGATGTTTTGGCTATTAAGTCTCTAAAGAAACTTAATTTAAACAATAATCAAATCGCAAAAATTGATGTTGACTTCTCCAAAATGGAAAACCTTACTGAACTGTCTTTGAATGCAAATAAACTAACAGAGCTTCCAATTGATTTGTTCAATACAACTTCGCTAAAAGAATTGAATCTTGCCGAAAATCAACTTTATTCAATCCCAAAAGAAATCGGGAGTTTAGCTTCAGTCACATCATTAGATATCAGCAAGAACAAACTCAGAGGACTTCCTGACGAGATAGCTTTAATTAAGCGTTTGCGGACAATCGAATTGCACAGCAACCCGCTTGATACTTTGCCTGTTTCCTTCGGTTCATTAACTTCCATCATGAAACTTGACCTTAGCGGTACAAATATCAAAACTCTACCTCAATCATTCGAGAAACTACAACAACTCAGAACATTGGTTATGAACGATATGGGATTGACTAAGTTGCCCGAAGATGTCGTCGTAATACTGCAATTGCAAGAACTTTCTCTGAATAACAACAAATTGAAAGATTTGCCTGCAAAAATGGAAGGAATGACTCGATTGCGTTCTGTATCTCTTACTAATAATGAATTTACGGATATTCCGGTTTCGTTAGCCAAAGTTGCTACTCTTCAAAATCTTGATATGTCTAACAACAAAATTGTATCAGTAGGTTCAGCCGTTAAGACAATGACAAATTTGCAAAATTTCAATTTGAATGGCAACCAAATAAATTCGATTTCCGACGAAATTTCAAATCTTTCCAAATGTAAATCTATTTCATTCATGGACAACAAAATTTCGACTTTGCCTGCTTCAATGTCTAAAATGACCGGATTGAAAATGATTAATCTGAAGGGCAATCCGATTACCGATACCGAGAAAGAAAAAATCAAGAAAGAAATACCATCAGCTCGTTTAATTTTTTAATTCGTCTAATGAGATAAAGAAAAATTGGTCTGTCGAGTTTTCGGCAGACTTTTTTTTGACTTTTCTAAAATACTCAAATGAAAATTTATTCTTGTTTGTCTATAATAGTTTATATTTTAGCATATAATTCCATTTGTAAGGGGAGAATTAATGTTTGCCACGAATGATGAACCAATAATATTAAATAATGAATTTGAAAAACAAAAACACGTGAACGCTAAGAAAAAACTCACTTCTCACGGATTTTATTTCAATAGAGAATTAAGTCTTATTGAATTCCAAAGACGTGTCCTTAGCGAAGCTGAAGATAAAAGGCATCCATTGTTGGAACGTTTGAAGTTCTGTTGTATATTAAGTTCAAACTTGGACGAGTTTTTCATGATTCGTGTTGCTGGGCTCAAAAGCCAAGTAGCGGGAGATGTTGTAGAACTTTCCTATGACGGTATGACCCCTGAAAAACAACTAAAGGAAATCCGCAAACAACTCATCCCTATATATAAAAATCAAGAGACTATTCTTAACGAGCAAATTTTCCCGGAATTAGAAAAAAATGATATATACTTCCACAGAATCGAAAATTTGAATGATGATGAATATGCTTTTGTCGAAAATTTCTTTAGTGATGAGATATTACCTTTACTCACACCATTGAGTTTGGGTCCGGCAAATCCATTCCCTCGCCTAATCAACCGAAGTCTAAACATAGCATTTTTGTTGAATGAAATTAATGAAGATGTATCAGAAAATCATATTGCATTTATTCAAGTGCCGTCAGTATTGACACGTTTTGTGAAAATCCCTAGAGAAACCGGCAACCATATTGTTTTAATCGAACATGTAATCAAAGCCTTTGCTGAAGTATTATTTCCGGGCTTTGAAATTCTAATGGCAAATACATTCCGAGTCACTCGTGATGCAGATATTGAAATTGCAGAAGACGAAGCAGATGATTTATTATCCGAAATTGCAGAACAAATCAGACTCAGAAATTGGGGCAAAGCAGTTGTAAGACTTGAAGTCAATTCAAAAATGCCGGATTACCTTGCAAACTTGTTGATGAAAGCTCTTGACATCGAACCATCGGACGTTTACGTTCATTCTCGCCCCTTGAATTTAGTGGATTTCATGGATTTGATTAAGTTTGATTTACGTCATTTGAAAGACATTCCCTTTGCTTCCAGAAAGATACCCGAATTTATGAGCGAAGAGATTTCAATTTTTGATGCCATCAAAAATCAAGATATTATGGTGCATCATCCTTTCGATACTTTTTCTAATAGTACACTGAAATTCATAACTCAAGCTGTTAACGACCCGGATGTATTGGCTATTAAAATTACATTATATCGAACCGGAATGAATTCAGACGTTGTAGCTGCACTTAAAAAAGCTGCTGAAAACGGCAAACTTGTAACGGCATTTGTCGAGTTAAAAGCAAGATTTGACGAAGAAAAGAACATAATTTGGGCAAAAGAGTTAGAACATGCAGGTGCACATGTTGTTTATGGTGTCCCGGGTTTGAAAACTCATTGTAAGATTGCGATGATTGTTCGCCGCGATCAAGGAAAACTTAAGACCTTTTTGCATCTATCGACTGGGAATTACAATCAAATTACAGCACGTCTTTACACAGATGTGGGGTTGTTCACAGCAAATGATGAGTTTGCTAAAGATGCAACGCATTTATTCAATTTTTTGACAGCATATTCCTACCATAAGGACTGGAATCATTTGATTTTGGCTCCTGTTGATATGAAAAGAAAGATTCTTTATTTCATTGACAGGGAGATTGAAAAACATTCGGAAGCAAATCCCAGTTTCATCTTTGCTAAGATGAATTCAATAGCTCATCGTGAAGTTATTCCGGCTTTATATAGGGCATCTCAAGCGGGAGTTAAGATTCAATTACTTGTACGCGGAATATCATGTCTCAAACCGGGTATTCCCGGAGTAAGCGATAATATTGAGATTCGCAGTGTTATTGGCAGATTTTTAGAGCACAGCAGGATATTTTATTTTAGAAATGGTGGCGACGAAGAGTTCTATATCTCAAGTGCAGATTGGATGTCACGCAATTTGAATCGCAGAGTGGAATCTATGATACCGATTTATGACCCCACATTGAAAAGTCAGTTATGGCAAATTTTAAATATTTATTGGAAAGACAATTGTAAATCTTGGGTGCTCAATACAGATGGAACATATACTAAACTTGCACCTCAAGACGGTGAGTCGCCTTTTTCTGCTCAAGAATATTTTTTGGGTCAAACTAAGCAAAGCAAACTCTTTTAAAAGATGAAATTTGAGTACTTTATAGCACTTCGGTATATTTTTGCAAAACGCAGTTTCAACTTCATAACTGTCATTACCGTTCTATCTATAATCGGGATTACTGTTGGTGTTGCTGCATTAATCGTAGTGCTTTCTATTTTCAACGGCTTCCAGAATATGACCAAAAAGCAATTTTTGGGATTCGACCCGCATATTAGAATCGTTCCTAAGGAAGGCAATTGGTTCGACCCGAAGGAATTGACAAAGCAAATTGCTAAAATTGAAATGACTGAATCAATTGTGGAAAGTTACAATTCCAAAGTTATTGGATTCAACAACAACCAAGTCCAAGTATTTGAATTATTAGCTGTAGATTCAAAAAAGGAAGATTTCTACCAAGGAATCAAACGAGCTACAATTTTCGGCAAGTTCAATTTAGAAACTGACAATCCGCGATTGCCCGGAATAGTTGTTGGAAACGTTCTTGCAGACAAGTTGAGAGTACTTCCCGGAGATACACTTATGCTATTATCTCCACGGTCTATCGAGAAAATCATAACCGGTGTTGGACTTCGTGGGACTCAACCTGCTGTAGTAACGGGCATTTTTAACTCAAACATCAAAGATTATGATTCTCGATTTGGAATCTCGAGCGATATTTTGGCAAAATCTATTCTCAATCCCAAAATTGGATTTGTCAATTCAATTGATTTGAGAATTAAAGATATTAAGCACCTCGACGTCATGCAGTCCCAACTTTCAGTCATTTTGCCGAATGATTTGCAAATTCTGACTTGGCAGGATTTGAACCCGGATTTGTTTGCAATTATGAAATTCGAACGATTCGTAACATTTGCGGTCTTGAGTATAATAATTATGCTTGCAGTATTCAATGTGCTTATTTCATTGTCTATGACCGTTATCGAAAAGCGTCGAGATATAGGTGTGCTTCGATCGTTGGGCGCATCCGGTAATGCTATCCGAAACATTTTTGTTTATCAAGGCGTCATAATTGGTTTTGTTAGTACAGTGATAGGTACGGCACTTGGATTATTCGTTTCTTTTGGTCAAATAAACTATAAATGGCTCAAAGTTGATTCGTCTAAGTTTATTATTGATGCAATCCCTTTGGCAGTAGATTCTGCGGATGTATGGATTATTGCAGCTTTTTCACTCATTCTGTCCACTATCGCAACGATTTATCCGGCACGACGTGCTTCGGATATGGACATAATTGGCTCTATTAGAACTGAATAATATTTTTTTAAAATTAAGGGATTTTGATGAAATACATATTTTTCATAGCACTTTTTTTATTTGCTTTGCATCAAGGGATATCGAAGGATAAGCAGGTTGTCCTTATTTCGGGAATTGTAAAAAACATCGAAGATGAGCGTATAATTTCTACAAAAATTAAATTTATTAATTCTGATGGTGTTGTTTTTGAAGCAAAATCTAATTCCGTTGACGGTGCTTATCAGCAAGTTTTACCGGTTGGAGAGCAATATTCAATCATTTTGGAAGGCTTTTTGCTACTTGACCATGCTGTATTGCTCAATCTTAAGAATGTTAGCAAGTATTCAGAAATGTCAAGAGATTTGAATGTCTTAAAACTGACCGAAGGGCTTGAATTGCTCAAAATTGATGCCTTCAATGATAATGATTCAGAAACTCATGATTCACTCTTAACGTATATAAAATTTATAAAACATCTATTATCTCACCAAAAAGGCTTGCATATAGATTTGGTTATCAATAGTAGCGATTCATATTTCAAAGATAAAAAAGTCAAAAAGACTGTAACTGAAAAAGGTAAAAAGAAAACAAAAACCGTAACTTTGAAAAATAAAGAACAGTTGACTGAATTATTAGATCTTCGTGCAGAAGTATTGCGAGAAATGATTAAAAACAACAATATTCAGGAGCGAAATGCTTCTGTTTCGACAGATTTAATCATAACGACCGCTCCAAAGCCGGTTAAAAAGACAAAATCTAAAACACCGCCTCCACCCAAAGAACCCGTGTTCGATTTGACTGTAAAGATTGCTAAAGTTATGAAATTATAATTCTGATGAAGCAACCCAAAAATAAATATCATGTAGCTTATGTTTTAGTTTGGATTTCAATCATTCTGAACATCTTAGTTTTTGGTATTAAATATTATGCTGGACTTAGGATTGGCTCGCTTGCAATGATTGCTGATGCATGGCATTCATTATCAGATTCGATAACGTCAGCCGTTGTGCTAATAGGATTTTGGATAGCTTCTAAGCCGGCTGATTACGAGCATCCTTTTGGGCATGGTAGGGCTGAATCAGTCATTTCGGTCATTGTAGCCACTGTTTTAGCTGTTGTTGGCGTGAATTTTATCTCTGAATCAATATCGAGATTACAAACTCGTGAAATTGTGGATTATGATATTACCACACTGATCATTTTCTCAGTTACGATTCTAATCAAAGAGGCGATGGCTCAATATTCAATTTATTATGGCAAGATAATTCAATCAGAATCACTCAGAGCTGATGGTTGGCATCACAGGTCAGATGCAATCTCTACAGTCGTTATTGTTGTGGGTGCATTTTTCGGTGAACAATTTTATTGGATGGATAGTGTACTCGCTATGGGCGTGTCGTTGATGTTGTTCTACGTAACATACGAAATACTTAAAACTGCTGCAAGTTCTTTACTTGGAGAACATCCTTCACATGAATTCAAATTAAAAGTAATGAAAATTGCCAAAGATGTAAATCCCGCTATAACTTCTGTTCATCACTTCCGCATTCATAGCTATGGCGACCACAAAGAATTAAATATAGATATTAGACTGCCGGCAGAAATGAGCGTCCACGATGCACATATTTTGGCAAGTGCAGTCGAGAAATCTATCTTTTATAAATTGAATTACAAAACAACTGTTCATGTCGAGCCCGGACTTTATTCAGAATACCTTCGGAACTCAAACTATTTTTAAAACTCAAATAGCCTCAATCTAATCAATGAGAAATGCCAATTAGAGCGTTTTGATTAAATACAATTCATTTATATACGTTTTATCTACGTTGATGAATAAAATAGATATTGAATTGTGTTAACAGAAAAACGTCTTAAGAGATTTGAAAAGGTCTTGCAAAACAGGCAAGAAGATTTGACGGCCGTATTCGAGAATATCTGGGACCCGCATAACCTATCTGCTTGTTTGCGTTCTTGCGATGCAGTAGGTATATTGAAAGTGTATTTTGTATATGATGGTTCTCAGAGATTCCCAAAGTTAGGCGATTCGAGTTCGGCAAGTGCAAGAAAGTGGGTCGAATCCGAATTCTTTACCGATATCGAAGAATGTTATTCGAAGCTCAGAAGCCAGGAATTCAAAATTTTTACAACCCATTTGGCAAATGATTCGAAATCACTTTATGATTTGGATTTGACTGAAAAAGTTGCCCTTGTGTTTGGGAACGAACACTTCGGCATCACTGAGAAAGCTTGTGAATTGGCTGACGGCAATTTTATTATACCTCAAGTTGGCATGATTAAAAGCCTCAATATTTCGGTGGCTTGTGCCATTAGCATGTACGAAGCTTACAGACAGCGACAGGTAAGTGGCTTTTATAATCAATGCAGATTGAGTCAGGAATTCTACGATTCAAAATTGCATGAATGGAAATTACGAAGATAAATATAAATAAATATAGAGGTATTTTTATGTCATTAGAAACAACAATCAACGAGCAAATGAAAGCCGCAATGAAAGCAGGTGAAAAATTAAGACTCGAAACAATTCGTTCCATCAGAGCTGTAATAATCGAATTTGCAAAATCAGGGACAGGGAAAGAAATGACTCCTGATGAAGAAATCAACATACTCAATTCATTAGCAAAAAAACGAAAGGATGCCATCGAAATGTATGCTAATGCCGGAAGAACAGATTTGAAAGAAAAGGAAGAAGAAGAGTTGAAAATCATCATGGAGTTTTTGCCAAAGCAAATGTCTGCAGATGAAATGCGTGATGTAATTCGCGAAATTATTTCCGAAAACGGATTTGACAAAGCGTCCGATTTAGGCAAATTAATAGGTGCTTCGGTCAAACAACTAAAAGGGAAGGGAGACAATAAGTTAATTCAACAAATTGCAAAAGAATTGCTTGGGGCTTAATTGATGCTTAAAGATGAAGTTTTAACCAATTTCGATAATCCTTACGATAACGCTATACTTGTTGATTCTCTAAATGAATTGGAATTCAATTCCGTATTAAATTTTGTTTCAAGATACGCTTATTCCGATTTGGGTGTGAATCTAATCAAGTCGCTCAAGCCAAATAATGATTTATTTTCTTTAAATAATGAAATTAATCTTGTAGAATCGCTCAAGCAGCTATATTTCAGCGGTTTTAAAGTACCTTTCGAGGGTTTGACTGACGTCAAGCATAAGATTTATAAATCGGCAATTGAGAATGCAGTTCTGTCCTCATCAGAGGTCTTGGCTGTTCATGATGTCATTCGTGCTTTCCGTATTATCGGCAAATTCTTCGAGGACAGGCGAGAGCAATTCCCCTTACTGTATGAATTTGTCGAGCAACTCTACGTAAACAAATTACTCGAAAAGCACATAACCGAAGCAATTGATGATAATGGCGATATTCGTGATACAGCCACCAAGGAGCTATACGATATTCGTCGAAAAATAACGCAAAAGTCGCAACATCTCAGAATGCGTCTGCAGAAAATTCTCCGTCATGTGCAAGATGAAGACATGACACGCGAGGATTTTTATACTGTACGCGAAGGGCGTTTCGTTTTGCCTATCAAAGCAGAAAACAAAAGAGCTTTGCCCGGTATTATCCATGGAATTTCGCAAACAGGTTCGACTGTGTTTTTGGAGCCTTCGGAAATTATCGAGCTAAATAACGAACTTTCACTGCTGCATAACGAGGAATTACGCGAAATCCACAGAATACTGTCCAATCTGACAAATGAAATCGGCAAAGACAGCCATTTATTAATAGCATCGCTCGACATACTTGCTCACTTGGATTCGATGACAGCACGTGCTAAATATGCCGTCGATTTCGGCGGTATCAAGCCAAATGTGAATGAAGAAGATTATATTTATCTGAAAGATGTCAGACACCCTTTGCTTGTTCATGCCAAGGGCGCCAAAAAGGTAATGCCATTGACGATTGAATTCACGAAAGAAACTCGAGGACACTTGATTTCGGGACCCAATGCAGGTGGTAAAACTGTCGCACTTAAAAGCATAGGTCTAAATATCCTTATGGCTTTGAGCGGAATATTCCCACTCGGAGATTGTAGGACAAATTTCAGAACAGTTTTCGCTGCAATCGGCGACCACCAATCATTAGAAAATGACCTAAGTACGTTTAGTTCGCAGATTTTGAATCTAAAAATAATCCTCGAATCTTGCGGAAAAGAATCTCTCATTTTAGTTGACGAAATTGGTTCAGGCACTGACCCTCAAGAAGGTGCAGCACTTGCATGTGGAGTGCTGGATAGCTTTATCAACATTAATTTATTTTTTGTTGTAACGACTCATCAATCATCGCTCAAAACATATGCACTGAATAATCCGGTAATAGCCAATGCTTCTTTAGAATTTGACGATGTAAAACTCCTTCCAACTTATCACTTCCTGTCAGGGATTCCCGGTAATTCCTATGCTTTTGTATTAGCAAGAAATATTGGCATTTCCGAACTTGTACTCGAAAGAGCCAAAAAATATCTCGGTTCTCGGCAATCTGAACTCGAATCGAGTATTTCGCTTTTGCAAAAATATAAAACCGAAAGCCAAAATCTTAAAAATGAACTTGAAAAAGAAAAACTGACTTTTGCGAAATTAAATTCCGAATACGAAGCCAAACTTAATGAAATCAAACTGAAGAAAAAAGATTTGATTTCTGATGCGAAACTCGAAGCATTCGAAATAGTAAATAAAGCCAATTCGTTGGTTGAAAATACAATTAAGGAAATTAAAGAATCACAAAAGCCTGTAGGCGAGATTAAGAAAGGTTACGAAGAAGCAAAGGCAACACTTAAATCTCAAGTTGAAACTGAGGTAAAGAAAGTAGTTGATGCCGTCGCTACCGAAACAGACTTTGCTCCGGGCGATAATGTAGTTATGATAGATAATAACTCGAGTGGTTCGATTGTAATGGTGAACGAAGAAGACAAAATGGCTGTTGTTGAGTTCAACGGGTTCAAATTCAGGTTGCCATACGACAGAATAAAAAAAGCCGAAAATGCCAAAGAAAAGAAATCATCTACAGCTCAATTTGTTAAATTTGATGCCGAATCTCGAATTGATATTCGCGGTAGAAGAGCCGAAGAATCTATGCGAATGATAGACGAATTCATTTCCGAAGCACTAATGACAAATTTGGAACGTATCACCATTATACACGGAAAAGGAACAGGTGCTCTAAAACATGCTGTACATGAGTTTCTTAAGTATCACCCTTCGATAAAATCTTTCAAATTGGGTGAATTAGTAGAAGGCGGAGCCGGAGTTACGATAGCGGAACTATGATAGAATAATTCTGAAGATTGGCACAAAATTCGCAATGCTTTTGATGCAAAAAACATTTGCGGAAAGAGTGGGATTCGAACCCACGGTACCCTTGCAGGTACACACGCTTTCCAGGCGTGCCAGTTCAACCACTCCTGCATCTTTCCGTTGAGCTCCAAATTGGAGTGTGCAAAAGTAAGTATTTTGTTTGAATAATAAAAGTATTTTGAAGATTAAGATGGACAGACGTAAATTCATAACAGCATCATCAGCTTGGTTAGCGGCTTCCTCGTTAATGGCTAATGATAAATCAGGTTCGAGATTTGACCCGCAAACAAACTCAATGTCTGCCCATACGAAAGATATTGTCAAACCAAAAGGAATATATCCCGGGGGCACAATCGCCATAACCGCTCCTGCAAGCCCAACAAGTATGTACGAAATCCGAAACGGATTGAAATTTTTCAATGGTATGGGATGCAAAATCGAACTTGGTACATCTATAAAAAATCAAAAGAACGATAATAGATACCTCTCTGGGACTGACCAACAAAGAGCAGATGAATTCATGGGCTTTATCGTTCGTCCCGAAATCGAGGCAATCATTGCCGCAAGAGGCGGTTTTGGCACTATAAGAATGCTGGATTTATTGGATTATAATATTATAGCTGCCAACCCGAAAATTATTTTGGGATTTAGTGACATTACGGCTCTATTGAATGCGATTAGAATTAAATCTTCACTTGTTACTTATCATGGGCCTGTAGCAGCGATGAGTTTTGATAGTTTTACTAAAACCAATCTCCAGCAACTTTTATTTTCCGAACACGCAGTTCAATTTTACGAATTCAAAGATAATAACATGACAATTGTTTCACCCGGTGTAGCTCAAGGTGAACTAGTCGGTGGAAATCTTACAATGCTTTGCTCCACTTTAGGGACTCCGTATGAATTCGATGCGATGAATAAAATCATTTTCATCGAAGACGTTTCAGAGCATGGTTATCAAATAGACCGAATGTTTGCACAACTACATTTAGCAGGGAAATTCAATCAATGCAAAGGCGTTATATTCGGAAAATTTAGTAATATAGATGCTCGTAAACCTTTCTATCCTAATCGTGGATATTCGATTCGCGAACTTATCTATCATTACTTTGCCGATTTGGGCAAACCGGTCGTATTAGGCTTACCTTTCGGGCATGTAGATTCGAAAATCACCTTCCCCATCGGGGTCAATATTGAACTCGATACTGACAAAAAATCTATAGTCTTTTTAGAATCTTCAATTTCTTAACAAATTTTGTAACAATATTGCAAATTATGTGTTATATTTATATGATAATGTTTTGCAATTTGGAATCTTATATAGTTAAGAGTATAAAAATTTTTAGGTAATACATGAAAAAGCTGATTCTACTATGTTTCTTGGGCTTAATTCTCTTCAATTCGAGTTCTAAAGCCCAAAGTTTTGCCGTTTCTGAAATTGTCCCCGACAAGTTTCCAAATGTAGCTGCATTTTTCAGCGCCTATGACTTTCAAGGTCAACATTACACTAGTTTAACTCCTGCTGATTTTGTTGTGACTGATAATGGTTTGGTTATACCAAATGAGTTAATTGAAATCAATTGCGAAGTTGATGCACCGGTTAGTGTTGTGTTAGTATTGGACAGAAGCAGTTCGATGCAAGACAGAGTAGATGGCGAATCGAAATGGAGTTGGGCAATTGATGCTGCTAAAACCTTTATCAATACTATTGATTTAGGTCTTGAGTCGCAAATTGCAATAACTTCTTTCGCAGGCACCGCCTCGATTATTAGCCCTTTTTCTCGAGAAAAGAAAGCTCTCTTGGATTCACTTAAAAAGCCAATTCAAATCGTTGGTGGAACTAACTTCAATGTCGCTTTTTTGGATGAAATAGCTGGTGCGATACATTTATTACAAGATGCACCTCCGGGGCATAAGAGGGCAATAGTATTTCTTTCTGACGGTGCACACGAATCACAAGGTACAGCATTGAAGATGGACAAAATAATAGCTGACATGAATGACAATAATATTCAACTTTTTTCAATTACTCTACTTTCTGATAAAAGTAACGACTTAGAATATATGTCAAAAATGACAGGCGGCAGATATGTTATGGTTGGTACAAGAAATGATTTGAACAATATATACAAATCATTTGCCGAAACAATATCTTTCAAAGTTCATTGCCAAATTATTTGGACAAATCCTGATATTTGCGATACAGTTGAAACATCAAGAAGTGTATCAATATATTTTGTACCTTTAAAGATGTCTGTTCAGAAAAAGTATCTGGTTCCTTATGAAAATATTGTCTATGTAGATTCAGACACAGATTTAATTGATTTTGATAATCCGGACATTGGCTCATATATCGAACGAACGGTGACTATAACTCCACGATTGAAGAATTTAACGACTCGCGATATTAGAATAGTGCCACTTGGATTTTTCAAAGTTGTTGATTGGGGTGATGGAGTTGGTAATCAGCCCAATTATGATTTTATAATGCCGGTGAATGTTCCAAGAAAAATTACGATAAGATTTACACCACAAGACGAAAAAATATACCGCCAGGCTGCGCTAGTAGTTGATGGTTTGCCTTGTGCATTGGAAGTTGATTTATTTGGCGGATTCCAACGAATAAAATTAGAGGAACCTAATAGAGCCGATGTATTTTCCAAATGCGATGCTATTGAGATTAATTGGAGTGGTGTTACCAATGAGACCGAAGTTGACATTTACTATTCGATTGATAATGGGAAAGTATGGACTTTGATTTCTACCAAGGTAACAGGTGGCTCATACATTTGGTATCCTGATTTTAAATCTGCAAATGTCAAAGTAAAAGTTCGAGTTTCCGATAAATTTACACATAAGTTTGCCAAAAGTTTTGGTGGCAAAACTGATGTTATCTCAACTTGCATTGACGCATCCTACAACAATTTGTACATTTACATGTCCGGTTTCTTCGAAGGTTCGATGACAATCGGAAGTAAAACCCTTACAAGTATTGGCAAAAAAGACTTTTTCTTAGCTAAATTTGATAGTGATGGGAACCTAATTTGGGCACGTAGCGACGGTGGTTTCCAACATGATGATATAGCTTATGGTGTATCTGTTGACGAAGATGGAAATGCTTATGTTATCGGAACAGCATACGCCGGTGTTAAGTTTGGCAATTCATCGCCAATCTTTCCTATTTCAAACGTACCGTATTTTTTCATCGCCAAATATTCATCAATGGGAGATTTCCTTAATTTGAATTATTTAGGTGGGGTTAAAGATTTCGAGAATTTCAGACCCATTCCCGAAAAAGTATCATTTTACAGAGTCTATGGAGAACAACCTAAAATTTTTGTAGAAGGTAGCTATACCGGACAATATTCAGATTATATTATTGATAAGTCTCTTCCTCAATTTCCAAATGCCAGACCTTTCACTGCAGTGTTTAATGAAAGACTAAATCTAATTGATTTGACTCAAAACAGAATTAGTAATATAATCTACACTTCAAAAACAGCTTTTGATTCGGATTTTAATCAATACCAGACAGGCGATTTCACAGGTTCAATCAAAATAGGTGAAATTAATCTCCAATCTTTAGGAGGCAAAGATTCGTTCTTATCAAAATATGGTAAATTGCCCGTTAGTGAATCTGTAAGCGATGAATTCGTAATTGAACAACCACAATTGAGTTTCTCAGTTCCGATCGTTAATTTCCCTGATTGCACTTGGGGTGATTCTTTAGAAATTCTTGCTACCGGATTGATTACAAACGACAGCAAATTACCTACAAAAATCACAGGTGCCGAAATTAGAGATTTTGCCTCAACTGATATGTATTTAGATTTTGAACTAATGACAGACCTTCTTGATGTTGTACTAAATCCCGGAGAATCAATTGAGGTTAAATTCAAATTCCGTCCCGCATACTTAAATTTGCGTAGGGCTGAGTTTGTAGTAAGCGGTGAATGCATGAATGATATCAAAACTGAACTTTCCGGAAATGGCATTTGCGGAGGTTTGGTACTTGAAGAATATGATTTCGGTGAAGTTAATTTGAATAAGACAGTAACGGACACGATTTTCTGTGCGTTTAAGAATAATTCAAGCTATCGCGTATTTATTGACCCGAAAATAAGAGGTGCTCATTTACTTGATTATGCAATTTCGTTCCCTGATTATGTAACTAGAACCAATAACAGAATAAAAGTTGAACCTGGTGAATGTATTGATGTTATTATATCCTTCACGCCACGCGAGATGGATGAAAGAATTGCTGATTTGAATTTCTTCGTAGAATCTCCCTGTAAAAATGCCGTTACAGTACTCAAAGGCTTTGGAATTTCTGCAGATGTTCGTGTCACATCATTCGATTGGGAACGTCAAAGAGTAAATGGCACCTATAATGGAGAAATCGTCATTCGCAATAATAGCAACGGAATCGAATATATTGATGACATTCAATTTGCTGATAATGATGGTGGAGCATTTACATTTAACTTGCAAACCCAACTTCCATTTTCATTAGCTGCAAACGGTGAAGAAAGAATTCCTGTAACATTCAATCCAATACAAGAAATTGATTATGAGAAAGAAATTCTTGTCACTGTCAGGTCAAAAACAACGAATTTAAAATCTACATTGAATGGCACAGGATATTTACCTAAACTAATTGCAACTTGGCAATGTGGGGAATCTGTCGTTGTTGGACAATCTACTACTGCAAAATTGATTATCCAAAATCCAAGCAAATCTTCAGATTTAACAATAAATGAAATTTATTTCTTACTTCAAAATACTGAATATGTTTGGGAATCAGGAGCAAATCCTACAAATCTTACAATTGCAATGGAGGATATACTCGAAATCCCTGTTACATTCACACCGGCTGCCGGAAGCGACCACTTAAATACAATAATCATAATGGCTGATAACTATGATGCTCAATTTGCCGATGAATGGCGAGAAAACCGCTTGAGTACTGATTGTGACGGTATCAATTTAAGTTATGTAGAGCAATCTGCATTTGGCAACAAAATGATTTGTTCGGAAAGCGAAAATTCGATTACAATTACAAATACAAGTAAAGATAGTGATATTATCTTGTATTTCTCATCTCATACAATAGCCGGCGATTTAGGGTTCTCTATAAACCAAACCGATGATGTAATTGTAGGCGGCGGTGAAAACTTTACTTTCAAGATACGTTTTGAACCCAAACGAATAGGTTCGTATTTGTCCACTTTAACTATACCGAATTCAGCGTCAATTCCAATAGAAGTTCTACTTACAGGCTCTGCAGGTGAATTGACAATTCAACCCGAAAAAACAGAATATACTTTCGACCCGGGCAAAGTTTTTGATTATAATGTATTCCTGAAATTACCAAATCTTAATAATAGTTCTTTGCAAAGTTTGAAGATAACTATTAGCTTTGATAATAGCGTAATACGATTTATCAATAATTCTTTCATTTCCCAATTGAATACTAACCCTGTTAATGGAGATTATTGGGTTTGGGACGACATTGATTATCTTGGATTTGGGCAACTTGAATTGACAGGTAGCGGTAATGTGACGAGTACTCAAAGTTTTGAAGCATTCAAAATTCAGTTTATGACTTTATTGAATGATATGGGTCAAACTCCAATTTTCGCAACTCTTGATTATGATTGTTATACTTCCGTAAACAATTTATCTGTTGTAAATATAAACGAAGTTTGCTTCAATGACAATAGAATTATTTACACTTCATCTGCAGTCAGATTCTTCCTTGCAAATCCTTCACCAAACCCTGCATTAACTGATTTCAAGATAAATTATGGTATTGCATTCGAAACAGATGTCAAGTTAAACATTTTAGATGTTGAAGGTAATGTGGTAATGAAACTAGTTGACGGGAAGTTGAAAGCTGCCAATTATCAAGTTGTTCTGAGTACTTCCGACTTCAATTCGGGAGTGTATTTCATTAAATTGGAAGCTGGACCTTTCATTGAATCGAAGTCTATAATGATTGCGAAATAGAATACAAATAAATTGATGCAAATTAATAGGGTTAAGAGCAGTCTCAACCCTATTTTTTATACTAAGGTGAAATAATCTCTTGTTGAGTCATTATGAATATGTAGCACCCCCGCTTGCACTAATTTTATCATCATTCGTTCAGCACGTCGCTCAGAGATATTAACCAAATGTGAAAAATCTTTGACTGTTATGCGTTCCTTTTTCTCAAGATATTCAAACAGACGCCTTTCATTTTCTCCGATGCTTAATTTAAGAGGTTTTCCTGCTGTAGCATTTTTCATCAAGCGATACATCTCCCTGCTGGCTTCAACAGATTGTTCACCAATACGAATATATGCTCTATGGTGAATTTGCTTTGTTTCGGGGTCTTCAATCATCAATTTGTGAGGTTTGTGACTACCCTCCAATATCATAACAAATAAAACATCCTTACCTTTGACATTGACTACTTCCATTTCAGGCTCAATTGGTGGGTCAATATGAAAACCGCAAGCCCTTTCTACAGCTTCCATTTCAGTTTTTTCGCTTTCGATTCCATAAATTGTGCCATCATCGTCCACGCCTATAATAAGCATTCCGCCTTTCGTATTAGCTAATGCTGATATTTCTTTGGCAAGTTTGAATGGGGTAGTTGATTTGCGCTTAAATTCCATTATGGAAGATTCACCTTCGGCAACCAATTCGAGTAGTTTTTTCGGTCTCATTATTCTAAGCTTTTATTATTCCAAATTACAATTTAAGCCTCAATAATAAAGACGAATATAATCATTACGATTATATAACTTGCCTTATTTATTCTTCTACCTCTGGTTCAATCAAAGTCCCATCGGGCATTATCATGGGGTAGTTCGGCAAAATATCACCACGTTTGATTTTGTTCAGCTTACTTTTAGCTAAAGCTCTTCTTAGTGGTGTAATCTTATCAAATATCAATTTTCCCTTCAAATGGTCGAATTCATGTTGCATTACACGAGCTAAAAAGCCTGAAACTTCTCTGTTATACTCCTTCATGTCAAGGTCATAGTATCGTATTTGTATAGATTCGGGTCGCACAACCTTTTCAAAAAAATCAGGGATACTCAAGCAACCCTCATTCTCATCAGATTCTTCGTCCGAATAGTAAATTATTTCGGGATTGATAACAGTAATCGGGTTTGGCTTTTCTTCATCGCTCCCGACGTTCAAATCAACTATAAACAGTGCATCATTGCTCCCAACTTGGTTGCCTGCAAGGCCCACACCATTTGAAATGTTATAAAGAGTTTCGTACATGTTTGCGACTAAATCTGCAATTCTCTGATTGAATTCGCTTATTTGGACTGCTTCTTGTCGGAGTATCGGGTGAAAGCAATTATATACAGGAATAATCATCTTAGTTTATCAATTTTATAAAATTTAAATGTAATAAAAAAATCGTTCACCTTGATATTAATAATATCAGTTGTAATTTTGTAACATATAAAAAAGGGAAACGAAAATAAATGAAAAAAGTATTAGTTATAGGTGCAGGTAAAAGTGGGGTAGCAGCCGCAAAACTTGCCCGCAGATTGGATAATGACGTAATTTTGACCGAATCGAAGGCTGCGTCGCAGTTTGAGAATTTGATATCCGAGCTTACCGCTATTGGAATTGATTGCCAATTCGGTGAAAATAAGCTGAATCTGCTCGAAGATAGCGAGTTGATTATCACTTCTCCGGGCGTTCCACCAGATGCTGAAATATTATTGAGTGCATCAAAGCAAAATATTGAAATCATAAGTGAATTGGAGTATGCTTCTCAATTTCTTCAAAATCCGATTATCGCAATAACAGGAACAAACGGCAAAACCACAACCACCTCTCTTATCGAATTCATATTGAATAATTCGGGTAAAAAAGCAATTGCTTGCGGAAATATCGGTTTACCAATGTCAGAACTTGTTGATAATGTAGAAAAAAGCACAATTTTGGTTGTCGAATCAAGTAGTTATCAATTAGACAGAATTAAGAATTTTAAGCCGGATGTCGCTCTGATACTGAATATTACTCCAGACCATCTGAAATATCATGGCACGATGGAGGCATATGTGGAATCAAAGTGGAAAATTACTTTGAATCAAAATGAAAATAATTTGTTAATTTTAAATAGAGACGATGAGATATTATGGAAAAACATTTTGGGAACGAATGCCAAAATAGCTTTTGTCTCGATGTCATCGGTGGATAGGGGGATATATACACGCGACGGCATAATTTTAATTAATGCAGCAGATAAAGAGGAGGTACTTATGCCGGTAGCCGATTTGGGATTACCAGGTATTCACAACGCCTACAACTCAATGGCAGCAGCTTTAGCTGTCCGTGCTTTCGAGTTGAGCAATGAAGATATTCGAGATGGATTGTCTAAATTCAAGGGTGTTGAACACCGCTTGGAGTTTGTCCGTTCAATTAATGGCATTGATTTCGTCAATGATTCAAAAGCAACAAACGTTAATGCTACATGGTATGCTCTACAGGCATACAAAGAACCAATTATTTGGATTGCCGGTGGTAGGGCGGATGACAATAATTATAGCGTTCTTGATGGAGTAGTCGAATCAAACGTTAAATCTATAATTCTTTTGGGTGAAGAATCAGACAATATTTTCAATCATTTTTGCACTTCTAAAAGGTGCATTAAAGTTAAGGATTTGAACGAAGCTGTTGCGGTTGCGATGGAAGAAGCCGGAAATGGCGATAAAGTTGTATTTACGCCTTCTTGCAAATCATTCGATATGTTTATGAATTTTGAGCATAGGGGTGAAGTTTTTAAAAAAATTGTCAGTCAGATTTGAGAATATGAATAACATCAAAGGACATATAGATTGGCTAATATTATTGCCAATTGTAGCACTAATGCTATTTTCAATTTCCTTTGTTTATAGTGCAAGTGCACCTATTGCCCAATATCGCTTTGGCGACCCCGAATTCTTCTTCGTAAGTCATACCTTCAGAGTCATGGCTGGATTGGTCGTAATGCTGTTATTTGCAAAGATAAATTATCATGTATGGCAGCGTATTTCAAAGCCAATGATTGTTATTGGAATTATTTTACTTGTTGTTGTTTTGTTTGCAGGTACCTCGGTTAAAGGGGCTTCAAGATGGCTCAATCTTGGACCTTTGAGCTTCCAGCCGTCTGAGTTTGCCAAATTTGCCTTAGTCATTCATTTTGCTGCATTGCTTTCGATTAAACAAAAAGTCATTAAGGAATTGGAACGGGGCTTTCTACCTTTCGTATTATGGGCAGGATTAATATGCCTTTTGATAGGATTGCAGCCAAACTTTTCGACCATGTTTGTGATTTTTATAATAGCAATCGCGATGATGTTTATCGGGAATATAAATTTGTTGCATTTGGGTGGGGTGTTTATAACTGCTTTGGTAAGCATAGGGTTTTATCTGGTATCAGCTGAGTATCGCCTTAAACGGCTTACTGCGTTTTTTGGTTCAGGAGAACCGGGTGTTAATGATGCCGTCAATTATCAGGGCAACCAATCATTGATTGCGTTGGGAAATGGTGGATTGTTCGGTGTAGGCGCAGGTCAAAGCCGACAATCTCATCTTTTTTTACCCGAATCTTACGGAGATTTTATTTTCGCCATAATTGGTGAGGAATACGGTCTAATCGGTTTATTGGGCATTATAGCGATATTTGCTATAGTATTTTGGCGTGGTATGCTTATCGCCAAGAAAGCGCCCGATAATTTTGGCTACTTTTTGGCAGTTGGTATTTTGATTACCTTTGCTACTTATCTTTTAGTCAATGCCGGTGTCAATAGTGGTTTACTGCCAACTACAGGTGTCCCAATGCCGTTTGTGAGCTACGGAGGAACTGCTGTATTGATTTATTCTGCTGCAATAGGTATATTGCTGAACATTTCATCACATGCAGGAGTTTACCCAAAACAGGAGATGAGGGAAGAAGATAAACCTATCGAATCTGATAAAGTTTCTGATGAAGTTAAGCAAACTTCTCTTTTTTAATAATAATTTAATTTGCCGACTTACGTTTTATCCAAAGTTAATATAAATTGGAAACAAATATGTATAGCTTAGACCCGGCAATTAAAATTATCTGGACAATTAATATCATATTGAGAACATTATTTTATACGATATTTTTTGCCATACTTGATTTTTTTGTGATTCCAAATTTTTTTTACGATTGGATTTTGCCAAAAGGTATTTCAACGCTGATAATTTTTATCATCGGTGTCATAGTTGCCGTTGTTTATCCATATTATTATTATAAATATTGGAAATTCAGCGTCCGTGAAGATGAAGTATATATCGAACGCGGAGTATTAACAAGAGTCAAAACGACTGCTCCTTACCTCAGAATTCAGCATCTTGACGTCGTGCAAAGTGTTTTAGACAGAATGTACGGCTTGGGTAAATTGGTGATTTATACAGCCGGCACGCGCGGTGCAGATGTTACTATCCCGGGTTTGCCAATCGAATACGCCGAACAACTCCGCGACAGACTCAAAAATGTTACTCCCGAGGACGAAGTATGACAACTCCGTACGAAGAGTACATCGAGCCGAGAAAACTACATCCGCTGACCCTTGTATATAGATTATTTACAAATATACCCGGCTTGGCTCTTGTATTTTATTTTGTAGTTGTCGAAAAGCAAAGCGACCAATATTTTTATCTTATTTTGTCATTAATCGGACTTCTGCTTTTATTCCCTTCAATTGTCTTGAACTACATCTTCTTCAATTTTCAAATCACACCCAAAGAACTTGTTATTCGTTCTGGAATTATTGCAAAACGGCAAAGAAGTATTCCACTTGAAAAAATCCAAAACGTAAATATCAACCAAAATTTTATACAACGAATTCTCGGGCTTGTCAGAGTCAGTATCGAAACAGCCGGAGATTTACAAACCGAGGGCGCCTTAGAATTTGTATCAGTCCACGATGCTAATGAAATTTCTGAAATTATCAAAAACTACAAATTCAGTCTAAAAAAAGATAAAAACAATGATACGACTGATGTTTCGCCGGACAGTATTCAAGATGAAGCAGAAGAGCATGAAAAATCAAATGTCTTATTTGAGCTATCGTGGAGAAATTTGATTGTTTACGGTATGGTTCGATTGCGACCGTTGTTTCTTGTATTTGGATTGTGGCTTATGGGTATTCTGTCCCAATTTGGTATTTGGGAAAACACAATTGATAAATTTGTCAGGGACAACCAGAATTATATTGATTCGCTCGATGTTTTTTCGATAACAATGTTGATTATCGCCACTATCTTAGTGACAGTATTTTTATCATGGGTCTTTGACATTTTATGGACTATAAACGAATATTTCAAGTTCAAATTAGTCAACGAAGAAAACAAATTAGTCACAAGCTATGGACTGTTGAGCAAGGTCAGAGTAACAATCCCACTAAGAAAGCTGCAACAAATAACAATTTTGACTAATCCTCTGAAAGAGAAACTGAATTTCTTTACTCTGACGCTCCAAACTGCAGGATTTGGTCAGAAATCGGGTTCAAACCAATCAGTAATTCCATTGGCGAAATATGAAGAACTGATTGAATTGGCAAAAAAAATATATAATTTCAAACTGCCTGAAAAATTCATACCCATTTCTCGCAAAGCTATTCGCAGAGCATTCGTACGCTATCTTGTGACTATTTTACTCTTGATAGCCCCTCTAATCTATTTTCTACCGGATTTGGTTTGGGTTGTAGCAGTAATCCCTTTGCTATATTATGCAGCATACCTCAGGTGGCTTTTCAGAGGATATGCAATCAACAATGAACATCTGATTGTTAAACAAGGTTTTTGGATACGCAAAATAATAATTATACCTTTGAAAAAAATGCAGACATTGCATTTGAAAGAAACTTTTTTTCAGCGTCGATTGAATCTTGCAACGATTTATTTCGACAATGCTTCCAGTGCAGGAATAGCAGATGCAAAAATAGCCGATATTGACAAAGAAGATGCGTATTTGATTTATGATGAAATATATAATTACTTTATACATCATATTAAGAGTAATGATAGGAGAAGCCAATGATAATGTTTTCTGATGTGGTTTACAAGATAATATTCAATCACGTAGGTGCAATTGTAAGCGTTATTTATGCTAAGGACGGCAAAGTCAAAGCCGTAACGGGCAGATTGCAAAGTGCGACAGTCAACAATTTAGTTATCAAGCCCGTCGAATCATTGGAGCCATCACGAGATATTCCTATGTTCATTGCAGACAAACGAAATGTTTTTTGTATTTATAACCAAAATCACATTGATTTGCTCAAAGCTAAAGAAGCCATAAATCTTGAAAGAAAGCTGAAAGAACGAAAGTTCCGGGTGAATTTGATTAAAATCATTAAGCATTATATCAACAAGGAATTTTTCGTCATTCATAAGTCGAATATGGAATATTTTGTCACAGATGCAAGATTCAAAGATATGGGGCTTGATTCTATCACATTGCTTTTTCCACCGTTTTACAATAATGAGCACATCTTAAAGTTTAATGTTATATATAATATTTTCAATAATGATTTCGAAGATTTATTAGACGAATCTTTAGTTCCTAAGGAGGATTGACATTATGGCTTGGTTTCAGAGGTCACAGACAAACATTGATGATACAAGACCCCGGGAAATGCCCGATGGATTATGGACAAAATGCCCATCTTGTAGCGAAATAATATACAAAACCGAACTCGAATCTCAACTTTATACTTGCAATAAATGCAACCACCATTTTCGAATAGGTAGCAAAGAGTATATTGAAATATTGATTGACAAAGCTACTTTCGTCGAAAATGAAGCAAACCTAACTTCCGGCGACCCATTGGAATTTTCCGATACAAAAGCTTATCCCGATAGGATTGTTGACAGTATAAAAAAAACATCACTGAATGATGCAATTACTACCGGAATTGGAAAAATCGGAGGGATTGAAGTAACATTTTGTTGTATGAATTTCAATTTCATTGGCGGTAGTATGGGTTCGGTAGTCGGAGAAAAAATTTACAGAGCAGCCAAATTATCTCTAAAGAAGAAAATCCCACTAATCATAATTTCTGCTTCCGGTGGTGCTCGTATGCAGGAAGCTCCCTTCTCACTTATGCAAATGGCAAAAACATCTGCAATTCTTGCTGAATTGGGTGAGAGCGGCATTCCGTTTATATCTATATTGACGGACCCTACAACAGGAGGCGTAACAGCATCTTTTGCAATGCTCGGAGATATAAATATCGCCGAACCCGGTGCCTTGATTGGTTTTGCCGGACCTCGCGTAATAGAGCAGACTATACGCAAGAAATTACCCTCGGGATTCCAAAGAGCAGAGTTCCTGCTCGAACATGGCTTTATGGATTGCATTATCTCACGCAACAATTTGAAGAGTGAATTGACAATTATCCTACAATGGTTTAAAAATTAAAAAAATTATTTGCACAGTTTGAAAATATTTCTTATTTTCTCAATAAATATGATGAAGAAAGTAATAATATTTGTGATAATTTTTGGTACTTGGATGTTTGATTCAGAGCGTGCTAATGGAGAAGTGATTTTGAAAGAGCAGAAGTATGATTTGAAATCTATTGTCATTCTTGGCATTGGTGGAGGCTTTTCGAGTGGTTCTGATGCTTTCTTCGATGTTTTTTTGAATGAATTCGGCTCGACGAAACGACTCATGGCTATCATGCCGACTCTATCCGTAGGCACAAAAGTAACTATTTCACCTGAATTTCGATTCGGATTCCATGCGAATTTTCAAGTTGTAAGTTTTAGCTCGAGCAATGGTCAAATGGTTGACGAATCCGGTTTGAAAGGATACAGAAATCTTCATCAGAATTTCGAAATAACCAATATGCCATTGTTTCTATCTCTTGACTATATGCCCTATACTTCACAATTTCGTACTTATTCAGGTCTTGGACTTGGTATGGTTGTAATCAATACTAAATGGGAAGAAGGTGTGAATTCGACAATCGAACAAGATTCAAGAATCGGTGGTTTGAATTACGATGATACTGATATTGGAGCTTTCGGCAGAGTTTATGCCGGCGTTGAGCTTGGTTTTGATAAAAATTACGAAGATTTTTTTCTTGGCAGTTTGATTATCGAAGCTTCATACTCCCATACAGTAGTTAGTGCTGATATGTTTAACAAGGTGCGGCAACAATTTAACCCACCAAAGGAAAGCCTTAATCAAAAGGTAAACTTTGTTCCGGGATACTTACAATTGAGTGTTAATATTTCTTTTAATTTTAATAGAAAGGTTGGTTCATCAAAACAAAGAAATATTTGAGACGTTTAATATAAACAAGCAGCGTTAATGTAACGCTTGTTTGATTCACCATTTTTTTAAATTAATTATAGAGGTGGATTTATGAAAACCCAGGTAACTTTTAGACACACAAAAGGACATCACCCGAAATTACACGATGATGCTATTGCACATGCTGAATCTTTTGTCAAATATCATGACGGAATCATCAGCACCAATGTCGAATTCCTCAATGAAACAGATAAAACAGTAATAATAACAACACATCTTCAAGGAGCTACACTTGTAGGTAAGGATGGCTCAGACGACTTCCATAAAAGTCTAAATAGTGCTGCAGACAAGGTGGTTCGGCAAATTAAAAAGTTGAAAACCAAACAAATAAGCGTTCGCACAAAAGGTGTTGAAGTCTAATTTGTTTTTTGTATTTTTGTAACATAGGGGGGCATTCGTTTGTCCCCTTTATTGTTTAGAAACGGAGTTATTCATGAGACAAATTGATGACTTAAAACCGATGGTGCAGGATAAGATTCCTGTTGCAATGCTATTGAATTCTCCCGTCAAATTTGTTAAACTCACTGAAGAGACGGGACTTGAAAATTTCATAACCGATAAGAATCTTCACCGACCACAATTGGCATTAGCAGGATATGTGGAATTATTCACTTATCAGAGAGTTCAAATTTTCGGGAATACTGAAACTTTGTATTTGAAAAGTCTATCTCATGCCGCTCGAATCAAATCATTGCAAAAAATTTGCGAATTCCAAATACCATGCGTCATACTTACTAATTCCAATTCGTTGGAAAAAGAACTGCTCGATGTATTTGTCGCAGCCGGAATTGCTGTTTTCATGACCGAATATGACACAACTAAAGCTTTCACTATGCTTTCTGATTTTCTTGATGACCAATTTTCACCTCAATTAGTAGTGCATGGTTCATTTGTAGATATTTATGGCGTTGGTTGCCTTTTCGTTGGCAGAAGTGGCATAGGAAAGAGCGAGATAGCGCTTGACTTGATTGAACGTGGTCACCGACTTGTAGCAGATGATGTTGTGATGCTTACATCAAAAAAAGAATCACTTTTGATGGGCACAGGTACATCATTAGTACAGCATTTTATGGAAATTAGGGGTCTGGGAATTATTGATATCAGACAAATGTTTGGTATCCGTTCTATTCGATTTCAAAAACGGCTCGAAATCGTTGTTGAGCTTGAAGATTGGGATGACCAGGAAAGTTATACACGAACAGGTTTAGATGAGAAAAGTATCAATATAATGGGGATTGAGGTTTCAAAAGTTAAGTTGCCCATTTTTTCAGGAAAAAATATTACAGTTATTGCGGAAGTGATTGCCGTCAATTACTTGCTCCGTACATACGGTTATGATGCTTCGCAGGTCTTTTCCGAAAAGCTCAATGAACGAATTCGTAAGAAATCGGGACCTAAAAAATATTTTGAAGATAAAAGAATTATTCCATATTTCAAAGATTTAGAATAAAAAAATATTTTAAATAAGGAAAATATGTTAATTTCGTCATAAGTAAAAATGTAACTATCATATTGGAATCTATAATGAATGTTAAAATCATAATTGCTATTATTTCAGCACTGTTCATTTTCAACAGCTCCTTAGTTTATGCCGTTCAAGGCTCCGACCACATCAAAATCTCAGCTTATGCAAATAAAACCGAAGTAAAAGCCGGCGACGTAATCATGGTAAAAATGGTCGTCACTATGGATGATTATTGGTACACCTATGGAATGGTAGAGATCATTGGCGAAGAAGGCATTGGTCCAATGCCGTCGGAAATTTCAATACAACCCGCAGATGTTTTTGAACTCCCCAAACACATTTTCGCTCCAAAACCACTCGTCAAATATGACGAAGGCTTTGAATTTGATATAGAAATTTATAAAACAAAATATGAATTTTATGTACCAGTCAAAATTAAGAAAGATGCTAATTTAGCTGAAATAGGCGCCAAAGCTGTTTTCTTTGTTCAGCTTTGCGATACAGTCAGGTGTTTACCCGGTGAAGAATATTCAGGACAAATATCGTCCGAGATTATGACTTTTTCGGAATCTGACCTATCAGATTTTATTAAAGTAAATGCGACATACTCAGAAGATGGTTTCCCGTCTTATCAATACGATGAAAGTGTGGACAAAGATTTTGAACGAGCAGATAAAAAGTCCGAAAAAGCGCAAACAGAATCAAGTGAAATAATTGACCAAAAGAAAAAAGAAGGCATATTTTCTTATATTTGGTTTTCAATGTTGATGGGTGCCGTCTCATTGCTTACACCCTGCGTTTTCCCAATGATACCGATTACTGTATCATTTTTCACCAAAAGGGCTGAAAAGAGTAAGGGCACAGGTTTGCGAGATTCACTTGTCTATTCCTTAGGGATAATACTGACATTCACTATGATAGGGTTCATGGTGTCAATCTTTTTTGGACCAACGGGTATTAGCCAATTAGCCACGAATGGTTGGGTGAATCTTGCAATAGCTGCAATATTTGTAATCTTTGCACTTAATTTATTCGGTGCATTTGAAATTCAAATACCACCGTCACTGCTTAATTTGTTAAATAAGAAATCAACCGGCGACGGCATAGGCAGTGTATTGATGATGGGATTAGTCTTTTCTCTTACATCATTTACTTGTACAGTTCCATTTGTGGGTTCGTCTTTGATATCAGTCAGTTCCGGAGAATGGTTTTACCCAATTCTCGGGATGTTAGGATTTTCAGCAGTATTTGCAGCTCCATTTTTCTTGCTCGCACTATTTCCGTCATTTATGACCAAGTTGCCCAAATCAGGTGGTTGGATGAATAATGTAAAAGTAGTTATGGGCTTTATTGAGATTGCTGCTGCCATCAAATTCTTTTCAAATGCAGACCTATTCTGGTCATTTGAATTAATCCCTAAGGATGTTTTCATTTCAATTTGGCTAATTTGTGGCGTTCTCATAGTTGCTTATATCTTAGGTTGGTATAAATTACCACATGACTCCGAAGTTAGCAGCGTTAGCTCTATGAGGATAATATTTGCATTGGTTTTTGGTACAATTACTATTTGGCTTGGCACAGGGCTTTTGGGTAAACCTCTTGGTGAATTAGATGCTTTCCTACCTCCTAAGGAATACGGAGTAAACTCAGCTGCTTTCTCGATGTCGGGAGTGACATCTTCCAATGTTGAAGAATATTGGTTCAAAGATTATGATTTAGCCATTGCAAAAGCGAAAGAAGAAAACAAACCATTATTCATCGATTTCACAGGTTGGCAATGTACTAATTGCAGGTGGATGGAGACAAATATGTTCCCACGGGCACCAATACATGGCTTAATGCAAAATATGATAAAAGTTAAACTTTACACTGACAGCCGAAATCCGACAGACTTGGCAAACCGTGAAATGCAACGAGAGACATTCGGGTCTATCGAATTGCCACTATACGTCATTCTTACGCCTAACGAGAAAATGATATCTTCAAAAGGGTTCACGAGAGATGAGTCCGAATTCATTGAATTTTTGAAAAAAGCCTCGAATTAATCCGACTTAAAATTCAAACATATAAAAACTAAATTCGTCCTTCAGGCAAAACTAAATCAAAAATTGCTTGAAGGACTTTTTCATGAATAAGAGAGAATTTTTAACTGCAGGTGCAGTTTTGGGTGCTGCTTCCGTTTTTCCAATGACATCTTTGGCTCAATCAAAACTCAAAATCAATAATTTGGATAAAACAGTTGACTCATCAGGGAAATATATTTTACCTGAATTACCCTATGCTTATAATGCACTTGAGCCACATATTGATGAACAAACAATGAAACTTCATCATGACATTCATCATGCCGGTTATGTAAAGGGTTTAAACACAGCAACTGATAAAATTCAAGAAGCTATCAATAACAACGATTTTGCTATTATAAAGCATTGGGAACGTGAATTAGCTTTCCATGGTGGTGGGCATTTTCTTCATTCCATTTTTTGGAATGTAATGGGACCAAAGCAAGGCAATCGCAGTACGGATTTGAACAAGTATATCAACAAATCTTTTGGCTCATTTGATGGATTCGTCAAACTATTCGCCGCTGCATCAGGTGCAGTAGAAGGCTCCGGTTGGGGAATAATGTCTTATGAACCGGTTGCCGATAAATTAATAGTAATGCAAGCCGAACGCCAAGGCAATCTTACTCAATGGGTTACAATTCCGATTTTGCCCGTGGATGTGTGGGAACATGCCTATTATCTCAAATATCAGAACAAACGTGGCGATTACATAAAAGCATTCATGAATGTAATCAATTGGGAGTATGTTTCCGAGCAATTTGATAAAACGCTGGCTTTGTACAAATAAAACAAACACAAATCGAATTTCCAAGCCCGATATTTATAATGTCGGGCTTTTTCATTACTTGAAATTTTGTTATCTCACTCAGATAGCTTAATTTTGAACTAAATGTATAATAAATATAACTTTATGATGATTTTTTTGAGAATATAGAAAAATAAGTTAAAGAAATTTCATGAAAATGAAAAAAATTTGTAACTTTTTGGACAATTACTGTGTTTCAAGTATTAGTTAAGGTTGACAATTTTGAAAAATGTTATTTAAGAAAAAAAATATAGCAGAAGACGAACTTCAGAACGCCACTAAGGCGCTCAATCATGGCAGTGCAGAAGCATTCCACTTGCTATATCAGAACTATGCACCTAAAGTTTACCGATACTGTGTGAAAATGCTTGGAGATGAAATTTTAGCTGAAGATGCTTTCCAAGAAACTTTTGTGAGAATTTATGAAAAACGTGATGCTTTTAATGGACAGAATTTCTCTGCTTGGCTTTTTACTATAGCTCGAAACACTTGCTACAACTATTTACGTCAGAAAAAAGAACATGAATCATACGATGAGACTTTCCATCAACCGGACAGAACTTCAAATCAAGACATTGGATTGAAAGACCAAATTGATAAAGCAATGCAAATGTTACCCGTTCCTCTGAGAGAAGCCGTAATATTGCGTGAATATGAGGAATGTACTTATCAAGAAATCGCAGACATTTTACAAATCGAACTTTCACTGGCTAAAATAAGAGTGTACAGAGCCAGAATTATATTAAGAAAACTACTTCAACCATTGGTTAAGGAAATAAATGAGTCTTGAAATTTTAATATCGAAGTATATTGATAGTGAATTATCACCCACCGAAGACCTTCAATTGAGGGATGTGCTTCGGGACAATGTTCATTCCAAATCAAAATTTGATTCGGCAATTGACGTTCACCATCAATTAAAACAGGACGCCGCTTCTATCCGCGTTCCTGAAAAACTTTTGCGTGATACAGAAGACAAAATATTAATGAATATTATGGCTACACAGCCCGCATCTGCTCAAATCACAAAGATGTCTTCCAAATGGTATCAATACTCAGCCGCTGCCGTAGTATTGGTTGCCTTCATGATTTCCGGTGTTATGAAAATAAGCGAACAAAATTCGCCTCGTGCAATCGCTTTTTTGCAAAATAGCAATGCTGTATCGGTTGATTCCGATAATATTTTATTTACTGAACTAGCTGCTAACAAGACCTCGAAACCATTAGAATTGAAATCTGAATCCGTTTCGCAGATCGTATCGAATGATGAATATGAAGTTTCCGAAATTGCTGTTGATAATATAAAACAGGACAATTTAACAGAAAATGAAACAACTGTTGCAACGATACCGGACAACACATCGTCGGATTTAATGCAAGAAATCATATTAACTGAAAAAAGCATCATACAATCAGACAAATCTAAGAATTTGCTGAATAATCTCCCTGATGGTGGAACTGTTCAAATGCCTCATTCGAATTATAATGTCGTCACAAATTTACCGACGACATATTTTGCCGAACCATTTATGGGCTTAGCCGGTGTACAATTACATACTTTCATGTCTTATGATTTTTCACATTCCGGTTTCAAAACAAGCGGAAATTCACCTATTCTGAATATTTCTCAAAGCATCTCGTACTCAGCAACAGATAGACTTGGATTCGGAATCGAATTTGGAATAACTGAATTCACATACGACAGAAGACAAAATATCTACATCCCGGCAAATATCGAAAATCCCAATGGACCATCTGTTCAGGTACCAACCGGGACCGGTGAAAATCATGTTATTGTCCCGGTTGAAATAGAAACAGTAAGACAATTCATTTGGGGAACAGCGTTTATAGATTATTCTTTTATAAAATATGATGATTTTGTGATTGTCGGGAGATTAGGATTAGGTGGCTCGAACGAAGGTCCTTTGGGATTCGGGAGAGTGTATGCTCAATATGACCTACTTAGCTATCTCTCATTGACGATTGGAACTGAAGGACGCTTGTTTATCAATGATTTGCCAAATTCGCAATTCAATAGAGCAATGCGTTCAAGCAGTTCTGTTGTTTATGGAATCAGACTTAAGTTTTAAACATTATCAGATAATTCTTTGAAATTACACAAAATTTTAATAATTTGGATGTTGTATTTTAAGTATTTTTTAAATAATTAATTAGGAATTGTATAGATCTATTGCTACACGATTTTATCCAAAATCATGCCAATCATATTGGTATCAAGTATCAGCCTATATCTATACTATACGTTAAAATGAAAAATTTGTTACAAAAAACATGTGTAAAAATAAAATTTCTACTAGTTTATTAAAGGAGTAGCTTTATGCGTAAGTTATTTTTACTTATTTTCTTAGGATTGATTATTTTGCCTGCAATGTCTTATGCCAGTATATACGGTGTTTTACGGGGTAAAGTAGTAGATGAAGAAGGTAAGGGATTGAGAGGTGCTACAGTATTTTTGGAAGGAACAGCCAAAGGCACAGTAGTTAGAGAAAACGACGGTAGCTTTACCATCGTAAATATTGAGGCAGCCGAATATACATTAAGATTTACCTTTGTCGGTAAACAGACTGTAAGGCAAATTGTTAGAATTTCCGCAGACAAAACATCAACAGTTGAAGTTGTAATGAAAGATGAAAAAGGCGGAGTAACTACAGAGACAGTCACAGTTACTGCTCAATCTATGGTGAATGTTGATGACGAAGGCGGCACCAAGAAAATTATGTCAGGAGCCGAAATTCAAAATATCGCACGTGAAGGTCTGTCTGGTGTTGTCGCTATGACATCAGGTGTACTCCAAAGTGGTGGCGGATTTATGATCCGTGGTGGTCGTACTGAAGAAACTCAAATCAAAGTTGACGGTATAGACGTAGGCAACCAATTCACAGGTGGATTTGGCGTATCGGGTTCAGGTTATTATCCTATGGTATCAAACTATGCAACCGAAGAAGTTCAAGTTATTACCGGCGGTTTTACAGCTGAATATGGTGATGTATCTTCAGGTGTTGTTAATACAATCGTTCGTCGAGGAAGAGATGACCGTTACGATGGTTTTATTCGTTGGTTGACTGATGTTCCTGCACTATATGGAAGTCAACCTACCGGCTTACAAGTCATTCGCGAAGGTACTCGTCTTAAGGCAGTCGAAGCCGGTGAGGGTGCTCAATTTCAAGGTAGCCAACAAAATACTTTTGAGTTTGGTACAGGTGGTCCTATTCCGGTTTTGAATGACATGGAATTCTTCAAAAACGCTACATTTTATTTGACAGGTAATTACTTTCATGAAAACCACCGCGATAATACATATAAAATATTTGACCCTTGGGGAACAAATATTGGGCAACGTCCCGATAATCAATCATGGGTTCGTGATATTCGCGGTAACGTAAGATTTACACTGCCCAATGATATGACAATTCAAGTTAGTGGTAATTATGGCATTTCAAGCTTTGAATTCTCAGGTTGGGGATGGATGTATGCCAATCAAGAAGGTCATGTTTACGATAAAACAGCTGATGGCAGCTTCATACTCAAAACTAACGAAGATGGCTCCCCTGTAACGAATGGTATTCCGGAAAGAATAGTACGTCAAAATGTACTTGACCAATTTGTAAATGGCTTCAATATATTGATTAATCATACATTGACATCTAAGAGCTTTTATGAGCTTAGAATAGGTAATGCATCAAATAATGACGTAAGTTCAAGAAGAGTTGGTTGGGAGGATCCGGGTTTCTTCTCAGGATTTGAAGTATGGGAGCCAACTGACGATTATAAAGTTGAAAACAACAATTTAGTACTCGGTCAAGATAAAATTATTGACCACTATACATTCCTTTCGAATATTGGTTATACCAAGGATGGTTTTACACGTGCAGATATTCCTCAAAGAAACCCCATATCAGGCTACTTTGAAGGAAATTCAAATGCTTCAGGAACTTACAACCCTTATGGTTTAGTAGGACTATTCCCCACATCTGGTGGCGGTTCTTTTAGTTTCAGAGATGGCAATTGGTGGACCTTCGATGGTAGCTATACTCAAATATTCAAAACAGGCGAATTCGACCATACTTTTAAGACAGGATTCCTTTTGACATTATTTGAATTACACAGACATTCTAATGGAAATCCGTATGATGGAAATCCATTCTTTGATGTTTATACAGATGGTAGATGGGGTGGTAATTTATATGCTGATAATGAAGTTGTACGCGAGAAAACGAACAAACCTTATAAGCCAACAAAATTTGGCATTTACTTTAATGACCAAATATCTTTCAAAGGTATCAGAATGAGTGCAGGTTTAAGACTTGATTATTTCAATCCGAATTCTGATTATAGACTACCTTCTAATTCATGGATACCTATAAGCTCTGATACAGGATTTGCTGTGACTTCCGCAAAAATACAAGTGAGTCCGAGAATTAATATTTCATATCCTATTACTGATATGTCATTCTTGAGACTTTCTTATGGTATGTTCTTCCAAATGCCTCAGCTTCAATATATGTATGACAATTTTGCGGCGGACATCTTACGCGGTAATTCAATTATTGGGAATCCAAATATGGATGCTCAGAGAACTAATCAATACGAAATTGCATACAGCCAACAACTAACAGAAGTATTTGCGTTTACATCAGTTGCTTACTACAAAGATATTTACAACCAATTAGGTCTAATGCGAGTCAATGCTGTACCCGAACCATACTACCAATATACGGTATCTGACTATGGAAGTTCTAGAGGGATTGAATTTACACTCGAAAAAATGGCAAAAGATAATTTTTCATTTGATTTAAACTATACATTGGCTTGGGTAACAGGTACTGCACAAACTGCATCTTCAAACTACAATGTTATCATTGACCCATATACAGACAAACCGGCATTCCCACTTTCTGAATATCCTATGGGACAAGATATTAGACATTATGCAAAATCAAACTTCAGAGTTTACTGGCGAGATAACGAAGGACCATCTATTGGTGGTATTAAGTTACTCGAAAATACAAATTTGATATTTACCGGTATTTATAGAACAGGAACACCTTATACTCGTACAGACCGTTCAGGAACTGCAATTGCGGAACGTAACTCTGAAAGACAGCCTTCAAGATGGTTACTTGATGCCAGAATTGCGAAATCATTCCGTATGAGTGATATATTTGGTGATGGGGCAGGAAATTCAGAAATTGAAATATTTGCAAATATCAATAATATACTTAATTTATCTCAAGCACTTGGTGTTTACGCTGCTACAGGTGACCCGATTGATGATGGCAGAACTTTCGACCGCCAAGTTGGTGACTTTGCTAACACTGCTTATTATAAAGACCCTGATATAGCAAACCCTGCAACTTATGCTTCGGTTCAATATGACTTTTATGGTAACAGAAGATATAATTCAGTGGCGGATTTTGACGGCAACGGAATTGTAACCCAAGCAGAAACTTACGAAAGTTATTTTAGATATGTAGCAACAACTATTGCTTTCCGTGGCAATTTCCAAGCACCCAGAACTATAAACATCGGTATGATGTTTAGATTTTAAGATAGGGGACAGATAAAATGAAAATTATTAATGAAAAATTAGAGGTAATAATGTTTAACAGAAAATCTATGAGGTTTTTCTTAACCTTGCTTGCCATTGTATTCGTTATCGGTTCATTTGAAATAAATGCCGCAACGATTCATACAGGTAAAAATACTGATGGTAAGGAAAACGAACAAGAGCAATTGCAAGCAAGAACATTTAATAATGTATATGATTTGCAACAAAACTCAATAAGTAACATCCAATTTTATACAACCAATTATGGTATATTTGGATTCGATGTCGCAAGAGGTATTGGGGGTGGGTATTGGCCTCGTGGCTCTCTAAATCAATATATCTTTGCCGGTGGGCTTTGGATTGGTGTTGAAAAATTCAGAAATCCAACTGATACATTAAGAACCAGATATGTATCAATTACATATAATCCAAATTCAGGTAGAGGCTGGTATGTCCCCGGACGTATAAATTATGGTGGTCCTAATAGCACTGAATTCCCAAATATTGATGCTGTTGACCCAACGGATGTTTTGAAATACAGAACTTACTTTTCTACCGATTTTATACCAAGTTCTGGCGAACCCGTTAATCCGGATCATCAGTATTATTGGCCCATATGGGATGCTTCCAAAAATGTAGAAGACACCCTTAAAACAAACAGATATTTCGGATATTTTATACCACAAACTGAACTTAGAAATACGGCAACTCATCCAAGAGGACCCGCCTTTATTTCAGGTGAAGATATATTCGCAACATATAAGGATACTGATTTAAGCAGATATGAAGGTGGTGTTGCCTCAAGACGTGAAAGAGGTTATCCGCTTCGTCTTCAAATTGACCAAATGATTTATTCATGGGGATTTGGAGATTATAAAGATTTTATCTTTATAAAGTATGAAATGACAAACTATTCTCCTGATACTTTGTGGAATTGTTGGTTGGCTCCAATTCAAGATGTTGATATTGCTCGAGCCCCTGCTACTAGTTTTGGTGCCGGTAATGACAGAGCTAAATATTATGATTGTAACGAATCTTTAAATATGGCAGTTCAATGGTCAAATGCTGACAGGGGTGAAGCCGGTCAAGGTTTTGGCTATCTCGGTTTTGACTTCTTGGAATCTCCTGCCGTAGTTGTAATAAATGATACAACATTTAATGAAATCCGTGATGATGCAGGAAATATTATTAGAATAGATACAATTATCACCCCTATTGGACCAAATGAGTATAATCCTGATTTACATGGTCCTGACGCACCTCAATTTGTAAGAAAAGACAAAATTGTGTTCAGCAATGAAGAACAACTTGGTCTCGTAACATTTCGTAACTGGCCCATTGATGATGATAGATTAGAAGATGATGAAAGATATAATTTCATATCAACCGGTCAACAAGATGGTGATGATGCTCCCGGCGATAAGCGATTCTTAATGGCATCCGGACCTTTCCATATGCGTCCCGGTGATACAGTAAGGACGGTAGTCGGTATGATTTTAGCAAATTCTACCAAAGGTGTTGATGCCGATGGTACTTGTGAAGATATGCAAGACTTAGAACGAAAAAATATTTTTGCCCAAGAAGTTTATGATAATAACTTCCGCGCTCCTACTCCGCCTGACCGCGCAATTGTTACAAATTGGCAAGGACTAAACCATGCAGTAAGAATTCAGTGGGATAATACATCTGAAATGTCTTATGATATTTATGAAAAAGGATTAGATTTTATGGGTTATAAAATTTATCGTGCCCGTAGAACTAACCTTGATTCATTTTTTACAGTTCCTGTACCACCTGCGGGTAACTACCCAAGTGGTTTAGGTCCATTCGGCTGGAAACAAATAGCTGAATTTAGGTTACGTACTCCATTCTACAAATCTCAATTTAGAGGCGGAATAGACGAATCAGATATGTCTATGCCATTGATTGATGATATACGCATTGTTGGTCCATATACCGATGCAAGTGGTGCTATTGTAGATTCGATGGCAATCAGAGTTATGAGAATTGGAAATGGATTTTTGACTTTATCTGATTCTGCAGCATCTCGTAACAACCAAGGAAGTATTGCTCCCGTTCTAAGTGGTTTAGATACATCTTCTTTCAGAGACCCTTGGGGCAAACATTGGGCTAAAGTAATTGCTCGTGACCCGAATATTGGTTTTGATGAAACAGGTCAAGTTTTTAGAGTATCACCGCAAGGTCCAAGACTTTTAACTTATGACCCGAATGTCAGAACTGAATTATTTGACTCAATTTTTGTAGGAATTGCTTATTTTGATAGAGCTTTAGTTAAATTTAATCCGTTATTTTTTACCCGCAAAACATTCAGTAAAACACGTCAAGAAATTGATAGTGTATTTAATTTATTTCCAGACGGAGTTGCCGGACAATGGAGAAGAGTTTGGGATGAAAAACTTAAGGATTCAGTTATCGAAAGATTGACTACTGATGCTATATGGTTAAAAGAAACTGAGAGATTAGCTGAAATTAACGGGTCGCCACAAAGAATAATTGATATTTGGGTACCTCGTTCGGCTGGCACAATAATGAACGATTCGAACCATGTGAATCAAGCTTTAGATATTCTTTATGATTATATAAAATTAGGTTTAGTCAAAATTGATTTTCCTGAATTTGAACAAAGTTTAGAAGTTAGAAGTGATGTAATTAGTCCTTATATGGCAAGAATCACCAATAATCGAACTTTCTTTGATGTCGGCGATGATAATCGTGATGGATATATCAATCCGGATGCTGACCCGACTAAAACTGAAAAGTTGATAAACAATATAGACTATTACTATAAAGTATTAGCCTATGATGAAGGTGATTATCAACAACCAACTCCTTCTAAATTGAATACTTCAGCACTCGGTTTGACTAATATGGTTAAAACATTTCCTTCTGCCGCTCCTTCTGGCGACATGCCTTCTATTCAAGTCATACATGTTGATTCGAATTTGATAGGTGGCTTATATAATTTCAGATTCTTTGCTGTGGATAATGATAGATTGATACAAAGATTTGAAGGTGATGAACTTATACTTAAATTTGAACCATATTGGTTTTTAACAAGTATTGCATTTGATTCTAAAGCTCCAACAGCCAGAACTGAATTTGGCTTATATCGTAATTTAATAACTCTTTGGAGCAAAAATACAGGCGATACCTTGTATAGAGGTTTTGCAAGTTACGAATCACAACCATGTAATTTGAGCTTTTATGAATTTTTTACTGAAAATTCAGCATCTTATGTATTGTCCGATACTGCAGTTTATGAACCATCAACTGGCACATATATGGACTTTGGATTGAGAACTGCAAAAGGAATCAAAACAAGAACCGGAAGATTTTCTTCAGGTGATTTCACCTATCCCAATTATTGCTACACTAATAACTGGGCTTCAAATGCTTACGGCATAATGGGATTCAGTTTTGACTTTACAATCAGTCAATATGCTGGTCGCTTCCGCCCGGATTCTTTGACATTGTCAACTGCTTATGGGCCAGGGGTAAATGCAAATACACCAGTCAATTTTAAAACTGATGATAACTTAAGTTCATATATCAAACAACCTTCACAAGCGATTGTACAGAGAACCATGCCGGTGGGAATTAATTTCAATACTCATAGTATTGAATATGGAAGTTTCAATAATGGACCAGGTATTTATGAAGTTGAATTCTTAGCCGGTGGTGCCATCAATCAAGAATTAGCTTGGCAAAACGGAGCAGCTTCAAATAGTTTCAACATTGAATATTTGGATGTGAAAGTCAAAAATATTATTGACTTCAAAAGACCTGCAGCCGGTTCTGATTCTGTGATAGTTGATTTTCCTGATGAAGTGAAACACTTAGCTATTCAACCTGTACAAAGCAAAACTAAATATGGTTATAATTTTACCGGAAGCAATGAATATAACGATATTTGGAATGAAAACATTCTTTATCCAAATCCTGCTAATTTAGCATATTACGGACAATCAACAAATGATTTTATCGGCAAATACAATATTCATGCTTATGGATGGATTGCTAATTCTTCACTTAAAAGAGAACAAGCTTCAGGTTTGACAATTCCTAATCAAATTGCCCGACCTAAATCAGGTATTTTAAGTGGCAATGTTAAATCATTTTCAGGATTGCCTCAACAAAGTGATAATGGTTTAGGCAGGTATTATAAGTCTGCTGTTTCTGTTAATGGAGCTGATACATTAGACTTCACTCATATTGTAAATATTAGTGGTGTTCAATTTGCTTTAGATTTTGCAAACAAAGGTAGAACAAACCAATCAGGTGAAGAATGGGCTCGTAAATCACAAGCTAACTATAATATCTGGACTTCGGTTGATTTCAAACCGGGTGATAAGATATACTTAAGAACTTATGGCGGTGCTTTGGGATTACCAATGCCGGGCGCTACTGTAATTGCTAAAGTAGGAAAAAGTGCTCCAGTTAACGAACAATATACTGATGGTCAATTAGACCAAGTTAGTGTTGTTCCGAATCCATACTATATTTCGCACGAAGGTGTCAAATCACCATACGATTCGAAAATCTACTTTACTAAATTACCTCCACGTTGCACAATTGAGATTTATACCGTAGCCGGAGATTTAGTAAATACAATCGAACACGACGAATACAAGAACGAAGGTGACGAAACAAGAAATGCTGTTCAAGTTTGGGATTTGCTGTCAAGCAATTTACAACGCGTACAGAGCCAAACTTTCGTTGCTGTTATTACTACTCCTAACGGAGCTCAAACAGTGAAGAAATTCAGCGTTGTCGTTGGTGGATTCAGAATAATTGAACAAAACTAATTTTAATAACTCCCGCTTTTTTTATAGAGCGGGAGTATTTAACGAAAAAATGGAGTTAGAAAACAATGAAAAAAATTATAATTATATTAGCATTATTATCGTTGCCTGTTTTTGTTGCCAAAGTTAATGCTGTCGGTGATATCAACCAAGGTACAACTGCAGGCGAAGCATCCAAGGTTGGTGCAGCAGGTGGGCAATTCCTGAAAATTGGTGTCGGTGCCAGAGCTAATGCAATGGGCGGTGCTTTTTCGTCTATGGCAAACGATTTATCGTCAATACATTGGAATCCTGCCGGTTTGGCAAGTATGAAATCAATGAATGCCGATTTCTCTTATTCACAATGGTTCGCCGGATTTTCTCATAATTTCGGTGCATTAGCAATGCCTATATCAGAAGACTTTACTTTCGCTGCACATGTTACATCATTCACAAGCGGCGATATTCCTATAACAACTATGTTTCGTCCTGATGGTACAGGCTCAAACTATCAGGTTAATGACATCGCTCTCGGTGTCAGTTTATCCGGTTACTTGACAACCGAATTCGCATTTGGATTTACAGCTAAATACGTTCAAAACGCATTTTCTTCTTTATCAAGTACGGGTGTTGCTTTTGACATTGGTACTATGTACGATTTCGGATATTATGGAATCAAATTAGGCTTCTCTATCCATAATCTTGGTACTCAACAAGCATACGATGGGCAAGATTTGAGAACTACTAAAAAATTATATGACGCCATGCAATCAACTCCTTTAGATGCGACTTATTTGGCTTACCCATATAATTTACCTATTATTTTCCGTGCCGGAATTTCTGGTGATGTTTTGAAATCAGGTGAAAATCATTTGCGTTTAGCTGCTGATTTTAATACATTGACTGACGTACCCGAGCAATTTGCTGTTGGAGCAGAATACGTTTGGAATGAGTTTCTTGCCTTCAGAGCAGGTTACGTAATGGGTCATGACCAATTAGGTTTCTCCGGCGGTGTTGGCTTGAAGTATTTCGGTGGTGGATTTGGCGGTCAAGTTGATTATGCAATTACACCTACGGTTAACTTAGGTTTACTAAACAGATTAAGCGTTTCCATGAACTTTGGTTCCTAATCTGCGTATGTTTATTATTCAATTGCCGTTAAGTAAATTATGCTTAACGGCAATTTTTATAAAAAAATTACAGGTATTACAATGAAAAAAATTGTGCTTTTGTTAATTTTTCTTTCTTACGCGGCTTATTCTAACCCGCTATTTGTAGCGATTGACCATTCATCTTTTATGGATAATTCCGGTAATTATACTTGGGAGTTAACTTATTCTTTTAATAATAATATTTTGACATATATTGACCAAAAAGAGTTGGGATATTTCTCAGGTCAATTATTTTTTGATATCGAAATCAATAGCTCTACTCAAACTATTTTGACTGAACAATGGATTGTATCTTCACAAGTTAATTATGACAATCAGGAAGAAATTTTGAATTTATTAGGAAGGAAATCATTTCCAATCCAACCCGGTCAGTATAAAGCTAAATTGAAAGTACTTGATGTATATAATGATGAAAGAAACATAGAAACCGAAATTATTTTTATTGTTAATAAAATTGATGCTAACAATGTTCAATTGAGTTTGCCTGTATTTGCTTATGATATAGTAAATGCCAATAACTCAAAAAATGAATGGGATAAAATGTTTCTACGTGGGGACTACTACGTTTTCCCAAATTCCGCTTTGGAATTTGTTGGTGAAAATCATGTTATCAAAGGATTTTTCCAAGTGTATAATGCTGATAAATTTGCAACAAATGGTTACAATATCAGTTATCGAATTCTTGATGGTGCCAAACGTGGTATGAAAAGTTATAATACCGAAATTAAGGACAACAAACGCGTAAATATGATTCCATTCGACTTAGCTATAGATACTGTTGCTTCAGGTGTTTATTACCTTGAAATTGTAATGTCTTATCCAATTGATTCGCCAATAGATTCATTACAAGTTGAAAAGAAATTTTATATAAATAATCCTTCTAAAGCACCCGTTCATAAAATATATTTCACCGAAAATGAAATGTTCCAAAAAAGTGAATTTGCTACTCTGGACAAGTTTGCAGTGGAAGAAGAATTCAAAAAAGCGTCTGTTATTGCTGAATCCGGCGAAAAGGAACAATTTGAATCTCTTTCTACTTTGCAGGCTAAGCAAAGATTTTTATTTAGATTTTGGTACATTCGTGATTCGGATACAACTACCAACGTAAACGAAACTCTCATCGAGTTCAGAAGAAGAGAAGAATATGCAAATACATATTTTAATACAGGGTATGTAAAAAATGGCTGGAGTTCCGACAGAGGAAAGGTAATGTTGAAATACGGAATACCATCTCGTAGAGAACAAATTGACGGTCATTTTGGTTATAATTCCTATGAGGAATGGCTGTTTGAAGGTGTTCAAGGCGGAGCTAAATTCTATTTTGTTGACCGTGCAGGTAACGGGCATTTTAGATTAGTACATTCCACTGCAAGGGGCGAAATCTATAATGAAAGCTGGTATAACGATTACGTTCCTTCAACTCGAGATATAAAGGTAGATGACGCGAGCCCAACTCCAAATCCTGTCCGGTAATGAAGATATTTAATATCATGATTGATTATTGCACTTTGATTATTATGATGTTCTTAGGGTTTATTTCAAGATTTATGAATGTAAAATCAAGGGGTAAATTTGGACAAATCATTGGTCGAATATTGATGATTTCTAAGCGCCGAAAAAAAATCACTTATGATAATATCAAAGCCGCATTTCCGGAATTTACAGAAAATAGGATTCAAGAAGTTATTATTGGGTCATATCACAATCTCGGAATTACAATGGTAGAATTATTGGCATTTCCTCATCTCAGAATTGATGGCTTCAAGAAATATTTGAAATATGAGAATGAAGGTTTATTCCAAGAAATCCACTCACGTGGCAATGGGATGATTTTGTTATCGGGGCATTACGGTAATTGGGAAATGTTGGCTTGTACAGCAGGGGCTTACTCGGGAATTCCAATTACAATCATAGTTAAACCACAACGAAATAAATACATAGATGCTCATTTAAATGAGTATCGAACCATGTATGGTAATTCTGTTGTCCCGATGTCCAAAGCTGCAAAGAGCATGATAAAGGCTATTAAAAACAATGAAGCAGTTGCATTGCTTGTTGACCAAAGTGCAGATGCAAGTAAGGATATTTTTATTGATTTTTTGGGTAGAAAAGCAGTTACATACGAGGCTCCTGCGGCTTTAGCATTACGTTTTAATGTGCCGATTATAATGGGTTTTGCTGTCAGAAATCCTGATTTTACTTACAATGTAGAATTGCTCGAATTAAAGCATGATGATTTGAGTAATGATAGTAAAGGAATTGCCGAACTCACTAAAAGGCATGTCGCGATTTTAGAGAATATGATAAGAAAATATCCGCATCTATGGGCATGGCAACACAACAGATGGAAGCATAAAGTGCCAAATTCCGGAAATGAATAGTCAATTCAAAAATATTGCTGTATTGCAAACCGCTTTCCTTGGCGATGTTGCTCTTGCAATGCCATTATGCAAAGCATTGAAAAGTATATATCCCAATTCACGACTTACATTTATAACAACCAAAGTCGCAAGTCCAATCGCCGAAATAGTTTCGTATATTGATGAAGTAATAGTTTTTGATAAACGCAACGCTCATAGTGGATTCAAAGAAACTTTCACTTTTGGAAAATTTTTAAAAGATTTCGAATTTGATTTGTTTATTTCATTGCATCGTTCATTTCGTTCATCATTGATTGCCAAACTTGCTAAAGCAGATTTTTCAATTTCATATGACACTGCTGCACTGTCATTTTTATTTGACAAAAAATGCAAATATCAACTTCATGAGCATGAAATTAGAAGAAACTTGAATTTTTTGAATTGTATTGGCAAAGGAGAGATTATTGATGAATTTGATAATCCGGTTGTCAATCTTCATTTTTCTAATGATGACATTAATTATGTTGAGCAATTTTTGAACCTAATTGAGCAGAAGCCCAATCAAATTGCATTGATTGCTCCAAATTCGGTTTGGGAAACGAAAAAGTGGACTAAAAGCGGCTTTACAAATTTAGCTGAAATTTTGATGAATCAAAATATTCAAGTGCTGATAATCGGCTCAAAATCTGACAAGGATTATTGCGAAAGTATATCCCATCAAAGTGGTGCTATAAATACTTGTGGAACTTTCACAATTCCTCAGACCATTTATCTGATGACAAAATCAAAATTTCTCGTATCAAATGATAGTGCCCCAATTCACTTTGCAGGTTTGGTAAATTGCCCTATTGTTGCCATTTTCGGGCCCACATCTCCATTATTTGGATTTTACCCGCGTTCAGAGCAAAGCAGTGTAATCGAGCGAATCGAACTTGACTGTAAGCCCTGCGAAATTCACGGAAACAAAAAATGTCCCATTGGGACATTTGCTTGTATGAATCTAATCAAAGCTGATGAAGTAGCAAGCTCTGCGATGAGTATCACTTCGACTGAGACAACTCAATAATCCGCTCATATTCTGCTTTACTTAATGGCATCACAGATAATCGAGTATGTCTAATTAGAGGAACTTCGGACAGTATTTTATCAGCCTTAATCATTGCCAAAGTTACATAATTTTCTAATTCTTTTACGAATGTCAACTCGACTGCTACCCATCTGTCATCTTCTGCAGTAGTGTCTTTAAATGCCTGTTTACTAACTTTTGCAATTGCCCTAACTTCTTTATCAGATTGACTATGGTAAACCAAAACCAAGTCGTCTTTTTTCATAGAGTTCAAATTAATTCGAGCCTGATAATTCCTAATCCCGTCCCAATTCGTCTTAGTATCCCTCTTGAGGTCATCAGCTGAATATGTTTCAGGGTCACTTTTTACTAACCAATAATTCATTTCTGATTCCGATTAATAGTTTTTTAAAGCGTCTTCGATGAATAATTCAACAGGAAAATTTGGGTCAAGTTCATAATCTATAGTGGTTTTAGTCAGCATAGTATCTGTAACTGAATAAACGGGTTTGCCATTTTTCAAGATAATGAATGCCGGTAATTCCTTTAAAGTAAATAGTTCAGAATAAGGATAAGAATCTCTATTCGAGCGCATTGAATAATATTCGATATTAGCATCAGGAATGCCCGATAAATCAGAACCTTTCACAAATGCAGGAAATAATTTATGAGTTCCCGGACATGAACAAGCCGGTTTCAAAAACACAAGGAATTTGTGAATTTGTGGGTCGAAATTGTTTTTTATTTCGTCCAATATTTGCTGATTTGGCTCATAAGCTTTATATTCGATATCGAACCAACTATAACCGGGAGTCCTAATTAAATTTTCTAATTGCATTAATTGTGCTGTATGCTGTGTTGAAGTATCCTCGCACGATATTAATAATGTTACTGTGAACAAAAGTAAAATGTATTTTTTCATAAATCATTCCGAAATTATTTTTAAACAATTATCAAATTTATTAACGAGTTAGAAAGCAAAAAAATCTAAAATATCATATAAAAATTGTACTTAAATCTGTTCCAGGTTCAATTTCATATGCTTTTTTTGCAAATTTGAATATTCGAGCTTGCTTTGAACCAAGAAGTATATGCTTATCGCCACTAACATGAATGGTACTTCCTTCTCTCAATCCAATAACATATTTATCTTGATTCAATACTAAATATTCTTCGATTCGTTGCTCACGGGTTTCACCGTGATGGCCTTCAGGATGAGCATCTAAGTAATGCGGATTGATTTGATATTCAATCAAATCCAATGCTTGGAAACTTCTCGGCTCGACAATAGGCATATCATTTGTTGTTCTTATGGTAGGGCAAGCTAAATTTGACCCGGCACTCCATCCGATATATTGGGTGCCATTTTCTACTTTGGTACGAATCAAATTCATCAATTCATATTCGTAAACAGATTTCAATAATTGAAAAGTATTGCCGCCACCAACAGCAATTGCATCCGATTGTTCGATAATGGCCCTTGGATTTCCATTATGGACGGAATTGATTGAATAGCCCAATGAATTGAACACACTTGCAACTTTAGCTTCGTAATCGTCATGACTGAATGTCACTCCTGCATAAGGGATAAATGCAATTAATTTATGGTCATCTCCAAAAAAATCTTTGATGGAATCCAATGCATGTTCCAGATAGCTAAATCCGTGAGTTGTTGAATTGCTGAGTAAAAGTAAGTTTTTCATATTTTTGCCATATATTGTTATTTCATCTTACAAATATCTGCTTTTATTTTCATTTTTTCAAGAATAATCGAATATTATCTTAAATCACAAAAAAAAGAGGCTGTTTCAAGCCTCTTTCCTAATAAATAATTAACTCATGTCTCAGAAAAGTCCTTTCACAAGGTCTATAAGATAAGTAGGGAAGAGTCCCAGTAAGATAACGAATATTGTAGAAATAACTAATGTGATAGTAGCTTTGCTGAATCCGAATTTTTCAGTCAATGGTGTTTCGCTATCTTTGAAATACATAAAGACAATCAGTCCAATATAGAAATAAATTGAAATTATTGTCGAAATGACCGCGACAATTGTTAGCCAAGTAAAGCCTGATTCGATAGCCGCTATGAAAAGCATATATTTGCCGGGGAATCCTGCAAATGGAGGTATTCCTGCTAATGAAAACATGAAAATCCCCATAATAGCGGCAAGCATCGGGTTTGTTTTGGACAATCCCGTATAATCTTTCAAATCCATCCGCCCGTCATTTTTCTCAATTATGCCTACAACAACAAAGGCTCCAATTTGCATAAACATGTAAGCCATAGAATAGAAAACAATACCACTCCAACCGTTAACAGAATTTGAAGCGATACCCATCAATAAATAGCCCGCATGAGCTACTGAAGAGTACGCCAACATTCGTTTAACATTCTTTTGCACTACTGCTGTAATATTGCCCACAAGCATCGTTAACGCTGAAATAATTGCTATTAACCACCTTGCATCGGATGTGAAATCAGTCATTTCTATAATTTTATCGGAAACAAGTTCTGGGTCAAAGTTCACGGGCAACATTGCTTTAGTAACCAAAATGAATGCTGCTAATGCTGCTGCTTTGCCGGCTGTACTCATGAAACCTGTTGCTACAGTTGGTGCTCCTTGATAGACGTCAGGAGCCCATTGATGGAATGGAAAAGCTGCAACTTTAAATGATATTCCGACTGTAAATAGCGCAAAACCGATTTTCAAGTATAAGAAATCTACATTCCCGGTCAACATTTTTGTTCCGATTGCTCCAAAATCTAACAGTCCACCGGTTGCACCATAAATGAGAGCAATTCCATAGATTAAAAAACCTGTAGCAAAAGCACCAAGTAGGAAGTATTTCAAAGCTGCTTCGACAGAAGTGAAACGTTCGCGGAAAAATCCTGCCATGATATAAAATGTTATGGACATTATTTCAATACCAACAAATAATATTAACATATTATTTGCATGTGCAATCGTTGACATACCGCAGACCGCAAACAAAATTAACGAATAGAATTCTTTTCTTTCAACGTTTTGAGCTCGCATGTATGGTGCAGACGCAAATAATGTCAATATACCCGCAATAACGAATAGAATATCGAAAACTGCCGAGATACCTCCGTAGGCTATCATTTCATTCGAGAATGCTCCTTCGGGAACCGGCTGTCCGTTCATATTCAAGGTATAAGCTGACATAATGCCGACTGCTATCAGCGAAATTAATGCGAAGTAAAAGGTTAAGGATTTGTTCTTTCCGGAAAAAGCATCAACCAAAATTATGATTATCGCCAAAGCGGCGGATAAATACACCGGCGAACCCATTAATAAATCATTCCACATCTTATTCAAACCTGCTTGTTTGTTTACAATATTGTAATTGCAACCCTATTATTCCAATTCCTGCTTTTCCGCAGGGTTTTCATAACCGGGTAATTCATAAGTACTTTTACCAAATTTCAATAATTCAATTTTGTTTACTAAAAATCTTGTCGAATTTTCGGAAATCTTCAGAAATGTTGATGGATAAACACCTATCCAAACGATGAATACAACAATTGGTACCATCATAGTCCATTCGCGTTTATTCATGTCGGGCAAATTAAAATTCTTAGGATTATCATTTGTGCCAAACATAACTCTTTGGAACATCCACAGCAAATAAACTGCTGCAAAAATTACTCCGGTAGTTCCGATAATAGTGAACCAATATGAATTAAGAATCGGCGATTTGAAAGCTCCGATTAAAGTTAGATATTCGCCGACAAATCCATTTAATCCCGGTAAACCCACTGAAGCTAACATTGCAATAGCAAAAAAGATAGTAAAGTTTGGCATTACACGAGCGATTCCACCATATTCGGATATTTCCCTTGTATGACGACGTTCGTATAGAACGCCAACACAAAGGAATAACATACCTGTTGAAAGACCGTGATTTACCATTTGTATAACAGCACCTTGAATGCCTTCGACTGTCATCGAAAAAATCCCTAGCACTACAAAGCCTAAGTGAGATACCGATGAATAAGCCACAAGCCGTTTTACATCTGTTTGAACCATTGCTACTAAGGCACCATAAATAATACCAATAACAGCAAACGTCGAAATAATAGATGCAAAATTCATTGATGCTTGCGGGAACATTTCAAGGTTAAATCTAATCAAACCGTAAGTGCCCATTTTGAGTAATACACCCGCCAATATGACTGAACCCGGTGTTGGGGCTTCTGTATGTGCATCCGGAAGCCACGTATGCAAAGGGAATAGAGGCACTTTGATCAAAAATGATAATGCAAAACCCCAAAAGAGCCATTTTTGTATATCATACGGAATTGCACTTCCCAAATCTCTGATTATCAGAAAATTGCTTGTGAAACCACTTTCCATTTTTAATAATTCCGAACCTACATAGTATCCTAAATAAACTACTGCCACAAGCATGAATAAAGAACCAACTACTGTGAACAAAAAGAACTTGATTGCAGCGTAGAGTTTGTCTTTTCCACCCCAAATACCAATGATAAAATACATCGGTATGAGTATGATTTCCCAGAAAATATAGAATAAAAATAAGTCGAGTGCTACGAAAACACCTGTCATGGCGAACTGCAATAACAGTATCATGACATAGTACTCTTTGTTTCTTTTTTCAATCGAACCAAATGACGATAGTATAGCAATTGGTGTGATGAATGTTGTCAGCATGACTAAAAGCATGGACATTCCGTCAACACCCACTCTGAATCCGGCGTCAAATGCCTGAATCCATACCATTTCAACTACAAATTGGAATCCCGGATTTGCAGAATCGAATGAAAAGAATAGGAATAGCGAGATTAGGAAAGTGAATAGTGAAATTCCCAACGCAGTATATTTAATGGCTTGAGTATTGTCCTTTTTGAAGAACAATAGAAGCAAGGAACCTGCTAATGGTATAAAAAGTGTCAATAATAGTGTTGCCATACTTGATTATCTGCTTATAATACAAAACGTTGATTAATTAAACATGAGCCACGAAATAATCGAGATAATCCCGACCATCATAATAATTGCATAATTTTGAGCTATGCCCGATTGCATTAGTCTTACTCGTTCACCGAGTTGTTCTACGAACTTGGCACTACCGTTAATAATACCATCTATGATTTTAATATCGGTAAATCTCCACATAAAATTCTTTGACATTGCATAGATAGGGTCAATCAAAGTAGCAAAATAAAATTCATCTAATTTATATTTGTTGAATAGTAATCTGTGAATACCTTTCATGCTTGTTGCAATACCTCTCGGGGCACTCCATTGCGGGTCCGAATACCATTTACGAGCCACATACCACATGAACAAACCGATAGAAGTCGCTACTGCCATCAAAACATACATCATTGGCTCTACCCCGTGAGCATGTTTGCCCATAATCATATTAGCGTCTGCAAATATTGGTTTCAGCCAGCTTTTTAGCAATGGGTCAGCATGTGACCATGGAACTAAAGCGGGAGGTAAATTTAAAAATCCACCGAATGCCGAAAGTATTGCTGATACAACTAACGCAAATGTCATTGTCTTTGGTGATTCATGTGGGTGAACGTGTTTGTGGTCAAATCTTTCATCTCCGGTGAAAGTCAGATAATACAATCTGAACATATAGAATGCAGTGAACAAAGCAGCTATAGCTAAAATTGCCCAAAGCCACCAACCTCCAAGATGAGATGACCAAGCGTACCACAAAATTTCGTCTTTGGACATAAATCCGCTGAATAATGGAATGCCTGCAATTGCCAAAGTACCAATGAAAAATGTTTTGCTTGTTATAGGCATATATTTTTTCAATCCACCCATTTGCTTAATGTTTTGGTTGTGATGCATTCCGTGAATCACACTACCTGCAGCCAAGAATAATAATCCTTTGAAAAAGGCATGAGTCATCACATGAAAAATTCCGATGTAGAAAGCTCCGACACCAAGTGCTACAAACATAAAACCTAACTGAGAAACTGTTGAATATGCTAATACTTTCTTAATGTCGTTTTGGACAAGACCTATTGAAGCCGCCGTCAATGCCGTTATTGCACCAACTACTGCTACAACCATCATTGTGCTTTCGGAAAGCGAAAATAATACTGAGTTTCTTGCAACCAAAAATATACCTGCTGTTACCATCGTCGCAGCATGGATAAGTGCTGAGACCGGCGTTGGACCAGCCATCGCATCAGGCAACCAAACTGAAAGAGGTAATTGAGCCGACTTGCCGGTACAACCTAAAAACAACATCAATGTGATAATCGTTATGATTGCAGAATTCATGTAGAAATCATAATTTGCAGCTGCAGTTTCGCTAACAGAAACATAATCCAAACTGTTGAAAGTAACGAAAATCAAGAACATTGCGATTAAGAAACCAAAGTCACCTATTCTGTTCACTACGAATGCCTTCATACCGGCGTCGCCATTCCAAGTGATTCTGACCCCTTCAAATTTTTTGTCGTACCAAAAGCCGATTAAAAGATAAGATGCCAAGCCTACGCCTTCCCAACCAAGGAAGGTGAGTAAATAATTACTTGCCAAAACAAGGTTGAGCATCATGAAGATGAACAAATTCAAATAAGAGAAAAATCTGTAGAAACTTCTGTCTCCGTGCATGTATCCTATCGAATAAACATGTATCAAGAAGCCGATTCCCGTAATTATTAAAGCGAATGTTACTGAAAGTTGGTCAACTTGGTATGACACGCTTATATTCAATGCACCTGTAGCTATCCATGTGAAAACATGAACAATCTCGGGAGTCTGGGAACCAGTGCTCAATAAGTGATAGAACAACATTATTGATAGGATAAACGGTATTCCAACCATTAAAGAAGCAAAAGCTCCTATTAACTTTTCATTTTTGATTTTTTTTCCAAAAATGCCTATTAACACGAACCCTATTAGAGGAAACAGAGGTAAAAATTTTATCAATTCTTGCATAATCAGCTACCTTACTGACATTATATGATATTCAATATTTCTTAAAATTCAATCGTCAAAAATAACATAATTTTTTTAAAGAGTGGCAAAAAGTTTATTTTCTGTCACTTTTTCTAAAATTATATTCCAAATCAGGAATAACAAACTTCTACCAAAATACGAAAGATTAGCTTGTTTAACAACGAAAAATGTGAATTTTTTAAAATGTTTCTTACTTTTGTAATCAAACTATGAAAATTTCAAACAAAACATATAGATTTATTACGGCTTCAAATATGCCTGCAGAGGTAGAAGAAGTCGTTGAAGATGTGAATTCCGATATTGAACTACCGGCGAAAGTTATTTTGTTCAATGATGAATGGCATACATTTGACGAAGTTATAAACCAAATTTTGAAAGCTGTGAATTGCACGCGAGACAAAGCCGAATCACTAACGCTCGAGGTACACAATACCGGAAAGGCATGTGTTTTCGAAGGGCAAATGAGTGAATGTCTTTCGGTTAGTTCGGTGCTTGAGGAGATTGCTTTGCATACTCAAATTGAGTATTGATTATTCCAAATCGTCTAACAATTTCCTGATATTCAAACTTGGAACATTCAATGGAGCGATAGAGCTATGGTCTTTAATGATTTGGGTTTGTTCAGCATCTGTTTTTTCATCATAATCAAATCTGATTAGGGTCTTCTCGCCACATTTGCAATAGACAACAATATTCTCGATGTCACCTTCGGCAGAGCGAATGATTTCTATTGTCGAGCTGTGGGTTACTTCGTCAAATGATGTATCATCGGTTATCTCAACACGTTTATTCTTGTCTTTGATTTTTTCTTTTGGTATGAATTTTTTTTCAAGTCCGAATTTATCTATACCGCTTAATTTAGGTAATTGCAAGAAATCATGGAAATGCTTGTTCAGATATTCATTCCTTTCGCTTTGTTGTTCGTCACTTGTTTCTTCAAAATCTGCTTTTTTGATTTCATCTGATTGAATATTCAAATAAGTTTCCAGTTCTTTTGAACTGATGATTTCCTTTTGGAGAGGAGAATTTTTCTTGATGACATTTGACGGAATATCAGGTGGAGTGAATATCTTGTTGACTTTCTTGTAAATTCGATGTTCGTCTTGGATTTTTGAAGTTGAACCAAGCATTTCATTGACATCAGAATTATCGAATAGTGGTTCTTCAGCACTTTTTACAGAATCGTCCTTTTCCAATTCATCAAAAACGAAGTTTTCTGAGGATGATTCGTTGGATTCATCATCTAATTCATAAAATTCAATTTTTTCGTTATCCGAAACTGTCATCTTGATATACCGTTGTTGATATTTTTAATAGCCGTCTTGCAAAAATCACGTATGATTTTGATAAATGTTTAATTAGAAATCAGCTATTTTATTTCTTTGCCCGAAATATTGATGCCAAGTTGTTCGATTCTGTATCTGAGTTTCGCTCTTGAAATTCCAAGCAACTTAGCTGCTTTAATCTGATTGCCACCGGTAATTTTAAGTGTTTGTACCAATAAATCTTTCAATACATTACCCATTGTAACACCATTTTCGGCAATCTTCAGAAAATGCTCGCCGTCATTAAGATATATTTCGGCTTGATTGGACGAAACTGTAACTGTGTGGTTAATCTTGATGAAACTTAAAGATTCGCGAGAGATAATTTCGTGTTGTTCGAGTAGAACAACTCTTTCGATGACATTTCTTAACTCTCTGACGTTGCCTTTCCAATAATATGTCCGAATTAAATTCACAGCATCGGGTGTGAAACCTTTGATGCTTTTGTTGAATTTTTTGTTGAATTCTGTCACAAATGCAGTTGATAACCTCATGATGTCTTCGCCTCTGTCACGAAGCGGAGGCAAGTGCATACGAGCAACGTTCAATCTATAGAATAAATCTTCGCGAAATTTTTCTTCTTCTACAAGTTTTTCCAAATCTTTATTTGTTGATGCAATTACTCTTACGTCCACAGAAATTTCTTTAGCTCCGCCGAGTCTGTAAAATCTACGCTCTTGAAGAACTCTGAGCAGTTTCACTTGCAATTCCAAACTAAGCTCAGCAATCTCGTCTAACATGATAGTGCCGTGCTGTGCTTGTTCAAATTTCCCCGGTTTAATTTTTTCTGTTGCTCCGGTAAAGGCACCACGTTCATATCCAAAAAGCTCATTTTCGGCTAATTCTCTGGGAATAGCACCGCAATTGATTGTAACAAATGGACCTTTGGCACGCGGAGAATTTTCGTGAATGTAGCGAGCTAATAATTCCTTACCTGTGCCTGTTTCGCCCATAATCAAAACTGTTGTGTCATCTGCTCCGGAAATTATCTTAGCCAGATCGAGTGCCTTTTTCATTTCGGGTGAATTGCCCAAGATTTCACTTGGTTGCTCCTTTTTCAACTGTTCTGATAGCAAATTTACTTGTCGTCGCAAATCGAAATTTTTCAATGAACGTTCAATCGAGACCTCTAATTGCTCCAAATCCAAGGGCTTGACTATGAAATCTTCTGCACCGAGTCTCATCGCACGTACTGCCATTTTGATGTCCGAAAAAGCAGTCATCATAATTACCGGCATATTGTAGCCCTGTTTTCGGAGTTGTTCCAAAATATCAAGACCATTTGCATGACCCAAGAATATATCAAGGAGCACTAAATCCGGTGCTAATAGATGCAGTTCATCTAATCCGCGGACAGGGTCGGTAAATGTTTCTACACGCGAGTATTTGGACGATAAGATGCTCCTTATCGTCGTATTGACTAAGGGGTCATCCTCTATAACTACGATTGTGTAATTTTGTTTCGACAATTGTTTCCTTTGTTTACATTCCGACTTATCACTCTAAAATATAAAAACAATTTGATATTTCACAATTTTATTTGAAATTATTTTTATTTTCCTCGTGGAATCGGCAGTTTTACATATATAGTTGAACCTTTGCCCATTGTACTTTCTACATCAATTACGCCACTATGCTGGTGCATAATCCTTTGTGTAATTGGTAACCCAAGTCCTGTTCCGTCAGGTTTGCGTGTGAAAAATGGGTTGAAAATCTTAGGCAAATCTTCAGGAGGAATTCCTGCTCCATTATCTGTTACCGAAATTACCGCATATTCTCCGTCACCTTTTCGAGATCCATGTTCGATATATGTCTTTAGTTGAATCAATCCATATTGACTTACTGCGTCGGCAGCATTTGTGATTAAATTTATCAAAACTTGTTGTATTTGTTTGGCGTCAAGGGGAATTTTGGGCATCTTATCTGCCAATTTCAATTCAATCTTGATTTCCTTCCGTTTCAATACTGAAGCTACAAGTTCCATCGAAGAAGTCACGATTGTATTTATATTCGAATCTTGAATATCGGGGAGTGCCGGTTTTGAAAAGTTAAGTGTAACTTCTACTATCCTTGCGATTCTTTCCACTCCTTGCAATGCAGTATTGATATATTCATATTCAGGAGTTTCTGTTTTGGTGTTACGTTTTAAGATTTGTAAATTTAGATTGATTGCAGCTAATGGATTTCTGATTTCGTGAGTAACACCTGCTGAAAGTTGTCCGAGAAGAACAAGTTTATCTGCTTGGACAAGTTTGTCGGTCAATGCGTGCTGTTCGCTAACGTCACGAGCTATCGCAAGTATGAGTTCTTGATTTTCGTGCTTCATAAATCTGGCACTAACTTCGAGCATTATTGATTTCGCAGATGAAACATCAAGTGACATTTCACTTAACACAATTGGGGATGACGATTTGTTAAGCAATTTGAAAATTCGTCTGAATTGCGGGAGTATAATTCCGAGAATATCTTCTTTGTTCGTATCCAATAGTTGAGCTGCATAGTCATTGGCGTCTAAAACGCACCATGTTTCGGGTTGCACTACAAATACAGCATCTGTAGCATTATCGAAAAAGGATTTGTACCATGATAATTGCTTTTCGATTTGGTGATACAATTCCAACAATTCGGATTTTTTTAATTTATTGATTTCCATATTCAATATTAAAATGATTTTGAAGCCTGAAAGAAGATTTCAAACTCATTCGGGCGGTTCAAATTTAATTACATTTGTTGTATCCGCCGGAGTTTTGCTTTCTTCGTTTGGGCTTAGTAATTCCATCGGAGAAGTCGGTAGCTCGAAGTTTTTGATAACTTCTAATGGATTTTGGATTAGCCCTTCAGGATTATTCAAAATACTTTCCGGGTCTCTCATTATTTGCATAGGGTCTAAACCTTTGCGTTCGGGCATTTCTAATATATGTTGTGGGCGATTTTGTGGGTCTTTTCCTTTAACAGGCATAGGTACAGGTTGTGGAATTATTGATTGACGCTCTTTGAGCGAATCCGGTATTTCACCTCCACTACTCAGTACCAATTTATAAGATACTCCAAGCCTAACGTCTTCTGCATATTCCGACAAGGGGTAATTATCTATCAATAACTTATAATAGTACAATGCCGAATCTGCCATTTCAAAATGTTTTTCAAATATCCAACCAATAGTATATAATGACTTTGGAGCATATTTGGAGCTTGGATAAAAAGCAAATACATTTGTAAATTGATTGATAGCGTACTTGAAATCTCGTACACGCATCAAATTGACGCCCGAAGAGTATAAATCTGCTACTGTGTCTATCACAAAACTGTTTGTATAGCCTAACTGCAATTGTGCATCTTTGCCATACTCGGTTAATGGGTGAGTTTCTACTATTACATCCAATAAGGAATCAGCTCTGAATGGGTCGCTTTCCCTAATCACTCTGGCATAAGCATAAATATACATCGCTGACCGAGGCGAACTCAAGGGGGCTTTTTCAGCTGCAAGCTGATAATATGTGATGATTGAGTCCGGATTCTTCAATTCCTCGTGCACCCTGCCGAGCCGGAAATAATTATCACATAATTCTACTTTTAGAGAATCTGACGAAACTTTGACAGAATCCGGAGCTTCTTCAGCGGCACTAACTTCTTTCGTTAATCTGTTAGCTTTAGTATGTGCCAAATCCCAATTATTCATCAACTCAAACATTCGGTCTGCCGTTCTGAATATCGGAGTTCGCTTTACTTTAGCTTTTGCAAAATCTTGGCGAGCTTCTTTCCACTTTTTATTATTGTAATTGAGCACACCTTTTTCAAAATGATGTGCCAACATTAAACCATTTCCCTGTAAAAGGGAATCCGCTAACTTTTCAGCATCAGCCAATTTCATACTTTCAAATTCAGTAGGTTTGAGCGGTGCTACATAAGTTGAATCATTATCACGCAAATGAGTCGCTATAGCCAATTGTGCAGCAGTGAATGACTTCCATTCTTCATATTTCCCGTCATTATATAGTTTGTTCAATAAATCGAATGACTCATCAAATCTACCAAGTCTGGCTAAAGAACCTGCACGGTAGAGGTGAGCTTCAAATCTTTGCAAGTAATTTGGACTGAAGTCAGCAACTTTTCGGAATGCTTCCTCCGAACGGGCAAAGTCACCCTTTCTGTAGAGCAAGGCTGCCATATCTAATTGCCAGCGAGCTTTCAGAGTGCCCTCTTCAGATTGGACAATTGCTTGGCGATATGGTCTGAGGGCTTTTTCCAAGTCATTATTCATCAAAGCTAATTCGGCTTCGATTCTGAATGCCTCCGATAGTATGTCGTATCGCTTCTTTTGCCATGCAATATCAACGGTACGTGATAGCATCAAGGCGCCGGCTTCGTATTGACGCTGAATAAGCAAATTTTTGGAATAAAGCAAATGTGCATCGGGAGAGAGTTCGCCATCTTGGAATTTGTCTATCAATTCGCTGCATTTCACCTGCGAATTCAACCAATCCTCTTGATAAAAGAATGTCTTTGCCATTAGCCACAATGAACCCTCGATATAGCTTCCATTGGGCTTATGAGCTAATATTTTAGAACCTTTGATGACAATCGAATCGAGTTTGATTCGGACGGGTTGGCGTTGTTGTTTGTTGATTATGAATTCTGTCAAAAAGGGCGGAGGTCCCATCGTATATTCTTCTTGGATATAAAATTCGGGTTGGGGAACGAATACTCGGGGTTCGATGCGTTTTTTGTCACCTTGGAAATCAAATTCGTCTTCACATTCCCACATCAAACGCTCCATGTTGTAGTAGGTGTTGTAGTAGGTGGTGAAGTCAGAAAAGTTTGATACCTTAGAGCACGATGCGATTAGAAGCACCATAATTAGCGCAAGAGGTATGTGCAGATATTGACGAATTTTCATGTTTTATTTGTATTCCTGAATAAGAACATTATTCAAATATATTAAAAGCATTACAAATCGAAAAAAATTTTCCGATAAATGTATAAACGGATTAAGGAGGAGAATGTTTCTGTATGTCCCTCAATTTTACTGTCCAACGAGTTTTGTTTTGTTATCGGCAAGTTTTTGTTTGATATACGTTTTCAATTCGTCAAAAGTCATATTCTGAGTTTCAGAACTGATTTTGTTCCTGATTTCCCTCATCATTTTTACGGCATCAAACTGTTTTTCTTTTTTAGTCGTTTCATAATTTACTAAGTCTTTACAAATCAACATCACTTTTCTACATCCTCTCAATAAGTGAAGTGCAAAGATATAAAAAAAAAGTAAGGAATGCAATATAGATGTAGAAAACTTTCTATCACCAACAAAAAAAAGCGACTGCCCTTATGGGACAGCCACTTTCAATTATTATAAATCCAAGTTTACACTCTCTCTGCTGCTTTGATTTCGTTCAATATCTGCGAAACTTGTTGCGAAACGACATTGCTGTAAACGCGGTCGTTGATTGTTACAACCGGAGCCAAAGCACAAACGCCGATACAACGAGTGCCTTCGAGCGAGAATAGCCCGTCTGAGGTTGTTTCGCCCATATCAATACCCAATTCGCTCTTGAAAGAGGTCAAGACGCTATCTGCACCTTTGACGAAACAAGCTGTCCCCATGCAAACGGAAATGGCAAATTGTCCTCTCGGTTTGAGTCGGAAGTAATGGTAGAATGTCGCAACTCCGTAAACGTTGGCTGTTGGCACTTGCAATAGATGTGCAACTTCGTCCAAATGTATTTCAGACAAGAAACCGTAAATCCCTTGGACTTTGTGCAAAATGGCAATCAAATATGATTCGGGATGTTCTTTGCTCAAACATTCGTTGATATAGTCAACGATTTCATCACTTAGCGTATATTTTTTATTTGTACACATTATTTTATCCCCTTCGGCGATTTTTCTGAATAAGTTGTATGTAAAAGTTCGTGTGCAATATGGCTACCGGGCGCTTCTAAGAATTCCTTGTATAGCTCAAGAATTGCAGGGTTCTCGTGTGATTTGCGTAATGTTTTGGCTTCGTCAATCGTATATAGTGCTTGTTGGCGCTTTTTGACAAGGTCCTTATCCAATGGATAGATGAATTTGTTGACATGCGGAATCGGTTGACCGCCACCGTTGACGCATCCACCCGGGCAAGCCATAATTTCAATCAAATGGAATTGCTTTTCACCCGATTTGACTTTTTCCAAGATTATTTTTGCGTTATTCAATCCGTTTGCCACTGCAACGTTGACCAAAGTACCCTTGATGTCAATTGTCGCTTCTCGCAAACCTTCAACTGCTCTGACTTCTGTAAAAGTTAAGTTTTCGATTGATTCGCCTGTGATTTTTTCGTAAGCAGTACGCAAAGCGGCTTCCATAACGCCACCTGTAGCTCCGAAAATGTCACCCGCACCGGATGAAGTTCCTAATGGAACATCGAATTCGTCTTCGTGCAACTTAACGAAATCAATTCCATAAGCTTTAATCATCCAAATCAATTCACGAGTTGTTAACACAGCGTCTGTGTAAGGATAACCGTTTGGCGAAAAATGCTCGGGGCGTGTAGCTTCAAATTTTTTGGCTACACATGGCATTACCGCTACTACGTAAATGTCTTTCGGGTCTTTATGCATTTTTTCAGCATAATAAGTTTTAGCTAATGTCGAAAGCATTTGCATTGGGGATTTGCAAGATGATACGTTTGGCAATAGTTCAGGATAAAAATGTTCTACGAAATTTATCCATCCAGGTGAGCAAGATGTAATCATCGGCAAATTTTCGCCGCTTTTCAATCTTTCCATGAGTTCATGGGATTCTTCCATAATAGTCAAATCCGCTGTGAAATCTGTATCGAATACTGCATCAAATCCTAATCTGCGAAGTGCTGTGACCGTTTTGCCTGTCCAACTTGTCGAATACGGCATGTCCCAACCTTCGCCGATAGCAGACCTGATTGCCGGAGCAGTCTGTACAACAACGAATTTATTTGGGTCATTGATTGCTTCCCACACTTTGTCAGTTTCATCACGCTCGATGAATGCTGCAGTTGGGCAAACATTGATACATTGTCCGCATTTGATGCAAACGGATTCGTCCATTGGTGCCATAAAAGCAGGAGACACAACCGTTTGCACGCCTCTGTACATTTGGCTCAAATTATGAACACCTTGAATTTCCGAACAAACTCGGACGCATCTTTTGCATAAGATACATTTTTCGGCATCACGAAGCACCGAAACATTTGAATCATCAAATTTGAATTCTTTTCTCCAACCTTCGAACAAGCGTTCTCTTACACCTAATTTATACGATAAATTTTGTAATTCGCAATTGCCGTCACGTTCGCAAGTCAAACAATTTTTTGGGTGATTGTCTAATAATAATTCGACCAAATCTCTACGAGTTTCTCTAAGGCTTGGGCTGTTTGTTGTGATAATCATTCCGTCTTGTAGCTTAGTTGCACAAGCGGGCAAATGATTATTATAGCCTTCAACGTCCACAACGCAAATTCTACAAGCGCCTTCAGTCGAGAGAAACGGATGAAAGCACAATCTCGGAACGTGAGAGCCAATACTGTCAGCGGCTTCCATTATGGTTTTGCCTTCTTCAACCGATACCGATAATCCGTCAATAACTGCATTTATATATTTCATTTCAATTTTCCTTCTTAAAATTATATTTTTTGAATAGCATCAAACTTGCATACATTAAAGCATTCGCCGCATTTTATACATTGTGATTGTATGATTTCGTGCACTTGCTTGCGTCCACCTGTGATGCAAAGCACCGGACAACGTCTGGCACACAAAGTACAGCCTGTACATTTATCGGCTATTACGTGATAGCTAATAAGTTTCGAGCATTTTTGAGTTGGGCATCTATGTTCTTTAATATGTATTTCAAATTCTTCACGGAAATTTTCGATAGCGCTCAATACGGGATTTGGAGCAGATTGCCCGAGCCCGCATAATGATGTTTTCTTAATCATATTTCCGAGACGATACAATTTATCCAAATCTGCCATGACGGCTTGACCGGTCGTGATGCGTTCTAAGATTTCGAGCATTCTAAGCGTACCTTCGCGGCATGGAAGACATTTACCGCATGATTCATCTTGAGTGAACTCGAGGAAGTATCTTGCAGTTTGAACCATGCAATCAGTGTGGTCTAACACTATCATACCGCCCGAACCCATCATCGAACCTACTTCTTTTAGTGATTCATAGTCAATCGGCGTATCAATTAGATGCTCGGGAATGCAACCGCCCGAAGGTCCACCGGTTTGAACGGCTTTGAACTGATTATCGCCAAATACACCGCCACCTATATCGAATATCACTTCTCTGAGCGTAGTTCCCATTGGAACTTCAATCAATCCCGTATTCTTAACTTTGCCCGCAAGAGCAAAAACTTTTGTTCCTTTGCTGCCAACTGTTCCTATTCTGTTGAACCATTCAGCACCATAAATAATAATAGGAGGAATATTTGCCCAAGTTTCAACATTGTTTATGCAAGTCGGATGTCCCCATAAGCCAGAAAGTGACGGGTATGGCGGACGAATTCTTGGTTGACCTCTTAATCCTTCGATTGAATGAATCAATGCAGTTTCCTCGCCACAAACAAATGCTCCGGCACCAAGCCTGATTTCCAAATCGAAATCAAATCCCGAACCTAAGATGTCTTTACCCAAGAAACCATATTCTCTCGCAATTTTGATTGCATTTTCAATTCTTGCAATTGCAAGTGGGTATTCAGCTCTTATATAAAGGTAACCTTTGCTTGCTCCCATCGAAAAAGCCCCAATTGTCATACCTTCGATAATCGAGAATGGGTCGCCTTCGAGTGCACTTCTATCCATGAATGCACCCGGGTCGCCTTCGTCAGCGTTACAAATTACATATTTAATAGGGTCTTGCTTCAATGTTCGTGTATTGCGCCATTTTGCACCGACCGGAAATCCACCTCCACCTCTTCCTCGCAATCCCGAATCCAAAATTTCGTTTATTATCCATTCCGGGTCGTTCTTTTCGAGTATTAAAGCAAGTGCTTTGAATCCTTGAGCATGAATATAGTCTGTAATATTTTCGGGGTCAATGATACCGCAATTACGAAGTGTAATGCGTGATTGTTTGTTAAAAAATGATACGTCGCCGTAGAATTTCATGTATTCTTCGGTCAACTTTTCAGTATGGATTAGATATTTCTGGTTGATGGTTTTGTCAATGATATGTTCTTTGATGATTTCATCCATTGCCTCAACGGTTTCGTATCTGTAGATCACATTTTCCGGGAAAACTATCATAACAGCATGTTGGTCATCATCTTCAAATCGAGATAAACCAATATTGCCGCCTTTCAGTACGCGGACGCGTTCATTGCTTATGCCGTGATGTGCCAAGCGTTCTTGGAATAATTCACTTAATTCTAAGTGGTCGGGTCTTTTCTCGTAATTCGTTTCACAAAAGGTTATAATGTGGTCGTAAATGATATTTGTGTTTTTGTCTAACATAAGCGAAACAACCGGAGTACCACCTAATACGTGGCTCTGAAATATTTCTGCTACCTTGTCAACTGTTACTTGCTTGTACTTAACCGGAAAATTATCAGGTGCAAACACACCAACTATTGGTTCTTGTGAACATCTACCAGTGCATCCTGTTTGTTTGATGACGATATTGTCTCTTCCGGAAGCATTGATAAGCTTTTGGAATTCAAATTTTACAGCTTCTGCTCCCGCAGCATTTTCGCACGTTGCAGAGCCAACTTGAATGACTGTAATACCGGTAGATTTCACATCAGTAGAGGCATAGTCGAGTGTCTCTTTGATTTTGCCATATTTTTTTAGAATTTCAGGCATGTTATCCTCTAATCATAATCTTAATATATTCTTAATAAATTCACGTATAATGATAATAAAATCACATAAAACTAAATATCCTACTGCAAAAATAGCGAAACGAAGTAATATAAAAAAGCGAAATCGTACTAATCGTACTAATATATGCAGTTTATTGTTACATAAAATTAATATTTGTAGTGACTAAATTGTCGCAAAAAAACTTGTTCAATTAATACATTATTATATATGCCAAAAGTCAGGCATTTAAGATTTTTTATTAGTTTTGTTATTATTATTTTGATGGAGTTTTCATAATGAAAGTTGGATTTGGTTACGATGTTCACAAACTTGCACCAAATGAATCATTTATACTTGGCGGAATTCAAATCGAGTCCGACATAGGCACAGTTGCACACAGTGATGGAGATGTGCTTGCTCATGCTATCATTGATGCTATTCTTGGTGCAGCCGGACTTGGTGATATTGGCGACCATTTCCCCGATACCGACATGAAGTACAAAAATTGCAATAGTATGGAATTACTCGCAAAATGTGTGGAATTAGTTCGCAAAAATAATTTTGTTATCGGCAATATTGACGCAACTATAAATCTCGAAAAGCCAAAGCTCTACACATATAAAGAAGCTATGAAAAATAGTATTGCGAAGGTTTGCGAAATTGAGTCCACGAATGTAAACATCAAAGCGACCACAAATGAAAAAATGGGTTTCGTTGGGCGTAATGAAGGAATAGCAGTATATTGCGTTTGTATGATAATTCAACGTGTATAATATAAAATGAGAACGCATTACCTTGTCATATTGTTAATATTATCTACTAATTGGACATATTCCAATGACGGGATTTATCCGTTTAAGCTGGAGATTGGTGAGTTTTACCAATCAAGCGAACTCATTTCAAATGCTGAGGGTGATTCTACCTCTGTTATTTTTCAAATAAAATCGGATTTCGCTGAAGCAAACGAGATGATTTCTGTTTTGAAAGGAGACACAAAAACAGAATCACAAAAAATCACTCTCCAAAACCGTAGAATTTTGAACAAAATGTTGATTGATGAACATCTCTACATGCTGACGATGTCTGATTTCCAATTCTCATTGGTCATCATGAACAGTAATTTGGAATTTAATGTTTATCCGTTTTTTGATTTAAGAGTAGGTTTATCAACACAAATTGATTCAAAAATTCTCGGTAAAATTGAAGATGATGTTGTAATTATGTTTTCCGGTAGATTATATCGTTTCAACGTTGGTTTGAATTCATTGACCAAAATTGAATCCGAAAGTGATTTTACACAATCTTTTATTTTATCTCCAAATGTGCAAAATATCGAAATAGTAGGCTTGGTCAAAGAACGGAATAGTGCTGATGCTGTTTATATACAAGGCAAAGAAATGCTCTTATCGCGAAATAAATTTGTTTCATTCGACGAGAATATGGTTATCAATAATAATCAAAATTTGTATTTTATCAGTTCTGAAAAGAGTTCTAACCAGACTTTCGTGCAATCCATTGATTTTGAATCTTTTTCCGCATTAGCCGCTTTCTGGGTTAATGCTCCTTTGCGGCTGCTTCATTTCGATGTTAATGATATTAATCCAAGAATGAGCTATGTAGTAAGTCAAACGGATAAATATGAATTTGTGATTTCAACTATCAATGCGAGTAATAATCTTTCCGAAATTTCACGAATTGAATTGCCAAGCAAGATGCTCTTCCCGCGAGCCTTAATGAAAAGCTTCGATTCATATGTAGTGTTATTCGCAAATGGTATTGTGATGCTTGATTCGGATGGTCAAATCATTTCAGTTTCAACATTCAATATCAAATTCCCCGAAAATGAAAAACTAAGACTTTATGATTATGGTGAGCATTTTATAATTTCATCAAATTCGATTTCTGTTTCATTCAATTTTGAAGAAAATGATTTATGGCTAATTAATCGCATTATCGAAGGAGTGAAAGAATATCTTGTTGCATGCTTATTTATTTTTACTTTAATAGTTTTTGTACAATTATACAGACATCAGCGTCGATTATTCCGTGAAATGATTGATTTGCCCGGTATTGGTTTTATGACTTTTATTGATAAGAATGGCAGACTGATTTTATACAACGCCTTAGCGAGCAATATTCTTGGAATCACGAAAGTTATGCCAAAGAAAAAATATTTTGAGTTCTATTTCAAAAATGAAAGTTATAAAGAAATAGCGAGCTTGTTGAAAAGCAGTTTTGAATCTCGGAGCAACCTAACTGAACGCATTAACATTGATATTGGCACTGATTCTCGGGAATGGGTGTGTAAAACTATTGTATTACGTAATATTGCCGGGAGATTTCGCGGAGTATTTTTTACAGGTGTTGATATCACTGAACAACTTCAACGTAAAAGGATTTCAAATTGGGCACAAATTGCTCATGATATGCAAACAAATCTTTCAACCATAAAATTAAATGCCGAACAAATCGAATGCGACAATTTCCCCGATATAGTCAAAAAGAAGACTCGAATACTGCACCAAGTAAAGCTATTGATACATAGAGTTCGCGATATAGTCACAGTGGGAAGAAGCGACAAAGTCGACTATTCTAAGCACGATATTAATGTAATATGCAATGAAGTTTTGAGCGAGTTCGATGATACGATGTTTCCAAATGTTACTATCGAAAATCACTCTCCATCTATCATGTTTTATTGCGATAAAGCAAAAATTATCAGAGCAATTCGCAATGCAATCGAAAATTCAATCAAAGCCACCGATAATCGAAATGGTTTGATTCAAATCAATGCAATGCGTAAAAATGCAAATGTCGAAATCACCATCAAAGACAACGGCAAAGGTATGACACCTGAAACTTTGGCTAAAATGATGATTCCATATTTCACAACCGGTCGCAAAACAGGTGGTAGTGGCATCGGCACAATGATTATGCAACATGTTGTAGAATTGCATGGTGGCAAGCTTGAAATTAATTCCGAAATTGGAGTCGGGACTGAATGTAGATTCATTTTCCCGATAATTCCTCCTAAAACATCAATAAAACTCCATGAAAGAGCAGAATAACCCAAATATTATCGGTAAAAGAGTCGCAGCGATTGATTTTGGTTTGAAACGAGTCGGGTTTGCTTATTGCGACGAACTCCATATCAGCATCACTCCTTTTGATACCTTAGATTATCATTCGCCCAAATTTTGGGGACTTTTGAATTCAAAACTCGCTGAACTGAATATTAAGCATATTGTTGTTGGTGTTCCAATTTGGCATATCGAAAATGAATCATTCAGGAGGAAGCTTTTCAATTTCATCAACAAATTGTCACAAAATCCTGACTTTGACGTCTTTACGATTGATGAATCTTTTACTTCACAAAGGGCTACTGAAACTATGATTGAAATCGGGAAAAAGAAAAGTACGAGAAGTGAAAAAGGGCAAAAAGATAAAATAGCCGCTGCCTTGATTTTACGAGACTTCCTTGATGAATACGGAGTATAAAAAATGAAACTTACACTAACGATAATTTCAATGATTTTTCTATTCCACTTGCAAAGCATTGCCCAAGGATTTTCCGACAGAAGCTCATACTATTCTTACGGAACGAAAATGTATGCAGAATCATTCTATCAGCCGATTGCCGACAATGATTCGATTGAAGTCACACTGATGTTCAAAATTGTTCATCATACTCTTGGTTTTATCAAATCTAATTCAAATGACAAAGAAAACCATTTTTTCGCCACTCCATCACTTGAAATAATAATTAAGGATTCAGATGGAATTATCAGAAACAGAATCAGATGGAAAGACACAATTCATGTGAATAATTATGATGACACAGAATCGAAAGATAAATTCGCGATTGGATATGTCCAATTCAATATGATGCCCGGGTCATACAATTCCTCGATTTCATTATTAGATTCGTACGATAAAAAAACACATTCGATTGATTTAAAGTTGAACCCGGAAGACTTTTCTCGAAAACCATTGATTTCAAACCCAGTATTTGTAACTAAAAATGCCGGAATTAGTGACTACATCTATTATCCATTCATTCTGGGTGGAAATGTTGCATTTTCAGCTGAAAATTCAACAATTTTGCTCCCTTTGTCATATTCAACTGATTTCGATAGTTTCAATTTTATTCTCCAAAGTAAAGCTAATTCCGAAATGCTTTACAATGTTGATGATTTCAAATTAAGTGGTAGAATGGAATTAATTCAATCTGATGGGCTTGTAATGAACGAAGAACCACTTTTCATAAAAATAGCAGATTTTACGGACAAATTGTTTGATTTGAATTACGGTATGTTGCGTCTCGAATTGCCCGAACAGTCTTTGTTGCCGGGTGATTATACCTTAGCGGTTTATAAAGATGGTTCACGCGATACATCCTTGATTGAGTTTAAAGTGCTTTGGCACGATATGCCATTGTCTTTACGAGATTTGGATTATGCTATAAATTCGACATTCTATTTGCTTTCAGACGAGGCTTTTGAGTTAATGAATTCAGGAAACAAAGAGGAAAAACGGAAAAAGTTTCTCGAATTTTGGAAATCTAAAGACCCAACACCGTTGACCCCCTACAATGAGGCTTTGACTCAATATTTCAGCAGAGTAGATTATGCATTCTTCAATTTTCAAACTTTGACTCAACGTGATGGCTCTAAAACCGATAAAGGAAAAATCTATATACTATTCGGTTTGCCCGATAATATGAAAAAAGAATTGATAAATGCTCAGAGCTTCGATGTTTGGAGATATTCATCATTAGGTAAGACATTTTATTTTGAATCTCAAACCAAAGGCATTTTCAAATTGACTAAAATTGTAGAGTGATTTTATCGTGGTTCCCAGCTTTCGCCTTCACAAGGTATGTAATCTTTGCTGACGTGTTCATCATAAATGTTGCAACTTTGTGCTCCTTTGTTGAAATGAATACATGAGCCACAAAGAGTTTCTTCAACGAAATTTTCAATGCGTTTTGCATATTTTTCATATTGGCGGTATGCAGGAAAAGCTACGAATGCCCAAATGAAAAACAGAGATACCCACCAATAGTCGTTACCTCTAATTGAATCCATAACAAAAAAGAAAGCAATCAAAACTATTGTAGCTCGCAATAATACGCCCCAAACTATTGAGCCGGTAGTTATTATTGGCGTTGTTGAGTTGCTATCCTCGTCAGAGCCTTCTCTGAACATCAACACATCAACCGTCTTATCATATATACTTTTCATATTTATTGTCTTTTTATAAAATAAGACGTTTTTGGAGACTATTGTTTTAATTTGTTTGAGCACATGATTTGCAAAAAGTGCAACATTTGTGGAAAACGGTAGGAAAATTATTGCTAAATTTAAAAATTGGAAAATTACATAAAAATATTACCTGATTTCATTGCTAACCAAATTGCCGCAGGTGAGGTTGTGCAACGTCCCGAATCTGTAGTGAAGGAATTAGTCGAAAATTCGATTGATGCCGGCGCTGACAGTATTGGCATATTTGTCAAAAATGCCGGCAAATCACTCATTCACGTTATTGACAATGGCAGAGGAATGTCCGAAACAGACCTTGCCTTGAGCGTCCGCCGTCATGCTACAAGCAAAATTCTTTCAGTCAGCGATTTAGATGAAATTAGAACTTTCGGATTCAGGGGAGAGGCTCTTGCATCAATTTGTTCGGTTTCACATGTAGAAATCAAAACTAAACGCGAAATTGACAAATTTGGTTACAAACTCATTGCCGAACCGAATTCCAAAATTGCTATCGAACCTGTAAATTGCGACAAAGGCACTCAGATAATCGTCCGAAATCTTTTTTTCAATGTTCCTGCTCGGCGTAAATTTCTCAAATCCAATCTGACAGAATTTAGACATATATCCGACACGATTACAAAAATCGCATTAGCATATCCCGAAATCCGATTCACTTTTTATGATGATGATAATTTGATATTCGATTCGCCAAAGCAAGATGCAATCGAACGAATTGCTCAAATATTAGGCGAACACTACGCCGCTGAAGTTATTCCGATTAATTTCAAAAACGATTATATTAGCTTTGAAGGTCATATAGGCAAACCATCACTATCCAGGCAAAATCGCTCAGGGCAGTATCTCTACCTAAATCGGCGACCAATATTTTCGCCATCGCTCAATCATGCTGTCTTTTCAGCTTACGAACATCTGCTTGAAAAGAATCAAAAGCCGCTATTCATTATTAATATGACTATTGATTTTTCAAAAGTTGACGTCAATGTGCACCCACAGAAACATGAAGTCAAATTTGAAGATGAGCGATACATTTATAATTTACTTATGAATTCTGTGGCAAACACTTTGTCCGAAAATGATTTGGCTCCTGTATTTGTGCCTGACCTCGTAGCATCCAATTCACCTTTCATTAGCACACGGGACAATGAAAAGGGAGAAAAGATTTTGGTCAATACAGTGACCGGAGAAATCATCGAAAATCATAATCGGCACTACAATGATTACCCTACAAGAAAGGAATTCTCATCTCACGGCTCATTGTCGGGAGCAAATTGGCGTTCAGCATACGATGAAATTTTCGAACGAAAAAACGGCGAAAAAGCTTTACAATTAGATTTGAACGATAATCCCGAACAGCGAAAATTCGGGAAAACAATGCAAATTGATGGTAAATTTGTCTTAGCCGACTTCAATGGAGGATTATTCATAATAGACCAATCTCGTGCTTCGCGAAAAATAATTTTTGAAAAAATCCGCAAATCCGCATCAAATTCCGCTTCACGAGCTGTGCAAATACTGATTTTTCCTCTTGTAGTTACGCTCACGCCGGTAGAAATGGGCGTAGTAAGCAAAATCCGAAAGGACTTGAATACCATAGGATTTGAGTTTGATTTAGACAACGACATCCTGAGTATTAATTCCGTGCCTCAATATATTGTTCAAGGCAAAGAATCCATCATATTTAAAGAGCTAATCCACGAACTAAGCGAAGAAAAAAATCTCAGCACCGATAAACAATTTGAACAAGTTCTGATAAAATTTGCCAAAAAATCTTCAATTTCGTATAATACTTTACTTAACGAAACTGAGCAAACTCAATTGGTAACAGATTTGTTGGATTGCGAGAACCCACTGTTTACAGCTGACGGACTCAAAATAGGAATTATAATAAAAAGTGAAGATATACTTCGTAGGCTGTTTGAAATATATTAGTCACAAATTGTTGAAAAATTATTTTTGTCAGTTCAGCTAATATTACTATTTTTGTAAACTGTATTGATTGTGATTTATTTGGAGATTTAAGTGGTACCTTCAGCAAAGATGACGAAGTCGTTACGTAAAGAAGACGTAACAAGAGATTGGTGGGTAATTGACGCATCCGAACAAACTGTCGGAAGGTTATCTACACAAGTTGCAATTTTATTGCGCGGAAAGCATAAAGCAACTTTTACACCTCATGTGGATAACGGTGATTTCGTTGTTATTTTAAATGCAGAAAAGATTATGTTGCAGGGTAAACGTCCCGCACAAAAGACTTACTTCAGGCATTCGGGCTATCCGGGTGGTGTGAGATTGGATACTTTCAAGGATGTTATGAATACAAAACCTGAAAGAGTTCTCGAACATTCCATCAAAGGTATGTTGCCCAAAAACAGACTTGGTAGACAGATAATCAAGAAATTGAAAATCTATGTCGGTAATGAGCATCCACACGAAGCTCAAAAGCCAAGAAATTTAGAATTGAAATACAAATAGTAATATAGGGATAATAATTTATGAAAGCACTCACAGCAACCGGAAGAAGAAAAACATCCGTAGCACAAGTTAGAATGGTTACTCCCGGAACAGGAAAAGTTTATGTGAATAAGCGTGAATTCGACACTTATTTCCCGGTGGACCTAAATAGAATTGAAGCCGTTAAACCGTTCATGGTTACAGGCACCGAAGGTAAATTTGACGTCAGCGTCACTGTACGTGGTGGTGGTATCTCCGGTCAAACAGGCGCTATCCAACTCGGTATAGCAAGAGCATTGGTCGAGTACGACGAAGAAATGCGTTCGCCACTCCGCCAAGCAGGTCTGATGACTCGTGACCCGAGAATGGTTGAACGTAAGAAATACGGTCAGAAAAAAGCTCGTAAACGCTTCCAATTCTCTAAACGTTAAGACAATTTCAACAATTTCCCGCTGTTATGCGGGTTTTTGTTAATCTGATTTTTAAGATAGAATATAATTAATCATGTCGTTGGACTTGTTAGGTGTGGCAAATGCTGAATAACAGGGATGAAAGCGACAGAAGTACAACACTCATATATTTTGGAGTTCATTAATGGAACATTCAGTATCAATCGAACAACTCCTCGAATCAGGAGCGCATTTTGGTCATCTTACTCGTCGTTGGAACCCTAAGATGGCTCAATTCATTTTTACCGAACGCAACGGTATTCACATCATTGATTTGCGTAAAACTCAAGTGCTTTTAGATTTGGCTCGTCAAGCAATTTACGACATCACTTCACGTGGTCGTTCGGTGCTTTTTATTGGAACTAAACAACAAGCCAAACTTGCTATAGAAGAATCTGCAAATAAAGCCGAAATCAACTACGTTTCCGAAAGATGGTTGGGTGGTATGTTGACTAACTTCACAACTATCAGAAAAAGTATCAAACGCCTAAATACCATTGACAAAATGGAAACTGACGGCACATTTGAAAAAATCACCAAAAAGGAAAGATTATTGCTCGGTCGTGAACGCGACAGACTTCGCAAAGTTTTCGGTGGTATAGAAACTATGACTAAACTCCCAGGTGCATTATTCGTAGTTGATACTAAAAAAGAACATTTGGCTATTAAAGAAGCAAAAATCTTAGGTATTCCCGTAATTGGAATCGTTGACACAAACGTTGACCCCGAAGAAGTAGAATATCCAATTCCTGCAAACGACGATTCAATCAAGACAGTCGAACTCATTGCAGGTGTATTAGCCGATGCAATCATTGAAGGCTCACGAATTGCAAAAGTTAAAATGGCAGAACTAGCTGCTGACGGAGAAAGAATTGACAAAGAAACTGAAGTTGACACTGAAGACGACCCAAAGGTAAGACGTAAATTAAGAGAAAGAAGACCACCGGCTCGTACTACAGGACAAGCAGCTCCAAGATATAACGCTCCACAGAAACAGGCTTCAGACGTTCCGGTTGCTAATGCTCCACAAAAACAAGCTTCAGACGTTCCGGTTGCAAACGCAAACCAATCTGACGCTGCAACAACTGAAAATTAAAATTTTGTTTAAATAATTGAGATAATTTAAAATCATGGCAGAAATTTCAGCTCTTATGGTTAAAGACCTTCGCGATAAAACAGGCGCGGGTATGGCTGATTGCAAAAAAGCATTGGTCGAAGCAGATGGCGATATCACGATTGCTATCGAAGTTCTTAGAAAAAGAGGAGCGGCTTCGGCTGCTAAACGTGCAGACAAAATTGCTAACGAAGGTATGATTGTTGCTATTTCCAAAAATGACAACAAAAATGCTGTTATGGTCGAAGTGAATTGCGAAACCGACTTCGTCGCCAGAAATCAAGAATTTGACGATTTTGTTAGTATCGTAGCAAATGCTCTACTTAATAACAAAATTGAAAGCGTTGATGATTTGATGAAAGTTAGCGTTGATGGTGATTCAATCGAAGGTCTTTACAATAGTATTTTGTCTAAATTCAGCGAAAAAATTGAAATTAGAAAATTTGAACATTGGACTTCGGAAGGTTTCATTTCTACTTATATCCATGCAGGAAACAAGCTCGCAGTCTTATTAGACGTTGCTGTTGCAAATGTTAATGACAAAGCAGTCGCTTCAATTCGCGATATTGCAATGCAAATTGCAGCGATGAATCCTCAGTTCATTGACAGGAGCCAAGTTGACCAATCAACATTGAACAAAGAACTAGAAATATATAAGCAACAAGCAATTGATTCGGGCAAAAACCCTGAAATTGCCGAAAAAATTGCACAAGGCAAACTAGATAAATTCTTCACTGAAAGTTGCCTTATCGAACAAGCTTTCGTCAAAGATGGCAGCATCTCAGTCAATGATGTAATCAAACAAATTTCCGAACTCACAGGCTCGGACGTGAAAATCAATCGTTTTGCAAGATACGCTCTTGGCGAATCCTAATAATAAAATTAAAGAACACTACAAATGATAGCTTTCAGTAGAATACTTCTTAAATTGAGTGGCGAAGCACTAATGGGCGAACGCCAATTCGGAATTGACCCGACAGTGCTGAAAGTATTTGCCGCAGAAATTGCCGAAATCTATAATTTGGGAGTTCAAATTGGTATCGTAATCGGTGGCGGAAACATCTTCCGAGGTGTCCAAGCCGCCGCTCACGGCATTCACAAAGTTTCCGGCGACCAAATGGGTATGCTGGCAACTGTTATTAATTCCATTGCATTCCAAAATGCTCTCGAAGAGTTAGGTGTCCAAACACGTCTGCAGACTGCAATCAAAATGGAGCAAATTGCCGAACCACTCATCAGACGTCGCGCCATTCGCCATTTGGAGAAAAATCGCGTTGTGCTGTTCGGTGCCGGTACCGGCAACCCTTACTTTACTACAGATACTGCTGCAGTTCTTCGTGCAATCGAAATCGAAGCACAAGTAATTATCAAAGCAACCCGCGTGGACGGTGTATATGACAGCGACCCCGAGAAAAACGAAAATGCTATCAAATTTGACGAAATAACATATCGCGAAGTTATCGAAAAAGACCTTAGAGTCATGGACCACACAGCAATCACACTTTGTCACGAAAATCATCTGCCCATGTCAGTCATCAATATCAACCAGCGTGGAAATTTGAAAAGGCTGATTCAGGGCGAATTAATAGGAACATTAGTCAGAGATAAACAATAGAGGTCAAAATGTTTAATCAAGAATTAGTAGAAGAAATTAAAGCCAATATGATTAAATCAGTAGATTTTTTCAAGCAACAATTGGCAAAAGTCCGCACAGGCAGAGCATCGTCATCATTGATTGATGGTGTAACCGTTGACTATTACGGCACTCCAACTCCTGTATCACAAGTGGGTGGTGTATCGGCTCCCGATGCCCGAACCATACTCATTCAGCCATACGACCGCTCGATTATCACAGATATCGAAAAAGCGATTCGTTCAGCTGACCTTGGATTCAATCCACAAAACGACGGCACTGTCATTCGTATTCCCGTGCCACCACTGACCGAAGCTCGTAGAAAAGACTTCGTAAAGATGTGCAAAAAGTATGCAGAAGAAGCTCGCGTTGCAATTCGCAGCGTACGTCGCGACGGAATTGATGCACTCAAAAAAGCCGAAAAGGACAAAATAGTCACCGAAGACGACCGCAAACGCGGCGAAGAGGAAATACAAAAACACACCGACGAATACGTCAAAAGTGTTGATGTATTGCTCGAAGTCAAAGAAAAAGAATTGATGGAAGATTAGACTCTTTCGGACATAAAAAAAAATCGGGGCTGTTTCATAATGATTCAGCTCCTTTTTTTTTAAATATTTAAATTTATTATTATTGTTAGAATATAATCCTTCTAAAAAATGGAAAAATCGAAAGCAATTGAAACAATCAGCTTGAGTAAAAATTACGGAAAAACAACCGGAATTAAAAACTTAGATTTAACAGTCGAGCGTGGTGAAATTTTTGGATTCATAGGTCCAAATGGCGCAGGCAAATCAACAACCATCAGATTATTGTTCAATCTCATTTTCCCAAATTCCGGCAGCGGTAAAGTGCTCGGTTATGATATAATCAAACAGTCGAAATTAATTAAATTCAAAACCGGATATTTGCCAGCCGAAGTAAATTACTACTACAAAATGACTGTGAAAGAACTCCTCGAGTATTCTCAAAGATTCTACGGAGTAAATGATAGCAAAAGAATTAATGAACTCGCTGACGATTTGGACCTTAAAACCAATCTGAAAATCAGAGATTTATCATTAGGCAACAAAAAAAAGGTATCCTTAATTCAATCACTGCTCCATAAGCCTGAACTATTGATATTAGACGAACCGACAAGCGGACTTGACCCATTAATTCAATCAAAAGTTTTTGAGTTATTCAAAAAGGAAAATGAGCGAGGCTGCACCATATTTTTCTCTTCTCATGTCTTGAATGATGTTCAGAAAATTTGCTCAAGAGTCGCTATTATCCAAAAAGGTTCGATTATTAAGTTAGAAAGCATTGATGCATTACGCAAAAAAATGCTCAAAAAAATATCGATTTCCTTTACTGAAAATCAAAACGATATAAACCTAGAATTACCCGCTACTGTTGATTTTAAAAGAGTTAATAATCAAATGAATTTTTTATTTAATGGCGATATGAACGAATTGATTAGCTATCTCGCTAATTTCCAAATTGAAAATATAAGTATCGAAGAGCCTACATTAGAAGAAATATTTCTCCATTATTACCAAAATGCGGAGTCCGGCAATGAATTATAATCTATTTAAAATGGAATTATATCGTTATAAAAACTCTATGTTAATATGGTTAACGCTCATTTGCGGATTAATAGTGCTCAATATGGCATTATTTGAAATCTTTTTGGAAGAAGGTATTCTCAAAAATATAGAACCGCTTTTTCAATCAACCCTTTTTAGCGCCAATGCTCAAAGGCTTCGGGTTGGAAATTGAAAAACTCTCAAACATCCTAGGATTCTATGTCATTAGAAATAGCCCACTGATTATATTACTTACCGGAATGTTTTCCATTCTCACTGCAATTTCCCTATTTGCCAATGAAGAATTTGAAAAAACAGCAGAGTTTCTATATACGCGTCCAATGACTCGCACTGAAATATTTGGAGCGAAAGTTCTCGCTTGCATAACACTAATTATTATAATAAATACTGTGGCAGTTTTGACCGGATTCATAAGTTTGGAAATCTTCAAAACCGATGATTACGAAAAAGCTCCCTTTTTTATCCATTCAATTTACGGATTTTTTACTTCACTTACATTTGCTTCAATCGGATTTGTTATTTCCGCAGTTGCCAAACGCGGGCGGGGATTATTCGCTTTGTCGGTAGCAATCGTTATGGGAACATACTTTTTGGATTTGATTTCCAAAGTATCCGAATCAACAGCCTATATTGGATTCATAAGCCCATTCCATTATGTTGACAACGATATTTTAGTCCCCGATTATACACTAAATATGCTCTATACAGGAACATTTATTGCCACAATCTTAATTCTAACACTCTTTTCCTACCTATATTTCCTCAAGAAAGACATTCTGAACTGATAGAATGGGTTATGATTTGCATTTGTAATTACGCAAATGACGAAACGGAAAAGGGGGAATGGAAAATACGCAAGGCAATACGCGTAACGCAAACCCGGAATTTAGGCTTTCACGGTTATCGTAAGCATTTTATCAATAAAATGTTAACGTAAGGCGTGCAAGGTAATGTATTAGCACAGGTCACAGGTCATACACTCGCTGTCATGCAAAAGCATTATTTAACGGTTGTTGGCAACGCAGATATAGAGAAGGCATTTAAGAAATAGCCGTGTCAATCTCGTGCCAATCAAACGTGGCAATAAACGGAAATAGGGCAAATAGGACAAAAAAGAAAAATCCCGCAACCATGATAAACACTGTATTGCGGGATGACATCTAAGTCTTGAAAAGTCGTACTCGGAGAGGGACTTGAACCCTCACGGGCTAATGCCCACAGGATTTTAAGTCCTGTGCGTCTACCGGTTCCGCCATCCGAGCGAAAAAAGAATACAAATATAAGGAGAATTTTTAGAATAGCAAAATGATATTTTTCTTTTGCGATTTTTACCCTTTTTTTGAAACTAAATTTGCTTTGATGCGTTTACTACATATGGAGGTATATCATGAAAACATATAATATAATATTGTCAATCGCCTTAATGGCATTCATCGCAGTGGGCTGTTCCACTACGAACTCATCGGATAACTATTTTGGTTACACGAACAAACCTAAGCAAGTAGAAGAGGCACTCGCGCCTGCTCCGCAGCAGACGGCTGTCGCTCCTACCCAGAAATGGACTAATCCTATGGCTGCCGGTGGTGGCGCTCCCGTTCAGGAAGTAGCTGTTCGTTCGGAAGAATTGCGACGCAATGATTATAATTACAACCAAACTGTTTACGTTCCTGTGATTGTGCCTTGGTGGTCTAGTCATTATGGTTGGGTTTCGACTCATTATTATGGCAGACGCCACTATCACATGTCTTCGGGTTACTGGGGATGTGGTTGGTATAGTCCTTGGTATGATTATCATCCCTATTATGGCAGATACTGGGATCCATGGGCTAGTTGGTATAGCAGAGGTTGGTACCCACAACCTGTTTATGCGTATTCTAACTCAAAACCAAACAAACGCGACACTTACCGTTCTTTCGGTGCTAACAGGGGGTCTTATACTTATGACGACCGTAATGTCACGGGGCAATCTACTCCACGTCCATCGGGTCAATCCGGTAATGTGTCAACAGGTTCAGCTCAAAGAGTTAGTGGCACAAGCTCACCCGTTAGGTCGAGTAGTAGCGGATATAACAGAACTGATGCGCCATCAAGCACTTCAGCAACTCCGGTTCGTTCCTCCGGTTCGCAAACGCGTAATTCATCGAGTTCAGGGAATATTTTCAGAGTTGTAGAAACTGATTCACGTCCTGCTTCAGACCCTGTCAGAACAAGTAGTGGTGGAATTATCCGTAATGTAGGCGAGACTGAGTCTTCACCAGCACGCAGTTCGTCAAGACCTTCTGAATCAGCTCCGGTTTATCGTGATGCTCAACCGAGTAGTTCGGGTAGCAATGCCCCTTCTTCTTCACCTGGTTCAGTCAAAAGCACACCGTCGAGTAGCGGTTCAAGTTCAGGTAGTTCTAGTGGTAGTTCTAGAGGTAGTTCCAGTGGTTCGTCAAGGTCAGGTTCAAGTAGTGGTAGTGGGTCAGGTCAAAGAACGAGGTAAAATATGAAAAAAATAATAACTTTAGTTGTTTGCATAATTTGTGCAAACGTGGCTGTTCATGCTCAATTTATTGATGACGCTCTAAGATATGCTAAGAGCAATCCAATTGTTTCGCCAAGAGCAGCAGCTTTGAATGTAGCATTTTACGGAATATCGGATGATGCTTCGGCTATGCTATTCAATGCCGCAGGCTTGACGCTAATCGGCAAATCAGAACTCAATGTCGGTTTGGGCTTTACCCGAAATAGCAGCGAAACTGATTATTTGAATTTTAATAATATGCTTAAGACAAATGTGGAATCTATCACAAATGCGGCACTTATTTCTTCTTTCCAATTCGGTAGCAACAAGAGAAACGGTGCAATTGGTATAGGTTACTTTTTAGAAGATGATTTTGTGAATACATTTAGATTAACAGGCGTAAATAATAATTATTCGATGATTGCATCCGAAGTGGACTTTGGTCCCGGAAATGCTGATGATAACTGGGCATATCAACTTTATTTAGCAGATGAATTGCAAAATGGCAATCAATTTTATTTTGCTACTCCATATAGGGATAGCCTTTCGCAATCAGCTATGGTTACTGAAAAGGGCGGTTTACACAATGTAACTGCTGCTTTCGCTTATGATGTTAACGAATTCGTTGCGCTTGCTTTCAGCATTGCAGGCAAATGGGGCAATTACGGCTATACTCGTGAATTCACCGAAAGAGACTCCAGAGGAATTTATGCTAATACAAATGTAGGCGGCTTTGTCTTTGATAATCTGCAAACACATGAAACTCTCAACCAGAAAGTTTCAGGTATAACCGGTTCGGTGAATATTATGGCTCGACTTGAAGAATTTTTGAGATTTGGTGCAACGATTAAATTCCCGACTTGGTACCAATTTGAAGAGGAATTTACTGCTAAATATACTGCTAATTATCGAAACGAACAATCTCGCTTCTACGAGTTTGATGGCGAAAGTTCTTATAATCTACGCACTCCTTTTGTTTATGCGGCGGGTTTGTCTGTCAATACTCTTGGATTGACATTCTCTGCAGGTGTCGAATATACTGACGTTACCCAAATGGAATTCAGCGACGCATTGCCTAAAGTAATGGCTTTGAATAATAATATCATACTTGATTTGGTGGGTCAAACTACTTGGGGACTTGGAGCTGAATATCAAATACCTATTTTCCCCGGAATGGTTCGTGCAAGTTATGCAAAGACTACTTCACCATATCAACAAGATATTCCAAATGCAGGTGTAGAGAACTTTGCTATTGGTGGAAGTGTTTTTGTTGGCAAGAATATCAGAATAGATGGCGTAATGCGTTGGGTTGATTATTCAGAATTACGCACCACTTATACATCACCACAGGAAATGCAACAATATGCGAGATATACTCTGACAAAAAGCCCATTAAATATAATGTTTGGAATGGCTTACAGATTTTAATATAATGAAATAATTTTTATTTAAAAAGGGGCTGTTAAATTATTTTTTAACAGCCCTTTTTCGTTTTATTTTTGTATAATTATAAACTCAGTACGCCGATTTTTGGCTCTGCCTTCAGGAGTTAAATTTTCTGCAACCGGCATATGCTCTCCATATCCGCGAGTTAAAATCCGTCGTTCAGATATTCCGGTCTTGGTCAAAGCTTGTTTGACAGCATCGGCACGAGATTGTGAAAGTTTGATATTATAATCGGGGTCCTTTGTTTTATTTGTTGAATCAGTATGCCCACGAACTTCAATTACCATTCCCGGATAAACGTTCATCATGGCTGCTACTCTTTTGATGGCTTTGTCGGATTCCTTTTTTATTGTTGATTTATCAATATCAAAATAAATATTTAATAAATTAATAAATCCTACATCGGGAAGATTATTAATTAATATATTATTTTCTAAATCGCCTTTTGGAGTACACAATTTGAGTGTTATTAAATGTTCGCCAAAATCAGGTTGTTCAAATTCAATAACATAAAAATACTCGAATCTATTGTAAATATCATCGAAAACTAATTTGAATTCCTCTTTTTTATAAACATGATGATAAATACCATTTGTAGCATCGGAATATCTTTTCATGAATCCTTTGTTAATTCCATAACCGAAATCGATAGCACAGATAATTGTATTAGTTTCCATAGCTTTGGCAATCACTGAATCAAATGCGATTTTAGATGAATTATCAAATCCATCGGTAAATACGATGACCACTCTTTGTTTGCTTTCGTCGGAGCGAGAGACTTCGTTAATGCCCTGCATTATAGCATCCGATACCGCAGTCAGCCCTCCAAAGCCCTGAAGTCCTGTTTTCTGGAAATTAGACAAAGATATTAACTGTGATGTGGTTAGAGGCGATTCCACAAGTACATTACCATCATATTTAATTATCGAAACAGCGTCATCAGCTTTTTTATTCTTCACAAATTCTTCAACTGCAAACTGACATTCCAATGCACGTTCCTCACCCATCGAACCGCTATGGTCCAGCACCAATGCTATGGACAGAGGTAAACGGTCCTTGGCTGTGCTTTCGCGAACAGTGAATTTATCGATTATTTTGCTCGTTCCATTTGTCTTGATTGTCAGCTCGCACCAGCGTTTGAGCCATTCGTTAGTAGCTGCACCACTTAAATAAGTCTTTCCATTATCAATAAAATGAGTGTATAATTTAATTTTATCGGGGTCATGAACATCTGCACGGGAAATCATTAGGTTGGGATTATCCAAATTCGATTGATTAATATTTTTAATATCCTGAATAAATATTGGTTTATAATCAGCCGGAGGTGCTAAATCAGGCAAAACAGCTTCCTTACCTGCATCATATACCACACAAGATTGAAAAGCAAAAATTGAAAATGCGAGCAATAAAACAAATATATTTAATTTATACATATAATCCCTAATTAATAATATTAATAATTTAATTATCAAATGTTATTCAGAAATACCAAGCGTTTTCAATATAAAAGCATAATCAAAAGCAATTTCTTTAAATTTGGAATAGCGTCCCGATGACCCACCATGCCCCGAACCCATCTCAGTAACCAATAATAGTAAATTATTATCAGTTTTGAATTCTTTTAATTTCGCATTCCATTTAGCAGGTTCCCAATAATGGACACGTGGGTCATTTAATCCTGCTCTGATTAATATATTCGGGTAATCCATTTTTTTGACATTATCATATGGCGAATATGAGGAAATATAATCAAAATATTCCTTAAGTTGGGGATTGCCCCATTCGCTGTATTCTGCTACTGTCAACGGTATTGAAGCATCAAGCATTGTATTTAGCACATCAACAAAAGGCACTATTGCAAGTGCACTTTTGAATATTTCAGGGCGTAAATTCAGTACAGAACCAATTAACAAGCCTCCGGCACTACCACCACGTATAACTAATTTATCAGAGTTACAATATTTATTACTAATTAAATATTCGGCACAAGAAATAAAATCGAAAAAAGTATTTCTTTTATTCAACATTTTACCGTCTAAATACCACTGTTCGCCATTTTCGCCCCCACCGCGAGTATGAGATATTGCAATAACAAAACCGCGTTCGAGCAAGGATAAATATGTATGCGAAAAACTTGGGTCATTAGACATGCCGTATGAACCATAACCGGTAAGTAAAGTGGGATTATTACCTGATAATTCTAGATTTCTGTGATGTACTATCGAAATTGGAATCAATACCCCATCATGTGACTTTGCGAATATTCTTTTTGTAATGTAATTATTTTTGTCGTAATTGCCCATCACAGCTGTTTCTTTAAGCAATGTGAGTTTACCTTCTTTCATATTATAATTGAAAATAGATTTGGGCGTAATAAATGAACTATAAGTGAAACGCATTGTATCCGAGTTAAAATCGGGTAATTCGTTTGAATAGCATGAATAGGTTTCTTCAGGAAAGGGGATATAGTTTTGCTCTGAACTACTCATATTATAAATTCTGATTTTACTGAGTCCATCCGACCTCTCATTAATCACCAAATAATGTTTATACGGTTCGATTGATGAGATTTTGATGTTTTCATTATAAGGTAGGAAATCCACCCAATTCTCTTTGAGCGGATTCTTTTTAGGTGCTGTAACAATTTTAAAATTAAGTGCCTCATCATTTGTAACTATTAGATAATTATCCAAATATGATTCCAAATAATATTGAATCTTCGGTTCACGGAAACGAATTAACTGTGGCATTGCGTCCGCTTCATCCGCAGGTATAACCCAAACTTCTGATTCGTCCTTGCTCATCAAGGTTATTAAAATTGTTGTTCTGTCCTTAGTTTTATCAATACTCAAAAAATAAGCGTTGTCTAATTCATGGTAAATCAATTTATCAGATTCAATCAGCTCGCCCAAAACATGCTTCCATACTTTGTCAGCTTGCTGAATATCACTCAAAGTTGAGTAGAAAATTGTTTTGTTATCGTTTGCCCATTCAATGTCGTCGGAGGCATTTTCGATTTTATCGAGCAAGATTTCTTCGGAATCAATCACCTTAAAGTTGATTGTATATGATTCGTTGCCTTCGCTATCGCTTGTATATGCCACTATTTTATGATTCGGGCTGACTGCAATCGAACCGATTTGGAAATAATGCTTGCCTTCAGCTAATTTATTCTGGTCAAGAATGACTTCTTCGCCTGCATCCATTGAGCCTTTACGACGACAATAAACAGGATATTGTAAACCCTCAATAGTTTTTGAATAATAATAATAGTCGTCACGTTTGACAGGGACAGATAGGTCTGTCTCTTGGATTCTTGAAATGATCTCTTTGTAAATTTTATCTTGAAGTTCACTCGTATCCTTCATCTTTTGTAGGGCGTACTTATTTTCGGCTTTAAGATATTTTATGACTTCGGGGTCATCCTTGCGTCTCATCCAGAAGTATTCATCAACTATTTCAACTCCGTGAATAGAACTTTTGTGAGGTTTTTTATTTGCAAGTGGAAATGATTTATTGTTAGGTTTATCACCTTTTGCAGAGTTTTGCTTTTTCGACTTTGAATCAAATTTCTTCGCTTGGTGAGCATTCACGTCAGACATTGCACGCGAAAATCCAATCTTTAGAAGCATTTCTAAGGCTTTGACGCCTTCTTTAATCATATCATTGACAACCTCATCTTCATTTGGATAAAAATGGGATAGTACATAATTAGCCATCTCGCCGGGACCGAAGTCTTTGCCAATTCCAAGCCTCAATCGAATAAAATTGCTTGCGTTTATATGCTCGATTACCGATGCAATCCCATTATGTCCGCCATCGCTACCCGCTGATTTGAGATGAATTCTACCAACTTGGAAATTGTATTCATCTAAGCAAATCACTATGTTTTCGGGTGAAATGCTGTATTTATTCATCATTTTTTTGACTGCGATTCCCGAATTGTTCATATAAGTCGTTGGCAAGCATGTATATACTTCCTGACCGGCATATTTGAATTCTGCAAATTCGCAATCAGGTCCGAATTTCAGTTCAGCCTTGCATTTTGAAGTAAAAGATTCTACAACCCGCATGCCTATGTTATGACGAGTTAATTGGTACTTCGAACCGGGATTGCCTAAACCAACGATAAGCCACTTAGTTTTCGTCATTGTTGCGAACGAAAATAAGACGAACTTCCTCCAATAAGCGAATAGACGTTTTTGAAGCCGTGCTTGTTCAGTATTGTAGCAGCGGTTTTACTGCGAACACCGAAAGTGCAGTACACGACTATTTCATTATATTCAGGAAACTTTGTTGTTATTTCATGAACAAATGTATCAATTATGGATAACGGTATATTTACAGCTCCTTCAATATGATTACGATGGAATTCCCATTCTTCGCAAACATCAACTAACAAAGGCGGTTCGTCATTTTCCATAACGAATTTCAAATCGTCAGCTGTTATTTTTTTGTAAGCTTTCTTTTGTAAAATTTTCTTGTACACTTAAAAACCATCCCATATAAAAATGAAAATCAACATAAAAAAAAAAGTAATCTACAATATTGCATATAGATTACTATAATATACGGAATTATGGTCAATTATGCAAATGATCTTGCAAATAATTCCTCGATAGCTTTTTTGCCATTATCTTTAAGTAATCTGGTACCGGTACCGGTAAAATGAGCATTAGAAATAACCGGGTCGTTGACATTTATCCAATTTTCTCTGTTCCATTTGAACCAACGATTTTGTTCTTGGTCGAAAACGTAGAGTGGTTTGTTGCATATTTTTGCAAATTCCGCGCCCCAACCTGTTCCACCTTTTACAGTTCTATCGTTTTGAATCTTTCCGATTACGAATACTTCTTGCCCATTGTTAATTTGGTACCATATGGTTTGCAAAATTTTACGGAAAAGCTGTGTTTCGGGGTATTTACGATTCATCAAACGCGAAGCATAAGTCATGCTAATATCGCCTTGTTTCAATTCTTCATGATTCAAAATTCTGATTCCGCGTGTACGAGCAATTTCGTGACCCTCGAATGAAAAATTCACTTCTTCGATTTTGTATTTTTCGGCTATTCTGCCAAACTCTTCTTCAGCACCATTGGCACCACCGCTAAAGAGTATTGTGTCTTCTACTTTCAACATGTATAACTCATATTTGTTTTAAATAACATAAACTCACTTTCTAACGTTTATCTCATGATATTCATTTAAAATTATTGTGACTCTTTGTATTTTAGTGTATTATTGTTAAATTAGATTTTTAAATTTGACATAATGAGAAAAACATGAAAATTGTAAAAATTTTAGTAACTTTTGTAGTTGCATACTTGTTGTTTGGCAGTATGGCAGCATTTTCTGCAGATGGAGACACAGTCAAAGTCCGCACAATTGAATTTCAGGACCGCAGAGAAGGATGGTACGATTTCCCTTCGATGAATGAAGAGTTCCAAAGGATTTTGCTGCATTTTACTCTTAGATGTCCGCCCGGAAAGCAATGCGGTGAGTGGGATTACATTTCGAATGTTTTCGTGAGTCACTACTTTGCACCTTCATTCCGAGTTAATGGTGGTTCACCTGCTACATATTCTTTCGTGAAGGATACAGCTTGGACTTTTCAAAGAGTTCAGGTAGATGGCCAATGGGTAACCCAAAAAACTGCCAAGAATTCCACCGTGCTGTATTTTTATGACATTGATTCCGAAACTCCAACCAAAGCCATAGATTCAATGATTGTTTGGAATTTGTATTATGATAATTATAAATGGGATGAAACCGGCAAGGCTACTGATTCTACTCTTGTCGAGCCTGATTCGGTAGTAACTTTGGCTAAAAAACGTGTATATTTCAATGACAATATCACAATTCGTGAGCGTTATGAATTGATGAGATTCATAACACCTTATGGCAATGGCTTAAACTTGGGTGCAGGTTTTACTTGGACTTTAGATGTGAGCGATTTGAAAGATATGATAGCCGGCAGAGTGCATTTATCTTCGCCCAATGGCGGTTGGGGAGACCCGTTTGACCAAAATGACCAAGAGGATTTGCAACTGACTTTCAGCTTCATCGAAGGCACTCCACCACGAAATATAATCAACCGACACACATATTTACAATATATTAGTGCAGTGTATGATGGAAATTTTGAATCGAAAGTTCCTGCTTTTGATTATACATTTTCAAATGAAGTGAAGGGCGCAAAATTAATCGTCATCCAAACCGGACACGGTTTTGGTGGTAACAGTGATAATTGTGCAGAATTTTGCCGAAAAGAAGCCTATGTCAAAGTGAACAATGTGCAGACTCATTCGCAATGGATTTGGCGTGATTGCGGAATCATTCCTGTCTTCCCTCAAGGTGGCACTTGGCTTGTTGACCGTACTAATTGGTGCCCTGGAGCAGAAGTCGTGCCTCACGAATACGAAATTACACCTTACATAAAGTCGGGCAGCACGGCGTCAATTGACTATGATATGGAATTCTATAATACTCCTTGGAATCCCGGCAGTAATAGAGCACCTGTTTGGGTTTTGTCATCTTATCTAATTACTTATGGCGATTATAATTTTGAAACTGACGCCAGATTGGAAGGCATCATAGCTCCTACGAACGAACAAATGCACTTGCGCCAAAATCCGATTACGACTAACCCGATAATTCAAATCAAAAATACAGGCAAAAACCCTATTTCGACTGTAAAAATCAAATATGGCAACAATCCTGATAATTTGGCAGAATACACACATGAATTTGGCGAATCCGAATTGCTAAAATTCGGCGAAGTTGCCACACTTTATTTGCCCTACAATAACTGGCTAAATCCTAATTCACCTAATTTATTTATAGCAGAAATTATTGAAGTCAACGGCAATCCTGACGACTATGATGCAAACAATATCGGGAAAGCATTTTTCACGAAAAATACAAACATATACCCGGGCAAATTCGTTGTTGATTTGACTACGAATAATTCTGAAGTTTTGGGCATCAACTCACCTTATAATTGGGCTATATATGATGCAAATTTCAACATTGTAAGCGAAAGAGCTACAACGCAAAACAGCACCAGATACCTTGATACTGTTAATTTGCCTGAAGGCAATTATAGATTTATCATCCGCAATCCAGCCGGATACGGGCTTGGTTTCTGGTTTTATAACAGCCAATTAGGTTTGAACAACGGAGCTTTAAAGTTTACACGTGACGGTGCTGCCATTCGTTCATTCGCCACTGATTTCGGCGATTTTATTATTCATGAATTCACCGTTGCGAATAAACCGACTGTGATTTCATCAATTAGCGGCGACAACATTGACTTTGCCTCAGTAGGTATTGGTGAAAACAAGATGATTGATTTGGTTTTGAAACCTGAAAATAATGCAGGTGTATCAATTATTGACTTATCATTGTTTTTTGCAGACACCAAAAAATTTGAGATAAGTGAAGTAATAGGAAAGGGGACCAATTTCCCTTATAATTTAGAATTGGGAGACTCGCTAATTATCAGGATTAAGTTCACACCTCAATCAGTGGGTCCGAAAACAGCTCAAATGCGGCTCTCGACAAATGACCAATATAAATCAAGTTTGACTTATAATTTGTCTGGCTCCGGCACGGACGGCACAAGCGTAGAAGCGATTCAAACGCCTTCATTCAGCATAACGCCAAACCCGGCTTCGGAATATATCGAAATCAGTTATCCAACCACCAAAAGTGGGTTATGTCTCGAAAATTCCCCCTCTAATAAGATGTGGTTAGGGGGTGTTAAAATATTAAATACTCTGGGTGAATGTGTTATTACTACCCCGTCAGCTGGCGCTGCCACTCCTCAAGAGGGGAATTTGAAAATCAATGTCTCCCATTTACCCACCGGCATTTATTTCATCAAAATTGGCGGTTGTGTAGATAAATTTGTGAAGTGGTAATGCAGTCGTCTGAACTATGATTTATATGACTAATTTGATTATTATGATTTGTATTGAGATAAATCACATTAATCAAAAAAATCAAACAAATCATAGTTCAGACTTCATATTAAAACGGGAACGCTACCGATAATGCACCGCCGGTTCTACCTTTGGCGTTTGGACCGATGCCAAACCTAACATCAAATGACCAATAAAATACATTGCTAAAAAAAGTTGGTAAGCGAGATAATCCAAAACCTGCTTCAGAATATCCTGCTGAACCGGTTTCCCTGTAAAAGGAATTTGAATTGTTATAATATACTCCGTAAGTACCTCCGATTGTAAGCTCCGGACCTCTGCCTTCGTAGGTTGGAAGTCCTATCCATCGCCACCAAATATCGGATAAATTATAAAGTGCCTGAACCGAATAATATTTATTTCCACCATAAAATCCAAGTGGCGCTGTATAGAAATTACCCACATTATTCAAAATAAAAAGCCTCGTAGCCATGCGGTGCTGGTATTGGACAGGTGTATCGTCTGTTGCAATACCACCGGAAAGTGACAACATGAGTTTCATTGCTCCATAACCGGTTTTAAATGTCGGAATTGAAACAATAAATCTTCCACTGATTCCGCCGAAATCTGTATCAGTTTTCGTTTCCTGACCACCGAAAGCATCAATATTGATTTCAGCACCAATTGTTTCAGGAAGCATTATTGGAATAATTTTACCATAAGCAATGATTGAGCGCAAAATCCGATAATCTCCATCAATTGCTTTTGGATGATTTCGCCATTCATAATCCTCAAAAAGCGATGCATTTGTAGTTTTATCAAGAGAAAAATTTCGTGAAAATTCAGCACTTAAAGCAAATTTAAGGTTATTGGAATTTATGTTCAAATCTAAACCAAAACCATCATTTTGGTAATAATCGTTGTAATCCTCATGAACCAATGCAGCTGCAACTGTATTGAAAAGTCGCGGATATTGTCCTATAGAATGCCCGAATTCGTCCTGAACTGAAAAAACTTTAGCACTAAATAAGAAATCCGCACCTGCCATTTTTAAAGGTGGCAATTCCAACTGAATGCTCCCGAAAACATCCTGCAACCCAAAACTAAAATAACTCACAGAATTTAAATTAAATCCATATACTTCCAAGCTTGGTTTCAATCCCAAGGAAACAGAAGAAACCCTGTTGAAATCTATATAAGGTATCATCCAGCTAAAATTGACATTGCTTTGGGTTTGAGCGGTTTGAACTGAATCAAGTGCAACGGCACTATCAACTTTCGCATAAATCTCAATTTCTCTATCGGACAATTCACGCATCGAATTTTGCTCCCAGAATAAGGAGTCTCGTGTATCAGCAAGCTCTGAAACGGTGATTCTTCGCACATTTTCAGTATAAATCGAATCCGGAAGTACCACATTTATATTTGCATCACTAAAGATACTGGTCGCTTTCACATCGGTAGAAAAGTCTAAAAGACCACTGACTACTTCAACTTTAGCTTTAGCGCTTACCTCAAGGAATGCAGGATACCAGACTTTTTCTTCAGATTCGCTATATTTTTGTTTTATCGCAAGGTCTTCAAAAAATGGAATTGCAGTAGTTGAACTTGGGCTCAGTTCGAGCTCAACTATATTATAAGTTTCTTCAATTATTCGAATTTCGCCAACAAACCTTGGATAAATCTTTGATTTCGGCTCCACATTCAATACATAAATATATCTATCATTTTGGATAATTCTATCTTTTAATGTGTAATTATAATCAGATAGGGCAGAATTACCAATGGGAGAAGGCATTGTCGTTTTTAGAAAAGTAATTTCATCATCGTAAAAACTGACAAATTGAGTAATTGCCATAATGTTCTGCTCAGAAGGGATATTTGCAGTTTGGCGACGTTTGTTAATAGTTACTTTACTTATTTTTTTCTCATAATCAGTTTGTACCGTTGAATATGTTTCCATAATTATATATTTTTTACTATCCGAAGGCTCTTCACTCCCACCTATACCAACTGATGCACCCAAAGACACTTTTCCATCTTCACTTGTACTAATTGAAAGTAGTGAACCATCGAGTTCCATTACTAATTTTGAATAAAGTTCGCCCGAAAAAGTGCGTAGCTTTTGCTTATTTTCATCGCGTTTTTTCACTGCCCTTTCAATTATTTGTTCGGGAGTAATCGCAGCCGTAACATTCACATTTCCGGTAACTATGGGAACAGGTTTGAGTTTGAGTTCTAATTTCTCGGGCTTTACTTTAACTATCAAGGAATCTGAACTATAGCCCAAGGACCGAACAATTAGTGTTTCGCCTTTGTTAACGCTTAGTCTGAAAAACCCTTTTGATGATGAGTAAGTACCTCGGTTTGTTCCACTAATTCTGATACTCGCTCCGGGAATAGCTTTGCCATTCGTGGCATCAAGGACATTCCCTTCAACTACAAAAATCTCGGCAGAGTAAACAGTCGAAACAGCAAATAAAATGGTAACAATAATCAAAGTTACAATTTTCATTCAATTCTCACTTTCATTTCTAAATAAATCATAGTACGCTTTGTGAACAAATTAGTTGCAATTCTAGTATAGTCTGAACTGTGAATTATATAACTAATTTGTTTGTCTGAAATATGATTTATATGATTTATATAATTTTTATGATTAGTTTTGAAAAGTAACAAAATTTGTTTTGATGAAATATTGGAGTTCTTACAATGAAAATGTTTTTATACTTGCTTGTAATTTGTGTTTTGTTTGCTGTTTCTTGTGATTCTACAACAGAGCCTATTTCAAAACCTATGATTTATGGTACTTTCGTTGATGCTGATGGTAATCCAATAGCTGATGCTGAGATTTGTTTGATTCCTGATAGAATCTCAAAAGCAGTAATTGGCAAAATTAGAATTAGCGATGCTCCAAAGCCGCCTATGCTTCAAGTAGTCGAACTTGATTATTTTAACACAATCAGGAAGGATGGGCATATCGAGTTAGAATGGGCAACTTCAAATGAGTTTAATTGCGACCGTTTTGAAGTCATGCGAGCCGTAATGAAAGAAAACAAGCCCGATGTTTATACGAAAATTACAACTATTCAGGCAAAAGGGACTAGTGTGACAACTACCACTTATTCTTTTACTGATAAGAATCTCGAAATCAATAATACTTACTTTTATAAGTTAAAGATTTTTGATATGGACGGAAGCTCAGTTGAATCTAATGAAGTTGTTTTGGTAAATTATGAAGCTCAAATTGAAATGAAAGCAAATCTACCTAATCCCTTTACCAATTCAACATCTTTAATATACACATTGCCCAAATCAACTGAAATCAAGTTCAATATTGTTGAAAAAAGTACAGGAACCAAATATGTGGATATGAATATGCACGCACAGAGCGGAAATCATGTCTATGAATGGCATCCATATCTTGACGTTGCAAAGAATGATTTTACAGTTCTTCGTCCGGGTGTTTTCATGGCTAATCTAATTACTGCAGATACTACAATATCTATCGATATGATTCTCGATTTTATATTTATGGAATCTAATTGCGAAATTCCTCTCCATATTGTTAAAACTGATAAAGATGGTAAATTTGAGATTGATTGGAAATGGGTACCCAAACTTGCTGAATACAATGAAGTAGCTGTTGATGGTTCAGTTCTTGGAAAATTTGAGTATGGTGATAGTGGTGAGATCATTGCCAGAAAATTTGTCTCCGAGAATGAAAACTCCAAAAAATACTTATTGGGACGTCACTCTTTTGTCGCCGATAGGAATGGGGAGTTAAAGATAATACTCACAGCTAAGGATGTTGAAGTTCAAAAGTAAGGGGGAATGTGGTACGAATTAAGTCACTTTGCTCATGACGAACTTTTTGATTTTGGGCAATAGTAGCAGGCTCAACATAATTCCTATGGAATCGGCTGCAAAATCCCAGAAATCGCACATTCTGCCCGGCACAAAGTGTTGGTGTATTTCGTCGCCCAAGGCATATAAAATTGCAATTATAGCTACTGCAAAGTAAGTTGATTTATTTGTCAGATTCGGCTTTTGTGCTACAACCGCAAATTGCATCAATATTCCGAATACAAAATATGCGGTCATGTGCAAAAGTTTGTCCTGCCCCACGATAGTATCATCAATGAAAGGAACTTGGTGTATCGAGGACATCACAAAAATCGCTATTGCCATAGTCACGACCGGCAATGTAAAAATCAGTTTTCTGTTTATCATTATTCTATTTCTGTGCTTATAATAGATTTGAAAGAGTTCGGTAAATAATCAATAATCGAAGAAGCTGTTAAAGTGTATTCGTCATTTTCAGCTGAGTATAAATCTCCGGCTCTCGAATGCAAATATGCCGCCAAAGCTGTAGAATGCAGCAAATCATCAGATTGAGCCGCTAAAGTGCCGATTATTCCGCTCAACACGTCACCGCTTCCGGCTGTTGCCATCCCCGAATTACCACCGAGGTTCAAAATTGTGCTGTCACCATTTGTAATAATTGTGGGATGTGATTTCACAAGCAGTTTGCAATTATGTTCGAGAGAAAATTTCTTAGCAATTTCAATTATATTTTGCTGAATCTCCTCTACGGGCAGATTCACCAACTTGGAAAATTCGTATATGTGTGGCGTAAGTATTATATTATTTTTTAACACAATGTCCTTGCTGACGATTCGCAATCCATCTGCATCAATCGCAATAGGTGTTTCCGTAAATTCAGCTATAATCTCACTCAACATTTTCAAAGTTGATTCATTCGTTCCGATTCCCGGACCAATAACGATTGAACTTGCCTTTTTGCAACGGCTGAGGATTAAATCTTTATTTTCGGGCGAAATTGTACCATCAGAATTTGCTTTCAATTTATATGCAATGACTTCGGGCAAAAGTGCAGGATGAATGTTTGGCGTGAGCAACTCAACGAGGCCTGCCCCTGATTTAATCGCCGAATTTGCTGTGAGTGCTGCTGCTCCGGGCATCGAATCCGAGCCTGCAATGACAACGACTCTTCCAAATTCAAATTTGTCACTATTTTGATTACGAATACCAAGAATCTGTCTCGCAGATTCATCATTCAGACACATATAAGCATCTGCTTGAAGCAAATTCAGCGGTGCCCCGAGATTGCAAACAATGATTTCGCCGCAATGATTGGGACCATCTTGCAAATACATTCCCAACTTAGAGGCAAACATAGTCAAAGTTATATCAGCACTGAAAGCATCAATATGTGCCCGTCCAGAATCGGCATTCAGCCCCGCCGGTACATCAATTGCGATTTTCATGGCTTCAGCATAATTCAACAATTTGAGCAAATCCGGAGTATTGCCACGAAGGTTTTCATCGGCGCCAACACCTATCAATGCTTCGATTACAACATCCGATTCTTTCAGCATATCAAATATGAAACTGTGCTCCAGATTTTCATACATGGGAATCTGCATTTTGCGGACAATTTCATAATTAGCTTTTGTTTCGGGACTCATCTTGTCCGGCGAACCAAAGAGGAAAATCTTGATTGATTTGAATCCATTTACGTGCAAATGTCTCGCCAAAGTTAAACCATCTCCACCGTTATTGCCTGTACCACAAAAAATCGCAATACTTTCTTCTTGTAAAACTCTTTCACTTATCACTTCGAATGAAGCGTGTGCAGCATTTTCCATCAAAATTTGAGCACTAATGCCCAAACTTTCAATTGCATAAGCATCTGCTTTGCGTGTTTGCTCGATTGTTAAAATTTTTTCCATGCCTATTTGACGTTTAATGACTTATAAATTTTGGAACTTTCATTTTAAAAAAACGTATATATCGTATGGATAAGACGATAAATAGGGAGGAAATCGTTTGATTTTGAATATAGATGAATTTTTTCAAAAGAAAACAGCATATGTCGGTACAATTATTGTAATTTGTTAAATAACAATTGTGGACTTTGCGAGTCTAAAGTGAAAAATAATGTTCAAAGGAGAAAGCGATGATTGATGAAAAATTGAAGATACAGACAAAAAAAAATGATGATATACACTGTGTATATCTGAACGGTTATCTTGATGCACATACTGCCCCCAAACTCGAAGACACTTTTCAACAAATCATTAATGGCGGAGACTACAAAATTTTAGTCAACTTTAGCGAGTTGGACTATATCAGTAGTGCCGGTTTGGGTGTATTCATGGCATTCATCGAAGATGTGAGAAACAATGGTGGCGATATCAAATTAGCCTCGATGAAAGATAAAGTTTTTTCAGTATTTGATTTACTTGGTTTCCCGATGCTTTTTGATATTGATGCTGATGAGCTAGATGCTATTTCTAAGTTAGCAAATAATCAATTTAGATGAAACCAGATAATTCAATTGAAAACACTATTTGCACGGCAGTTGACTCTGACGAACTTTCACGAATTCGTGATTTCGTCAAATTGAAAGCAGAAGATTTCGGTTTCGGCGATGGAGATTGCAACAAAATTGTGCTTGCAGTTGACGAAGCCTGTTCAAATTTAATTGAACATGCTTATAAAAAAGATTCTACAAAACTCCTATGTGTTGAAATTGACTCCTTTGACAAAGAATTCATCGTAAAAATTTTGGACAATGCAATTCCATTTGACCCTTCGAATGTGGAATTGCCCGATATGGAGAAGTATTTCAAAGTTCTCAAAAGAGGTGGGCTTGGTATCAAAATAATGCGTCTTGTCATGGACGAAATCCTCTATTATCCTTCAAATGAACATAATCCTGTCAATACTTTAATCCTAAAGAAGCATTTAAACTAAATAATATCATTAAATATTCGTAATTTTGTATGTGTTGTATTTGTAAAACATTACAAAGGTTTTATGAAATTTGTTATAATGTTTGGGGCTATAATCTTAGCAGCACTATTCGCTGCAATTGGTGGTTATACAAAACCTAAAGCTTTATGGTGGAAGGTCATTGCTATTTTGATGGTGGCATTTGCTCTGATTCTGACTATTTTACCGCCTGTTTCCGGCAATCTTTCTACTGCTCGCTATATAAAGGAAGGATTTTACGAAAGCCTCAACCTTCATATAACAAATAAGACCGAAAATCATTACTTCGACGAGCAATCCGGTAAATGGTTTGTGTATTTAGGTGATAAACCCATAGACCTTTCAGACCCTTCAGCAGTGAATTTTAATCGTAAATTGGTCATCCATGCCACGGAACTTCCTTATGGCTTTTCCGAAGATGCGGAATTGGTAATCAAAGCCGGATATGATAAGGAAAATGACGCTATAAAATTTATTGAGACTAAATATATCAACCCTCTTTTCGATTATCCATTTGTACCAAATTTGGACGAGAGAATCAAAATTTTGAACTTGCATGTGCCCATGGCTTGGATAGCAGTAATTGCGTATCTAATGTCTATGATTTATGCCATTCGATATTTAAAAACGGGCGATTTGAACTATGACATTAATACTGCATCTGCAGCCGCATTAGGCAATTTATTCGCAATACTGGCGACTGTAACGGGTATGTTATGGGCAAAGTATAATTGGGGCAACTATTGGAATTGGGACCCTCGCCAAACTTCCATTTTCGTTTTGATATTGATTTATGCTGCATTCTTTGCTCTCAGAGCGGCTATTGATAATCCCGAACGTAAAGCAAAACTAAGTTCGGTTTATTCAATCATCTCTTTTATAACAGTACCTTTTTTGGTATTTGTATTGCCGAGAATGGCAAGCGGTTTGCATCCAGGCTCTGCCGATGATGTAAATGCCGGTCCTCTTGTTTCAGCGCAACCAAGTGCTTTGGATACGAATTTAGTATGGGGTTTCGGTCTGTCTTTGTTTGCATTTACAGTCATATATTTCTGGCTATTCAATCTTTTAGTCAGAATGAACATTATTAAAAACAAATTGAGTTAAGGATTTTGATATGGAACAATTCTTGCATGATAATTCGCTCTATGTAGTACTGGGAATCGCTTTGATTCTATGGTTTGGCATAGGTATTTACTTGTTTTCTTTGGATAAAAAAGTCAGCAAATTGGAAAAGCAAATCGCTTCTATCAAAGAATAGTTGCGTTTTCGATACGATTTTCTATTTTAGTTGAAAAAATTGTGTTATATTACACATAGGTAATATTGTAAATTAAGGAAAATTATGAAAACGAAATATATAATTGGAATCGTTGCGGTAGCAATATTTGCCGCACTCGCTATTTTCTCTTTCGATTCTTCAAAAATCGAATACGCAAGTTTCCCCGAAGCTAAGGACAAAGCAAAAGTTGTCCAAGTTATCGGTTCATGGGACCAATCCGAAGGTCAAGACTACAACTCTGAGGCGAATACATTCACTTTTTCGATGATTGACGAACTTGGCAATAAAGCACGCGTAGTAAGTACAGGTTCAAAGCCGAACAACTTTGACGTTGCTCCAATGGTAGTAATCAAAGGCAAGTTTGAAGGTAATGAATTTCATGCGTCCAATATTCTTACGAAATGCCCTTCTAAATATGAAGGCGAGTTCGAAGAATTACAAGGGACACAACTTTATAATAATTAATTTTTTAGAATTCTCCTGAGATAATATATATGTTTGGTAAAATTTTAATCATTTTGACAGTCCTATTTGGTTTACTGTCAACTATTCTCTATTTACTTTCCTACAAAAAAGATAAATTCCGCAAGTTAGGCAGAATCTTTTACTATTTGATGACCGCCGGAATAGTGGGAGCAAGTATCTATCTGCTTTCAAATATCTTGAGCCATAACTTCCAATTCACTTATATTTGGGAGTATTCTTCAACCGAATTGCACGATTATTTCTTGGTCGCTTCATTTTATTCGGGACAACAAGGCTCATTTATGCTATGGATGATAGTTCTTGCTATTATTGGGTTATTCCTGATAAACGGCACTAAGAATAATGGATACGAATCCTTAGCAATGGGTTTTTTCACATCCATTATCTTTTATATAGCATTGATTTTAGTATTCAAAAGCCCTTTCGATTACGTATGGGAAACTTTTGCAGGCGAAGGGCTCGAAACAGGATTTATGCCGGCAAATGGGCGAGGTCTTAATCCTATTTTGCAAAATTATTGGATTACGATTCATCCGCCTATACTATTTATAGGCTATTCGATGATGGCTGTACCTTTTGTATTGGCATTAGCAGCTCTTATCAAAAAGGAATACAAAACTTGGATTGACATCCTAATGCCTTGGGCTTTGACCGGAACTGCAATATTAGGTCTGGGTATAATGCTTGGTGGTTTTTGGGCTTACGAAACATTAGGTTGGGGCGGATTTTGGGCTTGGGACCCTGTCGAAAATTCTTCACTTATTCCGTGGATGATTGCCGTCGCATTGATTCATACCTTGATGGTGCAACGTCGAACAGGGGGATTAATCAAAACGAATCTCATACTCGGAATGCTTTCTTTCATTTTCGTAGTCTATGCAACGTTTCTTACTCGCAGCGGCATATTGGGTGACACTTCTGTTCACTCGTTCGTAACTCCGGGAGCAATTGTATATACGATGTTAATTCTGTTCCAAATTACCTACTTAGGTCTTGGGATTTTCTATGTTGCCTATAGATACAAACATATTAATCAATATTTGAGCAGAACCACAATCAAAGATTTCTCAAAAGAATATTCTTTGACATTAGGCTCAATTTTGATATTAGCAATGGCTGCTATTGTTATAATGGGCACAAGCTGGCCCGCAGTAGCAGAATTATTTGGACAACAGAAAGTGGCGATTGAAATTTCGGTCTATGACAAATTCGGGACTGTTTTTGCAATTGTGTTCCTTCTCATAAACGGGTTTTCATTGTACCAAAAATGGATGGTCGGCAATTTGAAAGATGTATTCGGCAAAATCATTCTTCCATTTATTGCTTCGGCTCTACTAGTAGTATTGCTTGCATTCATGGGATTAGACAGCTTCAATTTCATCTTACTTACCTTTGCTGCTGTTTTTTCACTTCTCACAAATCTCGAATTTTTGATTAGAAATCTTATCAAAAACCCCAAAAAACTTGGTCCATACCTTTCTCACTTTGGAGTTGCATTCTTGATTTTGGGTGTTGTCGCAAGTGGTGGATATGAAGCTACTCAGCAAGTAAGATTGACGGAAAACCAGACCAAATCGGCTTTCGGATATGACTTTACATACATTGGCAAAAAACGTATCGAACAAGAATTTAAAGACCGCGAAAAATACCGTTATAACGTCTCTATTAAAAAAGGTAATGAAGAAAAAGTAGTTGGACCAATTATATATTGGAGTGATTTTAACGAATGGCAATCACCGTTTTTAGAACCCGGCGTTTTTGTAAAGGTCGAAAAGGATATTTATTTGGCTCCAAAAGCCGTTGAAGCTGCAAGTACTGCTCCTGAAGCATACCTTCGCAAAGGAGAATCTACTTTAACCCCTGTTGATTCGAGCCTTAGGATTTCAATTACAGGATTTGATTTTGACCAAGTTACAGGTGTTCAAGGAAATACCGCCATTATCGGTACTATCTTAAAAACACAATTCGCAGATGAAAACTCCAGGACCGACACAATTTATTCGATGCTTGACGTGACCACATGGGAATCTCAACCCAATTGGTACAAAATTCCGTCAACAGAAGTCGAAATCAGTATGATTAGACTCATTCGCGATATGAACGATGTACATAATACAAAAGCACATTTAATTTTCAAAAAAGCCGGAATGCCGCCACCCGAACCCGTTGAAATATTTACATTCGATGTTACAATCAAGCCATTTATCAATCTTGTTTGGCTCGGAACAATACTTATCGTTGTTGGATTCTTGCTTCCGATATCGAAATACACGGCAAATGGTAGGAAAAATAATATTACTCAAGAGTAATATGTAATTATATTCATTTGTAATCGTCATAAAAGTAAAATTGTAATCATTAAGGAGAAATTTATGTCTGTTACTAAATTCAAAAAGACTTTTGCGTTGCCCTTTGCCTTCGTGGCTTTAGCAGCCTTATTTATTATGTCATATACAAACTCGTCGAAAGCCGAAGCTACAAGTAAAGCCGGTGACCCGATTGTATTGACTATCAATTCCGTTATACCGAACAATGTTGCCGGTACACCCGTCAACTTTAAGTTTACTCATAACGGGAAAGAAACCACTTTTGCTGAGTTCACCAAAGGTAAAGTTGTGTTTTTAAATTTCTGGGGTACTTGGTGCCCACCATGTCGCAAAGAAATTCCCGATATAATTGAAATTCAAAAAGAATTAGCGAACAAAGATTTCGTCGTAATTGGCGTAGCAATGGAAAGAGATCGTGACCCTATGACCAAAGTTACAAGTTTCTCGAAAGCTCAAGGAATTAATTATATCAATTTCATTGGAGTCAAGGAACTCTTTAACGCATATGGCGGCATTAGTTCAGTTCCGACTACATACATAATTGGTGCTGACGGCAAAATTGAAGAAGTAATAGTAGGTATGCGTGCGAAATCACAATTCATGAAATCAATCAGCAAAGTATTAAAATCATAATCATTTGATGTCACTTTAAAATAAATTCAATAGGCTGCCCATTAGGGCAGCTTTTTTTTTGGGGATGTGTTTTTAACTACCCCGTTCCACCCTTCGACAAGCTCAGGGAACAGGAATTTAAGGGTTGATTTGTCGCATCTGCCTCGTGGAGTGTATTACATACTCATCGGCAACCAAACTCAGATGTTTGTGAATATGTAGTCTTTAGATGCGCCACACCTTGGGCAGACCAAAGTTTACTTTAATTAAAAACCACGACAACACCAATCCGATTGAAGCCGATGTAAAAATTATAGTCAAGATTTGACGAAAGCGAATTCTTATTATACGCCTTAATTGCTCTATTAAATTGTTTATTACTGCTGGTCAATTGCATTATACCAACTATATCTAGCGCCACAGCTAAAATTGCTCTAATAGTAAAAGTTGTTGCATCATAGCTGCCATGATTACTAAATGGAGAGCCGGCATAATTGTTATCAATTCTCCAAGCTTCATAAAATGAATACGCTGTTAATAGTGCGCCTGTCGTAAGCGTAAGATAGCCCCAATTTTTATTAGTCGAGTATGATTTCACTAACTTTTCCGAACTTGGATTTGCATAAAGTAAGTCCCTGATTTCACTTTTTGAGTGCTCCATTTCGCCTAAGTAATAGCTGTTGCCCCAAAACGAGTAATCTACTCTGATTGTGTCTGTCGCCTTTTGAGCCAAAGTTTGCCCTGCCGTAAGAAATGAAATCAACAATGTTAAAGCAAGAGTTATCTGTTTGAATACTTTTGTCATATTTTAGTCCTAAATAATATACGTTCAATTTATATTTTACGAAACTACGGAAAAAATTCTTATATTTTCTCAACTATGATTTTTTTGATTAAAATGATTTTTATGATTTTATAATGTGGTGTATGTATTCACTTTCATCATTTTAATCATTCAAATCATATAAATCATAGTTCATACAAGTACAATTCATCCGATGACTCCCTCAGATTTTGCACAACTTTAATCAAACCAATTCATCTGAAAACTTCAAGTCATCGGATGAATAAAGAAACTCAAATCATAGTTCAGACATAAAAAAAGACTGCCCAAAAATATTTGAGCAGTCTAAATCTATAGGAAAGCTATCTGGAGCTATTAGACCCAGCCTCTTAATTTGCATGCTTCTGCAACTCTTGAAACTGAAATCAAATAAGCTGCATCGCGCATGTAGATATTGCGTTCGCGAGCCAAATCAGATACTGCATGATAAGCGTGTGTCATCTTGCTGTCTAATTTTTCCAAAACTTCTTGTTTTGTCCAGAAATAATTTTGGTTGCATTGTACTTGTTCAAAATACGAACATGTTACACCACCTGCATTAGCCAAAAAGTCAGGAATCATCCAGATGCCGCGTTCGTAAATTACTTTGTCGGCTTCCGGAGTTGTAGGTCCGTTAGCACCTTCAGAAATCAATTTTACTTTTGGTGCAATTCTATTCACATTTTCAGCATTGACTTGATTCTCCAAAGCCGCCGGAATTAAAATATCAACATCTTGTTCAATCCATGCGTCGCCGGAAAGTACTTCGTAGCCTAATTCGATAGCTTTATTTCGGTCAATTTCTCCAAAACGATTAGTGATATCAAGCAATTCTTGCAAATATAGACCGGACATTTTACGATAAGTATATGCTTTCTTGTCAGTATTATCCCAACTTGATACAGCAATTGCTTTGCCACCATATTGAGTATAAAGGTCAATTGCGTACTGGCTTACATTGCCAAATCCTTGGAATGATGCAGTTGTGTTTTTGATGTCAATGTTCATTTCATTCAGAGCTTCACGAACGGTATAAATCACACCGTAACCTGTAGCTTCGGTTCTGCCTAAAGAACCGCCCATGCCCAAAGGTTTTCCGGTAATCAAACCGGGAGCTTTGTAGCCGACCATTCTTTCGTATTCGTCCAACATCCAAAGCATGTGCTGACCATTTGTCATTACGTCAGGTGCCGGAACATCTTGCAATGGACCAACATTTTTGGCAACTTGGCGAATCCAACCGCGGCAAATTGCTTCTTGTTCGCGTAATGAGAGATTGCGTGGGTCGCAAATTACGCCACCCTTGCCACCGCCCAATGGTATATCAACAACGGCAGTTTTCCAAGTCATCCACATTGAAAGTGCTTTCACAGTATCAATTGTTTCTTGGGGATGAAATCTGATGCCGCCTTTTGCAGGTCCGCGAGCGTCGTTGTGTTGGCAACGAAATCCTTTGAACACCTTGTATGAGCCGTCATCCATTCTTATTGGAATGTTAAAATGGAACTCTCTGTCAACATTTCTTAATAAATCGCGGGTTGCTTCATCTAACTGAAGTTGTTCAGCAATGGCGTCGAATTGATGTTGCGCCATATTGAAGGGATTGAATGATCCTTCTGACATAATCTGCCTCGAAAATTTAATCTTACAATTTAAGAACTCGTTTTTTACGAGTTACAACAATTTATTGTACAAAAGTACGAAATTTTATGACAATATGACAAATTAAAATTAACAAAAAATCATAAAAACTTATATTTTAATGTCTGAAAAATAACAAAAAATCGTTTTTTACGATGAAATCTTCGAAATAAAATAAAATCAAGCCGAAGATCTCTTTACTAAAATGTATATTTTTATAATGAGATAATTCATATGGATAACATAATCAGAAGCCTTGAAGAGCGTGCCAAAGAACTAAACTGCCTTTACTCAATTGAAGAAATTTTGAACTCGAACCGAAGCTCGGAAGAGATGATATTCGCGATATTAGCTATTATTCCTACAGGTTTAAGGTACCCTGAATTGTGTATGACCAAAATCACTATTGCCGATAAGGACTACACTTTGACCGATTTCCACGAAACTGAATGGTGTCTGAGCTCTTCAATAAAAGTTCATAATGAAGTTTTTGGCAATATGAATGTCTATTATTCTCAGCATCTACCTGAGTTGGACGAAGGTCCTTTTTATAAAGAAGAGAAAAAATTACTTAAAACGATTGCCGAGAGGTTTGCTCATTATTTATTCTTCACCAAAATGAAGGTGATTTTCGACGAATTGTCTCAATCAAATGGCGATAGCAATAATTATAGACGCCCAGAATGGACAGTAATATTGGATATGCTCAAGCGAACCGACCAGAATCTCTTCTCGATTTTATCCCGCAAAATGCTGAATCATCTATATTGCAAAGGTATCAAAGAATCTTCCGATATGTTTGAAAAGCTAGGCTCGAAATTGGATTATGATTTAACCTCGAGTGATTTTCTTAATCGCCCGACCAAAAAAACTGTACTGCAACAGTCATTCAAACTTGGCAACGAAATTTTCGAAATTGCTGCAAAGTACTTTAGCGATAATGATATAATGCAAAAAATTCAGAAATGGATAAATGAAGAAAAATCCCATCATCTTGTAAAATTATTAGCTAGCCAAAATTCACCTTTAGCGGATGTAGCTGATGCCATTAGACGCTATCATCAGGTCAACCCAACCTATGATTTGGGACTGACACCCACCAGACAAGGTATAATCGTTGCCCTAATCAGACGATTCCTGAATGACCAACTCGAATTTATTGACATCGCCAAAAATTATCTCAATATTCAGGATTTTTATTACCTGCTCCAAAAGATGATTTTTCCACCGGAAAGTCACGGCAAATTGGGCGGTAAAGGCTCCGGTTTATTACTTGCAGGAAAAATCATAGAGAAATCAACTGAATACTCAAATGTCATGTCGGGAATCAAATTTCCTAAAACTTGGTATATAACATCCGATGGATTGATGAATTTCATGTACTATAATAATATGGAAGACATCATTGAGCAAAAATATCGCGATATCGAGGAAATTCGCCAAGAATATCCTCATATCATGCAGGCTTTCAAAAATTCCCAATTTTCATCAGAAATTTTGAATGGACTTTCGAGGGCTTTAGATGATTTTGGGGATAATCCTATTATTATTCGTAGTTCAAGCCTTTTGGAAGACCGTATGGGCTCAGCTTTTGCTGGTAAATATAAGTCCCTTTTCTTGGCAAATCAAGGCAGCAAGCAGCAACGACTTGATGAATTAGTAGATGCAATTGCCGAAGTTTATGCTTCGACTTTCGGACCCGACCCGATAGGTTACAGAACTGAACGTGGTTTGCTCGATTTCAACGAGGAGATGGGGATTTTGATTCAAGAAGTTGTTGGGACAAAAGTTGGCAAATATTTCTTCCCGGCATTTGCAGGTGTTGCTTTTAGCAACAATGAATTCAGATGGTCGCCGCGTATCAAACGTGAAGATGGATTGATTAGAATGGTAACAGGGCTTGGCACTCGTGCTGTGGATAGAATTAGCCAAGATTTCCCATTATTGATTGCCCCGGGGCAGCCTGAATTGAAAGTGAACCAAACTTATCAGGAAATTGTTGGTTACTCTCCTAAGCATATTGATGTGATGAATTTGGAGACCAATTCTTTTGAAACAATTCCTATCAAGACGCTTTTGACTGAAGTTGGAAATAAGTATCCGATGTTAAATGAAATTTTTTCGATTGTCGAAGAGCGTCGCCGAATAAAAAGACCGATGGGTCTTGGTATTGATACTCGCAAAGACGATATTGTTGTGACTTTTGAAAATTTGGTTCACAACAAAAAATATATCGAAATGATTAATGCCGTGTTGCTCGAACTCAAAAGCAAGTTGGGAACGCCTGTTGACATTGAATTTGCATGCGATGGCAAGGATTTATATTTGTTGCAATGCCGCCCACAATCGTCATCACAAGAGGCCCAATCGGCAGTTATTCCAAAGGATGTTGACCCAAAGAAAATTATCTTTACTGCCAACCGATTCGTCTCAAATGGAAAAGTACCCGATATCGCCCATATTGTTTACGTTGACCCCGAAAATTATGGTAAAACCAAAGAACTTGAGCATTTGAACGATGTTGGTCATGCAGTCAGCAGATTGAACAAACTTTTACCTAAGAAGACATTCATACTTATGGGTCCCGGTCGCTGGGGTACTCGAGACGACATACGTCTTGGTGTAAAAATCACTTATTCGGATATTCATAATACTGCAGTTTTAATTGAAATTGCCAAACAAAAGGAGCAATATGTGCCTGATTTGTCATTCGGTACTCATTTTTTCCAAGATTTGGTTGAAGCAGGAATCAGATATTTGCCATTATATCCTGGTTCAAAAGACGTAATTTTCAAACGTGATTTCTTCATGAAAAATGAAAATACGCTAACTCGTTATTTGCCCGAATTTGAGCATTTAAACAATGTTTTACGAGTAATCAATGTTCGAGAAACCACAGGTGGTGGTATTTTGAGATTGCTCATGAATGCTGATGATGACTTTGCAATGGCACTGCTGACTGACCCGACTACTACTGCAAATTATACATCAGGCAATATTTCTTATTCAGCACTGAAAGGCGAATCCTCAGCAGAAGAAGCTTTGCAATGGCGTAAACGAATGGCTGAAAGCGTCGCACTGAAGCTCGATGCGAAGCGTTTCGGCGTTAAAGATGTCTATTTGTATGGTACTGTTTACAATGAAACAGCTACTTCAAATTCTGATATAGATTTATTGGTTCATTTCGATGGTAGCGAAGAACAATTCAAGGAGCTTAAAGTTTGGTTTGAAGGCTGGAATCATTGCCTGAGCCAACTAAATTATAATCGCTCTGGATATTCTATCGAGAATTTCCTCGATATTACATTCATTACAGACGATGAAATTAAGGAGCAAAAGTATTATTCAGACTTGATGGAGCCTGCAAATCATACTGCTAAGAAAATGCAACTGAAAGCTAATTCAAATTCTGAGCAGTGATAATTACAGTTTTTGGAGCATTTTTCTTGCTTTTGGTGCGAATGGACTGCTTGGGTTGCTTTCAATCAATTTTTTGTAATCACCTTTCGCTTCGTTGATTTTGCCTGATTTCAATTTGCTGTCTGCCGATAGCAATTGGGCATGGTCTGTGAACTGGCTGTTACTCGAATTAATAACTTTAGAAAAGTGGGTGAGCGCATTATCATAATCACCGATTTGATAGTAACATTTTCCAATATTCAGATTGATTTCATTCTCTTTAGTTTTGCTTGTTTCGCTTTGAAGGGCTTTTTGGAAAGTACTTAAAGCTTGTGCATATGCCCCCTGTTCAAAGAGCTTCTTGCCTGCTGTCAATTCCTCACTGTCTGAAAGCACTATACTATTTTTAGTTGCTTTACTTTCTTGGACTTCAGCTTTAGTGATGGGTTTCTGAACAATATTTTTTTTCGGTATTACGACTTCGTCAGGCTCGAGATATGTTTCATTAACTGCTCTTGACAATACATCTTTCTTAGCTGTGCTGTTTGATTTTGAAGTAGGTTTTGAAATTTCATCGGGCATTAGAATCGTTTTGTTGCTTTCATTGCTCGGAATAGCGGCTTTTGAAAGTGAATTTTTTCTTGAGTTTCCTGTTTCGGGCAAAATATTCATATCGGATTTAACATCAGCAATGTCATAACTCAAATTTTGAATCAATTTCTTAATCTCTGATATTGTATCTTCAATATTGTCCAATCTTGTGTTTGAGGCTTTTTGTTCTTCAACGATTGTCATCATTTGTTCTCTCAATGTCGGAATTTGTCTGATTACATTTTCAGAAATCATTGGCTCTTTTTCGGTCGTGACTTCCGTAGAGTTTACTCCAATTTCAACGATTTCGTCAGTTTCTGCAATTGTAGTATTTGTCTTACTTTTTTGCAATTTGTCCACTTTGTTGGTAGCAGGAAGTGAGGAAGTTAATTTTGCTCCTCTTACACTTCGAGCAGTCGAACATGACGAAATAGGAATACCTGTAATGGTTAATATTATTAACAATGTCAATATTCTGCATAATCTATTGTTCCCGAAAAAGGCAATATATAGGTTTTTCATACTTTCATCCCCACTAAATCAGATAATTCTATTATATTTGATTATATTTAAATAGAAATTCACAAATAACGTGCCTTAAATAAATGAAAATACTTATAATCAATTGGCAGGACATCAAAAATCCATTCGGTGGCGGTGCTGAAGTGCATATGCACGAAATTTTCAAACGTATCGCCGCTATGGGACATGATGTAACTATTTTTGCTTGTGCACATCCGGATTTAGCTACGGAAGAAATCATTGACGGTATCAAAATTGTTCGCAAAGGCGACCGCAATCTTTTTAATTTCATGATACCAAAAGAATATAGTAAAAGGTTCAAAAATCAAGGCTATGATATTGTAATTGATGATATTAACAAAATACCCTTCTTTACACCGCTTTTTGTCAAGGAACCATTACTTGCAATCAGTCATCATTTCTTCGGGAAAAGTATTTTTCACGAGACGAATGCTATTTTTGGTGCATATGTTTATTTATCTGAGTCATTGGTAGATGTAATTTATAAGAAGACAAAATTTGTGGTTGTTTCTGATAGCACTCTCGATGAGTTCATCTCAAGAGGATTTGATAAGAATAATATCACGATTGTCACTAACGCTATTGAGCAAAGCGATTTCCCGATGGCAGTCACTACCAAAAATCCAAACCCGACTGTTACATACTTTGGTCGCCTCAAAAAGTACAAAAGCGTTGACCATTTAGTCAGGGCTTTTTACTTTGTATCGCAAGAAATCCCAAATGCAAAACTCGAATTTATAGGTAGGGGAGACTTCCGCCCATTTTTAGAGCAATTATGCACAAAACTCGGGATAAGCGATAAAGTTCATTTTCATGGCTTTGTTGATGAGCAGACAAAAGCGGAATTATTATCCAAATCATATTGCGTTGTTAATACATCAATGAAAGAAGGTTGGGGGATTACAAATATTGAAGCTAACGCTTGTGGCACTCCTGTTATTTCAGCCAACGTACCGGGTTTACGCGACTCAGTCAGCGAAGGTGTTTCGGGACTACTGTATGAATATGGCAATATTATGGAATTAGCCGACAAATTGAGAATCGTGCTGACTGATAACGAAAAAAGACAGCTCCTTAGTGAAGGTGCTGTCTCTTGGGCTTCCCAATTTTCTTGGGATAAATCAGCCGAAATTATGTTAGATACTTGTCAACGTGTGATTGACGAACATAAATTATAAATTCGGAGTAATCAAATCAATAAGCTCTTGAGCCATAGTTTCTGTGAAACCTGATTTTCTGTAAAGGACTTTGCCATCTTTCCCAACCACAAACATCGTAGGGAATCCTGTAACGCCATATTCCATTGCAGTTTGGTCACCTTCGAGCAAAGTTTGATAATTTACATTATTATCTTTCTTAAATTTTACAGGGTCGGCTCCGGGAGGTTCTTGGCAGCTAATACCGAGAACTAATGCGTTTTTGCCTTCAAAATGCTTATGAACTTTTTGTAGCTCAGGCATTGCTTTGACGCACCATTTGCACCATGTACCCCAAAAATCCAAAACAAGAACTTTCCCCTTGAAATTTGCTAATGATACAATTTTTCCTGATTCGTCTTTCAATTGGAAATCCGGTGCGACGCTACCAACATCAACTGAGGCTTTAGGTTCTGCTGCACCCAAATCTTCTTCTGTGTAACCTTCGGGTTTTTTCAGGGTAAAGATTTTGTCATCAATTTTTCCGTCCAATTTAACATCTTTCAAATTCGAAATATATTTTACAGTATCGTTACCTCTAACTTGATAAATTTCTTCTCTGAATCTGAGTAAATCGCTTTTCCGAACATACATTTTCATTGAAGCGTTAACATTAAATTCTGGGTAATGCTTAGAACTTGTAAGCAAATATGCTTTAACCCCGTCAATTTCGACTACAGATTCGAGCTTCATCGAATCTTTGAATTCCGAAATATACATATCATAACTTGTGATAGGGGCGACCATTTCAAAAGATGAATTCAAAAAATTCTCAATCAAAAACCTTGATGGGTCTTGGTCTTTGGTGATTTGTATGTATTTTTTGTTTACATTATCCACCAATGTGAAATTTTCATTCTGATAGGCAATCTTTGTCCCGTCAGCATATTCGGCATAAATTTTCATAGGATATGAGGTATTTAGTGTGTCACGAACCAAAGTCACTTTTGCACTCAATTCATTATCCATATTTGGGGCTTTGAAAGTGAAATCGAGAGAATATTCAGCCGTGTTTACTTTCGTACTGCGCTCATGAGATTGTTTCAAAATATCAAGAGGCTCGGTCAAATTTGTGTCTTCGGAACAGCTTGATACCATCAACACAAGAAGAATTATCATTGAAAAATACTTGTACATTTTAGCTCCGGAAATTATAATTTCATTAAATTAGGAATTGCATTTTCATAAAGGTCAGAGACGTTTTTAATAGAATAATTAATATAATTTTTAATTGTGAATTTGTCTTCGATTGTCTTGCCGATTACATTGAAAGGTACATTGTGTTTTTTGGCAGCCGAACTGACTTCGTCGAGCTTAGATTTGTCAATTGTGATGACTATTCTTGATTGAGTCTCGCTAAACAAATCGCCAACTGTTGGGTTGTCACCCAAATCAATTTCGCAGCCAATATTGCCTGATGAAATGGACATTTCCGACAATGCGATAATCAAGCCACCTTCGCTAATGTCGTGAGCTGAAGTAATCAATCCGTCGCGAATCAACTCTAATGCCAATTTTTGCAAGGTGATTTCTTTCGTCAAATCAATTTCAGGAGAGTTTCCTGTTATCTCTTCTGCATAATGTTTGAGATATTCTGAACCACCTAATTCATTCAGATTATCACCCAAAACGACTATTATTTCATCTTTTTGTTTGAAATTATGAGACATGATTTTACTTAAGTCATCTATGATTCCAAGCATCCCGATTGTTGGAGTCGGGAAAACAGCATTGTTCTTAGATTCGTTGTGGAAACTTACGTTGCCACCTGTAACGGGTGTATTAAATGCTCTACAAGCATCTCCCATGCCCTTAATCGCTTCGGAAAATTGCCAATAAACTTCAGGGTCATATGGATTGCCAAAATTCAAACAATTGGTAATCGCAACGGGTTCTGCTCCAACGCAAACCACATTTCGGGCAGCTTCAGCAACTGCAATCATAGCACCTTTGTAAGGATTCAAATAAACGTAACGACTGTTACAATCTGTTGTAACAGCTATTGCTTTGCCGGGAAGTTCTTTCAATCTTATGACAGCTGCATCGCCCTTGATAGTAACAGTATTGGTGCGTACTTGTGAATCATATTGTTCGAAAATCCAACGTTTTGAAGCGATATTTGGTGAACTAATAACAGTTCTGAAATCGCCTTCCATCGGTGTCATCGCAGCTACTTCGGCACAATCGTATTTATGCTTTTGAGCCAAATAGCTCGGTTCTTTAGTTTCTCTGTCATATTGAGGAGCGCCACCGCCTAAGACTAATGAATCGGCATTCAATTCGCAAACTTTCAGCCCATTCCTAAATATATGGATAAGTCCATCGCCTGTAACTTCACCAATTTCAGTTATTGGGACGTCCCATTTGTTGCAAATATCAATTGCGATTTGCTCTTTACCTTTTTTAATCACGGCGAGCATTCTCTCTTGGGATTCGGAAAGCATAATTTCATAAGCGGACATTCCTTGCTCGCGTAAAGGTACAATGTCAAGATTAATGTTCATGCCTAAACCGTTTCTGGCGCTCATTTCCGATGTCGAGCACGAAATTCCGGCAGCCCCCATATCCTGAATACCAACGATTACGCCGGCATCAATTAATTCAAGAGTTGCTTCGAGTAGTAATTTTTCGGCAAAAGGGTCGCCAACTTGTACTGTTGGTCTCATATCTTCAGTTTTTTCATCAAATTCGCGTGATGCGAGAAGTGACGCACCATGGATGCCATCTCGCCCTGTACTGCTACCTAATATCATCACCGGATTGCCAACACCCGACGATGCAGCCGAAGCAGTCTTATCAACGTGAACGATGCCGACAGCCATAGCGTTAATAAGAGGATTATCACTATAACAATCATCGAAATAGATTTCTCCACCAACAGTCGGGACGCCAAAACAATTGCCGTAATGGCCAATCCCATGCACTACACCAGAGAGAAGGTATTTTGTGCGTTGACTATTCAATTCCCCGAAACGTAACGAATTCAGTGCTGCAATAGGTCGTGCTCCCATTGTGAAAATATCGCGTAAAATTCCTCCTACGCCTGTAGCAGCACCTTGGAACGGTTCAATCGCAGATGGGTGATTGTGGCTTTCGATTTTGAAGGCAATTGCCCATCCATCTCCAATATCTAACAATCCGGCGTTTTCTTCGCCGGCTTCGACTAAAAGTCGACTACCGGAACGCGGAAGAGTCTTCAATTTTTTGATAGAATTTTTGTAGGAGCAATGTTCGCTCCACATGACACTATAAACTCCCAACTCAGTATAGGTTGGGGTTCTGCCCATTATTTCGACTATTTTTTCATACTCTTTAGCTGTTAAGCCCAATTCTAAAGCTGTTTCGATTGTTACCGTTAGTTCGGAATATAGCTCTGATGTATTCATTTCTTGTTCAAATTATTTCAAAATATTTTCATTATTGTCAACATAACATCTTTAAAAATAAGGAAAAATTACTAATGATTTTTGAATTTCTATTGTGACGACAATAGTTTTTTATATAGAGAATTTTCACAACAATGAAACTAATATTTCGACTTTACGTAAACATGTATATGATTTTATGATATACTACTTCATTTTATTCTATAATTTTGAAAAATTTTTGCAACAAAATTCCTAACTCAACGTATAAATCAAAGTAAAAAAAAACTATCAAAACGAAAAGAGTTTTATGGGTATTGAAAACGAAAAATTAGAAATAAAACAAAGAATAATTGATTCTGCTAAGGAAAGGATTCTCAAATATGGTTATCGTAATCTAAGAATAGATGATATTACAAATGATTTACAAATATCAAAAAGGACTTTATACGAAATATTTTCATCGAAAGAGGATTTAGTCAGAGAATTATTTCAACAAAGCCATACAATCTTAGCCAATGAAATCGAGAGTGTTTTGTCATCAATAATAAATAATGATGACGCAGATTTCTTAGTCGAACTGAGAAAGCTTTGGTCGATCGTCAAAAATCATACTGATACTGTAAGCAATCAACTATTTTCGGAAATTAAAACTGTTTTCCCCGATTTATCATGCAGAAGACAAGATTTCGAAGAATCTATTAAAAGTAGTTTTGCTGAAATTTACAAAATTGGTATCGCAAAAGGTCAAATCAAGTCAAGTATCAGAAGTGAACTGTTTTTTTTGATTCATTACCATGCTTTGAGTAGTATTCTGAAACCTGAAATCATAGCTCAATCATCTTTGAGTATAAAAGAAATTCTTGACGGCGTTTCCAATTTACTATTAACGGGTGTATTAACAGAGGATGCTCAAAAAAAATATTTAGAATTAACAGAAATTCAAATTTAAGGATTTATAAATGAGTATTTTAAAACATAATATCAAAAGAATGATTCTCTGCTTCATCGTGTTGACGGCAATCGCCAGTCCGGCACAGAGTAGAGAAACTGTTGTCTTGAAGCTGGATGACGCTATCCTAAAGGCTTTGAACAACAATTCGCAGACTAAAATAGCAAAAATGGAACTGACGAAAGCTAATGCTGCTGTGAAAGAGGCATTTGGTTACGCACTTCCAACTGTTGATTTTTCTGCAAGTTTATCGCACTTCTTGAGCGTTCCCAAGATGCCATTTCCCGATTTCGAGGCTATGTTGAACAACTACACTTACAAAGTGTTGGTAGATGAGGCACTAATTTCTGAGGGTGATGCAAAATATCGAGACATGAGTAATTCACTGCAAAGCTTCACACTCAAGAATAATTATGAAGCCAAACTTCAAGTAACGCAGATTTTGTTCAATTCTGCTGTGTTTCGTGGTATCGGGGCATCAGAAATTTATCGTCAAGCCGCTGAAGTGAATTTACAAAATACAGCTGCTAAAACTATACTTGATGTCCAAAAAGCATTTTACGGGATTTTGCTCGCAAAAGAGATGAATTTAATTGCTCAATCAAGCTTCGAAAACATCGAAAACCATGTCAAGTCTGCCCAAGCAATGTTTCAACAAGGTTTAGCATCTGAGTATAACGTTATGCAAGCAGAGGTTCAGTTAGAAAATTTTCGCCCAATGGTCATTGCATCGGAAAATGCGCTGAAAAATGCAAAGGAAGGACTTAGAATTGTCTTGGGCATTGGAGATGATGTTGACATAGACGTTGTTGGTAATTTGGAAGTAATTGATGATATTGGCAATGATTTGCCAAATTTAATTGAAAAAGCCCGCAAAAACAACTTAGATGTCAAAGGTTTGAGCAAAAAAGCCGACGTTGACGAGGCATTTATTGATTTAGATGTTTCGGAATATTGGCCCTCACTTGTAGCATTTGGAAATGTATCATTAAACGGAGCATCAGATGATTTCAATTTCTTGCACTATAATTCATCAATGGTTGGCGTGAGTCTTTCGATTAATTTATTCAATGGCAACAGAACTCGCCAAAAAGTCGAACAGTCAACCGTTTCGATGTTGCAAACACGCGAGCAAGTAAATAATCTCAAAGATTTTGTTGCAATGAGAATGAAGGACAAATTTAACGAATTGGAACAAGTCAGGAGCACATTGTCATCGCAGGAAAGAAACGTAGATTTGGCTCAGAAGAGTTATTCGATTGCCGAAGTAAGATTTAAAGAGGGTACGGGCACTCAACTTGAATTGCTAAGTGCCGAATTGCAATTACGCCAAGCACGTGCCAATAGATTGCAATCAGTTTATGCATTTATTAACGCAAAAGCCGATATCGAGAACCTAACAGGCAAACTAAGCGAGGAGTATATTAATTTAATCATGAATAATAATAAATAATTAGGATAAATTTATGAAAACTTTTAGAACAACTATTATCTTGGCTATTATGACAGCATTTGCAATGCTGAATGTATCATGCCAAAAAGAAAAACCAGTCCCGCCACGCAGTATGGAACAAATTAAATCCGAAGAAGGGATTCCGGTAGAAATATCAACGATAATGCCTTCGGACTTTTCGAAAGAATTATCATTCTTCAGTACGGTTTCAGGTATTGTTGAAACTGTAGAATATACAAAGGTTAAAGACCAAATTTTGAGTATCAGAGCAAAAGTTGGTGATTATGTAAAAGAAGGGCAATTGCTTATGGAATTCCCTACTAATAATCCAAATTTGCAATATGAACAAGCAAAAGTAGCGTTCGATAATGCCGAAAAATCTTACAAAAGGATGAAAGAATTGCTCGCTGCAGGCGAAATCTCGCAACAAGTATATGACAATACTCAGGCTCAATATTTAGTTTCGAAACAAAACATGGAATCTATCGAAAAATTAGTGAAAGTCAAAGCTCCAATTTCAGGTACTATGATTTCTATCCCAGTGCGTGTAGGTGATGTTATGGGCGATAACCAAGCATTATTTACAATTGCACAATTAAACAAAATGATTGCAAAAGTTCAAGCGACTGATAGAGAGTTAGTGCAAATCAAAAAAGGGATGCCTGTTCAAGCATTTTGGAATGGAATTGAATATAGAGGCGTAGTTAGCGATATCGGAATGGAAATGAATTCGATGACAAGGTCTTTCCCAATCGAAATCACCATTGATAACCCGAAACAAACTCTCAAGAGTGGCGTAACTGTAGATGTTAAAATTAAAGTTAAAGAAACAGACAAAGCAATTATTATTGATCGCAAACTTTTAGTTGACGAAGCCGGTAAAAAATATGTTTACTTAGAAAAAGATGGCATAGCTTCTAAAAGGCAAGTCCAAACAGGTATTGCAAGCGGTACAAATATTGAAATTATTGACGGTTTAAAACCGGGCGATAATTTAATTACATGCTGCACTTCTTTTTTGGAAGACGGTATAAAAATTAAACTAAATAAATAAGGGACAAAATATGATATTAGCTAAAATTTCAATTGACCGTCCCATTTTGACCACTATGGTCTTGCTCGTATTTATGATATTCGGATACATTGCATTTCGAAGTCTTAATATGAACCAAGTACCGGAAGTTAATATTCCGTTTGTCACGATTTCGACTATTTATCCGGGTGCGGGACCAAAAGAAATCGAAACTCAAATCAGCAAACGTATCGAAGACGTGGTAGCCACAGTCAGTCAAATTAAAAGAATTGAATCGTATTCATTGGATGGTGTTTCGATTGTTATGCTCGAATTCGACTTGAATAAAGACATTGACATTGCTACGCAAGAAGTTAAAGATAAAGTTGACCAAGTAATCAATTTATTACCAAGAGATGTTGATAAACCTATTGTTCAGAAAGTTGATTTACAGGCGTTTCCAGTCATTGACATTGTGTTTAGCGGTGACCTTGACCCTCTGGCATTATATGATTATGCATCGCGTACGCTGAAAGACCGTTTTTCGCAAATCGGCGGTGTCGCTCAAGTTAATATAATCGGCGGTCAACAAAGGGAAATTAAAGTAAGTTTTGATGATAAAACTGTTTACGAGAATATGCTTTCGCTTCCGCAAATGCTCCAAATCTTTGCAGCTCAAAACTTTGATATGCCCGGCGGATATTTCCAAATACAAGGTCAAGAATATACAGTCAGACTTTCAGGTGAGTTTGATGACATAGAACAAATAAAAGAAACCGAATTAGAAACTCCATTTGGTAAAAAGAAAGTCGGTCACATTGCTGATGTTATTGACGGAGGGAAGAAAGTCCGTCAACGTGCTGTATATTTTGATAATATTGCAAAAGTCAGAGATGAAAACGTAGTAAGATTATCATTAATTAAGGCTACGGACGGTAATGCAATTAATATCTCAAGAGATTTATATAAATTATTACCCGAATTGGAAGCTATAATTCCCAAAGGTACTCAATTAAAAGTAGTTAACGATGCCGCTGAATTTACCGAATCAACTGTTGATGACACAATGGGCAATATTCTTTTGGGGATAATATTTACTTCAATCGTGTTACTATTATTTTTGCACGATATTCGTTCGACAATAATTGTTGGACTTTCGATGCCGATTTCAGTAGTGTCAACGTTTTTGCTAATGCAAGCAGCAGGGTTCTCGTTAAATATGATGTCCTTGATGGGTATCTCAGTTTCGGTGGGTGTTTTGGTAGCAAATTCTATTGTTGTATTGGAAAATATTTTTCGAAACAAAGATAAAGGAATGAACCGAAAAGATGCCGCTTATTTTGGGACCAAGCAAGTCACAGTTGCTGTTTTAGCCTCGACTTTAACTAATATTGTAGTTTTTGTTCCATTGGCAAATATTAGTTCAATTGTTGGTGAATTTTTGAAGGAAATGGCTCTGACAGCAACTTTTGCTACAATATTTTCTTTGTTAATTTCATTTACATTGACTCCGATGCTCGCATCATTAATTTTGCCTGATAAACCCAAAATCGGGTTTTTAAGTCGTAAAATTATTGCATTTGAAAAAATGTGGGAAAGACTTTACACTCGTATATTAACATTTAGCCTGAAAAATAAATGGATTAGTTTAAGTATAATTGCAATTACTTTTGTAATATTTTTTATTACTGTTTTTAAAATTTATGGTCCAAATTTATCTTTTGAATTTATGCCTACCGGTGATAATGGTAAGATAGCAATTCAAGTTCAATTACCCGAAGGGTACGATTTACCGTCTACCACAAAATTGATGCAAACTATTGAAGACAGGGTAAGGACTTACGACGACGTTGAAGCGATTTTGACGAATATCGGCAAAACGGATGATTTGAATATCGGGACGAATCTTGCGATGATGGAAGTTTATCTGAAAGATGTAACTGAACGGGAAGTTGGCTTAACTGATTATATTGAAGCGTTTACTGAAGAACTTGCAAATATCCCTAACGCTATAATTAAGATAGCGCCACTAGAAAATATGGCAGGACCCGGAGCACCAATTGAATTTTATTTATTGGGGCAAGATTTAGATAAATTAGAAGAAATTAAAGCTGTAATAGTCGAAAAAGCTAAGAATATTAAGGGACTTGTGAATTTTGACAATAGTTCAAGTGCCGGAAAGCCTGAAATGACAGTAAAACCAAACAGACAAAAAATTACTGAATTAGGCGTTTCAGTTCAGGAAATCGGGATGACACTCAGAGCGGCTATCGAAGGGATTGTGTCCACTCAATACAAGGACTTGGGTGAAGAATATGACATGGTAATTACGATGGATGAAGAATCAGTAAATACACCTGAAAAAATCGCAGCTATTCCGATTATTACCCGAATGGGGACATATAGACTTTCGGATTTAGCAGAAGTTGAATTTACGAAAGGCTTCACTAAGGTTCTTCGTCGAGATAAATTCACTGCCATAAAATTCACAGGTGATGCTGCCACAGGTGTACCTACAGGAGATTTAATTAACGAAATCAATTTAATAGTTGATGGTGGTGTTGTTGATGGCAAAGAAGTTGCAGGACTTGATTTACCTCCAGGCTATAGATTAAAATGGGGTGGTACAGCTGAAATGCAAATACAAATGGTAACCGACCTTGCATTTGCATTTTTCTTGGCTATATTATTGACATATATGCTTTTGGCTGCAATTCTCGAAAGTTTGTGGCAACCTGTTCTAATCATGCTCACAGTTCCATTAGCATTGCTTGGTGTGGTCATATTAATGTACTATACAGATACTTATTTCGGGTTGACTGCAATTATGGGTGTAATCATGCTTATAGGGATTGTTGTAAATAATGCTATCTTAATATTAGACAATACAAATCAACTAATCCGAGAACAAAAAATGAAAGTGAAAGATGCACTCATCCAAGCTGCACCGGAAAAACTTAAGCCTATTATTATGTCAACTACAGCAATTATTCTTGGATTGCTCCCAATGGCTATCGGAATTGGTTCATCAGGTAAAGAAATGCGAATTCCGCTCGGCATCGTGAGTATCGGTGGGCTTATAGCCTCAACATTTTTAACATTAATTGTTATCCCTGTAGCTTTCTACATAGTCGCTGCATTTTTCAATAGGATCAAGTTAATGTTTGCGAAAATGTTTGGACGAGAATTACCTGCTTAATCGTTATTTTAATAAGAACTTAGAGGCTGTCAGATAATTGACAGTCTTTTTTTTTATTCTGTATGTTTATATGAATTCATTTTATTTTTTTGACAAAAGGGCGATAATTATTTGATTAAAAATATACGGAATAATTATGCCAACTAAATCTGTTGAGAAACTATCAGCAAATAGCAGTTCATCACACCCAATCAACCATACTACAAGTTTTCGTTAAAATTAAATAATTTGTTTGTATTGTTAACTTTTCATACGTTTACGTTTCAATTTCGTATCTTGATTAATAAGTATTTTGAATTCTCTATATTTAGTAACATTATTTCGGAGGCACTATGAATGCGATTTGTACTCGAATTTTGCTTATTATTTTCTGTATGGGATTTAGTTTCTGTATCTCTTTCTCAGAAGAAGTGGAAATCAATATCCTCCACATCAATGATTCACACTCAAATTTATTGCCCGGCAAAGGTCGTGATGAGAACCTTAAATCAAAACACGGAGGAATTGCAAGGGCTGTGAGTGTTATTGGAATGGCAAAAATGCAAGATGAGGAAACCTTGCTTTTACATGCGGGAGACTTTTCAATTGGAGACCTTTTGTGGTATCTAAATTTTGGAATGCCCGAAATAGCAACACTAAAGAGTCTTGGTTTGGATGCAATTACCATTGGCAATCATGAATTTGACGCCGGAACGGTCAATCTTGCGGCAATACTTATGACAGCAAATCAGGATCTTGGTAACTGTAATTTCTTATCAGCTAATTTAGTTGCTAACGAAGGGTATAGCGAAGGTGAACAGTTGAAACAAGAAGTGAAAGACTACATTATCAAGGATGTAAAAGGTGTGAAAGTAGGTATTTTCGGTATGACTTCTGCATCTGCAAACATGACTTCTTTGCCGGGACCAGAGATTACAGTTGATGAAAATTATGTTCTTATCGCAAATGAGCAAGTTTCAAAACTCCAAGCCGAAGGCTGCGATGTAATAATTTTCCTTTCTCACTTAGGATACACAGGTGATTTGTTCGTAGCCGAGCAAACTAAGGGCATTCATTTAATTGTTGGCGGACACGACCACATGACAACTATTGAACCAATAATTGTACCTTATGATGAAGAACATTCAACCTACATAGTTCAAGCCGGAGCCTTTTATGAAAGTATTGGTGGAGTGAAGATAGTTGTTAATGATGGTAAAGTAACAGAAATCGCCAACCAAATTATTGATTTGATTCCGGAAATTCCTGAAGAGCCTACAACAGCGGCAAGTTTAGATAACATAATTAGCGAACTTCCTGCCGAAGTGAAAATGATGTTTGACACTCAAATAGCATATAGTTCAAAGACATTGACTGAGAAAGTACCTGAAGTATTGGCAGCTAGTGAATTATCTACTGAAGTGGGATGTCTTATCTCTGCAGCATTTAAAGAATGGGGAGACACCGATATTGGTTTTACAACTGCTGGATTATCCGCCCAACCACTCTATCAGGGACCTATTGTTGGTAACGACATAATACGTATGCTTGGTTATGGTGTAAATGCTTATGATGGAGTCGGATATAATATGGTCAAATTCAATATCAAAGGTTCGGATTTGCAAATAGGAATTATGTACACCATGATGATGTCATGGGGCGCCGGAGACGATGAATTTTATCCTCAAGTATCAGGAATGAAAATATTATATGCAAGCGACCTAAGTGCTGTGGATATATCTATTAATGATATTCCTCTTGACAACGAGCAGTATTATTCGCTGACCACTACTGTATTCGTTGCCGCCATTTTAACAGATTTCTTGGAAATACCCATTTCCGATGTTAGTGCATTTCCTGAAATGTCAGATGTCAAAGTACTGAGTTTGTACGTTTCGGCTTTGCAAAATATTACAGGGGAATTAGTTGCATGTGAAAATATTGTTGCATTCGTTGGAGATGATGTACCTGAAATTATTCAGACAGACATATCTTTTTCACCAAATCCAGCATCCGAATTAGTAAATATAACAGTAAATTCGGCAATGAGCGGCAATTATGATGTCGTATTTTACGATTACAGAGGCATGAAAGTATCATTGAATACTTCCTACTTCATTGATGGAGAAACAAATCAATTATCTGTGAATACTTCAAGTCTTCCGAATGGCGCCTATTTGGTCAAAGTTTCAAATGGAAAAATCAGCCACACCGGAAAACTCATAATCAACAGGTAAGAAGAGAATTAGTATTCAGGGATGTATAATTGATTCATCCGATGACTTCGAGTCATCGGATGAATTTTATTATGTTTCAGATGTCCCAAACCTCGCAGGTGGAGTCCATCTAAGAAATAAGAATAGAAATCTTTCTAAAATTTTAGTTAGTTCTTAATATTTTTGATTCCGAAATACCCAAACATTAATATATTAACAGAATAAATATAAAATACGATACTATATTTTTGGTCTATATTTTCGAGTGAAAAATACAATATTATACATATAACAATTGATATATACGAAAAATAATTTATCAATTTAAAAAAATTTCTATCCCGTAATGGAATTTTATTTCCATTATTATTTAATTCAAAGAAATTAAAAACAGTTAAAAAGGCAGCAATTATTATAATTACCGCAAAATAAAAATTAAAACCAAATTCATGGTTTATAATCAAATTAACAAAATAAAGGCTAATCAAAACTATATTTAAAATTGAGATTAATATTCTCATTTTATTTCTTTAAATTATTGTTAAAATTAATTGAACTCATAGAAAATAAAATTATCATTTTCTATAGTTGTAAAAATATAAAATATTATTTCAATAAAAAACTATTTTCTAAATTTTCACAGGTATTTTTTTAACTATTCTGAAAAAAAATTAACGAATCTTGTTCCCCCAATTTGTATTAATCCTCTTTCAGAATAGAATTTACGCATCGATTCAAGTAATACTCGTCTATGTTTCGGACAGAACGCTGTTGCAGTCCCTACATTTCAGACACAAAAAAAAAACTGCCCTTGTGGGACAGCTTTTTTAAAATTTATATCGAATTCTTTTAGTCTTCTTTTGATTTTTCAATTTTTGCAATATCGGCATCTATTTCTTCAATCCGCTTGCGAGTTTGTTCAATAGTTTGCTCTTTCTCGTCAATTTTCCCTTGAACTAATGTAAGGCGATGATTGGTTTCATTTTTCATGAATTCATCCATTTCCTCAGTGCTCAATTTTGTTTCGAGTTGAACTAATTCAGCCTTTTCGGATTCGATTGCATTGGTGAGACGCTCGATTTTTTCGTTTAAATTGGACTTGATATCATTCAGTTTGCCGATTCTTTCGGCTCTTCGTTCCGAGAAAAATTCGTCGCGTTTCTTGTCAAAAATTCCGAATGCTTCTCTTATTCTGGCGAAAAGTTCGTTTCTTTGCCCGCGTTTCAATTTCGCAATCCGCACTTCGCTTTGGACATTAATGAGGGTTTCCCGAATCATTTTGAAATCGGTCAAACCAAGCACTAATTCAAAGCAATCGTTAACTTTTTTTGTAAGGTTATCATAGTTTATATTGCATTCTTGTTCGAAAGATTGGCGCTCGTCAGATTGCTTTTCATTCAAATCCTCGAATACGACACGAATTTGGGCATAAAGCTCATCACGATGGTCGCGGCGTAATTTCATGCCTTTGATTGCATTTTGTGCATTGATCAGTTGTTCGCGTGATTCGGAAAATTCTTCAGAGCTATTCACAAAACTGATAGCATCGTCCACAATTTTTTTCAATTTGACGTAATTATCTTTCGCTTCTTGGTCGAAACTGCTTCTTTCAGTTTCTTGGCGAGTGTTTACACCTTCAAATGCATCTCGGATGGATTGAAACAGTTCGTCGCGTTGCTCGCGTTTTAATTTCAACCCCTTAATCTTCGTCTGAACTTCAATCAGAGCTTCGCGTGCTTTGCCGTAGTGAGCAGATTTTTGTGAAAAAAGGATAGCTTCTTCAACTATACCTTTTGAATTGTGGTAATTCTCTATACATTCCATTTCGTAGTTTTCACGCTCATCAATCTGGCGATTTGTCAGCGAATCGAATGCTTCATGAATCAAATTATTCAACTCATCGCGATGTGAACGTTTAAGAGCAAAATTTTTGAACAAATCCTGAGCTGAAAGCAACACTTCACGGGCTTTTTTGAAATCTGTCAAAGCGGCAGATTGCGTCACAGCTTCTCTGACTTTATCTATAACAGAATCAAAGTTCTCTTGGCTTGCTACATCAAGCTTCTGCTTTTCTTCCGTTTGACGCAAATTGACATTTTCAATAGTATCGTTGATAATATCAATCAACTTGTTATTGTCCGTTTCTTTAAGGAAAAGCCCTTTTAGTTTATCTTTGGAATCTGTCAATCTACTGCGAATGTCTCGCCAATCATTACTTTGGTTCGCAAACTCAATAATTGAATTTATTTCTTGAGTTATATCGCCCAAAACTTTTTCGTATTGCTTGGCATTATCGTATTGACCGATAATTTCGCCGGTTTGAGGTAAATTATGCTCTTCTGCATTTCCGTTGTTAGTAAGTTCGTTTTCCATCCTACACCTATGATAATTTCAATTTCTAATTTAATATTTAGTGACTATCACCATTTATTTTAATAGTCCGAATTGCATTCATCGCTTGCTTGCTGATTGGCGGTAATTCTTCGCCACGAATTAATGTATCGAGTTCCTCGCCGTCAAGTATTTCACGTTCGAGTAATATTTTAGAGGTTCTATGCAAAATATCAATTTTTTCTTCTAATAATGCCGTTGCTTGTTCCATTGCTTTATTCAAAATTCTACGAACTTCGCCGTCTATACTTTGTGCTGTTTCTTCGCTATGGTCACGTGTTTTGGAAAAATCTCTACCCAAAAATACTTCGCCGTCGTCATTGTGGAAAGTTACAGGTCCGATTAATTCACTCATTCCCCATTCGCAAACCATTTTTCTTGCAACTCGCGTTGCACGTTGCAAATCATTCGACGCCCCGGTAGAAAGTACGTTAAAAACAAGCTTTTCGGCTGCTCTACCAGCCATTAGCACAACAAGTTGGTCTTCAAAATATCGTGCTGATTTGGAATAAAATTCTTCATTTGGTAAATTCCAAGTCAATCCCAAAGCTCTGCCACGTGGAATAATTGTAACCTTGTGAACAGGGTCGGCATGACGCATAAATTTCCCTGCAAGCGCATGACCCATTTCATGATAGGCGGTCATTTCTTTCTCGCGGTCAGAAATTACCATACTCTTGCGTTCGACTCCCATCAAAACTTTATCTTTTGCGTTTTCGAAGTCAAACATGGTGACCTGGCTACTGTTTCGGCGAGCTGCTAAAAGGGCGGCTTCGTTAACAATATTCGCAATATCAGCTCCGGAAAGCCCGGGAGTTCCTTTTGCTAATGTTTCAATATCGACATCAGTCCCGAGCGGAATTTTACTTGTATGTACTTTAAAAATTCCTTCGCGACCTTTTACATCAGGTCTGTCAACTACAACTTGTCTGTCGAATCTGCCGGGACGCAGTAAAGCAGGGTCTAATACATCGGGTCGGTTTGTAGCAGCAATTATTATAACTCCGTTGTTTTGCTCGAAACCATCCATTTCCACGAGTAATTGGTTCAAAGTTTGTTCTCTTTCATCATGTCCACCACCCAATCCGGCGCCTCTATGGCGACCAACTGCATCAATCTCATCAATAAAAACAATACAAGGTGGAGTTTTCTTTGCTTGATCGAATAAATCACGAACACGGCTTGCACCAACTCCTACAAACATTTCGACAAAATCTGCACCTGAAATAGAATAAAAGGGTACGTTTGCTTCGCCCGCAACTGCTCGAGCCATAAGTGTTTTTCCTGTGCCGGGAGGTCCTAATAGTAATACTCCGCGTGGAATTTTACCACCAAGTTTTTGGAATTTTTCCGGTTCACGCAAAAATTCAATCACTTCTTGCAATTCATATTTAGCTTCGTCTGCACCAGCGACGTCATTGAATGTGACTTTAGTATTGTTTTCGTTTAGTAATTTGGCTTTTGATTTGCCAAATGAGAAAATTCCTTTCGAGCCACCGCCTTGCATCCGGCGCATAAAAAATATAAATAGACCGATGATTAGTATCCATGGTAAAATCATTATCAAGCTACGCCAAACAGAGGAGTCACCCTCTTCATATTTTAGGTCAATTCCTTTTTCTTCCCAAACTTTTTCCGATTCCGAGTCTAAAACACCTAAATAAGTAGAAAATCTCGTAATAGTACGTTCGCGGCTATCCACCATCAAAGTAACGGGTTGTTTCAAAACTCCTCTGAACTCAAAATGATTCAACTGAGATTTGACAACTACGGCTTCTTTTATCAAATCTTCTCTCAGAAATCTTTGATAATCAGTGTAAGATACAGGCCAATCGTGTTGTTGAGTGCCCTGCATGAAAATATAAACTATAAAGACACCGGCAGCAAGTACGAACATTAACATCATGTTTCGCATCATGTTTGCCGGAGGTGTATTTCCATCACCCATTCGCTTAAATTCATTGAATGGATCTTTCTTTCCCTTCTTGTTGTCACCGTTTTTCGGCGATTCTGACATTCCTTATCCTCCAATTCCTAAATGTTATTTACTTATGACGTAGCAAACAAGTCATAATTTTTGCATTCTTGAGTGCTATTATTATTTACTTACTTGGATTGCTCAATTTGAGGTTGCAAGTAGGGGAAAATCCACATTTATGTCAAGTAGAGAATAATATTAGTATGAAAGCGAAGGAGCGAATTGAATTTGTTGTAAACTGTAATAGTCATTTCAACTATTAAATGAGATCAGGGTTAAAGTCTGTTACAATCGGTAATTTGATGGTCACATTTGTATAATCTCCCAATCTACTGTCAATATGTACTTCACCATTATGCAAGTCAACGATTTTATATACTATTGCAAGCCCTAAGCCTAAGCCTTGTTGTTCGTTCTTCATTCGATTGAATTGACTATATGAACCAATTTGGTCTAAAAAGTCAGCAGGGATACCAACTCCTAAATCCTTGATGGAGAATACATACATTTTACCGTCAATATATGAATTGATTAAAATTTTTGTACCTTCTTTGGAAAACTTTAGTGCATTATCCACTAATTCATCTATTAGCTTTGCTAAATATTCCTCGCCAATTTTGATTACTGAACTCACTAAATGTATTTCCAGGTCATTTAACCTTGAATATTTGTTCGCCCTTATAATAGCTTGTTCGTTGATTATTGATTCACAATATGGGCAAAATTGCGAATGAAGAGCTTGAATATCTTTCATACTGGTTGCAATCACAGAAAGTCGAGTATGATAGATAAAGTTCTCAAAAAGATTGTTCAATCTGGCTGCTGAATTTTTTATATCTGTTATAATTTCTTCAATATCATCATCAACATCTGATTTTTTTGTTTTTAGACTATTTAATAGATAATTAGACATGCCCATGATTTCGTTGATTGGTGTTCTGACTTCATGCGGAACAGACATGCTTAGATTTAGTTTGAGATTCTCGATTTTTTCGCCAAGTTGTGTGTTATTTTCGACTAATTCAATAGTACGCGATGCAATTAATTGGTCTAATAAAACTTGTGTTTTTTCATTTTGTGCCGATAGAATTTGATTATCTATGAAAACTGCTATGTAACTTGAAAAATAATGTAATAGTTTCAGTATAAATAGCTCAGATTGTGAATAATTGTGATTTGAAGTTAGAATAACTAATCCTTTGACAGATTTAATGCTAATAATTGGCAAAACCAAATGGAACATTTCTTGATTGTGCGAACTTGATTGTAAGTAAGTAGCATTTTGTAAAGCATTTCCAATATTGCCGGTTTCCGTCAACTCTTCGAAAGTCTCAATATAAAAATCGTGAGCGTCTGCCGGAATAGACCTTTTTAAGTTAAAATCAAAATTATATTCATCAAGAATGAAAAATCCCGCAGATGATGACTCGGTATAGCGAATCATTATTTTAAGTGCTTCATTAATAAAATCAAATCCTGTATTGGAATATGAAATTCTACTACTAATACTTTGGATTTCAAGTATCAAATTGTTCAAGGTTATTTCGTTATTTTTAATTTTATCTGGCATCTTAAATCTTTAAAATTGCGAAGGCGTCTTCTGTTGTTGAAACAATTGATTGGTTCATATCAGCTAAAGTATCGGGAGCTAATTTCAAGACACTCCAAACTTTGAAGTTTGGTTGAGGTACAAAAACATCACCCAAAATATCGGTTGCCATCATTATTGAAATTATATTCGAAATATGTACAGTTGATAATAAAATATCAGTTTTCCCTATTATAGAACCATGATTATGATACTTAATTATATTTCGCAAACTTAAGGGTAAATTCCATTTTTCAGCTAACATACCTCCGACTATATCATGTGTTGTTCCATACTTCTCAAATTCTAAGTCAATAAGTCTTCTCGAAGTATCTTTGGCTTCTGTAATTAGGTTGTCATATTCTTCTTTAAATGAATGAAGAAAGAATAATTTGCCAATATCGTGCAAAATTCCCGATATAAAAAAGTCTTCCGAATCTTTAAGTCCAAGTCTTGTACTCAAAAGTTTCGAAATCACACCAACTGAAATCGAATGTTTCCACAAATGGACAATATTAGCACTCCTTGAGTTGCTTATCTGAGAAAATATATCCATAACCGAAAGAGCTAAAAGTACATTCTTGACTTCATTAAATCCAAGATAAAATACTGCTTGACTAATTGTATTGATTTTACCTTGAATTGAAAATAAAGATGAATTTGCTACTTTCAATAATTTTGAAGCTGAGGATTGGTCTCGTGAAATTACATCCGTTACATCTTGAATCGTAGAACGCGGATTTGAAAGCACATTCATCAACGAAGTATATATTGTTGGTAAAGTCGGGAAATGCCTTGATTTGTTTAAAAAATACTCTATTCTTTTATCCATAAAATATTATTGTTTTTTTTCAACAAAAAATAAAGTACCTAATTTAAGCAAATCTTCTTCATTCCTATTTCTCGGTTGCCACTTTACATGTTGCATTAGTTTTTCAAAAGCAAAAAGTAGTTGCTCATCGCTGTATTTTCCAATTATTTCATTAGAATCAGTTTTGATTTTTACGCTCTGAATATTCCACGTTTTTAAAATACTTATATGTTTGGGGGTTAGTTCGGCTCCACTTGCAATCAAGGTCTGTCCGAAACTGTTCATAACTGGTTCGGCTAAAGTACTCCCGGGTTCCAATTCGTCCAAATTAACTGATATTGCCACTTTTTATTCCCATTTTCAAAATTTTGAGTACCTTATCGTAATATTTTTAATAAACTAAAACAAAATTTTAGTTATTGGTTAACTTTTTAAAGAATTACTAATGCGAATATAGAATAATTTGACAAATAAAACAAGAATTATTTCAATGTTGATGAATGTTTTGATGAGTAAAACAAAAATCTCCCCTTCAATAAACTGAATGGGAGATTTATGTTCAAGAAAAATTGTATTAAACTTTACTTTTTTCGTACCAAACTTGAGTCAAATGTATGACTGTTTCAACCGCTTTGGCTAAGAAATCAATTGAAACCCATTCAGTTTTGCTGTGGAAGTTTTGACCACCTGTGAAGATATTCGGAGTGGGGAGACCCATAGCCGTCAATCTCGAGCCGTCAGTTCCACCACGTATAGGACTCCAATATGGATTTGTTTCGGCTCTAACGCAAGCTTCCCATAGATAGTCAAGTCCTTCAGGTTGGGCTTCGAGTAATTCTAACATGTTTCTGTAGTATTCGACAATTTCAAGCTCCAATTTTACTTTCGGATGCTTTTCTTGCACTTGTGCAACTATTTTTTCCATCATCACTTTTTGCTCGTCAAGCCCTTCGGTTTTGAAATCACGGAATAGCAAGTGCAATTCAGAATGTTCGACAGTACCCGAAACTTTATGAGGATGAATGTATGGTTGGTAGCCATCTGTAGTTTCCGGAGCCATATCGGCGGGTGTCAATGCGATGACGTCAGCGATTGCACGAATAGAATTGACCATAATATCTTTGGCATAGCCTGGATGAATGTCGCGACCTTTTGCTCGGATGATACAGGCATTTGCCGAAAAAGTTTCTTTGTTTATTTCGCCCGGTAATTCACCGTCAAGAGTATAAGCGTACTTGCAATTGAATTTTTCGACATCGAAATGATTTGCACCTCGTCCGATTTCTTCGTCCGGTGTGAAGCCAATTCTTATATCACCATGAATGATTTGCGGATTATCCAATAAATATTTGACTGCTGTCATAATTGCAGTAACGCCGGATTTGTCGTCCGAACCTAAGAGTGTAGTTCCGTCAGTAGTCACAAGTGTATGCCCGATACATTTCGCCAATCCGAGTGATTCGGCAGTTGTAATAACTACGCTTGTGTCATTTGGCAATACAATATTGCCACCTTGGTAATTTTCGATTATCTGAGGATTTACATTCGTACCTGTTGTGTCAGGAGATGTATCAACATGTGCAATAAAACCAATTGCAGGAACTTTGCCATAAGCATCATCATTAGATGGAATATTTGATGGTAATGTCGCATATACGTAGCATTTGTCAGATATTTCAACATGCTCTAAGCCGAATTCTTTCAACTCTTCGACAAGCAAATTTGCCAAATCGAATTGCTTTTGTGTACTTGGTGTATTGCTTGATGCAGGGTCTGATTGGGTATCAATTTTTACGTAACGGAGTAATCTTTCTAAAATTTCATTCTTCATTTTTAAACTTTACAAAATTTGACAAAAAATATCCCACAAAATATAGATTTTTCCACAATTTTGCAAGCTTTAATTGAATTAAAATCGGTAAATCAAGATTGAATTTAATTGCTAAAGTACATTAGTGCTACATAGATAATTATACCTAAAGCGATTCGGTAGTATATAAAAACAAAAGTACTGTGCTTTTTCAAAAAATTGATTAAAAAATCAATTGCGTAATAACCGCTTATACCCGAAAAGACTGTAGCAACAATCAAATTGATTGCATCGCTTCCGTCAATGTAAACCAATGCTTGATAAACGCTCAATAATCCACTTGCCAATATTGCAGGAATAGAGAGCAAGAACGAGAATCGTGCTGCGGTTTCTCTATTCAAGCCCATGAATAATCCGGCAGTAATAGTAGTCCCTGAACGTGATGAACCGGGTATCAGAGCGATGCATTGAGCAATTCCAATTATGATGGCATCTTTTATCGCGATCGCTTTCATATCCTTCGTGCGCTTGGATAATTTCTCGGCAGCAGCAAGAATTACAGCCAATCCTATCAAACTTCCGGCAATGACGTTGAGTTCTTTCGTAAAGCTGCCTTCGATAAAATCTTTGAGTATAAGTCCTACCATCACAATCGGAATAGTACCGATGATGATTAGCCATCCCATTCTGGATTCGTAACTTTGCTCTTTATAGGGAGTGCGTTTGACTAAATTTTCCGACAAAAAAGATTTTGGGATTCGGTATAGATCAGTTCTGAAGTAGAAAAGTACGGCAACTAAAGTTCCCAACTGAATGATTGCAATAAATGCTGTCCATTTTTCGGGAGAATCGGGGTCAATCAGTCCCATTAAGTGTCCGGCTATGGTAAGATGTGCTGTGCTACTGATTGGAATGAATTCAGTTAACCCTTGGATGATACCTAATATAATTGCTTCTATGATACTCATTCAAACTTTTTTTCATTTTTTCAATATTAAGTTTGTAAAGTACAGTATAAATTCATATTTTAAAAATTTTGTTATGCACAATATTAACTAATTATTATAGAAAATCGCAGATTGAATGAGCGGAATCCAGAAAAACATCTTAAAATGGTCTTTAACATTAGTGCTAATTATAGGTTCGACCTACTTAGCCGTTAAAGATGTTGACTTCGACGAACTCGTATCGGTACTGAAAGGGGCGAATTATTTATGGGCAATTGTGCCCATACCAATAATCATTTTATCGCACTTCATTCGTGCTATTCGTTGGAAAACGATACTTAAACCAATCCAAGAGCCCGGTCCAACGATAAATTTATTTTCAGCTGTTATGGTAGGTTACTTTTTCAATGCAATTTTGCCGCGATTGGGCGAATTTGTCAGACCTTATGTGTATGCGAAACGTCGAAACACATCTGTTTCGAGTGCATTTGCCACAATCATTGTAGAACGAGTTATTGATGTATTTACACTCGGATTTCTTTTTGTTATTGCATTTATCATCTCTCGAGATAAAATTGTTGAAATGCTTCCCGGAGTAGATGCAGAACGTATCATAATGTTTTCAGTTTTTGTATTTGTAATATTGTTATTCGGTTTTTATCCTCCGTTTGTAAATTACTTATTACGATTTCTTGTCAAACCATTTTCGGAAAAAGTGTATTTGCGATTGACTGATATGTTTGAAAAGTTCCGAAAGGGATTTACAATCATCAAAACACCGGGCTCATATATCAGATTAGCTGTAGAATCACTACTGATCTGGGCTTGTTATGCGTTGCCAATGTACATCATGTTTTACTGTTTTGATTTCCACACTTATATTGATGTACAATTATCAGATGCTTTGTTTTTGGTAATAGTATCAGGAATAGGGGTAACAATAGCCCCGACTCCAAGTGGAATCGGGGTAATGCACTTTTTGATTATGTATGCTATGATGGGTCTTTACGGATTGAAAGAAGAAACTGCATTAGCATATGCAACTATCAATCACGCAGTAGGGCTTATGGTTCAACTTCTTGTCGGTGGTATGTTCCTTATCAGAGAACGTTCCGCGAAGTTATCGCTCAAAGGCACTATGAATACTGATGAATTAGAACATCAATCCTGAGCGCCTACGGGCAATTTCGGCTCAACCATAATCACTTCTTCTTTGCTCACGACTACTGCTCCTATATTTGCACCTTTGGGTTTACGGACAAACTTTTTAAATGTGTAAATTACAGGTACATATTTCGCATTTCTGGCTCCGCTGTAATAAGCTGCAAGTTCTGCCGCTTTCTCCAAAATGTGCTTCGGAGGTTTTTCGGGTTTATTCAATTTCAGCACTACATGCGAACCACTAGTGCCTCTTGCATGAAACCACAAATCATTAGGCTTTGCAAATCTCATTGTCAATTCGTCGTTATTTGAGGCATTTTTGCCCACAAATGCTGTGAATCCCTCGCCGAGTTCAAATCTCTTATATTTGTCTTCAGGTGTTTTCTTTTCAAATTCCATTTTTATCGAAAGTATATGTTTGTGCTTATCTTTGAATTTTTCCAATGTTTTTACATTTTCGATTGTACCAAATTCAATTATTGCTTGGTTGATAGATTCAATTTTTTTTTCGATACTTGGTATCCGCTTTGCCCGTGAATTTAATTCTGCTTCAGCTGACTTCGACTTTTGGTAGTAATATGTAGCATTTTTGTAAATACTATATTTCGGTTCGAGCTTGATTTTGTGAACTACACCGTTTTCATCTTCCATTTCGAGCAATTTTCCGGGGTGTTCGGCATTTTCGGGATATGACATCAACAAATCGCCAATTGTCTTATAATCTTTAATACTTTTCAGAAGATTTTCATCATTTCTCATGGATTGAAGTTGCTTCTGATTTTTAGATAATGAAAATTCAAGTGCCTTTTTAATATCAGAACTCAATTTATCAAAGTTGCCGGAGCTAATATTCTTTGATATTGCAAAGCCGATTGCTTCGCTAATTGAATCAAATTGTTTAACTAAAGGATACTTTGTGAGTGATGTCAGCGAAAAGATGTATGAATCGTCGTCTTCGTAAACCATATAGACCGGGTCGTATATTAGCTTATCGCGAAATTTATCACAACCATCAAGCAACAAATCAATATCCTCACCTGATAACTCTCCAATCGGTAAATCAGGATTAAGTCCAATATTATTCATCAACTCTTCGGCATAAATTGACCCGAATAAGAAGTCCGACGCTGCGACTGCTTTTCGTGTGATTGTTTCCGAATTGAAATCATTGATTGACGGAATAACACGAGATTCTACTGTAAATTTTTCACCCATGTGTTTGCTTGGGTTTTTAAATGCATCAATGATGGTATCGTCACTATTTGTGATGAAAACATTGCTGTTTTCACCTCCGAACAATACAAAATATGCCAAAGTATTGATGAATCGGATACGAATTATTCGCTCTTTTTCAAATACTTCGCAGGACTGGAAAAGCTCATCAGTGATTTCTTCGAGCAATGAGACGGAATTTTTACCTGCACGTGCAAATTGATTTCGGATAAAAAGCGCATCATGTTTGCCATCAGAGCGGAAAATCAAAAATTTCGATGTCTTCGTATCACTAAGTTCTATAACCAGCGAATCACTTTCTTGAGTCCAACACTCTTTAACAGCATATCCCGATAAATTATTTATTTCATTGCTTAAGTGGAGTAAAGTATAATAATTTCTAATCATTTTTTATTCTATGTTTTGAATTTGCTCTCTTATTCGTTCCAATTCTTCTTTGGTCAATACTACGAGCTGTGAAATATAAGAATCTGATGCTTTAGAGCCAATAGTATTGATTTCTCTGTTCATTTCTTGTAGCAAAAAGTTCAATTTTCTACCTGATGGCTCGTTCGATTTGATTGTTTCATTGAAAAATTTGAAATGCGAATACAAGCGTACACACTCTTCCGAAATGTCAAGTTTATCGGCGAGTAATACCATTTCAGTTTGCAAACGTTGCTCGTCATATTCATCGCTTTCGAACATTTGGGCAATTCTCTGTTTGAGTCTTTCGCGTTCTGCCGGGATTTTTTCTATGCCGAGTTTTTCGATTTTATTCACATTTTCAGTGATTTTTTTCAATCTGTTAGTAATATCGTTCAGTATTTGCTTACCTTCTTTGGTACGCATAATATCAAGTTTTTTTAGAGCTTCACGAAGCACTTTTGTGACTACTTTCATGATTTCTTCTTCATCGGCTGATTCTTCGCGACCAACAAAATAACTTGAAAACGCAAGAAGATTATCAAGTTTTATGGTTTCCTTGAATTTGAAATTTTTCTTGAGCGCTTGGAGTTGGTCATAAACGTGTGTTGCCGCCGAATCATTTATAATGAATTGGCTTTGATTTGCGTCAAGTTCGAGATTGACGTTTATATTTACTGAGCCACGAGTCATGTTCCGCTTTACAATTTCGCGTATTTCGTTCTCTCTGTGTTGGATTGCTCTCGGTAAACGGCATCCTAATTCAAGGAATTTGCCGTTCAGGCTTCTTAATTCAATCACAATGTTAATACCATTCTCGCTTAATTCAGATTTGCTGAATCCTGTCATGCTTTTAAACATATTAAATTCTCTTTATAGTTTATTGTTTATTATTTTGTAAATATTGTTCGTATTCTTTTCTGTATTCCGCAACATAGTTAATATAATTGTACGGAGTGCTTTTTACTCGTTCAATTTCAGCGGGTTTCAGTTCGCGGATAACTTTTCCCGGTACTCCTGCAATCAATGTCATTGGTGGCACTTCAAACCCTTCGCGAACAACTGTTCCGGCTGCCACAAGGGCATATTCGCCAACTACAGCCCCATCCAAAACATTCGCTCCAATTCCAACCAAGCATCCTTCTTTCAAAGTGCAACCATGAACTGTAACCGAATGTGCAATCGAGACATTTCTTTCAATTATGAGGGGCCAAACTTTATTAGTCACATGCAACATGCTCATATCTTGAATGTTGCTGTTATCTCCGATACGGATATAATTTACATCACCGCGTATTACGGTATTAAACCAAACCGAAACATTTTCGCCCAATTCTACATCGCCAATTATTCTGACGCCTTCGCAAAGGAAAGCTGATTCAGGAATTTTTGGTGTAAAGCCGTGATGAGTTATTATTGAGCCACTATTTCCATTTTCTAATTTCATATCTATTACCAAGGTAAAACTTTGTCTAACTGTGTTTCTGTCATTTTTATTATAACTGGTCTTTCTGAACCAAACAACACCATCATTGGTTCGCTGGTTACCGTCGGATGCAAATAAAGGAGCGGCAATTCATTCAGAGGGTGCAACCTTATCAAAAGTCCGTCTTCATGCCTAATCGCAAATATCCCGGGTCCTTCCGTCGTCAGTCCGACAAATGTTATATACTTTTTGCAAATAATAATTGGCGAATTGACTGATGATTTCAAATACAAATTCCATCTTTCCTTGCCTGATTTATCAAATGAATACAAACAAGAAAAGTATTCGGCAATCCCGGAATTGAATCCTGCTGCATAAATATTACCTACATCATCAACCGAAATCGTCCGTATAACTAAATCTGTTTCTATGTCGGAGAGTAATTTCCCGTCTGTATCGTATATAATAATTCGTCCCAATCTCCCTTTGTCCGTTTCTGAAGCTCCGGAAATATAAATTCTGCCATTTTTTATAATCGGTCCGTCTAGAATTCGGAAATTATCAATGCTAATTTGGTGTTTTATATTCAAATCTCTATCGGCAATTACAAGTGTATCAGACTTTCCAAACAAGTTGTGAGTCAGACCAAATGTCACTATTCCATTTTCGGATGCAATCATTTTGGTTATTGCATTTTCAAATTGTAAACTATTTTGGATTTTACCCGATAAATCGTATTTCGCGATAAAGCCGTCATTTGTCCCGACGACAAAGGCATCATTGAAAGCAAGTAGTTCAGAATATGTCAAAAATTCCGAGTTCAATATATCAAGTTTTGTCTTGAAAATGAGCTTACCGTCTTTGCTGAGCGATATCAAATGGTTGTCACTCGAAACGAAAGCCGAAATTTCATCTTTGATAATTCCGGCGATTCCGGTCATGGAAATTATACTTGAATCAAGTTGATATTCCCATTGCCCACGTGTATCCATAAGTCGGATAATTTTTCCGGAGCGAGTAGCAATAATGTAATCTTGTGGTCCAAATGCTACAGGAGCTTGAATTATACCGGATGAATCACTAATTAGTAGAGTTTCATTCGTAAGCATAAGCATTGGCAATTTGCCATAACTTTCATAAGAATTTGCTCTCGTTTCGCCCCCGTTTGTGTTGAAGGTGTCATAAGGATATTCATTGCTACAAGCAAAAAGACCAAGCAAAAATATAAAACTGATAATATTGATAAGTTTTTTTAAATACATTTTGTATAAATTCACATTGATTGTGAATGTTTAATTTTTTGTTCTTACGATTCTAAAACCAATATTGTTAGACAGTATTTCAGGTATGGTCCTGTTTGATGACCTTGCATACGAAGCACCGTCATTATATGAGCCACCTCTAATGACGTGTCTCGAGCCAAAATCAGGACCCTTGGGGTCATTAGTTGGACTTGTTGAATAATAATCAAGCAAATACCAATCCCAGCACCATTCCCAAACGTTTCCGTGCATATCATACAATCCGAATTGATTTGGTGACTTAGAACCTGCCGGATGCGGTTTCAATCCTGAGTTATCGCTTATCCAACACATTTCGTTAATAACACCTGTTCCGGCAAAGTCACCTTCGGTGCCCGCTCTACACAAAAATTCCCATTCGGCTTCAGTCGGCAAACGCCACCCGTTTGAATTTTCATTCCATAATACATTTTCACCAACAAATCTATATGCTGTATCTAAGTTTTGGGCTTTAGAGAGTGCATTGCAAAATTGCACAGCATTCAGCCAACTTACATTATAAACCGGTACTCTGAAATCTGCAGTAAGCGATGGATTTCGTCGCATCATATTGCTATATTGTCTTTGTGTAATTTCGTGCTTACCGACTTCGAGAGTCTTTGTAATTGTTACGACATGTTCGGGGAATTCATCAACCGAATTTGAATTCGAACCCATCTTAAAAGCCTTGCCAACTATCTCTACGACTTCAATCGGAGGATATTTGATTACCTTAAGTGCAACAGCATTGCTCGAAGTAAAGCTGAAATTAACTGTCACATCTCCGCTTGACGCAGAATCCGGCACTCGGAATTTTATTTGATTTGTTTGCCAAGAGACACATTCATTAAGACCTACAAAGGAGTTATTGCCAATTTTCACTGATGCAGATGATACACCAAATCCAAGATAATTCCCGGTGATTGTGACTGTATCACCAATATGTGCTGTTGCCGGAGATATTGAAAGAATCTCGGGGTCGCCGCTCGGTACGTTCGGGTCTGCGTCATTACATGATGTCAATAATGTCGTCATTGCAATAACTGCTATTGTGATTGTAATTTGAATATATTTCATTGTAAAAGACTGTTTATGTACAAAATACAAATATAATCATTAAATCTTCAATGTTATACCACACTTATTATTTACATTTGTGATTTGTATTTGAACCATGATTGAAATTAAGTTAGAAAATATCACAAAAGAGTATTCAATCGGCACCAAAGCCGTTGACTCGGCATCTTTCAATATCAATAGAGGCGAATTTGTTGTTTTGGTCGGTCCTTCAGGATGCGGCAAAACTTCAATCCTTAGAATGATTGCAGGATTGGAGGATATAAGCTCAGGCAATTTGTACTTTGACGGCAAGATAATCAATAATTTACCGTCAAATGCAAGGTCTGTTGGGATGGTATTCCAAAATTATGCTCTGTATCCGCATCTATCGGTTTACGATAATTTAGCTTTCCCGTTGAAAATAAAAAAAGTCAACAAAAACGAAATCAAAACTCAAGTTGAAAAAATTGCTCAAATCATTGGTCTTAGCGACGATATTAACAAAAAGCCAAAGCAACTTTCCGGAGGGCAGCGCCAGCGAGTAGCATTGGGGAGGGCTTTGATTCGCAAACCTCAAGTTTTTTTGTTTGACGAGCCGCTCTCAAATCTTGATGCCAAATTACGAGTCCAGATGAGAACAGAAATTATCCAACTCCATAGGGAATTCGGCACAAGTTCTGTATATGTCACTCACGACCAAACTGAAGCTATGACTATGGGCGATAGGATTGTGGTTATGAATGGTGGGAAAATCAATCAAATTGATACGCCTCAGAAAATTTACGATTTCCCATCGGATATTTTTACTGCACAATTCATCGGAAGTCCTCAGATGAACTTCTTTGATGCAACGTCTATACAATATCAGTCAATAAAATTAATAGAAAATGATTTCGTTATACCTTTGCATTCTGAACTTAAGAACGATATCAGCGATGTAAAAACTTGCGGCATACGTCCTGAAGACATTATTCTTTCTGATTCGGATAGCGATTCATTCAAAATAGAAGTTCTGAACGTCGAATTTCTCGGATTTGAGCAACTCATTTATTTCGATTTTTTCGGAAGTCTCAAATCAATAAGATATAATCTTGACAAACAAATTTTACCGAACGATATTATCAATATCAAGTTCGACAATTCAAAATTGCATTTATTCAATTCAAACGGAAATAGGGTTAATTAGATAAAATGATTTCATGTAATAATATTGGTATTCACTTTGGCGGCAGAACATTATTCGATAATGTGAGTTTTGTTGTCAATAGCCGCGACAAAATCGGCTTGATTGGTCGAAATGGTTCAGGCAAATCTACTTTGATGAAAATTCTTTCCGGGTACGAAGAGCCTTCGGCAGGAAAGATTATTTTTCCTAATTATTTCAAAGTTGGCTATTTATCCCAAGACCCACAAATTCATTCTGATGTTACGGTTTTGGAAGAAGCCGAATCTGCTTTGACTGAAATCAAATCGAGCGAATCAGACTTTGAAAAACTGACTGAAGAAGTTTCAAATAGGACTGATTATGAATCTGAGGAATATTTTGAACTTCTCGATACCATGTCGCATCTGTCCGAACGACTAAAAATTCTTGAGTCACACTCTGCACAAGGCGATGTTGAAATGATTTTGATTGGGCTTGGCTTCACACGCAAAGATTTGAATCGTTTAGTTACCGAGTTTTCGGGTGGATGGCAAATGCGTATCGAACTTGCAAAAATCCTTATCAACAAACCTGATTGCATCTTGCTCGATGAGCCTACAAATCACTTGGACATTGAATCCATTCGTTGGCTTGAATTGTTCCTCAAAAACTACGTCGGCTCTGTGATTTTGGTCTCCCATGATAGAAAATTTCTTGATAATATCACCAACCGCACAATCGAAATCACCAACCAGAAAATCTACGATATGCCATATAAATATAGTGATTTCATGATGAAACGTGACGAACAACGCCAAAGTGAAGTAGCTACATTACGCAACCAAGAACGTGAGATTGCACAGATTGAAAGATTTGTAGAAAGATTCCGCTCTAAGGCTTCGCTTGCTTCTCGCGTTCAATCTCGTGTCAAGAAGTTAGAAAAAATGACTGTTGTTCAATTGGAGGACGTTGATACTTCGACTGTTAATATTCGATTTCCTGTTCCTCCGCGTTCAGGCAGACTTGTTGTAGAAGTAACAAATTTATCGAAAAGTTACGATGAATTGAACGTTTTGAAAGGAGTTGATTTTGCACTTGAAAGAGGGGAGAGAGCCGCTTTTGTCGGTAAAAATGGCGAAGGTAAATCTACTTTTTCGAGAATACTGGCTGGAATCGAAAGCTTCGATGGAAATGTGAAAATCGGGGAGAGCGTCGTTACGGGATACTATGCACAGCATCAAGCGACTATGCTTTCCGGTGACAGCACCGTTTTTGAAATTATTGATAATGCTGCCACAGGGGAGATGCGAACTCAGGTGCGTCATTTATTGGGGGCATTCCTCTTCAGCGGCGACGATATATACAAACGAGTAAAAGTTCTCTCCGGTGGTGAAAAATCTCGTCTGGCTCTTGCTAAGTTATTACTCACACCTAGTAATTTGCTGATTCTCGATGAGCCTACAAATCACTTGGATATGTTAACAAAAGATGTCTTGAAATCTGCATTGATGGATTACGAAGGCACTTTGATAGTTGTATCCCATGACCGTGAATTTCTTGAAGGATTAACAGACAAAACTTTTGAATTCAAAAACCGCAATGTCAAGGAATATCCCGGAGATATAGATTACTACTTAACAAAAACAGAAATCGGAGACTTGAATTTGATAAAATCCGACACACCGTCCAATAAAAATGATGAAGTCCAATCCGAAGACAAAACGTCAGGCTCGCAATTACGCCGTGAAAAGCGCAAAGAGATGCAACGAGAATTAGGCAAAATTGTCAAACAAATCGCCACTCTTGAACAAGAGATTGCGGAATTTGAAGAAAAAATGCAAAAGTTAGATGCACTTTTTCTCAATACAGATTTTCTCAACGATAAACAAAAATATTCCAAAGCTCGTACAGAATATGATTTATTCGCTAAAAAGTTGAATCAATGCATGGAAACTTGGACAAATTTGAGCCAATCACAAGAAAAATTACAGAACGAAATCAACGAGAATTAAGATTAGCTAAGGCTTTTTGAGCATCCGGATTATTTGGATTTATTTTCAATGAGTACTCATAAGCCTTTTTGGCATTATCAAATCTTTGATACAATGATTCAAATTGCCCCAAACTGAATACAGAATGAGAGGCAACTTCAACCAATGAATGCCCAATAGAGCTCTCGGTAACTTTAGAAGATTCGATAAAACGATTCAAATTAGGAATTGCAAATAGCACATCTGCCGGAACTGTACCCGGACGATATAGTCTTATGGCAAGTCCTTCGGGTACAACTTCATAACCTCGAATCATTTCTTCCTCAGTTTTCAATATATCTAATGTGATATAAACTGGTCTTTTATCAATATTTGATTCAATTATCTTTCTGAACAAAGCTACAAAATTCTGTTGGATAAATGGATATGAATTCGGTGGGAGCCCTGATTCGAATCGTTCGAGATCTTCAGAATATGCTTTCAATTCATTCTTTGCATCGTCGAATATTGTTGGATGCCATTGTTGTAGTTGCATCGGATACCATGTTCGACGCATTAGTTCTTTGCCTATCCACCACACATCGTTCCGCATTCCTTCAACCTCACGAAAATATATGAATGCAGAATTCCAATAATCCCATTGTGCAGAAATAACGATTGCATCTTTGCCCAAACCGTTTACTAGTGTTGTAGTGTATTCATGTACTAATACATCACCCGACTTGTCATTTGATTTTAGATTAAGAGCGAAATTTAAAATTGGAATCAGTAAAAGTGCATATATTAAGTTCTTGTTCCTTTTGAGTAAATCTGCAGAAGCAACTATTGCAAAAGGGAATAATGAAATGATAGCCAATGCGTAATATGCTTCAATATCATGAATTGAATAGTTCGATGCATAAATTATACATGCCAAAAAATTAACCGCAAAGAAAATATAAACAGCTCGCATATTCGTTTTGTGGACCATAAAGAAACCTGTACAAACCAAAATCAAGCCGACAATCCCAAACTGGAAGGGTAAATCTTGAATGAATTCGCCAATATTTGCAAAAAATGCTTCTATGTCCGAAAACATCCAACCTTGGTATTGCTTACCTTGCACGTGATAAATAAATTTGTCGAAACTACGATGTACCCATCCCCAGTTGAATGCCGGTAGCGCAGCGCTTCGTAATGGCATATAAATATACAATGCTAATCCTGAGATGAAAAGCGCAGACATATAACTTATGAGCGAGCTAAAGCTAAGTTGTTTGCGTTGAGCCGGATTCTCGCTTTTGGCAGATGATGATGACTGATTGGTTCTACGTTCCCTGAAAATATTATAAAAGAGCAAAATCCCGCCCGGTACTAATAGCACTGTTGTCATATGATTCGCAAAACCCAACCCGAAAATAAATGCAGTAGCTAAAAGATAAAAATTGTTTGAAATATTGATATATGATCGCACAAGTAAAAAAATCAGTAAATTGAAAATCAATAACTGAAGTGAATAAACTTCGATTACAACTGCTTGAGCCCATATTGTCAACGCAAAAGCATAAGTTATCGCCAACACAAGTGATAATTTGTTGATCAAATCTTCATCAGAAAACAAACTCACATACTCAGGCTTGATTTTCTTTTTCTTGTTAATTTGCTCTCGCATGATTTCTCTACACAAATGCATGGATATGTCCCTAATCCATGTAAAGAAAACCACAGCAGATAACGCTGTCCAGAGTGAAGCAAGCAAATTCAGCTTGTAAACGTTAGACAGGGGCAATGGTAGCAGTGTCCATAAATATCCGAGTATTGTGAATAGGGGATAGCCGGTTGGGTGTGCTATCCCGAGCGATGAGCAAGCTCCTGCTAACTCACCACTATCTGTAAAAGTGACCGAAGGGGTTACAGTACCAAAATATATTACAATCGCAACTAAGAATACGATTGCTATGGCAAAATTGATATTTAATTTCATTTATTTTCTTTCCAAAACATAGTTTATTCGTTTTTGCATTGCGAAATCATACAAAGTTAACTTTCTTACATTATAAAATGCAAGCCAAAAACTTTGTAAATTTTGCACTAATGCTCGAAACGCTATGTCCTTCTCGCTTTGGGCTATAAAAAAAGAATTCAAATCAATTTTTCCTATTATATAACGATTCTTAGCAACGTCGAATCTTCTTGCAGCAATTGTATCGGCTTTGGTTGAAATTTCTACTTGCCGTCTAAGCTGATTTAATCTTTCAGTCAGATATCTTACTTCCATTTCAAAATTCATTCTCTGCAATTCGCTATCAGAAATAATACGGTTTTTGTCTTGCAAAGCTGCTTCTAAAGTACCCGAACCTTTACCCCAAGTAAATAATGGCAATTGTATCGTTACATCGAATCTTTGCCTGTCGAGCAAATCTCTGTAAATTAAATCAAATTGCCCTGCAGCTTGATTCAATCCAAAAGAAGCAAATATATCGGCATTTATTCTGTTGTTGCTTTCCGCACGTTGCAATGCAAGGTCAGCCTCTTGCTTTCTTATTTCAAGGTCTGTTATTCGGGGATTATTCATAACTGCATATCTGACAGCTTCGTCCGGCGAAATATCAATTTGAGGTATATCTTTAGGCGGAATAATGCTGATTTTATCGCTTCCTGTATATCCAATTGTAATTTTCAATTCGTCCAATGTTCTTCGGTATTCTAATTCAGCACTGCTAAAAGAATTATTAGCATTTAACAATGCAAGTTCACTTTGGAGCAAATCATTTTCGGCGATTTTCCCTACCGAAAACCTTCCTTCAGAAAGTCTGAACAAAGTATCATTGACTGCAACATTTTGTTCTGAATTTTTCAAATTCATTTCGGATAGGTACAATTCAAAGAATTTTCGGGTAACGTTTATAGCAATGTCTTCCATTTCTTGGTTGAATTCATCATCAGATTTTGAATCAATCAGTTCACGAATTTTCCTATCCCAAGTCATAGAGTTGTATTTGAACAGTGGTTGGCGATAAGTAACTTGAAATGGTGTGCTTCGCCAAAGTGTGTAATCATTCGTTTGATAAACATCAAGTTTGGTTATACCACTTGCTATTGATAATTCGGAATTCAGAAATGGGATTTTTTGAGATAATGTCAACGCACCGGAAGTGAAAAGCTGGCTTTGCTCACGGAATAATGTTGTTCCATCGGGTTGAGTGATTTGGTTGATTTCTCTCGATACTCCGGGCAACGAAGCATTCAAAAGCAATTGTGGATAAAAATCAGCGTAAAATGCTTGAGAGCGATTAGTCCGAGCCAAGAACGAATTCATGGCTTTTTGAGCATCAATACTATTTCTTTGAGCATACCTGATACAATCGTCCAATGTAAACTCGATACTATATGCCTTAAACCCACTAAAAAATATAATTATCAAAATCAAAAATTTTTGCATTTTATTCGTACCTTAAAAGTTCGATTGGGTTTTGTTTTGATGCTCGGCGAGCAGGAGTAATCCCAAAAATCAAGCCTACCGAAATTGAAACAAAAAATGATAAGAAAACCGATTCAGGAGTGATTATAGTAGTTATGCCTGTCAGAGTTTCAATTAGAATCCCTACAGTTACACCCAGAATAATTCCTATTATTCCGCCGGTCATACTGATTGCCACTGCTTCTAATAAGAATTGAGTCAAAATGTCCGACCTGCGTGCTCCGACAGCTTTTCTTATCCCAATTTCTTTCGTTCGTTCCATCACTGACGCAAGCATAATATTCATAATCCCAATTCCACCAACAATCAATGAAATTGACGCTATTGCACCGAGAACTATATTGAATATGCGTTTTGTGCTCTGCTCTTGTTGCAACAGCAATTCCGGCACTACAATTTCGAAATCTTTCACTCCATTATGTCGGCGAAGTAATAATCGCTCTATGATTTCAACTGATTTATTGATTTCGCCGGATTCAGCAAAATGGATTATCGCTCGGTCAACTTGGTGATAATTAGGGTCAATTTTTTTGCTATCATCTCCGCGTTCTCGTAAGAAATCTTGTTTGGTAACCAAGGAGCGATTTATATATCTCAACAGCATGGTGTTGATCGGAATATAAATGTCAAGATTATAATCGCGAATGTTCAAACTCTGAATGTTTTCCTTGGACATGCTTCTTTCGTCCATTATACCGACTACTTTCAACCAATGTTCGCCACATTTTACAAATTTGCCAATTGGGTCATCAGTTGGGAAGAGTCTCGTTTTAAGGCTATAGCCAATTATACAAACGTTTTCGGCAAATTTATAATTACTTTCATGGAGCTGATTGCCTTTGCTGAGCGAAAAATTATTGATTTTGAAGTATTCGGGCAAAATGCCGACTAATTTGATTTTCGTGCTCAAACTCGAATGCATTGCATCAGTTTCGTAGATTATTTCCGGGCTGGCATATGTTACCGATTTGACGATTTTTGTGATTGCATCTAAATCGTTCAAAGTGAATCCGGGAGTGAATTTTTCAGTTGTGCCTTCTTTCTTATCACTATTCTCCTCGCTTTCATCGGAAATCTCTTGTTGTTTTTCTCTGTCTAATGGTAGGATGATAATATTGTTTGTGCCTAACAGTTTCATCTTTTCGAGTATTGCCTGTTCGGCACCGCTACCAATTGCAAGCATTGCTATTACCGATGAAACGCCAAAGATTATGCCCAGTGATGTTAGCACCGAACGCAACTTGTTCTGGATAATAGCTTCGGTGGCTATTTTGAAATTATATCCGAAATGTTTTATCATTTCTTGTTTTTAGATATTGTAATAAATTCAATTTCAGATTTTTCGGCAGGTTCGCTCAGCAAAATTTCATCATCAACAGTTAAACCGGATTCGATTACAACTTCATTTTGATTCATAATCCCAATCTTGACTTCTTTCTTTACAATTTTCGACTTATCTTTTTTATAAACGAAATATTTTTTTTCATTTTCAATATTTTCAGTATGCAATCCTTCAAGTGGTATATACAGAGCCTTTTCTAATTTATCAATCAAAATTTCGTTGCTTGTAGTCATCGCCGGAAGTAAAGAAGAGTCAGTTTCGCTTAGTTCTATAACCACTTCAAATACTTTTGCATTCGAGCCACTTTTTTGTTCGCCGATATTAGCTACTTTGACTACTTTTCCTGTGATTCGTTTGTCGGGATTTGCATCTAAGCTGATTTTTACGGGTTGCTTTTCTTTAATTTTCTGAATATCTACTTCATTAACGTATGTAACAGATTCCATAACCGTTAGGTCGGGTAATGTTGCTACAATCGGATACCATGCATCAACCGTCGAGCCTACTACCTTGCGTCTGCCGCTCCATTCGCGAGCATAAATCACCATCCCTTCGGCAGGAGCAAGAATTGTGAATTGGTCTAAAACTTCAGTGTATTGTTGCAGTTTCTGTTGCTCTTTGACTAAATCAGTATAGATCACATTGATTTTGGCGATCGCTTGCTTCACTTTTGTTTGGTAATTTTTCAGAGATTGAGTGAAACTCCTTTCAATCCTCTCATAATCAATCTCTGCTTGTCTTATGATGGAAGGTGCTTCATATTTTGATTGCTCCTTAAGCAATTTTTTCTCTTCCATATTGAATTTCAGATTTTCCAATTCATCACGAGCGCTTGACAATGTCAATGAACTATCCAATTTTGATTGCAAAAATTGTGACTCATTTTTTTGAATATTGAGCTGAATTTCCTTGATTTTTGTCATTATTTCGGATTTATCCAATTCGGCTACAAAATCGCCTAATTTTACAATAGTTCCCTCTTCAACCAATTTGTTGATTTTCATTTGCCAAATACCTACTGAGCGAGCGTGTTGCGGACCGCGAATTTCCATACTGTTTTTGGCTCGAAGTTCTCCGGTAGTAGTAGCAATAGAGAGGAATTCGCCGTATTTTGGCTTGACAGTTACATACTCGGTTGCAACTGCTTGAAAATAGTTGAAGTATGCCCAAATGGCGGCGCCAACTAACGCTAAAACTACAATTGTTATTATGATTTTTTTCATTTTTATAATACGAATTACTTTCAAATCAGTTTCAATGCAAGTTAAGCATTATCTATTTCGATTTTTGAACCACTTTCGATATTGATTAACAAAAACCAAATGCTCTGAATATGTATCCGAAAAATTGTGCCAACCTGTATGGTCCGGAGTTGCTACCATATATAAATAAGTATGAGATTCGGGTTCGACCGCAGCTAATATAGCTTTAGCACCCGGATTATTGATTGGACCCGGTGGCAATCCCGAAAATTTGTATGTATTATATTTGGTGTTATGTTCAAGGTCTGCATACAGCAATCGCTTTTTTTGTCCCATTCCGTATTGGACTGTCGGGTCTGCTTGAAGTAGCATCTTTTTTTTCAGACGATTATGGTATAATCCGCTGACTTTGGCTTTTTCTGCGTCAATTGGTGTTTCTGCTTCGACAATTGATGCTAAGGTTAAAATCTCGTGCTTATTCAGACTTACATTTCCAATCTTATTTGCGATTTGCTTTTTCCACAGTGTCTCTAATTCATTTAATAATCTGTCTATAATAATCCTTTCATTTGCGGACGGCGGGAAATTGTAAGTGTTCGGCAGTAAATATCCTTCCACGTTCATAGCTGCAATTTTGCGAGCCTTGAGCAAAGAGTCGTTTTCGCATAATGCTATAAATCTCTTCTTGGGGATTTTGGTACGCTTTTCGATAATTTCGGCAATTTCGATATAAGTCAAACCCTCGGGTATTGTAATTTTCAAACTATGTTGATGCGAGCCGCTCATTAACGCATCAACCAAAGTTTGGTTTGTCATTGTTGAATCGAATTTATAATAGCCGGCTTTGATAAATTTATTCTCGTTTCGGGCAAGTATTCTTAGATAAAATTTAAATATCCAAGATGGTTCTAAAGCATCATAACCATTGAAAATTGATATAATTTTTGTTGTACTTGCACCCGACGGGACTTCAATTATCTCGTCTTTGGGAAATTTGATTGATTCCTTAAGTACCGATGTATAGAAATAAAATACAACGATTGCAAAAGTCAAAATTAAAAATATAAAAACAATTGAAATTTTTTTCATATGTTCACGTCATAATATGTATTGCTTATTAGCAATATGATTTTTTGAAATAAATTCAACTGTAAAATTACAAATAAAATTTGGAGTAATCGAAATGTCAATTAGAGTTTTCTTTCCGGGCAACAAAAAAGTGTATGCCGAACAAAATGGTTTTATCATCCAAACCGACCAACCGCAAAGCGGCGGTGGAGACGCTTCAGCACCTTCACCTTATGAATTATTTTTAGCTTCATTAGCTACTTGTGGCGGTATCTTCGTTAAAGGTTTTTGCGATAGTCGCGGAATTCCCGCCGACAATATCGAACTTATCCAAGACCTTAAATATGATACTGTCAATCGCAGGGTCTCGCAAATTAAAATTTCAATCAACGTACCACCTGAGTTTCCGGCAGAATACTATCAAGCATTAGTCAATGCTGTCAATCATTGCTCTGTAAAAAAATTAGTTTACGACCCACCCGAGTTCGTGGTCGAAACTGTCGTCAAAGCATAATTTTTCAAATCCCGTAAATCAAATTACGGGATTTTTGCTTTTTAGAGCAATAAAATTCTAAATGCTGCCGTAAATATTGTTATTTTTGTACTTTCCGAATGAATCAAAGTGAGAAATTATGCCTGTAAATTGTGGAATTGTAGGGTTGCCAAATGTTGGCAAAACGACAATATTTTCGGCTCTGACAGCAACAAAAGCTGAAACATCTAATTATGCCTTTAGCACTATTGACCCGAATTTTGGAACAGTTGATGTTCCCGACAAAAGACTTTTCAAGATTGTTGAACTTATTAAACCCCAAAAGACAATACCGACTACAGTTGAGTTCGTCGATTTGGCAGGGCTGGTACGGGGTTCGTCAAAAGGGGAGGGCTTAGGCAATCAATTTCTGGCAAGCATCAGACAAGTTGGAGCAATTATTCATGTCGTTCGTTGCTTTGATGATGAAAATATTCACCACGTTGAAACTACGATTGACCCAATTCGGGACATTGAAACCATCGAAATCGAATTAGCTTTTGCCGACCTTGAGTCTATCAACCGCAGAATTGACAATCTTGGAAAGCAGCTACGCTCAAATGATAGACTTATCGCAGAAAGAGCCAAGATACTCGAGCCAATTTTGCAGAAAGTATCCGATAATTTGCTTGATGGAATTCCCGTTCGTAAAATGGATTTGACTGATGAGCAGCTATTCGCAATGAAGGATTTGAATCTAATCACATTGAAGCAACAAATTTATTGCTGTAATGTTGACGAGCAATCACTTGCCGCAGACAATGACTACGTCAAGTCTGTTAAGCAATTTGCTCAAACTAACGGCTCGGACGTAATTGTCATTTGCGGAAAATTAGAAGCTGAGATTTCCGAACTTGAATCTGAAGAAGAACAAAAAGAATTTTTAGACTCTGCAGGACTCGAAGAATCCGGTTTAGACCAATTAATCCGTGCAGCATACCATTCTTTGGACTTGCAGACTTATTTCACCGCCGGAGAGAAAGAAGTTAGAGCTTGGACATTCAAACGCGGAATGAAGGCACCACAAGCAGCCGGAATTATTCATAGTGATTTCGAGCGTGGATTCATCAAAGCTGAAATTTATCATTGTACCGATTTATTTGAACTCAAGACCGAAGCAAAATTGAAAGAAAATGGCAAAATGAGGCTCGAAGGAAAAGAATATATCGTCAAAGATGGCGACGTGATTCATTTTCGATTCAATGTCTAATCTTAATCAGTGATTTCAATTTTCGATTTATATCCTTGCTTTGTCATGTTTTCGAGTAATTGGGATTTGAAACTTTGGAATAAATCCTTAGTTTCTCTATCCTCATCCTCTGAAATTGATATCGTATGATTTGAATTTGTGAATTTAATTGTCAAGTACTCTCTGACATCGGCTACATGCTTTGTTTTGCTGATTTTGATTGATTCGACTTTGTCCCAATTGAACTCAAATCGTTTACCGTTTTTGAGATTATTTTCTTTGATACCGCTTTTATCAATCGAAAATTCGGAGTCATAAATCATGGCATATTTAACAACTCCAAAATATACTGCAAGTACTAAAATTGCAGCTATAAAGGTTGCGATTAAAAAGTAGATGTCTCTGTGTGTTCTGAGTAAATATAACCCAATAAACAAAATTGGTAGCATGGCTACAAAAAAATATAGCATGGAACGTGTTATTCGTCTGTAGTCAGTAACTGTAAATCGAAACTTTTGCATATTTACACTCATAATATCATTATTTGCAATACCACAGTTTGTAAAATAAGCAAAAATTGGCTTATATGTATAGTATCGTGACAAATTCTATTTTATGAATATTTATATCTACACTCAATCAAGATTTTGAAAATCCAGTTTTTCACTAAAAATGAGTAATAAAGTTTGATTTGGAGCGTTTACCTTACATTACTTTATTCATGTTTTCATCTTTTCGGAATTTTTTCATGTTGAAATATAAATCTCTCTTTTTCTTATTGCATTTTATTCTCTTTGCCAACCTTAATGCTGCTGAAATCGAGTCAGATTCTCTCCGAATTTATCGGCTGGGCGACATTAACGTTGGTTCCACTCGCCATGTCGGCAGTGTAGTGAATTCTACAATCAATGAAATCAAATTTTTCGAATTACAACGTTCAGATTTATTCTCTCTTGCTGAAATTCAAAGGCAATTACCTTCCGCAAGAATCAGAACCAATTCTCGTGGAGAAGCGATGTTGTTCTTACGAGGTGCAGGGGAACGTCAATTAGGATTGTTTTTTGATGGCGTTCCGTTGAATTTACCTTGGGACAACCGCTTTGACCTGAGTATGTTACCTGCAGGTATAATTGGTAATATATTTGTCAATCAAAATGCAAATTCAATCATGTTTGGTCCTAATGTCTTGGGAGGTGCAGTAAATGTAAGTACGATTGAAAGACATACTGACGGATATGGAGTGAATGCAAAATTGCAAGGGGCAAATAGCGAAACTTACAGTTTTGATTTGACTCATGACGCCAGAATTGGAAAATTTAACTACATTTCTAATATTTCATATCTCAATTCAAACGGTTCATTTTTATCAGGTAATGCACCCGAAGAACTTTTACACCAAGATATGGATGCAAAATTCAGAACTAATACAGACCAAAAGCGTATGTCTGGTTATCTCCGTGGAGAATACCAATTTAGTCCGCTAACGGTTGTAGGAGTTTCACTTTTATATTTGACCGGTGAAAAGGGAGTCGCTCCCGAATCTCACATTGAAAATGCTCGTTTTTGGCGATATCCGGAATGGAGGAGAATGTTGATTTCTTCAAATTTCGAACATAAATTTTCAGAATCCGGAAATTCAATCTTAAGAGGTACTTTGTGGTTTGATGATTTCAGCCAACAAATCAATACTTACACCTCTACAAGATTTGATTCAGTCAAATCTGAGCAACATGACAAAGACAATACAATTGGTGCCAGGCTTGCATTTTTCCAAAAATTGACCGAAAATCAAAGTCTGAATTTTGTTGTAAATGGATTTCAAACAAAACATGAAGAAATTATTGATGAAAAGACACCAGATAATTTTGCTCAGATTACAATGAATGTCGGTATCGAATATAATATTGCAATGAATAAGTTGAAAATTGCTGTCGGCGCCGCATTTGATTACAACGAAACCCCAGAAACAGGTTTATTTACAGAATATTCAGGACTATCATCAAGCGATTATGCAGCTTTTCTCAATTTAAATTATGATTTGACAAACGAAATGATGCTCTTTGCTAATTTAAGTCGCAGAACCCGATTCCCGACAATGCGTGAATCATTTTCGGGGGCTTTGAACCGATTTAAAGTCAATCCCGAGTTGCTTCCCGAATCAGGAATATTGACCGAATTAGGTTTTGGCTATTCAATCAGCGATGTAACATTGAAATTATCAGGATTTGCGAATTTTTACGAAAATCTTATCTCACAAGTTACTTTATCGGCGCAAGAAGATGAATTACGCCGCAGAATGAGAGTCAACGTAGGAGAAGCCGATATTGTCGGAACTGAATTTGGGCTTGATTGGGCAGTTAGCAGCAACATTAAATTAAGTGGCTTTTTGACATATATGAAAGCAAAAGGTGAAAATAACGGTAAAGAATTGGAGCATCTCGATAACAAACCCGAACTCCTCGGCGGATTGTCAGCCATTTATACTCACAATTTCGGTATTTCATTAATGATAGAGTCCGAAAGCACAGGCAACCAATACGAAGCTGATAATTCTGAAGAAAGTGGCTTTGCAAAAGTTGATGGTTCGACGATATTTAATCTCCGGATTGCATATAATCTATTCAAACTGACAGGATATGTAGCTGATATTTACGTCAGAGCTAACAATCTTTTTGATACTTATAGAGTTTATCAGAGAGGATTACCCGAACCCGGCAGAACAATTCAAGCAGGTATTTCTTTCAGTTTGTAAACAATTAATTGCAAACATTTTCGGCTGTAAATAATATTGGTTTTGTTACAGGCATTTTATTTTTTAATTTTGTATTTTTTACAAATCATCTGGAATTGATGAAAACAAGTAAATATCTGGTCAAACCCGGTGACAATATTGACCTTAATAAAGTGGATGCTGATGAGCATCACATTTACAAAGGTGACAAAGAAACTGCTTTAGCCGAAATCAAGTTACTCAACTTAGAATTGGATAAGCTCCAAAAAGTCCAACACGCTGAAAAGAAACATAAAATCCTAATCGTTTTCCAAGGTATGGATGCAAGCGGCAAGGACGGAGCGATTAGAAATGTATTCAATAGTGTGAATCCAAGTGGAGTTTATGTTGCACATTTCGGTGCGCCATCCCGTGATGAACTTTCTCGAGACTTTTTGTGGAGAATTCATAATAAAGTACCTGCTAAAGGGGAGATGGTGATTTTCAACAGAAGTCATTATGAAGATGTGTTGATTGTTCGTGTTCAGAAACTCATGCCAAAGTTGGTTTGGCAAAATCGTTACAAACATATTAATGATTTTGAGCAAATGCTTGCCAATGAAGGCACTTCAATTTACAAATTCTATCTTCATATTAGCAATGATGAGCAACGCCGACGTTTACAATCCCGAATCAACAATCCCGACAAACATTGGAAAATTGACCCTAATGATTTCAAAGACCGTGAGAAATGGGGAGACTATCTCGAAGCATATAATGATGTAATTATCAAAACTTCGACTAATTGGGCGCCTTGGTATATTATTCCTGCTAACAAAAAATGGTATCGGGACTTACTAATTTCAAATATTCTCGTTACCGAACTATCACAATTGAAAATGAAATATCCTTCGCCCAAAGCAGACTATACCGGAATGGTCATCAAATAAGGCGATATTCTTTTATTTCTGATACTGTTCGTTCTGCTTTGACTTTATCTCCAAAAAGCTCGTTATGTTCAGTTCGCAGTTGTGGAGCAAATTCCTTCAAATAACGATTATATGTATCCATGGATGCGAAGTAATATCGTGATGCAAAGTGGCTCGTTTCTTCGTTATCAGAGATGATTTTTTCCAATTCAGCCTTTGCAAAACAATCCGTTTCGAGTACATCCTTTATATGTTTTGATGTCATATAATCGTACCATTGCTCAGCGTGTGCTTTCTCCACTTCTACTCTTACTGTAAATACAAACACTATTCTGCCTCCTTAGCTTGAATCTTTGTCCACGTGTCTTTCAAAGTTACGATTCTGTTAAAAACGGGATGGTCTAATGTTGAATGTTTGGAATCTACGCAAAAGTAGCCAAGTCGCTCAAATTGGAAGCGGTCTCCTGAATTTGAATCTCGTAAAGTAGGTTCTAATTTACAATTTGAGAGAATTTTGAGCGAATCAGGATTCAAATTATCTGTAAATTCTTTGCCATCTTCAACCGAATTTGGATTCTCTTTTACAAATAAATTGTCATATAAACGGACTTCAGCATCAAAGCACTCTGTCGCCGAAACCCAATGCAAAGTTGCCTTAACTTTGCGAGTCTCAGAACTCGTTCCGCTCTTTGTTTCAGCGTCGTAAGTGCAATGTAATTCTGTAATATTTCCTAACTCGTCTTTGATTACTTCATTGCACATGATTATATAAGCATAACGCAATCTTACTTCACGTCCCGGCGCCAAGCGGAAGAATTTCTTTTGAGGCTCTTCCATAAAATCTTCACGTTCAATATAAATCTCTCTTGTAAATGGAATATTACGTACACCTTTGCTTTCATCTTCGGGATTATTGACTGCTTCTAAAATCTCTTTTTGCCCTTCGGGAAAGTTTGTAATCACGATTTTCAAAGGGTTCAAAACTGCCATTGCTCTATTTGCAGTCGCATTAAGATGTTTACGAACAGAAAATTCCAACATACCCATATCAACTATACTATCGGCTTTTGCAACTCCAACCATTTCTGCAAAATTCCTAACTGCTTCGGGTGTGTAACCTCTGCGTCTCAAACCTGTAATTGTCGGCATTCTGGGGTCGTCCCAGCCATCAACAAAATTATCTTCGACCAATTTGAGTAATTTCCGTTTACTCAGAACTGTAAAATTTAGATTCAATCTTGCGAATTCAATTTGCTGTGGGCGATAAAGTCCGAGCTCAATCAAAAACCAATCATATAGTGGGCGATTATTTTCAAATTCAAGCGTACATAATGAATGTGTGATAAATTCAATCGAATCGGATATGCAATGAGTGAAATCATACATTGGGTAAATGCACCATTTGTCGCCTGTTCGGTGGTGATGGTCACGACGAATCCTATAGATAATTGGGTCGCGCATGTTGACATTTGGCGATGACATATCAATTTTTGCTCTCAAAACCATTGCTCCATCAGGGAAATCGCCATTTTTCATCTTGCGAAATAATTCGAGATTCTCATCAATCGGTCTGTCGCGGTAAGGGCTATTAATGCCGGGTTCAGTCAGAGTGCCACGATACTGACGCATCTGTTCTTGATTCAATTCGCAAACAAATGCTTTGCCCTTCATTATCAATTGTTCGGCTAATTCATAAAGTCTGTCGAAATAATCAGAAGCGAAGAATTCTCGGTCATCCCAATCGAATCCAAGCCAACGTACATCCTCCTTAATCGAATCAACATATTCAACATCCTCTTTTGTTGGATTTGTATCATCAAATCTTAAGTTGCATAAGCCATTGTATTCCTTGGCTATTCCAAAATTCAAACAAATAGACTTTGCATGACCAATGTGCAAATAACCGTTCGGTTCGGGCGGAAATCGAGTATGAACTCTACCACCGTATTTATTCGTTTTCAAATCATCGTTTATGATAACTTTTATAAAGTTTGAAGAAACTTTTGGTGTTTCGCTGATATTTGCTTCGCTCATTATGCCCACATAAATAAAATTTTAGACAACATCTTAATCAGCAAAAATAATCAATTATCGGCTATAAATGAATTCAAATGTTACTTTGTACAAAAATGTAAAAATTGAATGTTCTTAATTCAAGAATAAATCAATATATTCGTAGATGATAAAAACAAAAAATATGATATGAAACTAACCAGAATAAATTTCGAATCTCCTGCTTCTGTTCCCGTCCCAACAGTTAGTCAGTTGACAAATCGAATCCGCTCGGTGCTCGAAACTGATTTCGGTCAAATAGTTGTGATGGGCGAAGTCTCAAATTTCACTGCGCATAGCTCCGGACATCGCTATTTCTCACTTAAAGATGAGCAATCTTCGATTTCCTGTGTGATGTGGCGCGGAAAAGCCGTATCATTTCAAATCAAGGACGGTTTAAAGGTCAAATTGACTGGCAAAGTCACTGTTTATCCACCGCAAGGACGCTACCAGATTGATGTTTCAACTGTGATGCCTGCCGGAGAAGGTGACTTGTTTTTGGCATATGAAGCACTTAAGCAAAAGCTACAAGAAAAAGGGTATTTTGCTCAAGAAAGAAAAAAGCCAATTCCTACTAATATCTTGAAAATAGGTGTTTCCACGTCTCCCACCGGAGCAGCTGTACGCGATATTATCTCAACTATTGAGCGACGATTCCCATTGGCAACGATTTATTTTCGCCCAACACTTGTGCAAGGTGATGGTTCGGCACAAGACATTGTCAAAGCAATCTCAGAATTAGACAATTTACCCGTAGATGTGATTATTATCGGAAGGGGAGGCGGTTCTATTGAAGACCTTTGGGCATATAATGAGGAGATAGTGGCAAACGCAATTTTCAATGCCAAAAAGCCGATTATTTCTGCTGTAGGACACGAGACCGATTTCACTATTTCCGATTTTGTGGCTGATTTGAGAGCTGCAACGCCGACTGCATCAGCCGAGATTGTAACTTCAGTCACGCTCGAAGATTATATGTATCATATTGATGTGAAAGTATCGGCTATGCAAAGGGCTGTTAATCGAATAATTGAAAATACTCAAAATTTGATCACAAAAGATTTCGCAATCAAAGGAATGAGGCGAATACAAGAAAGGATAAATATTTTGAAGCAAAATTTGGGGGTGAATACAAACTCGATAATTACTGAAGTACGGAAGCGAGTCGATTTCCTTAAGGCCGGATTGCAATCTAAATACTCTGTTATTAAAGCTAACGACCCCAAAGCTCCTTTGAATAAGGGTTACGCATTGTTGAGCGATGGCAATGAATACATAGGCAACGAAAAATCATTGAATCAATATACTGCTATCCATATCATTCGTAAGAATGAAACTGTTGAAGTTAAGTTAAACCATTAAATATATTTATATGAAATTTGAAGATAAAATTAAACGGATAGACGAAATATCCGAAATCCTTGATGAAGGAAACGTATCGCTCGACGAAATGACAAAATTATATGAGGAAGGCTTATCCCTTGCTTCCGATTGTAGGAAGTATCTTGAAAAAGCCGAACTCAAAATAATTGATATTACGAACAAATTTGCAGAAACTGAAGACGAGAATTAATTATCTCTGTCTTCAGCTTTTACTACCATTGGTTTTTTGCCAAATTTTTCGCGTTTGAATGTGCGAAGTATAAATTCTGCTTCCTGGAAAGGAACAGTAATAAATGAGTATGAATCAAAAACTTCAACATTGGAGATTTTTGTTTCACGTGTTTTAGCTTTTTCAACTATGAAGTTAACTATCGAACGTTTACTCATACCGTCTTTTTTACCTTTAGCAATAAACAGTCTGGTTTGTTCTTTAATCGAAGGTTTGGATGATTCTCTTTCTCTAATTTCTTTGTAACTCGTTACGTCTAAATCATCAGCAAAAGTATATTTGAGCAATGCTGCTAATGCAACTTCGGGGTCAATCGAAGATATAATTTTATTAGCTAGTGCTTTGTAAATTTTTTCGAGTTTTTCTGCAGATTTGGTTTCGATTTCAGTCATAATCCAATCTTTTTTGGCTTCAATTATTTCTGCGATTCCCGGGAGTTTACCTTTGCGGATGTCAGTTTTGGAATGCTTTTGGATAAAGCTCAAATTCCGAACTTCACGTCTTGTTACAAAAGTAATTGCAGTGCCTTCGTTTCCAGCTCTTCCTGTACGACCAACTCTATGTACGTATGATTCAGGGTCTTGAGGAAGCGAATAATTGATTACGTGAGTTAGATTTTGAATGTCAATACCTCTTGCTGCAACGTCAGTTGCAACTAAAATATTAACTCGCTTGCTTTTCAACTGAGCCAAGACTTTTTCTCTTTGGGATTGGGAAATATCGCCGTGAATAGCTTCAGCCTGGTAGCCTCTGTCATTCAATCTGGTCGAAACTCTATCCACGTCAAGTTTTGTTCTGCAAAAAATCAAACCGTAGAAATCCATTTCAAAATCAATAATTCTGCATAGTGCTTCCAATTTGTCGGATTCTTCAACTTCAAAATAAATTTGGTCAGTCAAAATCGTTGTTAATTGATTGCTTTCGATTTTGATTGTTTTAAACTCGTTCATGTATTTTTTGGCTAATCCTAAAATTTCTTTCGGCATTGTAGCACAGAACATGAATGTACGCTTTTCGGAATTTGTAGTTTTCATGATTAATTCTACATCATCAACGAATCCCATATTGAGCATTTCGTCTGCTTCGTCCAATACCAAATATGATATTTGTTGCAATTTGATGACTTTCCGATTGAGCAAATCTATTACTCTGCCCGGTGTGCCGACAATTATGTCAACTCCTGAGGTAAGTTTTGCTATTTGTCTGTCAATTGATTGACCACCGTATATCGGTGCAATCACAACTCTCTTAGAACCCTTCAAAGAGTTCAATTCTTCAGAGATTTGCATAGCAAGTTCGCGAGTTGGTGCCAGTACAATTGCTTGAACGCGTCTTGCGTTTTCTTCTATCAAATCTAAGATTGGTAATCCAAATGCCGCAGTTTTACCTGTTCCTGTTTGTGCTTGTCCGACCAAGTCATAATCGCCTCCCATGATTATTGGGATACATTGCTCTTGAATCGGCGAGGGGGTTTCAAAACCTTTCGTATGAAGGGATTGGAGGATGTTATCCGATAAGCCGAGCTCTTCGAATGTTAAAGGTGTATTCATTTTAATCTTTTTAGAATCATAAACTGTAAACTTCTACGTTTACTTTGATAATATCGAAACGAATGATATTGTAATGTAGTGTAATTATTATAAAATAATCATATTTATCTTCAAATTGTTTAATTTGATAGTCCGACTTATGGAATTTTTGACTTAAATTTGCGATTAATAATTGCGAATTAAATGAGATTAAACAAAAAATTAATAAAATATACACTTGCTACGGCTATTCTAATTCTTAGCTTGTATCTTTCGGCTCGGCAAATCGCATTTGATGAGCTGTTCTTGCTTCTCCAAGAGCTTGATTATGTCTGGATTTTGCTTTCAGTACCTGTACTTATAGCATCTAATTATATTAGAGTATTGAGATGGAAAATAATTTTAGCACCCATTTCTACGACTGTCAAAACTCATAATGCCTTTTCTGCAATAATGATTGGGCATCTTATGAATAGTTTCACACTTCGATTTGGCGAAATAACCCGACCTATTATATTAGCAAAAAAGGAAAAATTGCCTATTGCTGCAGTTATTTCTACTTCGGTAATTGAAAGTGGAGTTGATTTTGTCTTTTTGATTATTGTCTTTATAATTTCTCTTGCTTTTCTGTCCGAACCACTTTTCAAATTTTTGAACTTCGATAGTGTTTTACAAGGTTCAATAGGCATGGTGCTTATATTTATCTTAGTATCTTCCTTTATTTTTATTCTTTATCGCTTTCATCATCAAATATGGCATTGGCTAAAGACATTTTTACCTGTAAAATTTGCTCAAATCCTCGAAGATTCAATATCCTCATTCGTGCAAGGTTTTGTTACACTGAAAAGTCCCAAGTTTTATGTGAAAATGACTTTGCATACTATTTTCCTATGGTTGATTTATGCTTTAGTTATGTATCTTGTTTTTTTTGCTTTTCCGTTCCAAACTGTAATTCAACTTACATTTGTAGATTCAATTCTGGTAGTAGTTTTTGCGGGAATTGCCAATGCGATTGCTTTTACTCCGGGCTCTGTCGGTGTTTATCATCTGATAGTAGCAAATATAATGACAGCATTATATTTGATTACATTAAATGAAGCATTTGCTTATGCTACGATTATTCATATCATCAATACTGTAGTTTTATCCTTCATTGGAGCCATATACTTTGTAATTGAAGGTATTAGTTCAATCAGATTAGGTGAAATAAAAAAAAATCATTCTGTTGGCTAAATAAATTAGATTAATTTATGCTTTATTGTTATTTTAGTAGCATAATTTATCTTTATTGTTGAAAATGGCAATACATTAAATTTGGAGTAAATCATGGATGTCGAAATTTTATCTCGTCTGCAATTCGCTTTTACAATAGGTTTCCACTACATATTTCCACCTATGAGTATTGGACTTGGGATTATGCTTGTTATTATGGAAGGCATGTATCTGAGAACCGGCAACAAAATGTATGAAGAGATGACTAAATTTTGGGTCAAGATTTTCGCTCTAATATTTGGGATGGGCGTCGCTACCGGTATAGTGATGGAATTTCAATTTGGCACAAATTGGGCTACCTACTCAAGATTCGTAGGCGATGTATTCGGCAGTGCATTAGCTGCTGAAGGTATATTCGCCTTTTTCTTGGAATCAGGGTTTTTGGCAATATTAGTATTTGGATGGAATAAAGTTTCATCAAAAATGCACTTCTTCTCTACAATAATGGTCACTCTCGGAGCTCATTTGAGTGCGGTTTGGATAGTTGTTGCAGGTTCATGGATGCATACTCCTGCAGGCTACAGAATTGTAGGCGAAGGATTGGAAGCGAGGGCCGAAATTTATGATTTTTGGGCTATGGTTTTCAATCCGTCGAGTGTTGAGAGATTATCCCACACGATAGGTGGAGCATGGCTGACAGGAGCATTTCTTGTGTTGAGCGTTTCGGCATATTATTATATTAAAAATCGTCATATCGAAACAGCAAAAACCGGTGTTAAAATTGCTTTAATCGTAGCTTTTATAGCATCTCTTTATCAATTATATACCGGTCATAGCAGTGCTGTTCAGGTATATGAATATCAACCTGCAAAACTCGCAGCTTTCGAAGGACATTATGAAACTGCTCCCGGAGACTTGTACCTTTTTGGTTGGGTTGACGAAGAAAAACAGGAGACTTACGGAGTCAAGATCCCCGGAATGTTGTCTTTTATGCTTTTCTTTGATACCGAAAAACCCGTTAAGGGTTTGAACGAATTTCCTATTGATGAAAGACCGCCCGTGAACATTATTTTCCAAACATATCATTTGATGGTTGCAATAGGTATGTTTTTCATCGGATTCACGGCACTTGGTCTTTTCATGTTGTGGCGAGGCATATTATTCAAACAAAGGTGGTATATGTTCATAGCTGTTTTCAGTATTTTATTGCCTCATATTGGCAATCAAATAGGTTGGATGTCTGCCGAAATTGGTCGCCAACCATGGATTGTATATGGTTTACTCAAAACTAAAGATGCTCTTTCGAAAACAGTTTCTTCTGACGAAGTTTTAATTTCCCTCGTAATGTTTGGGTTGATTTATTTGCTACTATTGGTACTATTCCTATTTTTATTGAATAAGAAAATTCATCACGGACCTGAAGATTACAAATTGATTGCAGCTAAAGACGAAATGATTTCAACGAAGGAGGCACACTAATGTACGAAGGATTAGATTTGAATGTAACATGGTTCGTGTTGATAGGTGTCTTGCTCACAGGATACGCAATCCTTGACGGTTTTGATTTGGGAGTAGGTTCTTTGCATTTGCTAATTAAAAATGACATAGACCGCAGAATCGCGCTCAATTCCATAGGACCATTTTGGGATGGGAACGAAGTTTGGCTCGTAACAGGCGGCGGTGCTTTATTTGCCGCTTTTCCCGATGTATATGCGACTTTTGCTTCAGGATTCTACCTAGCGGTTATGCTTATACTAATGGTGATTATTTTCCGTGCAGTTGCGATTGAATTTCGGAGCAAAGTAGAATCAGCAACTTGGCGAAAAGCTTGGGATATTGCTTTTAGTATTTCTTCAATTATGATTGGATTATTATTCGGCATTGCATTAGGCAATGTCATAATTGGTATTCCGGTAGGTGCTGACAAAGAAGCGTACATGTCCTTTTTCGACCTGCTTAATCCATATGCAATTTTAGTCGGTATAACGACGGTTGCTCTTTTCATGATGCACGGAGCGATTTTCTTAGTTATGAAAACCGAAGGTGATTTGCAAAAGTTAGTTCGAGGTTGGGTCAACAATACAATCATATTTTTCGTAATTTGCTATGTCACGACCACAATGGCAACGCTCATTTATGTGCCGCAAATGGCTTCGGTATTGAAATCGCATCCTGAATATTTTCTTATTGCAATATTGAATATGCTCGCAATTGCAAATATTCCGAGGGAAATTTTTCATGGCAGAGAATTTAGAGCCTTTTTATCTTCGGCATTCAGTATTTTAGCCTTACTTGCACTATTTGCAATTGGCATTTTCCCGAATTTGCTAAGCTCTACAATTGCTCCTGAGTACAGCTTGAATATATACAATGCTTCATCATCGCGTACCACACTCGAGGTAATGTTCACAATGGCTTTGATAGGCATACCATTTGTTTTGTCTTATACAATCAGCATCTATTGGATATTTCGTGGTAAGGTGAAATTAGACAACACAAGCTATTGATGACTCTTTTGATTTGTTTTTAGCGAGTTTTATCGCATATTTCGTACTTTTGTAAGCTATGAACGAAGCAAAAAGACATAATTTCTGGCTTGATTTGCCGCGACCTTTTTATACCTTAGCACCTATGGAAGACGTCACTGATACCGTTTTCAGGGAGCTGATTATAGGTATTTCCGATGAAAACTACCTTCATGCAGTCTTTGCAGAATTTACTTCAACCGATGGGCTTTTGCACCCAATCGGGCGAGATAATGTGATTCATCGCTTAAGAATTAGCGATTCAGAAAGACAAATTCTTAAGAAGAAAAATATCAAAATTATTGCCCAAATCTGGGGTTCTGACCCTGAAAAATACTATCGTTCCGCTAAATTAATATCTGAAGAAATGGATTTCGACGGTATTGATATAAACATGGGTTGCCCGGTTAAAAAGATTGTCAAGCATGTTTCATGCTCTCAGCTCATCAAATATCCCGAATTAGCGAAGGAAATAATCGCAGCTACAAAGGAAGGTTCTTCGGTTCCGGTCAGCGTCAAGACGCGCACAGGAATTGAACGCCATATCACTGAAGAATGGATGTCGCATCTGATTGAAGCAAAACCCGCGTGTATCACCTTGCATTGCCGCACTCAAAAAATGATGTCGGATTATCCTGCCGAATGGGCTGAGATGGCAAAAGCTATTGATACTCTCAAAAAAAATGACGCACAAATCCCGATTATTGGAAATGGCGATTTGCTATCAATTGATGATTGCAATCAAAAATTTGAAGAATATCAAGCAGATGGGTATATGATAGGCAGAGGCATTTTCAAGAATCCTTGGGTTTTCAACTCTCCTCAAATAGAGCGTACTCCTGAAGAGAAATTAGGGCTGTTGTGGTCGCATGTTTCATTATTCTTGAAAACTTGGAGTGGGAGAAAGAATTTCCCGATTTTGAAAAGATTCTTCAAAATATATACATACGATTTTTATGGTGCATCAGAAATCAGACAAAAACTGATGATGACCGAATGTAGCGATGATGTGTATAAAGTACTGAAAGAAACCGGCTACGAATTCGAAAATCAATAAAGAAAATATTTGCTGCGAAGCTTTATAAAAGCTTCTACACCACGATTTGCAATTTTCAGAATTACATCATCGGGCAAATTATTGAATAAGGCATTGTACAAATCTTTTGTTCCCGTTACCTTATGAAACATATCAATACCTGCTCTTTGGGTTTCACTTCTGAACAAATCGGGATGAACTTCACGCACTGCTAAAATTAACTTCAATCCCCAAGTATAGGGTCTAAAATTTTGGTTTGGAGTGAAACGCAATAGGATAGCTTCGATACTCCGATTTGAGTACATTCCATAAAATGGTTGAAACCTTGATTGTGACAAGTGCAATCCATATAAGCTTTCCTTTTCGAGTATTCTCAGTACAGCTTTGGGATTGAAATTGGGATTTCCAAGATATTGGAAAGGTGAAGTTGAGCCAATTCCGATGCTCATTAGTCCAATTTCTCCATAAATACCCAAACATGCTATTCCTCTGACAGCATCAGGAGTTGGAATATGTGGTGAAGTCGGAAACCACATTAAACCTGTATCTTCCCATGTCATCCATCTGTGCCAACCGGTCATTCTGATTACCTGCAAATCGCATTTGAGAGCCGAATTGTTAGCATCAACTCCTAACCAACCTTCATCGTTAATCATCAACGCTAATTCGCCGATTGTCAATCCGTGAATGTATGGGATTTGTACTGCACCTACAAATGATTCCATACCTTGTTCGAGTACATTTCCGTCCACAATCAAACCACCAATTGGGTTAGGGCGGTCAAGAACAATTATTTGTTTTCCTGATTGTGCTGCGGCTTTCATTGTTCGATGCAAAGAACTGATATAAGTATAAGAGCGAACTCCGATATCTTGAATATCAACAACAATTGCATCGGCATGTTTCATCAAACCCTTATCAGGCTCTTTTGTCGAACCGTAAATCGAATATATTTTGATTCCGTCAATTGTTTCTTCCGAGATAGTTTGACCTGCGGGCACAGCAGTGTAATATCCGTGTTCCGGTGCTAATACACCCAAAAATTCAAATTTGTTTGATTTTGAAAGTATTTCAAGGGTTGATTGCCCATTGGAGTTGCGACCTGTACTATTCGACAAAAGCAGTATTTTTTTCCCGCTTATTGAAGAAAATGATTCAGATTGCAGAACATCTATTCCTGTCAAAATTGTTTGTTGAGACAAAGCAATAATAGTATTCGAAAGGAAAATAATGATAAACAGGATACGGAACTGACCATTCATCATTTGCCATATTCCTTTTTGATAAAATTTTGTGCTTTTTTATGTGAATCTTCATAATCCTTCATCGAAAGAACTTTGCGATAATACTTCAGAGCTAAGTCTCTTTTACCTGTCATATCATAAATATTGCCAATGTACAAATTCGAATTTACTTGAAAACCCGATGATTCTTTGTCAAGTAAAACGTTCCCTTCATCAGATTTCAAAAAATATCTGAGGGCTTGTTCGTAGCGACCTTTCCTCATCAGTGCCAAACCTACGTAATACATTGCTTCTCGAGCTGTCAGATTGTCGTAACCAAATTTTTTGTCCATACATTTCAACAAAATCTGTCGCCAAACCGCTTCAAACTCATCTGTCAGACCTTTTCTTACCAAAACTCTACCCAAGTATCTGTGGAAATAAGCATTTTGGGGATATGCATCAAATAATTCTTGAGCCATTGCATGTGCAAAGTCATTGTCTCGTTCAAATGAATAATAAATTTGCAGAAGCACAGTTTTTGCTTCGATATTCGCATATCTCGCATTTCTGGCGGCTGCACGTAATTGGTGCAGGGCTAATAATTTGTCTCCACGAGGCAAAAAAGCAAGCAAAGGTTTCAAAAGGGGGTATTTTTCCGGTACAGCCACCGAGAAGTAATTGTAAATTCCGGTTCCAAGCATTATATCATGGTTTTGAGGTGCAATTTTGTAACATTCGACCATCAAATTATATGCAGAACTACCGTCGCTTGCAGCTTTTATCCATTCTTCCTTTTGAGCATAAAAGCGTCCACGAAAGCCAATCGCTCCTGCTTTGAAAAACAGTCCATTCAAATTTGATGGATTATCATCCAACAATTTGTCGCACATATTGATTACATTCGATATTTTATCTAAAAATTTTGAGTCGTGCCGATTTGTTGACCTGTCTAAAGTTATTCTCCACCACTCAACCATTGCATCGAGAAAGTAGCCGACAGGATGCTCGGGGTAGATTTTTTTAACCTGCGTGAAGCAATCTTCCGCTTTGTTAAATTCGACATTATATATATAACTTGTCCCAAGTCGAACCAAACTATCAGCATCAGTACGCATGATTGCCCATTGGGAATTCATTTGTGTGCTACTCAGAATAAAAAATGCAAATATTAATAGAAATTTCATTTTCATATTGGATTCAGATATTAACTATTATTTAGTTTCACTATAGATTCGTTATAACGACGCTTAAACAATTTCGATGTTACAAAAGGTGATATTTTTCCATATTTTGCAATTGGATAAAATATCGCAATTAAGAAAAAAGTTGTTATCAGGCCACTTTCTGGACCAAAATGTCCACCCCAAAAAAAATTCTTAGGAACTTCACTTATAATAATCAATGACGATTCCGCTCTATAACCGCTCAAATTTACACCAAGAAACAACGCTAAGCCAACATTCCAGAAATAATGAAAGGTTATGGACATCCACAACGTTTTGGTTTTGAAATACATAAATGAAAGCACTAAGCCTGCTATTGTTATGTTTATTAAGGATAAGACATCAATTCCGGGATTCCAAATGTGTAATGCTGCAAATATCACTGATGTAGATAAGGCTGCTCCGGCAAAGCCGATTTTATCCACAAGTGATTGGAGAATTATTCCACGTAGAAAAATTTCTTCGATAAATGCTACAAACACATGATAAAGTAACAAATATAAAATTGGGATGCCGAAACTTGCGATTCTAACTTCAAATAATACAAATGAAGAAATCAAAAATAGCACAACAAAAGTCATTGCTAAAGCAAAAGCAAGTGCAATATTATGCATAGCAGTCTTATCAAAATCTAACCCGAAAGCCCAAAAATGTTTACCAGGTCGGCTCCATTCTATGTAACCTGAGATTGCAATCATGAAAATTGGCCAAATAACTAAGTATAAGATGTCGAATTCAAAATTTATTGGTCCCAAATAAAAAGAGGCAGTCCAAAAAATTAAGACTGCCACTAAAAAAAAGGCAATTCTGTACCAAGGATGTACAAAAAGTGAAAATTTCTCAGACATATTAGTTATTTGAAGGGTCTGTGCCTGTAAGCTTTTTCAGTTCTTCAATATGGCTAACGACTTTTTCGTACATCTTGTTTTCAACCTCTTCGTGATACGAACCTACCAGCATTAGGTTCAGTTGAGGACAATATGAGGCATAGTCCGTTTCGCCACGACGACGGATTAATATCTCGTAATCATTGATATTTAAGCTGTTCGATATTAAATTTGACATTGTTTATCCAATTTTGTACAAATAAATAAAAATAAAGACTATGATATAGCGAAATAATTTTTAATTTTGATATTTGTAATGATAAAAAATGCAAATTATAGATAACATACTATCACTTAACAAAAAGAGAGGCACAAAATTCCTGCTCGATAAGTTCGTGTGGAAAATCACAGAATTTCTCAAAAACCGTTACAGGCATCAGCTTTACTCGACGAAATCTTCTTTTTTGGGGAAGGCAGTTGAGGTGCAAAATCTCAATTTTGATATTTTCAAAGATTTTATCTCCAATTTTGACAAAGAAAAAAGCGATATACTCTTCAATGTTTGCGACCGAATACTTGAGCATAGATTCGATGTCTTAGGTCAATATGACATCAATTGCGGGCATTATTACGAAAATTCTTATCAAAGTCACAGAGAGTATATAATAAAGCACATAAATGAACAAAACCAAAAGCATTCGTTACAAATTTCGCGAAATTTGCCGGAAAGCTACAAACTAATTGATTGGCAACGCGATTTTGCTTCCGGATATAGATGGAACGAAAACACTTGGCACAGAAAGATAAGATACGGTGCTATCGAAGGCGTTGATATCAAAGTGCCATGGGAAATTGGGCGATTGCAATTTCTACCTTGGATGGCATTCGCAAGCCGAGTTTCGGGTGATTTGAAATATATCAAAGCAGCCGATAATATTGCAATAGACTTCATTATGTCTAATCCACCATATTTCGGCACTCAATGGATGACTGCTATGGATGCTGCTATCAGAGTGGTGAACATCTGTGCTTATTTGGCAATTAAAAAGCAGTATGGCTTAACGGTTTCCGAAAAAGATATAATCATTTCAGCAACGCTTGAAGACCATTATAATTTCATACGCAAAAATTTGGAATGGTCAGGTGGAATGAGGGGCAATCATTATTTCGCCGGAGTTTGCGGGCTGATAATCCTGTCATCTTTTTTGGGGGCATCAGATAAAAAAATCAGAACTTTACGTTTTGCTTTGAATATGCTGGCAGAAGAAATCTTGTACCAATTTGGTTCCGATGGCGGAAACTTCGAAGCTTCTTTACCATATCATTTTTTCGTTTCGGAAATGCTTTTCACCTCATTAAAAGCAATCGAAAAAATTGGTGATAATAGATTGAATTGGTTGAATATGCTTATCAACTCAGATGATAGTTTTAAAGTTGAAGGCAATCGAATTATCTTCTCCGATGAAGTGATGAACAGAATCCATGCTATAGAGAAGTTTTCAGCTGCAACTTCTCTTGACGATGGACGATACCCCAAAATCGGAGATGATGATTCAGGATACTTCCTCAGAGCTAATCCACCATTCACATTTGCGACCAAAGAGAACATTTTTTCTAAAGACTTGCGCTATTTACATGATAAATACGATGTGCGTAAGAGCTCAAATAGATTTGATGATTTTGGAGTATATATCATAAATCGCAATAAATTTAAACTTTATTTCAGGTGTGGCAGTTTAGGGCAAAATGGCAAGGGTGGTCACGCCCACAATGACCAACTAAGTTTTTGTCTTTTTATTCATGGGCGAGAAATTTTTACCGACCCGGGTACATATAATTACACGGCATACCCTGAATTGCGCAATCTGTTTCGTTCAACTCAATCACATAATGTCTTGCAAGATGTTGAAATGGAACAAAACCCTTTGCCTGCAACTTCGGGTGGGAATTTGTTCTGGCTCGATGATAGGACGCAATCAAAGATGCTCAAATTCAGCGAAAACGAAATCGAAGCTATGCATTACGGTTTTGGATTGCCAACAAATAGAACTATGAAAATTGAGGATAAGGAAATCGAAGGAATTGATAATTTTGAATTAAATGAGATTAAGCTCGTCAATTTTCATCTTTATCCGGGCTTTAACGCTGAAATTATCAGCGATAATCTTGTGAAAATCGAAATTGTAGAATGTACGATTACGCTTAAATCACTTGACGGGAAATTCAAAATTCTCGAATATGAATATGCCGCTGAATATGGGAAAAAAGTAAAAGCCTACAAAATCGTTTTAGCAAGTTACGAATCAAATATTAAATGGCAAATAAGTATAAATGAAAATCATTGATAGATACATAATAAAGCAATTCATATTTACATTTATTTTTGCTCAAGCTGCATTGAGCATGATATTTGTAGTTATTGATTTGATGAGCAACCTCGATAAATTCCTCGACCAAAATGCGTCTGTTGAGGTAATTGCAAGTTACTATTTCTACTTTATGCCAGAAATAATCAAAATGCTTACTCCAATAGCATCCTTGCTTTCCACATTGTTTACGATGGGGCGGATGTCAACTTTGAACGAAATTACAGCAATGAAGTCAGGCGGCGTCAGCTTATACCGCATAATGCTGCCTTTTGTAACTATGGCAATTCTTATTAGTTTCGCTCATTTGTACTTCAATGGCTGGGTAGTACCAGAATCTAATAAGCAAAAGCACGACATATCCAATAAGTATTTTTCGACATCAAATTCAAATGCACCGATTTATAACCTGTATTTCCGAGAGGGACCAACGGTTAATTTGCTTATGCAACATTATGATTCGGACATCAAATCCGGCAGCCGAATTGCTATTGAATACTTCACGGACGAAGTTACTCCAAGATTGTCTCGGCGCATCGAATCGAACATAATCCTGTGGGATGAAGTAAAGCAAAAATGGATGATGAAGCAAGTCATAGAGCGAATTTATTCAGGAAATAACGTAAATACAATCAAGCACGATTCGCTCGAAATCACCTTAAATATCACAGATAGCAAAATCGCAAAGCTGAAAAAATCACCTGATGAGATGAATTTTGACGAATTAGCCGAGTTCATCGAAATTTTGCAAAGTGGAGGCAGAAATGTCAGAGAATTGCAAATTGATTATCATGGTCAATTTGCCTTTCCATTTGCCAATTTCATTGTAATACTTTTTGGCGTACCTTTTGCTTCAGTTAGACGCAAAGGTGGTATTGCTATACAAATTGGTGCAGCTTTGGTTATTTCATTTTTCTATATCATTTTTCTGAAAGTGAGCCAACCTTTGGCACAAACTATGGATATACAGCCTATTGTTGCAGGTTGGATGGCAAATATGATATTTTTCGTAGCGGGAATTATTGTAATTTTCAAAACAAAAACCTAATTAAAAGGGTTCACAAAGATGGAAAAAATTGATTCGTTAATGTCACTACAGGGCCGTTCCTTGTTAAGGGATATTTATCATGAACTTAGATATGAAAAGCAAGCCGGCTCTTTTGCTATACTTCTTACATTATGGAAAATCTGTGTTTTCGAGCGAGATATAAACAAATATATCAAACGCGAAGTGCAAATTTCATATGTTTTGGGCTTTTGGCGTGGTACAATGCTCTGGATGCAAGAAGTCGTTAATCGCTATTTTTTTGCTGTAATCAATTCATTTGTCTATTTCGGAGCTGCAATATTACTTGTTTTGATTGGTTTAAGACGATTCAGCGATTTACTGACAGACGAAATGGTGATTGCAGGTGTGATTTTCGAAGCAGGTATGCTTGCCACAATGTTTATTGTTATGCTTTTTACTCCCGATGATGAACAAGAAAAGTATAGTACTCAAGGAGAAAGTTCAGACTCAGCATTACTAATGGATGAAGTGGGCGAGATTTCGGTAGATTTTGCAAGTGCTGTTGTACAATTAGAAGAAATTTCTGTAACGATGAAAGCATTTGTTACAAATCAAGGACAAATACTTTCGAAATTGGAAGAACTAAACCAAAGTTATGCCGATATGTCCAATCCCAATCCTAAAATGATTGGAATCATGGAAAAAACCAATGCCGAACTACAGAACCTTCAACAAAATATCGAAACACTAAACAAAGCCGCCGAATCAATCAAAAAAGCCGAAATCGAAGCAGCGGTACGTAAAGAACTTGAGCGAATTTTGCAATCGAGGATTTAAGTTTGATGAGTTACAACCGAAAAAAAAGAGTGATTGAAATCTATTTCGTGCTGTATTTAGCCGCTCTGATTCTATTAATTCCACAAAGTAAAAAGGAAGAAGAATCCGGTAAACACATTACCGATAACCGAATCTTTCAACTACCTTTTAATCTTAAAGCCGAAAAAAATGCTCTTAATACCTTGTTGACCTTTGATTCCACCGGAATGAAAATAGTCAGCGCCGATACGATTAATACAATTTATTTTACCGGAAATGTAAAAAATGTCAAATTTGAATTTGAAATTGAAGATCAATCAATCAATCGAAAAATTAATTTAATGGACGAAAAATCCGGTAATACTCGCTATTTTAGAGTATCGGAGGATTTGAAAAATCAAAATGCCAAATTTTTTTGGCACCCTGTGATGAACGAATTGAAAAACAATACTTTCATTGTGAACGTTGAAGCGACCGCCGTTAGCAATGACCCCGAAACTTTCGGAGCAGTAGTCAAGGATAATATCAGATTTATCTTAAATTATCAAGTTGTTTATGATTTTGAAGGTGCTGCAGTAGCTTTAGAAATGGCTAATGCAAGTGCTTCAAGAGTTGATACTGTCGTTATTAGCCCATCAGGAGAAAACCCAACATTAATCTCAGCAAATGTTGTCCTGACTCCTACTGACGATATAGTGCGGAGTATTGCTTATACTAAATGGAGAAACGAAATTTTTGTATTTGGGTTAGATTTGAATCGTGACCTGCGTCGTCAGCCAATTATTGAATTATCTCATACTCCGGATAAATCGAACAAGGGTACTGCAAAAATAGTCGGATTTACCAATAATACTATTGTTGTCGAAGGTGATACTCCCGAATTTGGCTCTATTAAAGTGAAATTGAACATTGTCCGGCATGCAGACGGTAAAGAATTATCAAGGGAATTTAGAGTGATTGCCGAGTTGCTCGACGACCCGATTTATTCGGAAACAATGTATCCGGATGTGAAATTTACTATCGAACCGAACCTACCTATGTTAAGCAATCGAGAAAGTGTCACAAAGTTGATTAATTCAGAAGGCAGAGCTGTTCATGTTTCCGAAAATAATATGCCTTTTACTTTCACCCCAAATTCGGATGATATAAACAAAGAATACGTAATTGAAAGATTCGTGAATGATAAATCAGTCGGAAAAAAGTACAAAATATTAGTCAAAGACTTTCCCGAGCCTGAAATTCACAGGATTGCACGATTTGAGAAAAATAAAGTTAGGGTATTTACAAATTCATATGGCTTACACCAAGGGGCTGAAAATTATATCAAGAATATTGAAATCACCGAGGGTAATGCCGTGGCTCGCGAGATTATTGGGGCACAAAACATCAGCAAGGACAAACAAATCGTTACCAAGCAAGTCTTTGAAATTGTACCACGCGACGATTCCAAGCCATTTTCTTTCAAAATTCGTGCAATCGCTCAAAACAACAAGAAGTCTAAAATCGTCTCATATCCTGAGAATTAGTTACAATCTGAAAATTTGTTGCTAAATGTGTAACCAATTATTGAATCAAAACGTATAATTGTTGTTATTAAACTGAACAGGGAGTTTTTGAATGTTATTCATTCGCTTAGTAGTTTTTACAATTTTATTTGGAACGCTCGCAATCCAAAGCCAAGACTTTGGTTCAAGAAGTAAAAGAGTTTTTAGTCTTCAAGAGAGTATTGACATAGCTGTTATCAACAACTATGATTTGATGGTCAATCGCCAACAAGTCGCTACCGCAAGTGCAGACCTGACAAATGCTTTCGGGAATTATTTGCCAAGGTTTGATTTCAATACAGGCTATTCGCGCATTTTGAATCCCGATGCAACAAGGTCGGTGAATTTTGAAGGTGTGGTGTTCGATATTCCCGGCTCAAGTCCCGATTCATATTTTATGAACGCACAACTATCTCTGCCACTTTTTGACGGATTTTCTCGTGAAGCAAATTATGCTCGTGCCCAAAATAATCTCAGCTCCTCAAATTTCAGTAATGAGTTCTCAATCATCAGTGTCAAACAAATGGTTTATACTCAGTATGTCGAGGTAATCAAAAATTCCAAAATTGTTGAAATTAGGAACGAAAACCTACAACAGTCCAAATTTGAATTGACGCGTTTGCAGGCAATGCACGAATCAGGTACAATTGCTATCACCGACCTATATGCTCAAGAAGCAGATATCGGAAATAAGGAAATCGAATTAATAATATCGGAAAGTAATTTCAATAAATCTCGAGCTACTCTTTTGATTATGATGGGTATGAATCCGGATATGGATGCCTCATTTTTAGAATCAAGTTTGCCATCGGATATAGCCGAAATTGATGTGACAGATTTCCGTAAAGAAATAGGTTCATTCGGGGCTGCCGTCAATAAAGCATTGACGGAAAGACTTGATTTGAAAGCTTTTGAACATTCTTTAGAAGCGTCCGAAGCACGCTTGAAAAATTCAGTAGGTCAGTATTATCCTTCGTTGATTGCTACCGGCGGATGGCGATGGAATCATACGGAATTCAACGAATTGGCTGAAAGAGGACGTTCATTTTTAGGATTGACACTTAATTTCCCGGTTTTCAGTAATTTTTCGACCAATTTACAAGTTCAAACGTCAAAATTGCAACATGTTCAATCTGAAGTACAATATTTGAAAAAAGAGCAAGAAGTCAGGCAATCTGTACAAAATTCTTTTCTGAATCTGGATGCTGCTGAAAAGCAAATCGAAGTGTCGCGTAGAGCTTTATTTGCAGCCGAGAAAAATTATGAAAGCGTAAACGAGCGATATAAAGCGGGCGCATTGGGGATTTTTGAATTGACAATTTCCAACGCTCAAATGATTACCGCACAAATCAACAGAATAAATGCCGTTTTCAGCTATTTACAAGCTAGAAACGAAGTGATGTTTGCTATTGGATTAATCAAATAATAAGGAGAGACCATGACTGACAGTTCTACACCAAATCAATCAAATTATGAGCAATATGCTCAGTACATGCCGGATTATGCATATGTTAACCCGTATTACAATAGGGTTGGATTCGGCAAAAGGTTTTTGGCATATTTTATTGATAATTTTATTATTGCTTTACTTGTTATGCTTTATATGATTTTATCGGGTACATTGACAGAAATCATGTCCATGGCGACTTCAAATACAGTCGAAATATTAGATTTGTTCGAGCACGCTGCAAAAATAGAACTTCCCGGAACTATTATTGGGCTGATTTATTTCTCTACCGAACTTTTCTTTGCATTTAGTTTTGGCAAATTAACATTAGGTATCAGAATTGGCAGCGAAAATGCTGAAAATGCACAATTCAGCTCATTGGCGATAAGATATATTGTTAAAAATATTTCAAATGTTGTATCAATTGCAGCAGCTATTACAGGTTTCTTTTTATTTGGTATTTTGGGCTCTTTGCTTGGTTTCATTGTTATAATTGGTTGCTTTTTTGTATTGGGTCAAAAACGCCAAGCCTTTCAAGACATGTTAGCAAAAACTGCAGTTTATTTACAAGAAGATATTAAACAGAATTAACGGATAATTAAAATGGCTAAGAAAAGTAAAAAGAAATTTTGGATTATATTGATTGTTTCAATCGTAGTATTGGCTCTGATTGGGTTTATGATATTTCAACCCAAAGACCATCGCATCAGTGTAACTACTAGCAAAGTTGATACACGAACGATAACTCAAACGGTTTCGGCAATCGGGAAAATACAGCCTGAAATGCAGGTTAAAATTTCTTCACAAACATCAGGCGAAATAATCTTCCTTGGTGTAAAAGAAGGCGATACGGTAAAGCAAAATCAATTGCTTGTCCGAATCAAACCTGATATTGTCGAGGCGCAACTCAAACAAGCACAAGCTACTGCCGAAGCTGCTAAGATGGAAATCGGAGCTCGTGAAGCCGAAAAAGACCGTGCTGCCGCCGATTTCAAACGAATTCAAGATTTATTTAAAAAGGAATTCGCATCAAAGAAAGATTTTGATGCTGCCGAAGCTGCTTTCAATGGCGCTTCTTCATCATATAAAGCTGCTTTAGCAAGGTATCAATCAGCATTAGCACAGCTTAATCAAGTTGAGCGCGATAAGGACAGAACTTCGATATTCTCTCCAATTGCCGGAGTAGTGACCACTCTTGGTGTTGAGCTTGGCGAAAAAGTGGTCGGAACGGGAATGATGCAAGGCACGGAATTGATGCAAGTATCAGATTTATCAATTATGAATGCCCTCGTAAATGTTGACGAAAACGATATTGTGTTGGTCGCAATCGGGGATACTGCACATGTTGAAATTGATGCAATATCCGATATGAAACTTCGCGGCGTTGTAATCGAAATAGGTCATTCAGCTATTACGAGCGCACTTGGTTCACAAGACCAAGTGGTTAATTTCCAAATTAAAGTTCGATTAATTGACAATGAGTACCGTTTGCGTCCCGGAATGAGTTGCAATGTAGAAATTCAAACCGAAACAAGGCATAATGTATTGGCAGTGCCATTGCAAGCCGTAACGGTGCGAGATGCGAGTCTTAACCAAACAGGCAATTCGGAAAGGAGCGACGGATCTGAACCGGCAGCAGGATTGAAGATTGAACGTCCACCGTCTGTTGTCTTTCTAAGCAAATCCGGTAAAGCCGTCTTAACAACAGTTAAAACAGGGATTAGCGACAAAGGCTTCATTGAAATCGTGGAAGGACTCAATCACGGCGATGAAATTATTTCTGGAAGTTTTGTTGCTGTAAGCAAGGAACTCAATGATGGCATGGATATCAAGATTGATACAGTGATGCAACGTAAATTAATAAAAAAATAACGAGAAATTCTGATGAACGACAAAAAATTAATTATTGATATTGAAAACATTTCCAAGCTATATAGAATGGGTGTTGAAACTGTTTATGCTCTAAGAGATATTACACTTCAAATCCACGAAAACGAGTACGTTGCTATTATGGGACCATCCGGTTCCGGCAAATCAACTCTTATGAATATTCTCGGTTGTTTGGACACTCCTTCCGGCGGCAAATATTTGTTCGGCGGGGAAGATGTCAGTGTGATGGATGATGATGACTTAGCTGATATTCGCAATCGGAAAATAGGCTTCGTATTCCAAACATTTAATTTATTGGCTCGTGCAACTGCTATTAAAAATGTAGAGTTGCCACTTGTTTATTCAGGGCGTCCGAGCGGTCAGAGACATGAAACCGCCAAACAAGCTCTTATTGATGTTGGCTTGGAAGATAGAATCACACACAAACCTAACGAACTATCCGGAGGACAAAGACAACGCGTAGCGATTGCTCGAGCTTTAGTAACTAACCCATCAATAATATTAGCTGATGAACCGACAGGTAATCTTGATTCCAAAACGGGTGAAGAAATCATCACACTATTCCGTGACTTATGGCATAAAGGCAATACGATAATTTTAGTTACTCATGAAGAAGAAATCGCTCGCCATGCCAACAGAATTATTCGTCTCCGCGATGGATTGATTGAAAGAGATGAAATCAACCAACAAAGCAATTTGAATTAATCTTATGACATTCGTAGAATTCAAAGAAACCATCGTAATTGCAATTGATGCAATGAAAGGCAACAAACTTAGGTCATTGTTGGCTTCCTTGGGCGTTGTGATTGGTATTTCGACTGTTATTTTAATGGGTTGGGTATTGACCGGATTACAAACTGCAATGGATGAAACTTTTCGAATGATTGGGGTTGATATTCTCTACATTGACAAATGGGATTGGGCAGGTGGCAAAAACTGGAAGTTAGTAAGGCAACGAAAGGATATTACATTCGAGCAAGCAGACATTATGATGGAACGATTAAATAATGCTGAACTCATTTTCCCCACAGCAAGAGATTGGGGAGGCAGTATAAAATATGAAAATTTAATATTTAACGGAATCACAATTATTGGGACGACATCTAATCACGGTCTGACATCAGCCGGAGAAACAATCGAAGGTAGGTATTTTACACCTTTTGAAGAATCAATCCATTCAAAAGTCGTTGTGCTCGGACATAAGGTTTATACAACAATTTTCCCTGATGGGAATGCTCTGAATCAAACCATCAAAATCAATGGGCACAAATTCCTTGTAATCGGTGTTATCCGAAAACAAGGCACCATGTTTTTTGATTTTATTGACAATCAAGTATTCATCCCGGTTGGCTCTTTTGTAGGTATGTATGGCAGGCATAACCGTTCAATTTCTATTGGTATTAAAGCAGGCTCCGAAGAAATGCTTGATGAAGTTAGAGAAGAGGCGAGAGGAATTATGCGCTCAATCCGAAACGTTGACCCAAAAGATGAAGATGATTTTTCAATAAATGAAACAAAAGCGTTTGAGAATCAAGTCGCTACACTGAAATTATACGTTTGGGGTATAGGCATTGGGATGACGGTACTATCTTTCATTGTCGGTATTATCGGGATTATGAATATCATGTTCGTTTCAGTTACCGAAAGGACAAAAGAAATTGGCATCCGAATGGCGATAGGAGCAAAAAGACGCTCGATATTATTCCAATTTATTGTCGAATCTTCAACTTTATGTTTCACAGGGGCAATTATTTCTCTTATTATTTGTTCGGGAATTACTTTTGCTGTTGCCACCATTTTGCCTAAATTTGTTGAAGAAGCCGGTTTTTTGACACCGTTTTTGCCATTTCAATTATTAGTAATAGCATCCATTGTATCGATTTTCGTAGGTGTATTATCGGGTATAATCCCGGCAATTAGAGCTTCCAAACTTAATCCAATTGATGCGTTGAGGTTTGAGTAATGGTAGTTTTTGAAAGTATATCAATTGCAATTGATTCGATTAGATTGAATAAATTAAGAGCTTTCTTAACATTGTTAAGTATTTGTATTGGCGTTTTTGCTATTATAGTTGCAATCACTCTTGTCAAATCCATCAATAACACTGTTACGACTCAAATGGCAGACCTTGGTGAAAACACTTTTTCCATTTACAGGATGCCGAAAATCCAATTTGGAGCGCATTCTTGGAGAAAATATGCAGGCAGAAAGCGAATAAATTATTCTCAAGTTCAAGATTTCAAAAGAAATATGATGCTTGCATCTTCTGTCAGTGCTATGAGTACCTCATCAAACCATACTCTCAAAACATCAATGTTTGAAACAAATCCTGATGTATCTTTAGTCGGCACTGATGCAAGCTATTTCGAGACAAATAACATTCGATTATCTGTCGGTAGAGCTTTTATTGATGATGATATCACTTTCAACCGCAACGTTGTCATCATTGGAAATGATATAGTCCAGATACTTTTTCCAAATTCTGACCCAATTGGCAAAGATTTAATTATAGGCAAACAAATCTATAGTGTAATTGGTATTCTCGAAACAAAAGGTGCAATTCTTGGTAGAAGCCAAGATAATGTTGCCATTATTCCAATTACTCAATTTTTAAAATATTATTCGACAAGATGGGAAGAATCGCTTACAATCAACGTCAAATCTACTTCGCGTGATATGCTTATGCCTACTATAGACGAAGCGATTGGTATTTTACGTGGAATTCGCGATGACCAACCTTGGGAATTGAGTTCATTCGAACTTGAAACAAATGAAACAATCGCACTCCAATTTGCAGGACTTACTGGGTATTTGTCGTTGTTTGGCTTCATTACGGGCTTTATTGCTCTATTTGCAGCAGGTATAGGCATTATGAATATTATGCTTGTCACAATTAAAGAGCGCACCCGAGAAATAGGCATCCGAAAAGCTGTTGGTGCTAAAAAACGATGGATTATGAGCCAATTCATAATCGAAACGATAACACTTTGCCAGCTCGGCGGAGCATTAGGTATAGTTCTTGGTCTTTCATTATCATATTTATTTGGTAATTTACTCGGACTCACCTTAGTTGTTCCGGTTGACTGGATATTATATAGTCTCATCATTTGCACGATATTAGGATTAATTTTTGGCGCTTATCCCGCATGGAAAGCTGCAAATTTAGACCCGATTGAAGCACTTCGCTACGAATAATCCGGCTTTTAAATATTTCGCTCAAATTTACGTAACTATCTGTTTATAATTTGAATAAAATGAAATGAACGATAAAAATAAATATCTTGAGCGTCGCTCTTGGTATATGTACGATTTTGCAGTATCGGCATTTACTACCACTGTGATTACCGTCTTTTTAGGTCCATATCTGACCACAATTGCCAAAAATGCTGCCGACTCTGATGGGTTTTTGGACATCTTCGGAATTCCGGTTTTCCACGGCTCATTTTTCACATATTGCGTTTCTCTATCCGTTATTCTTCAAGTCTTACTGCTTCCGGTTCTTGGTGCGATTGCAGATACAAGCAATTATAAAAAGAAACTCCTGATTTTTTCTGCTTATTTGGGTAGTATTGCCGCAATGTTCTTGTATTTTCTCGAAGATACAAACTATTTATATGGAGGAGCTTTACTCATAATTTCAAATCTTGCATTCGGCGCTTCAATGATTTTTTACAATGCTTTCCTGAATGACATAGCTACTGAAGACGAACGCGACAAGGTGTCATCATTAGGATTTGCATGGGGGTATTTTGGCGGAGGAATATTGCTTGCTATAAATTTGATGTTGGTTATGCAAGCTGAAAATTTTGGTCTCACAATGGGGCATGCAGTCCGAATATCATTAGCATCAGCAGGGCTTTGGTGGGCGATTTTTACAGTTTTCCCGGCTATTCATCTCAAAGTACGTTTCACAAAAGCCTTGCCAAAGGGGGCAAATTTAGTCGGTTATGGATTCAAAGCAATTATTCAAACTATTAAAGAAGCTCGTAAATACCCAAAAACACTACTATTTTTGGCTGCATACTTGCTTTATAATGATGGTGTCCAAGCTGTGATTGTCGTTTCATCTCAATTTGGGCAAGAAGAATTGGGGCTAGATATTTCTACGCTTACGACTGTCATTCTGATGGTACAATTCGTAGCATTATTTGGCGCTATATTTTTCAACAAGTTAGCTGAACGGTTTGATAGCAAAAAAGCATTATTATTGAGTTTGCTTATTTGGATTGGGATAGTTTTTTATGCTTTTATGTTCTTAAATTCAACGCTCGGATTCTACATCTTAGGAGCTGTTATAGCTCTTGTTTTAGGAGGTACGCAAGCTCTCAGTCGTTCATTATTCTCTTTATTGATACCTAAAGGCAAGGAAGCAGAGTATTTCAGTTTGTATGAAATCAGCGAACGTGGCACAAGTTGGATTGGTCCTTTGGTATTCGGTATGTCTTTGCAATTTACAGGTTCATACAGAATTGCTATTTTTTCATTGGGGATATTTTTCTTATTTGGGGCATTATTATTGCTTAGAATAAACATGACTAAAGCAATCATAGAATCCGGTAATCAATTACCGGCTAACTTAATGAGAAATTGATGCAGATTCAACATCATATTTGGAAAATATTCTGGACTGCAGCTGATAAAGCAGTATATATTCTATATGGTCTTGTTTACCTTGTCCAAGCCTCAATTATGGATCCGGCTGAGCTTGGTTTGTTTGCATTATTCATTGCTCTCAACATTTGGATTTTTGTTCTGAGCGACTCTTTTGCATTGCAATTGTTGATTCAGTTTGGTTTTGATGAATCCAATAAAAAGAAAGTTAATTCAGTTGTTATATTACTTCATGTGATTGTTGTAATTGGTTTATCTTTAATGATTTACTTCGCATCAAGTCTTTTGTCTTCTGAAATGACCGAATCTCGTGTTCTTGAAATTGGCTCATACCTGCCTTTGCTTGGCTTACTCATGATTCCCCGAACATTTTCACAAAAGATTATGCTAAAGGAGCATCAAACATTCCAAATTTTTATCAGTGATGTTGCTTTTTTTGCTGTAATGTCTTATTTCATACTTTATGCCAAATTCAATGGATTGCCATGGGACTTTTATGATGCTACAAATGCCTATTTTTACGGTACTGCTGCAAGTTCTTTGGTCAGCGTTGCAATGGTTTGGAGAGAGTTAAAGTTCAATCTTACAGGGCAAGTGACAGTAAAGGAAATGCTTCGATTTAGCTTCCCAATCACTTTAACCAACTTATTAAATACTATTCCTAAGCAATTGGATTTATTCATAGTTAAGTTTTTCTTCGATTTGCATTATGTAGGCTTGTACCAAACAGCTAAAACACTTTTTCGATTTTTTGAGGAAGGCATGAACGGAGTAAATGGATTGGTTTATCCGGCTGCAGTCAGGTTTATGAAATCAAATGACTTAGCCTCATTCAAACAATTGCTTGTCAAATCAGTTTCATTTGCTTTTCTGATTTTTGTATCTCTGACCGTTCTTTTTATGACAGGCATTGTAGATATTTTTATTGCGTGGTTTTTAACTGAAAAATACACACTCTCGCTTGGGCTTTTCAAAGTCATGCTACTGACAGCTCTTCTTTTACCATTTTCAATATTCTATTTTTTGGTTGTTGCTACAGGCAAAATCAACGCTTTGCTCAAAAACACAAGTATTTCTCTCGTAATAAGTCTTTCAACTTATGTAGTGGTTGGATTTTTGGGAATAGGATTGTTGATGCCACTTGGATATTTGGTATATTTGGCATCTATGACAATACTCAATTACAGATTACTTAAAAACTCGACTTATGTTGAATGCAAAACTTCTGATTTATTTCAAGGCATAAGAGATATCAAAAGTTTCGTACAAAACCGTTTCAAGAAATGAATTCAATAATTTAATCTGCTGTCAGAAATGGTAAATTAACCTTGAAAGAAGTGCCATATTCCTGGGAACTTCTTACTGTAATTTGACCGCCAAGTTTCTTAACCGATTCATTTACAACGGATAAACCCAATCCTGTACCGGGGGTGATACCAACATTCTTAGCTCTGAAGAACATGTCGAATATATGATTCAATTCTTCTTGAGGTATTCCGATTCCAAAGTCTCTAACCTCACAAAGAATTGCATCATGACTGACAGAAGCTCTGATAATTATTTCAGAATCTTGGTGAGAATATTTAATAGCATTGATAATAAGATTGTTAAAAATATGCCACAATAGCTTCGGGTCACTCAATATAAAATCAATATCAGTAGATACAGAAAGATTAAATTTGTGACCAGTCGTATATGTTTGTTTAATGTCTTTAATCAAATTATCGAAGAAATTTTGCAAATTTACTTCCTGCAAGTTCAAATCTAATTTGTCTGCTTCACTTTTGCCTATGAAAACAGTATTATCGAGAAGAGCAGTTAGGCTATCTACAGAATATATGATTTTTTCGATTTGCTTTTTAATTTGTTCGACCGTAAATCTTTCGTAATATGAATCAATCAATTGAGAAGACGTTCTTATAACAGTCAGTGGAGTGCGAAATTCGTGAGATACCATATTGACAAACCTCATTTTCATTTCGCCCAATTCCTTTTCCTTGATGAAGAGTCTTCTGAGCTCTTGTTCGATTGTTTCTCGTTCCGAAATCTCAAGTTTAAGTTTATTTACAAGAATTTGCAAATCCTCAGTTCTCTCGCTAACTTTTAACTCGAGTATTTCGTTAGCATTTTGGAGAGACTCTTCAAGTTTTTTTCTTGCACTAATGTCAACAAAACTTTCAATTATAATGTCACGAAGCCCTGATTTGATTTGAGTAGCAGTTCTGAGGATTGGTATTTTAATATTTGAACTATTTAATAAATAGGATTCAAACATGCCTGATTGTTTAGATATCTTATTATTGTCATTTATAAATTCAGGATTTTCGGGCAAAAAATCGGATACGAATCTATTTGAGAGAATCAATTCATTATGCCCGATTAAATCTTGAGCAATAGGATTTGATTGAATAATTTTTTTATTTTGATTATCAACAATCAAAATTCCGGTCAAAACTGAATCTATTACTGTCCGAAGCTCACGTTGGCTTTGCTTTAAGTCAATAGTGCGGGCATGGACTTTTTGTTCCAATATTGACTTACTGACCTCCAAATCTCTATAAGTTTGCAAAGATTGTATATCCGATGCAAACATACTAACAAATAAAACATTGAACCTGTATAATATTTGATTTATATCAGCAATAGGAGCACTTGTTAGGACAAAAATCAATCCGTTGATTGTTCGCGAAGTTTTGAGCGGTATCAACAATAAATTCTCTGCTTCGCTGAAATTATCTCCCAAATAATGCTCCAGCATTGTTCCTGTACTTAATACTTCACCCACTAAACTAGTTTCAATTGCATAATCAGCAATTTTTCGGAATAGATTTTCTGAAGAAGCAGGACTCGAAATTTTAAAATTCAGGGAGAAGTCGTTTGATGATATTAGAAATAAGGCTACAGATTGTGCACATGGTAATTGTAGGAATACCTTAATTCCTTTATTCAAAATTTCATGAACGGTTGATGATTGTGATTTAAAGTCAATATACTCCTCAATTGAATGGAAAAAATCCTTCCAATCAACATTCAATTCACTGTCATTTTTTTTGTTTGTCATTTTATTGTCTCAAATTTAATAGCAGACTCAGCGACTCATCAAATTCCATCGTAATATATTTGTAGTTGTTTGTGAAATACTTATCCGGTAGATTTAGTTTATCCCATATTTCAACATTAGGTTCAGGAACTATGTTTTCCCACGAATATCCCATTCCGTACATATTTGCAACTATATTTGCAATATGAACGGTACCGACAAGATGGTCAAAAGTATTATCAATCATACCTGTTGTATGGTAACGAATTGCATTTTTTATCGAGTTTGGAAGTCTCCATTTTTCAGTTAACATCTCACCAATTACGGTATGTGTGATTCCTAACAATTTTGTTTCAGCTTCTCTGATGGTAACCTTATTGTTAATTGAATATTCCATAACTTGCGAGTATTCTGTAGGTATCATTTTCAAAAAAACTAACTTGCCAAGGTCATGTAAAATGCCTGATAGGAAGTAATTCTCTAAATTCCGTACGCCAGATGATTTCCCAATTTGTCGAGTAATAATTCCAACACCAATTGAATGTTTCCACAAATCAACGGGGTTAATTTCATTACGTGAATGAACGGTGTTAAAAAGTTTTATTATTGTTAATGCCGTAACGATGTTTTTAACTTCGTCGAAACCAATATAAAGTATAGCTTGGGATACAGTATTGATTCTGCCTTGCAAGCCATAAATTGCAGAATTCGCTATTTTAAGTAATTTTGCTGATGAAGCTTGGTCTTGAGTTAGTAGATGGGCAAGTTCAATAGAAGTAGTGCGAGGATTCTGCATCAAATCCATTAAGGACGAATAAATAGTAGGAAGGGTAGGGAATTCACGTACCTTGTTTATCAACTCATTACTATTTACTAATCTTGATGACATATTTATTCGTAAAATTCAGTTGCCGAAACATAAATTGCAGACTGAATAAGGTCGAATTCAATTTCATTTCTTGGATTCCAAAGCATTCTTCGCTCTAACATATTTTGGCAAATAGCCAAAATTTCGGGACTAAACTCTAGATCGTAGTCCGAATCTTCAGATTTGATAGATAGCAATTTAATATTCCAAGTTCGTAAAATCTTGATTTTTTCCAAATCTAATGTTACACCCACAGCAAGTAATGTTTGATTAAAATTATTTAAAATTGGTTCTGCGAGAACCATCCCTTCAACAGCATCTTCCAATTTTATCATTTTCCTCATTCTTACCTCAAACTTTCTACGAATTTAATCTTTTTTATCGTATCTACATCATCAAAAAGAAATTTTAAAGGTGTCACTGAGACAAAATCGTCTTCTATTGCCGTATCGTCAGTTTCTTTATCATGGTCTGAAGTAATATAATCTCCTGCAAACCAAAAATATTCGTTGCCAAATGGGTCTTCTCTTCTTTCAAACCAATCATTCCAATAAGATTTAGCTAATTTTGTGACTCGAATCCCCTTGATAGAGCCGGCTTCGATTGCAGGAATATTTACATTGAGTAGTATTTTGGTATCCCAACTTCGTGAAACAACACTTTCGATGATTTTAACAGCGTATTCCTCGGCAGCTTTCATCTCTACATATAAACTGTGAGATGTAATCGAGAAAGCTATGGAATTAATTCCAGCCATAACGCCCTCAACTGCAGCAGCTACTGTTCCCGAATACATTACGTTGATTGAAGTGTTTTTGCCGTGATTGATACCTGAAAGAATCAAATCAGGTTTAAAATCGAGTAATGTTGTGAGTGCCATTTTTACACAATCGGCTGGAGTTCCATCAACAGCATAACCATAAAACTCTTTGTTTTTGAAGTACTTTTGAACTTTTAAAGGGCGGTTTATCGTCAGGGCACTACTTACTGCACTTTGCTGCCTGTCAGGTGCGAAAATAGCGACTTTGCCGAATTTACTTGCTGCGCGTGCCAATACTTCTAAGCCCGGCGAGTTGATTCCGTCATCGTTTGTAACTAAAATATTGAGTTCTTTTTCCAATTTTCATCTATTTGATTAATCTGGTAATATCATTAAATAAAACAAATACCATAAAGAGTAGCAAAATGATAATTCCGCCTTGTTGGAATGCCATTTTCACTTTCGTGGATACTTCCCGCCTTGTGATACCTTCTATAAGAACAAATATTATATGGCCACCATCTAAAGCTGGGAATGGTAAAATATTCATAAATGCCAGTGATATCGAAAGCAATGCTAAAAACCTCAAGAAACTCTCTATACCACGATTTGCTTGTTCGCCTGCCATATCCATTATCATCACCGGTCCGGCAATTGATTCTTTGAAAGAAAGATTGCCCATGATGATTTGCTTAATTGAATTTATCAACAATTCAACTGAAGCTATGCTTTCCTGAGTACCAATTTTTATTGATTCGTACAATCCGTATGAAACACTTGTGAACGGACCATAACCTAATTGAACACCAATCATTCCATTTTCATCGCTAATAATCGAATCCGTGATTATCTCATTTTGTCTTTTGCGCACAAGTTCAATTTTTTCCCCGATGTTGGCTTTTAATGCATCTTGGAGTACGTTGAAACCGCTTATTTTAATTCCATTGATACTGATTAAAGTATCACCTTTCATTATGCCTGCTATTTCAGCAGGTTTACCCGGAATTGTTTTTTCAACATATGCAAATATCCCACCGGGCATAATTCCAAGTGATTCTTTGTTTGCTAATGCTTTCAGGATTTTTGTGCCGTCAGCTTTAACTATTCTAATTTCATCATTACGCTTAAGTTCAATATTCAGTTCGTTTCCGAATTCTTTCAAAGTTATTGTTTCTACAAAATCAGACCAAGAGTGTATTTTGACATCATTAACGCTCAAAATTTCATCGTCATGCTTCAAACCGATTCGCTCTGCTACACTTCCGGATTCGATTTTGCCTAATTTGGTAGATGCAATTACCGATTTGCCTTGCGTGAATGTGATGAAGCTGAATACCAAAATAGCTAGCAACAAATTCATTAATACCCCTGCACTAAGTACAAACAGCTTGGCTAATGTGCCTTTCGACCTGAATTCCCATGGTTCAGGTTCAGCAGATTCGAACTTTGTGTCGAAGCTTTCATCAACCATTCCGGAAATTTTAACATATCCTCCGATTGGGAATGCTGCTATTCTATAATCCGTATTACCGTTTAATACAATGCTATCCGGCAAATTACCGAAAGTAAAGCCGTTTATTCTGTTCCAACCGAAAAGCCGTTTGCCCATACCGATACAAAATACATCTGCACGCATTCCGGTAAGTCTTGCTGCAATAAAATGCCCGAATTCGTGTACTGCTACAAGTATTCCAATTACAATTATAAAGTAAAATATATTTGAAAACAGTTCCATATTATTTTATTAGATTATTAATAAATTCCGATGCCTTTTTTCTAGACATTTTGTCAGTGAATTCTATTTCAGCCAATGAAGGATTTTGGTATAATTCAGTTGTTTCTAAGGTCATTTCAATCACTCGCGATATGTCAGTAAATTTAATTTCATCATTCAAAAACTTACTTACGCATACTTCATTAGCAGCATTCAAAGCCGCAGGTAAATTTTTGCCTATTCGAAGTGACTCATACGCTAAGTAGAGACATGGATAACGTTCTTGCGATGGTTGCCAAAAATCCAAACCTGATAAAGACATGAAGTCCAATCTTGGAAATTCGTTTGCCACTCTATTTGGATAATGAATAGCATATGATATTGGCACTCTCATATCGGGCAAACCCAATTGTGCCTTGATTGAGGCATCTTTGAATTGAACAAACGAATGAATTATAGATTGAGGATGTATCACAACTTCGATTTGATTTGGCGAAATATTAAAAAGCCAATGAGCTTCGATGACTTCAAAGCCTTTGTTCATCATCGTTGCCGAATCAATCGTAATTTTACTTCCCATGCTCCAATTTGGATGATTGAGCGCCTCTTTGATCGTTATCGAATCGTATTCATCAAGATTTCGTTTACGAAACGGTCCACCTGATGATGTCAAGATAATTTTCTCAATATCCGAGTAATTTTCACCCGCGAGACATTGCAATATTGCATTATGTTCGCTGTCAATTGCGATTATTTTAGCTCCGGTTTCTTTGGCTAAATTGACCATAATGTCGCCGGCAGCAACTAAAGTTTCTTTATTAGCCAAGGCGACGTCAATTCCAGCTCGCAAAGCCGCCAAAGTCGGCATAACACCGTTAAAACCTACAAGTGCCGAGATTACTAAATCATTCTCGTTGTTCGCAGCTGCTGCTACTAAGGCTTCTTCGCCACATATGATTTTGCAATCGTAAGTATAGTTACTGACAAAGTCATCAAAAGATGATTTATTTGCAATTACAACTTCATGTGGTTTGAATTTTGCTATTTGCTTGCTCAAAAGCTGTAAATTATTGTTAGCTGTCAAACACAATATTTCGAACATTTCGGGGTTGTTTGAAATCACATCAAGAGTTTGGACACCTATAGAGCCTGTTGAACCAAGTATTGTTATTTTTTTCTTTCTATCCATAACTAAAAGTCGTTTGTAATATCCTTTTGTTGACGTATAGAAAAGAATTTGAATTGGTCTATTGGAATATTTTCGTTTTGTTGAACTTTTATTTTAACAAAGTACTTAATCATGAACTTCGAAATCGTAGAAATTGTGCCTTCAGTGATGTATTCTGCAATACTTGGGTGCAATTGCAACAAGATTCGAAATTCTGTAGAAGTCTTTCGGTAATTTTTCAACCATCGTTCTATATCATTAATTAAGACTGCTTTTGATGTGATTCGTCCCAAACCTTTACAAGTCGGGCAAATTTCTGTGATCTTCTCGGCAACGTTCAGATTGACCCTATGGCGAGTGATTTGCAACAAACCCAATTGGGTCAGTGGATAGACAGTAGTTTTAGCTCGGTCGCGTGCTAATTCCTTTTTCATTTCCGCGAATAATTTTTTTCTGTTGCTGTCTTCGTTCATATCAATGAAATCAATGACAACCATACCGCCTAAATCACGCAACCTTATCTGACGAGCAATCGCTCTGCACGCTTCAATATTTGTTTTGTATGAATTTTTTTCTTGGTCTTTTTCATTTGCACGTCCCGAATTTACATCTACTACGGTCATTGCTTCAGTTTGCTCAATTACAATATCTCCACCACCATGCAGATTTACTCTTCGTTTGTAGCTTTTGAGCAATTCCTTTTCAATGTTGAATTCCTCAAAAATACCGTTGTGACCTTCGTAATATTCGATTCTGTTTTCAAGATGTGGTGAAACTTTCTTAATATAATCATTAATTTCCTTATAAAGCTTTTTGGAGTCAACCACAACTCTTTCGACGTTTGTCGTGAACATATCCCTCACAATACTTGTCGCCATTTGCATATCTTGGTAAATCAATGCAGGCGGAGTGCTCTCTTTCATTTTCTTGTCGATTTCAGTCCAAACTTCAATCAAATCAAGCCAATCTTTTTGCAATTCTTCTTCGCTCTTATCCATAGAGGCTGTACGAATAATACAACCGTATTCGCCGCCTATAAAGCTTTTGGCTGCGGAACGTAATCTGCGGCGTTCTTGGAACGAGCCTATCTTCCGGGACACACCAATCATCTTATCATACGGCATCAGAACTAAATAGCGACCCGGAATAGCAATCTTGCTCGTTACTTTAACGCCTTTGTTTGCGTAAGCCTCTCGAGTGATTTGCACTGCGATTTTTTTTCCTTCGACAAGGTTGATTTTCACATCGCCTGAACGTTTAGTCTTAAATGTATGAGAGACATCAGCCGCTTTTGTGACTTCTTTCGGTGCTTCAGGCTCTTTCTTGCCTTTCTTTTTACTTTTGGATTTTGATTTTTTTCCATCTTCTTCGACAGGTTCTGCCAAAGGGATTGGCTTTTCGAGTTCTTCGGAATCTTCTTCTTCAGTGATTATAGTTTTTTCGAGCGAATCATCTGCATCGGAGAAATGGAGGAAAGCATCTTGTTTCAAACCGATGTCTATGAATGCGGCATTGAGCGAGACGACTACTTTGTTGACTTTGCCATAATAGATGTTGCCAATGATACGTTCTTTGTTGGGCATTTCGATGAAGAATTCAGCTAACTCACCCTCTTCCAAAATAGCGACCCGAACTTCATTTATAGCCGAATGTATAATAATCTCTTTTTTCATCAAAGCAACACTATGTTAAAATTCAAAAATATGAAAAATTATCATATATAAAAAAAAAGAGACCAAGTACTGATGTACCCTAAGAGCAAACTAACCGCTGCTTCCTTCCGGACCTGACGGAATTGGGCTTGTCTTAGCCACACAGGACTTGGTCCTGATTCAAAAATACGAAAAAATTCCATGCTGACCAAAATAAATTTGTTTTTTTGCCAAAAAACCCTTACTTTTGAAGTTCTGTCATGCGCCCGTAGCTCAGCAGGATAGAGCAACAGCCTTCTAAGCTGTGGGCCAGTGGTTCGAATCCACTCGGGCGTACTAAATCTCACTAAGACGAATACTATAACACATCGCAAACATAGCCCACGGTTTAAACTGTGGGTAAAGATTTTTCTAAATCCACTCAAAAAATAAAATCAAATCTAAATGTGACAAAATCAATTTTAACTTGTTATTATAGATATTGTATTGACAAATTATAAAATTGTTTTTGAAAATTGGGAACCAAACATTAAAAATTTATTTTTATACTCAGTTATTATGCTTTTAGCAGCATTCACCGCCTTTTCAAAATCGGATAAACAGGGTAATGGCTTATTAAGCAGTTGGGTTACTTGTTTCGCCACTAAAGGGAACTATGTTTTTGCGGGAACTTGTGGAGGAGTATTTTTATCTACTGATAACGGGAATAGTTGGACAGAGAAAAATACTGATCTAACAATTCAAAGTGTACAGGCTATAGTGACAAGTGGGAACAACATTTTTGTCGGAACCTATCTTGGTGGCGTGTTTATCTCGACAAACAATGGTGGATCTTGGGGGATTTGTATTTTTTTTGTTCCTTTTTGCAATTTGAAGTGTCATACAGTATATAAGATTGATTTTACAAAAATTTAGGATTGAGGTTCATTATGAAAGTATTATTAACGTTTACCGTAATAGTCTTGATGTTGACAATGTCAGCATGTGATTTTGATATATTTGGAAGTTCAAAATCGAAAAAGAAGGTTCCCGATTCCGAAGTTACTTTTGTGATTAGAATACAGATTCCAAGCACAGGAGAGCCTTGCTGGGAATCCTTAGTCGAAATAGCCGATACGACAGGAATAAGCGCTGTACTTGGCGACGAACATTTCCCCGGAAGCCAAGGTTACCCGAATCAATTTAGGGCTGTCAATATTGACGAAAATTTAGATGTTGAAGGAAAAGTTCTAAAAGTGAAAATCAGAGCTTTGACAAAGGAAGAGCACGAAGCTATAGCTCCGCATTGCCCACAAACGTTAATTGCTATGCCACCTTTCATCTATGTAACTGAAATAGTAGAATAATCGTTTTGGAATTCGTCCTGCAATTGTTGCAACTGATAGAAAATCCTTTTCCTATAGCCCACGAATAAATTCTTGGGCTATATAAATTTATATTTTTATTTTATAGCCGTTCACATCCTTTTTCAACCGCCAAAATATGACGTACATAAATGTAGTTTTGCTTTTGTAATTGTACCATTTATATTTTGGAGTATGGCATTATGGAAACGAAACACAAAGTATTCAACCTGATTATTTTGGATGAAAGCGGCAGTATGGATTCTATCAAAAACTCTACGATTAGCGGCTTCAACGAGATTATTCAAACGATTCAGGAAGTCGAAAAGCAATTCCCCGAGCAAGAGCATTTTGTTTCATTTGTTACTTTCAACGGTGTCGGTATCAAGACTCTTCTGTTCAACCAACCCGTTGCGACAATTCAGCCGATTGATGAGAGGAAATATCAGCCCAATTCCTCGACTCCGCTTTATGATGCTATGGGATATAGCATCAACAAACTCAGAGTAACTTTGCTCGATATGACTGATTACAACGTATTGGTAACGATTTTGACCGATGGCGAGGAGAATTCATCTCGTGAATACAACAGCCGAAATATCAAAAATATGGTCGAAGAGCTCAAAACTAAGAATTGGACTTTTACATACATCGGTGCTAACCATGATGTACACAATTCGGCTATATCGATATCTATTGATAACACTCTGATTTTCAATTCAAATGTGGAAGATGTGCATAGGATGTTTGACCGTGAGAAATCTTCGCGAATGTCTTTCAGCCGAAAGATTAGACTGAAAGAAGATTTGCAGAAGAATTACTATGATGAAGAGTCGCCTGAAAAGCCTTCTTCGGTCTGAAGCAATTTAGTGGTAATGTTGGGTCTTTGGTTCAATTTATGACTAAGTTGATAATTTATTTCCTATTTTCGCATAAATTCTTTATTTTAGAATCTAGATTTTTGTAAATTGTGATTGATTTTTGAAAATGAACTCTGAGATTTGGAGACAAGTATGAATGTAAGAACTCAAGCGGAAATAGACAAAATAACGGCTATTCGTCAGGATAAAATTTATAAGCGTTTGATGGACGGCGATACGAATATCACCTTTGATGATGCGCTCGATAATGATATGATTTTGAATATGGGACCCCAACATCCCGCTACTCACGGTGTATTGCGTGTATTGCTTCGTCTTGAAGGCGAAACAATTTTGCGTTGTGTGCCCGAATTAGGCTATTTGCACCGTGGTTACGAAAAATTAGCCGAAAACGTGACTTATCACGAATTTATCCCGCATACAGACAGATTAGACTATCTTTCGCCTATGTCCAACAATACTGCAATTGCTCTGGCTATCGAGAATTCTCTAGGTATTGAAGCATCGCCACGTGCACAATGGATACGTGTTTTGGTTTCGGAAATGGCTCGCATATCGTCACACTTAATGGCGATGGGTGCTACATGTATGGACGTTGGAGCTTTGACTGTGCTGATTTGGACATTCACTGAGCGTGAAAAATTGTACGATATTTTCGAGTTAATTTGCGGAGCAAGATTCACCACGAGCTACACTCGCATTGGTGGAGTTGCAAACGATATTGACGAAAAAACTATTGCCATGATTCGTGATTGGGTGGCTCAATTCCCCGCTCAATTAGAAAAATCTGAAAAACTTGTTCATCGTAATTCGATTTTCATCAAACGAGTTGCCGGTATCGGCGTTATAACTCCAGAATTAGCTGTCCAATACGGGCTCACAGGACCATGTTTGCGTGGTTCGGGGATTCCGAGAGACATTCGTCGGGATATGCCGTATTTGGTATATGACCAACTCGATTTCGACGTCATAACTTATCCCGAAGGTGATTGTTGGTCTCGATACATGGTCAGAATTGATGAGATGCGAGAAAGTATCAAAATCATTACTCAAGTGCTTGACCAAATGCCCAAAGGTCCGGTTCTTGCTAATGAACCTAAGAAGGTATTACCACGTAAAAACGAAATTTATACTAAAATGGAAGAGTTGATTCACGATTTCATGTTGATTAATTTTGGTGCTGCACCCGAGCCGGGAGAGACATATACTGCTATCGAAGCCCCAAAAGGTGAACTCGGCTTCTTTATTGTTTCTGACGGTACCGGACACCCATGGAAGATGAAGATTCGTTCGCCGTCGGCATCTAATTTACAAGCTCTGCCTCATTTTGTCGAAGGCTCGATGCTGAGCGATGTGGTTGCTTGTATTGGTTCGATTGACCCTGTTATGGGCGAAGCTGATAAGTAGGATTTGCTTTATAATGCAAAAAAAAAATTGGTTGATACTTTTAAGTGTCAACCAATTTCGATTATAGACTGTCTGCGTTTCTTTCGAAGCGTTTTAAAGTGGGAAGGGGATAAGCCTGTTACTTTTTTGAACTGAGTTGAAAGATGTTGAACGCTGCTATAGTTCGGTTTCCAAGCGATTTCGCTTATATTAAGCTCATCATATACCAGCAATTCCTTAACCCGTTCAATCTTATGCTTGATTATGAATTGCTGAATTGTAGTTCCGGTTACATCCGAAAAAAGATTTGAAAGATAAGTATAATCCAAATCCAATTTTTCGGTCAAAACATTTGAAAAATTTACAGGTTGCATATCTTCTGTATAGTGAACCATATCAATGATTACATTTTTGATTTTTTCAATTATCTGACTTTTCCTGTCGTTCATAAGCTCCAAGCCCGACCTTCTCAAGTTTGCGTCGGGAATCTCCTTGTCTTCATCGCTTAAACCGCCATTAACATCAACTTCGCCAATCATAAGATTTTTGTATTGGATACCTAAATTTTCCAATTCGGATGCCACTACCATCTTACACCTTAGGCAGACCATATATTTTATGTATAATTTCATATTCTTTATAGAATTTAATCATAAATATGTTGAATTACGCAAATGAAAAATGCAAATCAGATTCATAAAAACACTCCTTTAGAAATCAAATTTATCTTTATAAATATCAGTCGTAAATATGTATATGTTATTTTAATAACAAGGACTTATATGTTTGAACAATGCTATTATTCCATGACTTAAACCATTCAGTCAAGGTCTTATTATTTTCAAAAAATTCTTAATCAAGTTTAATAATAACACCAGAGTCCGCCGAAGTTAGAATTTAAATCAGCTACAAATTTATTCAGACAAAGAACGAACTCTTAGATTTTTTAAAAACTTTCAAAACCGAGCAATGAATTCATTTCAAAATTGTTCCGAATTCAAAGATAATTCTTTTGAGACAAAATTAAAAATAGTAACGAAAT
>JAGXRP010000076.1 GCA_018335795.1 Desulfobulbaceae bacterium | reverse complement strand
TTAGTCAAACGCGATTCCGAATCCTTTGTGCCGTCTGCCACTACAACCATTCCTGCGTGTAGCGACAATCCCATTCCAACTCCACCGCCATGATGCAACGATACCCATGTAGCACCGCCAACGGCATTCAAAGCAAAATTGAAATAGACCCAATCTGCAATTGCATCCGAACCATCGAGCATTTTTTCAGTCTCGCGATATGGTGATGCTACCGAGCCGCAATCAAAGTGGTCGCGTCCGATAACTATTGGAGCACTTAACTCGCCACTTGCGACCATTTCGTTAAATTTCAAACCGGCTTTCATTCTATCGCCGTATCCAAGCCAACAAATTCTTGCAGGCAGGGCTTGATAGCCGATTCTGCTTTGTGCATTATGTATCCAGCGATGCAATGATTCATCTTCAGGAAACAATTCCAAAACGGCTCTGTCAGTCTTAGCGATGTCTTCGGGGTCGCCTGAAAGCGCCACCCATCTAAAAGGTCCCTTGCCGTCACAGAAAAGCGGACGGATATAATCGGGGACAAATCCATTAAAATCAAATGCATTGCCGACATTGCCATATTCTTTGGCAACTCCGCGAATATTATTACCGTAATCAAATACTACTGAGCCATTTTTCTGGAATTCGAGCATTGCTGATACGTGTGTACCGATTGACTTATACGCTTCTTCGAGGTATTTATCGGGATTGGTACGTCTTAATTCATCAGCTTCAGAAATCGTCATACCGGCAGGATAGTAACCGTTCAAAGGGTCATGAGCCGCAGTTTGGTCTGTTACCACATCTGGATAAATGCCTCTCCGGACAAGCTCAGGTAAAATTTCAGCTGCATTTCCTATCAAACCGATTGATATTGCTTTTCGTTCTGTGACATTTTGTCGTACTATTTCGAGCGCTGTGTCAAGATTGTCACACTTCATGTCACAATACCCGTCATGTATTCTTTTATCTATTCTTTTTTCGTCAATTTCGACAGTGATAGACGCTGCTCCGGCAAAAGTTGCGGCTAATGGTTGAGCTCCGCCCATGCCGCCCATACCTGCCGTTAGCAGAAATCTGCCAAATAAATCGCCTCCGAAATGTTGGCGAGCACATTCAGCAAATGTTTCGTAAGTGCCTTGCACTATGCCTTGTGTGCCAATATAAATCCAACTTCCGGCTGTCATTTGCCCGTACATGATTAGCCCGAGCTTATCCAATCGGCGAAATTCATCCCATGTAGCCCATTTCGGGACAAGATTTGAATTTGCGATTATAACTCTCGGTGCCAATAGATGCGTTTTGACCACTCCAACGGGCTTGCCCGATTGGACGAGCAAAGTATCATCAATGTCCATATCTTTCAATGTGCCGACTATTGCGTCGAAACATTCCCAATTACGGGCAGCCTTGCCCAATCCGCCATACACAATCAATTCTTCGGGCTTCTCGGCATTTTCAGGGTCGAGATTATGATGAATCATCCTGTATGCAGCTTCAATTTGCCAATTCTTACAAGTCAGCTCTGTACCACGTGGCACTTTAACCGTTCTCATTTCTAATTACTCCTCACGTTCAGTCCCGGTATATCGGGTTTGTTTTTATTTTTTTCTTCAAAATCTATTATTTCATCCTCGCTCATTTTATAATTTTCGAAGATGATTCGGAAAAATTCCCAGGGATAGATTCCGGTGTCGTGACCATCGCCCCAAGTGGGGTTTACTGCGTAATTACCGACGGGCTGAAGTGATTTCAAATCATTTTTGCCCATTTTGATTGTCGGCATGACAAATTTTCCGGTCTCGTTTTCCTTTTCGCGGCAATCTGCACAGGGACATTCGGAACGCAATTTCTCAATTTTGATAATAGCCGAAAATCCGTCAGACCACTCGGCTTTGAGAAGTCCGGGCGACACTTTTTTAATAGATATCGGCATATTTGACATAATTAATACGACTAAGATAATCTTACTTATGCAATATAATATATTTTTCTTATACTACAATAGATTTTCGTCATTTTCGTATAAAATAATTCGGTTGCCGTTTTCTTAACTACCCCCGTCAATAATCAAGTACAACGTCACAGTATAAGATATAAAAAATTTTATTTCTACTCATATATCCCCCAAATTGCCGACTATTAACAGAAAATAGAAAATATGGTAAAATTGGGTGAATTTTATTATCAAATCTTATGCAGAATTTTTCTATTTTTGCAATTAGAATCAGTTAATTTATATAAGTAAAGCAGACTAAATTATGGCATTGTTCAAAATGTTCTCAAATGATGTAGCGATAGACCTCGGGACTGCCAATACTCTTATTTGGATGAAAAATAAAGGTATCGTACTGAACGAGCCTACAATTGTAGCGTTCGACAGGACAACCAAAAATATAATAGCAATCGGGCATGAAGCAAATGAAATGCTTGGCAGAACTCACAAAGAAATACAAATTATCAGACCCTTACGCGATGGCGCTATAGCGGATTTTGAGATTACCGAAGGTATGTTGCGAGCTTTCATTCGCAAAGTTACAATGAGTTGGCAACCAGCAAGGAGAGTTGTGGTCTGCGTTCCATCCGGAATTACAGAAGTGGAAAAACGCGCGGTCCGTGATAGTTGCGAGCATGCCGGCGCTAAAGAAGTTCACCTGATTGCAGAGCCGATGGCATCAGCAATTGGAGTTGGGCTCAACGTTCATGACCCTGTCGGCAATATGATTGTGGATATTGGCGGCGGTACGACAGAAATAGCCGTAATAGCTCTTTCAGGAATCGTAGCCGATGAATCCATCCGTGTGGCGGGAGATGAAATGACAAATGCCATTACACAGTATTTCCGTAGGCAACACAATATATTAATTGGTGATAGAACCTCCGAAACTATAAAATGTTCCGTTGGGTCAGCTTTTCCGCTCGAAGAAGAGATTGAAATCGAGGTCAAAGGTCGCGACTTAGTCTCCGGAATTCCCAAAATGATTAACGTAACATCTGTTGAAATCAGAGAAGCACTCAGCGAAGCTGTCAACGAAATGATTGATGCAGTTATGAAATTATTGGAACGCACACCTCCGGAACTATCCGCCGACATTTTCGAGCGCGGAATAGTTTTGACAGGTGGTGGTGCACTTTTGAAAGGCTTAGATGAAAGATTACGCAAGGAAACAAGCCTTCCAGTGCACGTAGCAGACGAGCCTTTGACGGCTGTTGTACGAGGCACAGGCAAGGTACTTGAAAATCTGAGCGATTATTCTTCCGTACTTCTCAAAAGTTCCAGATACTAATACTAATGTTACTTATAAATTTCATTAAATTTTCTCCTGCTTGATATGCAGAGCTTAATTGATTTTGTTGCACGATTTAAAGAGTTGATAACATTTACAGCTCTCGTAATCATTTGTTTATCGCTTATTTCGATTGGCAATGTTTCGCAAATCGGTGGTTTCCGCGCGATTTTAATCGGAACTGTAGGTAATTTGCAACAATTATTCTCTTGGATTCCAAATCCGCAAGCACTTCGTAATGAAAATCGAGCACTCCGCGAACTAAATCTCCAGCTTTCTACAGAAGTAATCAGGATGCGAGAAGCAAGCGTCGAAAACAATCGCTTACGCAAAATGATTGAATTCCAACAAGTTGCAACTTTGCCTATGATTCCGGCTCAAGTTGTAGGCAAATCAGTTGTCGAAATGCGAAATTTTATGACAATCAATCGTGGCAGTTCCGATAGTATTACAGTCGGGATGCCTGTCAGAACAGATGCAGGCTTGGTGGGAATGATTGTTGGTGTATCTTCTAATTTTTCAATCGTTGAATTGATTACAAATAGAAACGTTAAGATTTCTTCTCGGATACTCCGAACAGGTATAGACGGAATTTCCGTCTGGTCCGGTGGCGAAAATTTTATTCTCAATAATATTCCCGAATCTTTCGACGTTCAGGAAGGTGACTATGTAGTCACTTCTGATTTCAGCAACAAATATCCTACAGGAATACCCTTCGGCGAAATAATTGAAGTGGTAGAAGACCCAAGTTCGCTATTCAAGAAAATTTACATTGAACCGTTTGCAAATATTAGTTCGCTCGAACAAGTATTTGTTGTCAAATTTTTACCTGACCCTGAACGACTAAAGCTAATTGAACAAATTGAAGAACAGTTGAAGCTTAGGAAATAAGACTATATGCAATACGGTTACGACAGGACAAGAAAAAAAGATTTAGGAATCAAATACGTGCTTTACGCTTTAGCGGCATTATTGATTGCTTTTTTTCATGTTGTGTTGTCCAATCTGATTGCAATCGGAGGGATAACCCCGAATTTGATGATAATATTAGTTGTATGGATAACACTCAAACGTGGGCAATTCGTCGGATTGTTTGCAGGATTCTTGGGCGGTATGATTTATGATATTGTCACAATGGATGTAATTGGTACAAATGCTTTGTCGCAGACTGTAATGGCATTTTTAACCGGGTTTTTCTATCGAGAAGGCAAAGAAGAACACACAGTTAAGAGTATGAAATTTTTGGGCATCTTGTTTTTGGCATGTATGGTGCACAATCTTATTTATTACTTTTTTTATATAAAGTTGAGTGACTTGAGCTTCTGGAATTTCTTTTTCAAATATGGCATTGCCGGCTCGCTCTATACAACGGTAATTGGCATCTTTGCCATGTTTATTAAGATTCCCGGAAGACAAATAAAAATCTGAGGAAAATAATGTATTTAAGTGATATAGAAATAGTTGGTTTCAAATCATTCGCACAGAAAATTAAGCTTAAGTTCAATGGTGGGCTTTCAGCTATTGTTGGTCCGAACGGATGTGGCAAAACCAATGTAGTAGATGCTATTCGTTGGGTGCTTGGCGAAAAGAAGGCTTCTACTCTGCGGTCCGATATAATGGAAAATGTTATTTTCAATGGCACAAGAGACCGCAAACCGCTTAGCATGGCAGAAGTAACAATAACTTTCGACAACAATAAATCAATTTTACCGACGGATTATTCTGAAGTTTCGATTACAAGAAGGCTCTTCCGAAGTGGCGACAGCGAATATTTCATAAACAAGACTGCTTGCAGACTCAAAGATATTAGCGACTTGTTTATGGATACCGGCATTGGACCTGATTCTTATTCAGTAATCGAGTTGAAGATGATTGACGCAATACTTAGTGGCAACGTTGACGACCGTCGCTCAATGTTTGAAGAAGCTGCCGGAATCAAGAAATATAAGCAACGCCGCAAGGAAACTTATAAGAAATTGGAAAACGTTCTGACCGATACTGAAAGATTGAATGATATAATCCAAGAAGTTAGAAAAAATGTAAATTCTCTTTCAAGGCAAGCATCAAAAACAAAACGCTATAATCAATATTTGACACGGTTGAAAGAACTTGATATGTGCTTGCTCAAAGACGATATGTCAAATTTCACAGCCAAAAAGTCTTCTTTGCTATCTGAGCATTCAAACCTTGAAGAGCAAAGATTCAAAACCGAGCAAGAGATTGCCGATTCGGAATTGACTTTGAAAGAGCTAAAAGAACAAATCAATCACATTGATAATAAATACAGCAAAACTAACAATACTGTCAATGAATTATCGCAAAAAATTGCTGAAGCAAACCGAACATCGGCTGTCAATAACGAAAAATTGAACAGTTATTCAGAAACTGAAGCAAGATTGAACAAAGAAATCGAAGAAAGCAAACAATCAATTGCAAATTTAACATCGGAATCGGAACAAATCAAAGCTAATATTCAAACGATTGAAGAGAAAATTAAGCAATTGCAAATTGAAAAAAATAGTGCCGAGCAAAACAAACAAAACATTCGCAATGACCATCGCACTATTTCCGGCGAAGTTAACGCAAAGCAAAATGAATACAATTCGCAAAAAACTAAGTCGGAATCTCTGTCAATTTTGATTCAGCGAAATAATGACAAAAGCAAATCTCTTCAAATGAAGTTGGAAAGCACCGAACAAGAGCTTTTCAAATACGAAACACAATTGAAAGAATTAGCTTCTGAATTAGGAAGTGTACAACAAATCAAACCGGATTTGGAAATTGAAATAACAGATGCGAAGGCTTCCTTGGAATCTCAAAAAATCAAAAAGAGTGAAATTGAAAACGAAATCAATTCCGTAAAGCAACAAATCAACGATAGGTTGAACCTAATCAGTAGTCGTAAATCATCGGTAGAATTTTTGAATTCGCTTGTTGACGGCAGAGAAGTGACCAAATTCCTAAGCTCTGACAAAGATTGGAAGTACGATGGAGAAAAAGCCTTGCTCGGCGAACTTGTGGGGTGCGACGAAGAATTACGAACAGCCGTTTCAGCTGCATTGGGCGAAGCAGCACACTTTTTCATAGTTGACGAAAAAGCCAACGCCGATGCTGCAATTGCACTTTTGCAAAAGAATAACAAAGGCAAAACGGGATTCGTATGCAGGGATTTGATTCCCAATGCACCAACAACGCATTTCAATTCAAAGTCCGATGATGTAATCGGTTTGTTGAGCGAATTAGTACGCGTTGACGATAAAATTCGCAATCTTTTACGCCATCTATTAGGCAATACTGTCATCGTCCGAACTGAACAAGCCGCAATTGAATTAACAGCTAATTCGCAGGTTGATAGAGCAGTAACGCTGGATGGGACTGTGTTTGAATCAGCCGGTGTAATTCGCGGCGGGTCATTCTCCCAAAAAGAAGGACTTTGGGTAGGCAAAAAAGAACGTTTGAAATCACTCGAAACGGAAATCACTTCGCTAAACAAAGAATTGGAATCTTTCAAATCACAAATTGCAAAGCTTGAAAGCGAATCTAAAGCGATAGACCTTCATTCGGCAGAGCAAAAATTGGAATCTGCAAATAGGAAATTGAAAGAAAACGAGAATCAGACACAAAGATTAACGATGCAAAAAGAGTCTTTGAATCGAAATATCAAGATGACACAAGAAAATTCTACTCGTTATGCGGAAGAAATCAACGAAATCAAAGAAGAAAGCAACAAATCGCAATTAGACTTAGAAGAATTAAACATCAGTTTGGAAACTTTGCTCAAATCGTTAAGATTAAAACGTGATGAAATGGGCAAAATATCGGCTAAACTTGATGAATCTGACAAAGTGCTCAAAGAATTTGAATATAAGATTATTCAAAGCGAAGCAGAGCTAAAGTCAGCACATGCAGATAAGAACAGAATAAATTCAAATCGTATAGCTACAGAAAGTAAAATATCGGAAAAAAACAAAGAACTTACAGAATTGTCCGAACTCAGAATAAAATTGGCAGATTCATCTGTCGAAATCAGTCAGACATTGGCGATTTCGCAAAGTGAGATGGAAAGTGCGAACGAGAAACTCCATACTTTGGCGCACGACCGCAGAGTAATCGCCGAACAATACGACCAATATTTTTCCGAGTTTGAACTTCGCCGCAAAGATTATGATAAATTGAAGGACAAAATCCACAAAATTGATATTGAATTGACCGAAATCGGCTCACATATCCAAAATTTGTTTGAAAAAGCTATGGAGCAATATCAGACCGAAATATCGGAAATAAACGTCGAAATACCCGAAGATTTTGAGCCTGCTACAGCGAGAGCCGAAGCCTTAGATTTGAGAGCGAAACTATCCGAATTGGGCAATGTCAACTTCATGGCTTTAGATGAATTTGAAACTCAAAGCGAAAGACTCGATTTTTACGAAAATCAACTCAATGATTTGCTCGAATCAGAAAAAATCCTCAGAGAAACAATCGAGGAAATCAATTCGACCGCCGAGCATAATTTCCGCGAAACATTCGACAAAGTAAGAGCTAATTTCCAAATGTTATTCAAAAAACTATTTGGCGAAGAAGGCGATGCAGACATTGGACTCGAAAGCGAAGATTTGCTCGAATCAGACATCACAATCACTGCTAAACCGCCAAACAAGCGTCCGCAATCAATAAAAATGCTGTCCGGTGGCGAGAAAACGCTTACTGCGATTGCTCTTTTATTTGCGATTTATCTTGTCAAACCAAGTCCATTCTGCATACTCGACGAAGTAGATGCACCGCTTGATGATTTGAACGTAGATAAATTTGTAAATCTAATTAAAGATTTCAGCACAGAAACACAATTTTTAATTGTCACACATAACAAAAAAACAATGGAAGCCGCAGAAACGCTCTATGGCATTACAATGCAAGAAGACGGCATCTCGAAAGTAGTATCAGTCAAACTAAACACAAGTGCAGCGTAAGGAGAAAAATATGTCCGGGTACGTAAGTAAAGATTTTGTTCATACAGGTTGCGGATTGGCTCTCGACCCTGCCTTAGTTTGGGATACTATTCCGTATTCAGTCCGAAAGAATATCAAAAAAGCAAGTAAAGAAGGCGTCGCTGCACGTAAAGTTGCCGGCACAGTTGCAGATATTGAAGTTCTTAAATCAATGTGGTATGACCCCGAAGACCCAAACATGCCAATTCGATTAAACGAGGACGAATTCATGTTCATCGCCGAGCAAAACGGCGAAGCAATCGGAGCTGTCATATTACTTCCTGTGGGCAATCATCTTTTTTTGAATAATTTGGCAGGGAATCCCGCCGGGAAGTTACTTCGAGTTCAAGATTTTTTACTTTGGCATTGTGTAAACTATTTTGCCGGCAGCAAGTTCAAATATATTGATGTTGGCGTATCATATCGCGAATCGCTGTATAATTTCTTCAAAAAATGGAAAAGTTTCGGTTATCCGGTTATTTTTAATCCTCCCAAAATCAAATTAAATATTTCCCTCAAACCTTTTACCAATAATAATTTAATAACAAAAGCCTCCGAAGATGAGACTGAAATTCTCAAGACGCTCAAAGACTCTATTGGTTCCGATGCCATTACATTCGTCCCCTCCGCAGAACAGGCAATTCAAATTCTGACGACATTGGACTTAGAACCAATTGAAGGCACCCATGAATGGAAATCCGCAGGGACAGCACCTTATTTCATAGATTTGAGCAAAATTTTTGCAGTGCAATTTGGCGCCTTAATCGTAAATCTTGCAATTGGCGACAAAGACATGTGGAACAATCACCATTGCCTCGATGTGTTCAAGCGACAGTTTGTTTTCTCGACAATTGCCGATGAATTACTTGAAATGGATTTAATAATCGCATTGCGGAAACGTAACAGAAGCATATTCGAAGAACTCTTCATTTTTGAAGATATCAAAGTCGAGAAAAAAAATGAATTACTCCCATCTGCGTTTTATTTTATACATGAACATAATGTTCGTTACAGCAAAAAATTAAACGAATTCGGAATCGAACACATTTATACGGAGGAAACAGGCGAAATAGGATTGCCAATACATCAGAACTTAAATCGGAACACAATTGAATACGTTTACGCAATTTTCAGAGGCGTACTCAACCTTTGTAGCGAGTGGATACATACTGATACATATAACGATATGAAAGATTAAGTCACATTATATAAATTTGGAACAGCAATGAACAAGATTCTTCAAAAGTATATTGATACGGCAATTAGAGCAGAAGAACTCGCCGTAAATTTCTATTCAAAGTTTTCGAGAAGATTTCAAAAAGATTCCCCTTTGCAATTATTATTAGAAAGTGCCGCTAAACAAAAAGTATTAGACAGAATTTATTTCAATGCCTTGGCTGTGAAAGCAAGACTCGGGCACTACAATATCAAGGAATCTAAAGTTGATTTTTCTGTAGCCCATGATTTGAACCATTTTTTCCAAGATATTGAAATAGTCGGCGACCATTCGGCTTTGAAATCATTATTCACCCGTGCGAAGGGTTTCCAAGACGCCCTCGTAGCCTACTACAAATCAATTTCGCACGTGTTCCATCACGAGACCGAATTAATGCGAATCATAGATTACAACAAGAGTTTGAGTGACGAAATCCAAAATCTCATGACAAAAGAATCTGACGTGCCGGAGTGACATGCTCAAAAAAGCTGATACAAATGCACTCGTATCTTTGCTGATTTTGGCATATTTGATGGTTGGATTTACTTTCCAAAAGCAAATAAGCCACAATGAGGGCAAGGGTTTTGACGGTGTGTATTATTATCAATTAGCAACTGATTTTGTGAACGGCGACTCACCAACTGCAAAATCACCATTCGTTTACCGTATCGGCACTCCATATGTTGTTTCAGTCTTTTTTCCGAATGACCTGATGACAGGATTCAAATCCGTCAACCTCGTTTTTGCGGTCTTTTCAATATTTTTGCTACTCGGTTTCTTGCGATTATATATTGATGACGAAAGAATTATAATGCTTTTGGTGGCATTATACATTATATATTGGCAGTCACCGCTGAGACTTTCAATATACTATCCTGTGCATACCGACCCGGCTTCAATCACTTTCATGCTCGCATCATTGATTGCCGTGACAAATATAATCCGCGAAAAATCCAAACGAGCAAATCTTATACTGCTGACATTTTTGGCAGGCATTGGTGTATTCTTCCGCGAAATATGCTTAGTTCCTGCAATGGCTCTAGCGTTTACGAGCTTTGTATCATTTAAAGAGCAAAAATTCGCTTTAAATTTCCCGCAAAAAAAGCAACTCATATATTTCATTCCAATGATTGTTGGCTTACTATGCTATATCGCGACAATCTTATTTGTAAATAAAAGCGATGATTCGACCTTATTTGGAGCGACTTTGGGATGGCTTTACGAAAAGTCAATAGTGATGTATTTGCATGCTTTGATGATGGCATTCGGACCAATTTTAATTTTGGCTATCTATAATATTCGCAATGGGATAAAGTTTCTGAAAAGCGAACCGCACTTGCTATTTTTTGTTGTAGCGATGTTGATTCTCGGCTGGGTTGGCGGCTCGGATACTGAACGTTTGCTTTATTGGTCAATGCCCGTTGTCTATATTTTAATAGGTAAATTTTTTGTTGAAAAAAGTAGCTTGCTAAATTGGCAAATCATTGCTCTAATTGCAATTACTCAATTTATTTCAACTCGAGCATTCCTTTTCATTCCCGATTATCCAAATGATTTCAGCTCTGTAATTCCCTTTTTAACGCCATTCACAAACGAATTTCCGCTTTTTGACTTATGGTCATGGCATGGCAATCGTAAAATGAACATCATATCTTTCTTGCAATATGCAACACTCTTTAGTGCCTTGTTTTGGATGCTAAAAAGCGCCGACAGCAAACAGAATATTTCTCCAAGATGATATTTTAGGACAATCCCCCCACAGCCCCGCTCTCGTGGCGGGGCTGAGGGCTTGGGCGATATGGGTGTGATGGTCTGAAGGCTATGTACAAAAGTTATTAATCTTCAAAATAGAATATGTCAAAAAATTCGGGTTTTATTTCAGGTTCACTTTTATATTCATATATATAATCTTCTTTGCCAATTACATATAGGTTACTAAAGCACCATTTTCCTTGATATAGTACAAAAATGATTTCCACACCAATTTGTTTATCATCAGACATATATATCATACTATGATAAAAATTCTTTCCGATTGAATTACTATCAGACATTATAAAGTAGAATCTGTCAATTGCAAAACTTAGTTCTATATTTTTAGCTTCGTTTAGTTTATTAATATAATAATTTTCTTTAAAAACACGTAGGTATGGAATATTGTCACAAATGAGTTCCGAACTTTTGACGATATTCATCAAATCTTCAGGTTGTCTGAGCATTTCTAACAATAATTCTTCCTTTGCTTGTCTGATTTCAGGAGCATACTCTTCTTCTTTTGCAAAATTATCAATAAAAAGTAGATACCGAGTATTTTCAATTAATCCGAAAAAGAAACTTATGCCATACCCTGTTTGACCAAATATCACGCTTACTTCATTAATTAATATATCTGTCGAATCCAGATCAATTAAGTTCCATTGAAAATTTCTAGACTTGAATAGTTTAAATTCGTTGTGTTTCATCTTATTTACATACATCAACATATCTTTTCTATGTAGATTTTTGTATAATTCATCTTTTAACAAGAATGTATAATAAGGATGATAGAAGTCCGAATTTTTGATAATATATTCGAAATTTTCAAAATCATTCATGACTTCAAAGATAAATTCTTTGCAAGTTTGGTCGCAAGCTGAAGCATTATTGATTATCATGAAACCAGTCATGATACACGCAATCATAAATATAAAGATTTTCATAGCATTATTATCTCCAAGGTAAAACTTCTTTTGGTCTACCAACTTTTAGTCGGAGATTATTAACTCTGTTAATTGTAGAATTCTCTTTATCATATGGTAACCATAGATAGTCGTACCTAACAAAACCTTGTTCAAAAAAATCAATATAATGCCCAGTTTCGTGAGCGACAACTTCCCATAGTTCAAAAGGCTCTTTTAATAATCGACCCAACCAGTTTGTTTCTGTAGATATATAAAAATGATCTTCAGGCACTTTATCTTTAAATAGGGCATTTGAATAAAAAAATGTTTTTCTACTTTTGTCATAATCTCGTGAATAAAGTCCTGGAATTACATCTGCATTACTGTTTGTTTTACGGTTGTAATAAGAAGTTATATCATCAGGTGTCCAAATATTGATTAGAAAATCACCCCCAATAAGTGGGTCAAAGAAATGTCCATCAAGGTCGAGTA
>JAGXRP010000075.1 GCA_018335795.1 Desulfobulbaceae bacterium | reverse complement strand
ATAACCCAAAGCGAAGGTATCGTAAATTGCGTTAATTCCACAAACAATTACATTTCGGTTACATCAGCAATCGGTTACGATGCTCCGATGAATTACCAATGGTACAAAGACGGCGTTCCTGTGCCGGGTGCTACTGACCCGATTTTGTTCTTCAATAATTTGAAGCATCATCAAGCAGGTCTCTATCATGCTCGTATCGGCGGTCCGGGTGCAACTCCTCATGTATATTCGGCACCTGTTGCAGTTTATGTATTACGCCCAACTGAAATCACTCGTTACTCAGAAAATGAATTTGCTGAAAATGGTGGTCTTGCTACTTTATGGTTTGAAGCACACGTAAATGGCAAACCAATCGAAGACGCGATTATCAACGACGAAGTGAAAGTGCAATGGTATTATTATATTGATGGCAGTAATGACAGACTTTTGACTAACAACGACAAATTCGCAGGCGTAAAGTCAAATTACTTAACTATTCGTAATTTCCGTGCTATTGACGAAGGCGAATACTATGCTGTTATCACCGGTCAATGCGGCACTGTTCAAACTAAGTACATGAATATGGAATTGGAACAACTCAGCATAGCTTTCTCAAAACAACCTGAAAACGTTGCTGAATGTGTTGGTATGGATGTAACATTGGAAGCAATGGCTACAACTCAAAGCACTAAGAATATCACTTATCGTTGGTCAAAAGGTGCTACACCATTAACTGACGACGCAAAATATAGCGGAACAATGACTCGCAGATTGACTATCAGAGGACTTGAAGCCGCTGATGCGGGTGCTTACACAGTTACTGCAACATTAGAAGGTACAACTGTATCGCAAAAATCTGCTGAAGCAGTTGTAGCTGTTGTTTTGGGTCCGACAATAACTCAAGACCTCGAAGACATGGAAGTTGAAGAAGGCGAACAAATCATGCTTCAAATTGTTGCTGAAAGCAGCCCGAACGAAGTATTGAGTTATATCTTATACTTCACAGGCGAAAATATTCAATCGGGAACAGCAATTTCAGGTGAGCCAATTGTTTGGACAAAAGAAAATGCTCAACCGGAAGATGGTGGTTTTTACTGGTTCATCGTTACAAATAACTGCGGTGATGTTGAATCATATCAAGCTGAAGTTTCAATCACATCAGGTACAACCGATGTAACTGATGTTAGTTCCGCTGGATTCATACTATCAGCACCGACACCGAACCCTGTCAATGGCGATGCACAAGTAAGCTATTATGTGCCCGTAAGCGCCCAAGTAAGAGTGTCGTTGACAGATGCAATCGGCTCGAAAGCAATCGAACTATCAAATGAATACAAAGCAAAAGGGCAGTACAATTTGAACATTAATTCAAGCAATTTGAATTTGACTTCAGGAACATATTTCTTGATTCTCGAATCAAACGGCAGAAGATTGATGCAAAAAGTATCGGTTGTTAAATAACAGCTATTACATACAATTACTAAAAAAGGGGCTTAAAAGCCCCTTTTTTTTTACGGTAAAAGTGATAATAAATCTTCGAATGTTTCCCTTCGTCTAATTAAGTGTGGCTTTGCGTTGTCAATCAAAACCTCAGCCGGACGTAAACGATTGTTGTAATTAGAGGACATGACATAGCCGTAAGCACCAACATCACGAATAATCATCAAATCGCCTATCTCAGCCACTGGCAAATGAACAGATTTTGCAAATACATCAGAATTTTCGCATATCTGACCGCATAAATTTACAACAGTGTCGTCGCCTTCTTTGCCATAAATATAAGCCCTATGATATGCACCATACAAAGCCGGACGAATAAGAGTGGACATTCCGGCATCAACTCCAACAAATTTTTTGTAGCTGTGTTTAGTACCTGTAACTTTTGCGATTAACCAACCGGCATCGGCAACCAAATATCTCCCGGGTTCGAGAAAGAGTACAGGCTCGCCGAAACCATATTTTTGGCATTTTTCGGCAAATATTTCGGTTACTAATTCAGCAGTTTTTTCAATATCAAGAGGTAATTCATCATCTTCATAAGGTATGCCGAACCCGCCGCCAATATCCAGATACTCAGGTATAGCACCAATTTGGTCAAAAATATTCTTAGAAATAAGCATCAACTTTTCAACAGTCTGAGCGAAATAATATGGCTCAAGATTGTTGGAACCTGTCATCATATGAATCCCAAATCGAGCAATGCCGTGCTGCTTTGCTTTTTTATATGCTTCACCGGCAAACTCATATGGAATGCCGAATTTCGCATCTGTGCCACCTGTAGTAATCCCTTCGTAACCGCCTCTACCAATTCCCGGATTTATCCTGAATGAAACTATATCGGGAGTAAATTGTTCGATTAAACGGTCGAATGAAGTCGAGTCATCAAGATTAATTTTAACATCAAAATTTTTCAAACTTTCAAAATCATCATAACTTTCATAATTTCCGGTATAGATAATATCTCGGTCTGCGAATCCTGCTTTTTGGGCAAGCATCACTTCGTTAGGAGATGAGCAATCGGCTCCTGCACCAAGTTGATTGAAAACACTCAAAATATGAACGTTGCTATTGGACTTGACCGAAAAATGAATTTTTGTCTTTGGATAATTTTTGACAAAAGCATTATTGAGCCGATTATAATTCTCAACAATTCTTTGCTTGTCATACACATATAGCGGCGTTCCGAATTCATCGGCAAGTTCGCTAATGTCCTTATGATTTATATGAGTCATATTATTGCTGTCCTAAATTTACGAAAATTTCATTGTCTATGTCATCTGTAAAAAATTCTGTATGAAGCATATTTACAGCTTTTTTAATATCAACCGAATCAACAATAATGCTGAGATTGACTTCCGATGCTCCAAAGCTTATCATAGATATATTGATACCGGTTAATGCTCCAAAAAACCGAGCCGCTATACCGGATTCATTCCGAATCCCATCACCTACAGCAGATATTATTGCTTTTTCTAGAAAAATCTCAACATTAGAAAATTTTTCCAATTCCTTAATAGCCGCATCAAGCAAAGGACCATTATCAACAGTCATCGAAATACTAACCTCAGATGTTGCTACTAAATCAATTGGAATTTGATGCTTTTTAAAAACATCAAACACATTAGCCAAAAATCCGTACGTACCGAGCATTCTGCTTGAGGAAACATTGATAACAGTTACATTTTCGCGAAATGCGATAGCTTTGATTCTATTTTTCCAAATCGTATGAGGAATTATTTTGGTTCCTGTGTTTTTGGGATTGAACGAATTGAGTACAAAAACCGGAATTTCAGCTTCTACGGCAGGATAAATTGTCTTTGGATGCAAAACTTTTGCCCCATAAAAAGCAAGTTCTGCGGCTTCATCGTAGGAAATTTCTTTGATTAATTTTGTATTAGGTACTTTCCTGGGGTCACTTGTCAAGATACCGTCAACGTCAGTCCAAATTTCGAGTCTTTCGGCTTTGCATGCTTCCGCAATAAGTGCGGCAGTATAATCTGAGCCACCTCTGCCGAGAGTTGAGGTTTGACCGCTCAGTGTTGAAGCAATAAATCCACCACATACACATATTTTTATATTGCTTTGAGAAAATGCTTTTGATATTTGTTTTTGGGTTATTTCTCTTGTTTTAAGTATATCTACTTCGGCATCAACAAATTTTTCTTCAGTATAAATCAATTCTCTTGAATCAATATGTTTAGCTATAATTCCGCTTTGAAAGAAGGCATCTGCGATAATTAGCGAAGATAGAATCTCGCCTGTAGCCAAAAACACTGCATTGGAACGTTGTGTAAACTCGCGAATAATTACCAAAGCATCTAAAATCAAATGCAACTGAGTCAATGTAGTATTAATTAATTCGATAGTTTCTTCGGAGCATTTCAATTTTTGAGCAGTCATGATATGACGACTTCTAAGCTCTTCAATAATCGTTGAAGCTCTTGTTGTATTATTAGCCTTAGCTGATTCAAAAAGTTCGACAAGTGAATTAGTTACACCCGAAAAAGCAGATACCACAACTACGCTGTTCAGCTTTTCGCTTTTGCAAATATCAATTACTCTCAGAATAGCAATATCATCTTTCACTGATGTACCGCCAAATTTTTTGACTACCATATATTAACTCTTGTATATAAAATGAAATGTGACAAACGGTTATTGACGTTTGATATTTTTAAAAGGGATTTTTGAGCAAAAGTTCATAAGAGTCAAAATTATATCTTATATTTGTTTAAAGAAAATGTTAAATATAAAATTTAAAAAAAATATATGGTAAATTCCTCACTAACCAGGCTTAGTATCATAAATGCTGAATATTACGCCTATCACGGTGTCAAACCTGAAGAAAAAAAATTAGGCGGCAAATATGAAGTTGACCTTGATATGTATTATGACTCAACAACTGCAATAATCAAAGACGACGTACAAGATGCGGTGAATTACGAAGAAGCCCTTTTTTGTGTATCAGAAGTAATCAATGGCACCGAAAGTTACAATTTGGTCGAAACCATCTGCAACGAGATTTTGAATATGCTGATGGATAAATTCGAGCATTTGATGTCTGCAACAGTTCGTGTCCGTAAGCTAAATGTACCGATGCGTCGCGTTATCGGATATATAGAAGCAGAGCAAACAATTGAAAGAGAATAAATTCCGCTTTAAGATAATAATCTTCTTAAACAATTAGAAATAATCGCTTGTGCAAATTGTTAATGATATCGCATTGTCCTTGGGCTCAAACATTGGCGACAGATTAGCAAATCTATCGCTTGCCATAGATTTGTTGCGAAGTTCAGAAATCATTAGCCATGTATTAACATCATCAATCTACGAAACTGAGCCTATAGGTGAAAGCAATCAGGCTAATTTCCTTAATCTGTGCCTTACGTGCAAAACTAAGCATAATGAAATGGAATTGCTCGGTTTTTTAAAATCTGTCGAGCACTATGTCGGGAGACAAAAACGAAAACGTTGGCACGAACGGGAGATTGATATCGATATACTATTTTTCAGCGATTTAGTGATTCGCAGCCAACATCTGGTGATACCGCATGAACGTATGCACGAACGCAAGTTTGTATTGGCACCATTAGTAGAAATTCTACCGAATTTCAACCATCCTGTTTTAGGTGTAACCGTTCAAAAATTGTTAGAGAATTGCAAGGACAAATCTCAAGTAAAAGTTTACAAGGGCATATTTTGAAATTTAGCGAAGAAATAATTGCAAAAGTAAAAGATGCGGCTGATATCGTTGATGTGGTTGGCGAAACAGTCAATTTGCGACGTCGCGGACAAAATTACCTCGGCTTATGCCCATTTCATAATGAAAAAACTCCGTCTTTTACTGTCTCTGCCAATAAAGGTATATACAAGTGCTTCGGTTGTGGCAAAGGCGGAAACGTATTTACATTCCTGACCGATAAATTCGGAATGAGTTTTATGGAGGCGGTTGAATCTCTTGCAGCAAAATATCATATAGAACTACCAAAAGACGAGCAAGGAGTAACACCCAAAGACAGTAAACGCACACAAATATATGATGCACTCGAAAAAACGGGAAAATTATATAATTCTCTTTTGAAAAATAAAGACGGCAAAATTGCCTATGATTACTTCAAAGGACGTGGATTTGACGATGATTTGATGGAAAAATTCCTTCTCGGTTATTCACCCGAAGATTGGAATTTCATTACAAAAACACTTTCTTCATCAGGCATACCGATAGATATTTTGGAAGAAGCCGGGGTAGTAATCAAATCTGATAAAGGTAATTATTATGACCGTTTCCGTGGTAGAGCTATATTCCCTATTCATGATTTCATGGGCAGAGTGGTCGGATTTGGCGGCAGGTCATTGACTGATGATAAGAATTCTGCAAAATATATAAATTCGCCTCAAACCTTGGTTTACGACAAGAGTAAAGTCTTATTTGGGATATTCGAAGCCAAAAATAGTATAAGAAATAAACAGTTTTCGATATTGACCGAAGGCTATGCGGACGTCATTTCACTCCATTCTGCAGGATTCACAAATGCTATCGCATCAAGCGGGACATCGTTAACTCAGGACCAATTGCGAGAACTTAAAAGATTCGCTTCAAAATTGTACATTGCGTTTGATGGCGATTCTGCCGGACAAGAAGCGGCTGAAAGAGCCGGCGAAATGGCTTTACAGTTCAATTTCGAAGTGTTCATCGTTAAGATTGCCGAAGAAGAAGACCCGGACAGCATAATACGTAAATTTGGAGCCGAAAAATTTGAACAACTGATTCACGATTCAATTGACTTTTTCGATTTCAAAATCTCTCGGCTTAAAAAGGGGTTTACCTCAAAGTCGGCAGGCGAAATTACTTCCGCTGTACGTGAAATGACTAAAATAACGGCTTCGATACCGGATGAGATGAAGCACGATTTCTATATTCGCAAAATTTCCGAATCTTTCAATCTTACTTTCTCACAAGTAGAGCTACTTTACAAGGAAAAGGAGCAAATTCGTAAGAAAATAGCAACGAATGAGTCAAATCGTCCGCCACAAATCCTTTCAGATATTGATGATTCTGATACAATCATCGGCAAGGATGAATCGAAATCACTAAGTATTGATGATATTTTTTTCGAAGAAAGATTGGTATTGAACTACGCCTTGTTGGGATTGAACGAATTTTCAGATTTGATGGAGCATTTTGAAATTGGAACCGAAACGTTTGCGACTGATGTTGCTAAATTAATTTTCAAAGTCATTCAGGATAATTCTGTATCTGATGATATTCTGGGAACGATTATCAACTCTGAATATGTGCCCATTGAGTACAAGGACCTAATCATCACTATTTCGATAAAAGATGAAGTAGGCAGCGAAAACTGGGAGTTGAAATTCGGGAGAACCGAATTCATACCAAATATGAAAGAAGTCATATCAAAATCTCTTTTAAAATTGAAATTGCGAAAGGTTAAGGAAAGTCTAAATCAAATTATGAGATTGATGAAAAAAGAACCTGAGGAAATCGAACATTTGAAGAGATTCCAGCAATTGAAAGAAAACGAAAGGCAACTCAATAATTCATTGATGGGAATTCCGAAATAATTTCGCTCGGATTGTAAGTAAAAATGTCTTGAATCGTCTAATTTCACAAGCAAATCATCAAAATTTCAAATAAAATGCACTTTTTTCAATTAATTTCATTTTTTTATGTAACTTTTTTGTTTTAAATTTGTCTATAATAAAAGAGTGGACACAACTAAATAAAGTTTTTGTTTTCACTAAACATTTTTTGTTTAATATATACGGGAGCCTCTATGAAATCATTAAAAATTTTTGCAGCAGTAATTACTATGGTACTTGCTGTGGGCGTATTCTATGCAAATGCATGCGACAATTCTAAATCGAAGACAAAAGCAGGCATTGAAAACTCAGTCGAAATGAAGAAAGTATCCGGAAAAGACGGATGCTGCTCAGATAAGACAGTAAAAACAGCAAGTGCTGAAGGTTGCTGCTCAAGCAAGACAGTTAAAACTGCCGGAACTGAAGGTAGCTGCTCAAGCAAGACAGTTAAAACTGCCGGAACTGAAGGTAGTTGCTCAAGTAAGACTGTAAAAACTGCTTCTAACGAATGCAGTACTAAATCAGCTTGCTCAACTGAGAAAGTTAAACTCGAAGCTAAAAATGAAGCAGAACCTGCTAACATGAATACTGCTGAAATCGTAAGTCCTGAAACAAAATAATTTGTATCGGATTATTATAAATTTGGGGTTGAATACACGTAAAGTGATTCGACCCCATTTTTTTTATTTTAAGCTCTCTTAAAGTATTTGTTGGAGTGGATGTTCGCCCATGAAAAAGGCTTCAGCTTCGAATACGTCTTCTTTACTGCCTAAGAATAGAGGCACTCTTTCGTGTATGTTATTCGGTTTGATGTCAAGAATCCTATTTTGCCCGTCAGATGCTCTACCGCCGCATTGTTCTGCAATCATAGCAAGAGCGTTAGCTTCATAAACAAGCCTTAATTTCCCATTAGGTGCTTTGCTATCTGCCGGATACATAAAGATACCACCATATATGATTGTGCGGTGTACATCTGCTACGGCAGTACCAATATAACGGTGAGAATATGGACGAGATTTGTCTTTAGATGGAGTTTTGATGTAATCAACATATTGGCGAATGTTTTCTGACCAATAATAATAATTCCCTTCGTTAACACTATAATATTTGCCGCGTTTCGGGGTTCTGATATTTTCTCGTGTAAGCAAAAATTCACCTATTGTAGGGTCGAGTGTGAAAGCGTGAGCACCATGACCTGTTGTATAAACCAATACAGTACTACTGCCATATAAAGCATACCCTGCCGCTTCTTGCTTATAACCGGGCTGTAAAACATCCTCAACAGAACCTGCTTCATCCGAAGTCAAATCAACCCGTTTATAAATCGAAAATATAGTACCGATTGTAACACCGACATCAATATTTGAAGAGCCGTCAAGTGGGTCGAACACAATTAGATATTTGCCACGATTATTGACAATGTCAGTAACAACAATTTCTTCATCCTCTTCCGAAGCCATTACACAAATGTGTCCGCTACGTTGCATAGCTCTTTTAATTACATCATTAGAATAGGTATCGAGCTTTCGTACTTGCTCTCCATGCACGTTTGTATCACGAGTCAGTCCTAGAACATCATTGAGTCCTGCACGGCGTACATCTCTGGAAATCAACCTCAGAGCAAGAGTTAAATCGTTAAGAATTGATGTAAATTCACCTGTTGCTTCGGGATGAAGTCCCTGTTCATCATCAATATGATGCGAAATTGTCGTTAATCTTTGTGTTGTCATTGCCGGCATAATTCTTCTCCCTTTGAGATTAGTATGAGTATGTTCTAAAACTCTAAATTAAGAAAGTTTTTCCGTAATACAAAGGTTTTTTTTTGAAACTTCAAATTTAAATAAATATATTGCATCTAATAATAGTAACTTAAATTATAAAAGACTATATTAGAAGAATGAAAACAATAGGAATTTTCCCGTTAAGATTAGTACTATTCCCCGAGTCAGCTTATCCATTGCACATTTTCGAGGAACGCTACAAAACATTGATAAGCAAATGTTTGCAAGAAAGAGCGCATTTCGGTATCAATTTCATGAGTAATGAAGGCATGAAGGATGTAGGATGCTCAGCTACAATTACAGATGTACTCAGACATTATGATGATGGACGAATGGATATCGTTGTTGCAGGCGTAAGAAGGTATAAACTTAAATCCTTCGCCGATGGTAAAGATAAATACTACGTTGGGCAGGTTGATTATTTTGATGATATTGATAATAGCTACGAGCAGGAGCATTTGTCAAAATGTATTGAAATATACAATAGGATTGCCGAAACTGTGAAGACTATCAAAATTGATGTAATTGCAATCGAAAACGTTTCATCAAACTATCCCTCATTTCAATTAGCTCAAAAAGCCGGTCTTGCAATCGAGCAGCGACAAGTTTTGCTCGAAAGTCGGAACGAAAACGAAAGGCTGATTTACTTGTACGAACATTTCAATAAGATTTTACCTACGGTCAAAACAATAGACGGTATCAATAATTTAATTAAGAATGACGGCTACATCAAGCCCAATTTGCCAAAATCATGATGCAAGCATTCCCAAAAATAATGTGCATATTGAACGCCACACCGGACTCATTCTCGGATGGTGACAGATTTGAAAATGTTGATAACGCAGTCGAATTCGCTCTACATGCAGCAGAACGCGGAGTTGATATTATTGATATTGGCGGCGAAAGCACTCGTCCGGGCTCAGAAGCAGTCGCCGAACAAGAGGAATTGGACCGGGTGATTCCGATAATAGAAGGAATCAGGCGCCACAATGCAAATATTTCGTTATCAATTGATACTTATAAATCGGCAGTTGCTCATGATGCAGTCAAATCTGGGGCGAATATTGTCAACGACATTTCAGCAGGAACTTTTGATGAGAAGATGTTCGAAATTGTTGCCAATCTAAAAGTGCCGATTATATTGATGCACACACCCTCTCCCCCACGAACGATGCAAATGAATGCAAATTATACTGATGTAGTGACAGATGTGAAGGAATTTCTTCGTAATAGAATTCAAGTCGCTGAAAGTTTTGGTATAAATGAAATAATCATTGACCCGGGAATAGGATTTGGGAAAAAATACGAACATAATATCGAATTGATTCGCAAAATTGATGAATTCGGCGAACTAAATCGCCCAATTTTATTAGGTATCTCCAGAAAATCTTTCCTCGGGCAACTTACAGGAATCCTATCACCTACGGAACGTGACGTAGCAACGATTTTACTGCATTCTCTTTTGCTCCGAAATAACATCGAATACATCAGAATTCACAATTTTGAGCTCGCAATTCAACTAAAAATGATAAAAAATGAAATTTTTTAAAATAATTTGAGATTTTTTTGCCATTGTTGTGTCTTTATATATAGAGAGGGTATGTTATTTAAAAAAAGTTATAAAATTTGTAAAAATGCTTTGCTATGTTCTTTGACATGGTGGTTGTTTCTTGCAATGTTGATTGTAATGGTGCTGATGAGTTGCGATGTTTGCGACATTGGCGACTCGGGCGGTAACCCTGAAAACCGAATTTACTTCACATCATTGCCCGGCAATACTGATGAACCGTATGTTTATAGTATCAAGTATAACGGCACAGCAATGTTGGCTTTGGTCAAAAACGGGCTGATATTCTCGCCTCCTTCGACAAACGGATTTATGGCAGTTCTATCTCGTGATACAATTACCGGAAATAAGATTTTGTTTTCGGTAGATTCGGAAGGGAAGAATTTTCAAAAAGTTGCTGAAGAGAGTTCATTATTCGATATAAACTATCCTATAATGTCGCCGGATGGAAAGAAAATTGCTTTCAACGGTGGTCAAAAAAGATTGTTTATCAGCAAATATGATGGAGCTTACGTTTTCGATTTAATTGACGACAATATCACAAGCAACACAATTCCTGCGTTTTCACCAAATTCGAAAATGATTGCATATTTTAAAAATGAAAGTAACGGAAATTTATTGCTGAAAGTAATCAATACCGAAGAAACCGGTTCTACTCAAGTTGTTTTTCAGAAAGTAATTTCAGAAACTTTAGTTGAACGCGGCGAAATACATCCTGAATGGTTCTCGGACAATAAACGTATTGTGATTTCGGTAAGCAATAATGGTGTTGAAAAGCTTCAAATAATTGACATAAGTTCCGGGAGTGTTCGTGAAATCGTAATCGAGTCGTCTCTGATAGGTTCCTTCGACCCTGCTATTTCTGCCGATGGAAACTTTGTGGCACTGTCCGGTAAAGACGGAAACATTTGGGTGATAGATATTTTGGACGATGATTATAGATTCTCACGTATCACAGATGTGTTCGAAGGCGAATCTGCTAAATCGCCATCTTGGTTATCAAATGGAAAAAGTATTATGTATAATTTACAAACGAAATATGATAAAGTAAGCTATTCGACACTCTTTTTGACAAATATCAGTTATGATGGTACTGTAGTAAACAAAGAGACAACGTACGTGTTAGCGAATTCAGTAATAAAAGGTTTTTGGCAATCTCAAGGAAAATGATGAAATTGAATTTCAAACAAATGGAAGACCCTGAACTTATAAGCTTGTTGTTTACAACAAAGCATAAGGACGCTGCATTTGCCGAAATTTATGAACGATATTCACGAAGAGTTTATGCCTATTGCAAAAAGATGCTTCATTACAATGTAGAAGAAGCCAACGATATTTTTCAGGATGTGTTTTTTAGATTTTATAATTCGATTAACAAAAATCATCATTACGGGAATTTGCAGAACTTTTTGTTGACAATTGCAAGAAATTTATGTCTGAATCAAATCAGAGATAAGAAAAACAACGTACCATTAGATGAAGCACTTATGATAGAAGATAGCTCGGTATATGATTCGTATGAATTGAAAGAACTGCTAAACAAAGCATCAAATATGTTAGAAATTGAATATAAAGAAGTTTTTATTCTAAGAATGTATGATGGGTTGGAATACGAGGAAATTGGTGAAATTATCGGCGAAAAAGCCTCAACGGCACGAAGTAGAGTTTGGAGAGCGAAAGAAAGAATCAAAGTGATTTTACAGAAGTATTTCGATGAATTTGAAATGAATAAATAATTATATATAGTGAGTTAAAAATGTCTTATGCAAAAATGATACACGATTACATTGACGGTGGCTTAGACAGCACGAACGAGCAGGCTATGTTCGCTCTACTTTCGGAAAGTGATGATTTGAGGCACGAATTCAATTCGCAATTCAAAATGCACCTTGCTGCTCAAGAGGATATGTCGCAAATCGCTCCACCAATTCATGTTACAAATGCAATATTTGCAGGTCTTGGAATGGCTGTTCCAGCGAATATGGTACAGTCACCAACTTCGAGCATCAAGCGTTTTTTGAACAGATTTTCCCCTGCAATTCTCTTACTTCTGTTTTTTGGAGCCTTAGGATGGGGATTAGTAGAATATCAAAAGAACCTTGACCTTGAATCAAAGTTAGCTATGTCGAATGGCAAATCATCGAATAATATCCCAATGATGTCCTCATATAGCAATGATGATGTTGCTGCAAACGGAAGCAATAATAACGGAAATTCCATAAATAAGGATGCTTCGGGTAATTCTGCTTTTTCGGGTAACTCGAATAACACAAACAGAAATAATGTAAATAGTTTTTACAATTCGCAAGCTAATTCAAACTCAGGACCGGGTAATCAAAGTGCTCAGAATAATTATAATTTGGCTTCGGGCAACTTGCAAAATAGCAGAAATTCGGGCATGAATAATCATATCGAAGGCTCGATGATTCAATCTGACAAGAATTTTGCAAGAAATGCAATGTTCGGTTCGAGTCATAATGCAAATTCTTCATCACAATTTGGCAATTCGATTTCTATGAATGGTGGATTGAGCAATTTCCAATTGATTTCGGCAAATTCTATGATTGGCAGTAAATGGCACATTCAAGTAAGTAATTTGCAATCGGCTTACACTGCTCCATCATTTGATAATTCTAATTTGCAAAGTCCGAATGGAAGCTGGTCAGCTGCTTATATGTATTCCTTGAATGATTATAGTACAATTGGCTTAGTCGGTGGTGTGGAAAGCTTCAATCAAGATTTTAAGACATCCGACGGATTGCATTATTTGCAAAGCCCTGAATTGATTTGGTTAGCTGCTAGTTATCGCTATACAGCAAAAGATTGGCTCGTACCACATTATTTCTATCCTTACGCGCAATTAAGTGCCGGTGGGACAAGTGTTGGACCAATTACAAAAGGACAAGTCGGTTTCGTCTGGAATATGTTTGCCACAGTTAATATAAATGCGGGTGTCGAAGGCGGGCTTTTGTTCTACAATGTTAATGGCAATATTCATAATTCCCGCAAATTTGGATTTACAAGCGGAGTTACAATAGGATTTTGATAAATAGATTCATATACGGCGCATTCGCAACCTTTTTAACTTTGTCAGTTATAGCTATTAGTGGTTGTGAATGTGTCCCCGATATAACAACTCCAAAGGAAATTACTCCCGAAAACTCTTCGTTTGTGAGAATAATTAATGCTTTGCCGGACCATCCGGAAATCGAATTGGAAAGTAATGATATTAAGATTAATACGATAGCTTTTTATTCCGGCTCGGATTCATCGCTATATCAAAAATTTCATGCCGGAAATTCCTTCATCCGAATCAAATCTGTAACTCGAAATCAAGTTATTGCCAATCAAGCATACTTGCTTATCAAAGATAAACGATATACCCTTATATCATTCGGACGCGGCAGTTTAGCGTTGACGACATTGATTGAAGATGAATTACAAGCTTTGCAAACAGGTACATCTGGCATTAGATTGTTGAATTTCACTGACGGAATGAGCGATTTGACCTTTTCGCTGACGGGATTGAATAATCACGAGCAATCAATTGCATATTCGAGCTATTCCGAATTCATCAAAATCCAAAGCGGGGATTATCTTGCAAAAATTCGTGATGGAATAGGAAATGAAATTGCCTCAGAAAACATAAAAATTGCCCCGGGAATAAATTATGATTTAATTTCCAAGGGCTATATTTCGGGGACGACAAAAAATACATCGTTGCAATTAATTGCAATCAAAAATCCGAATTAGAAATTTTAGTCTATACTTTCAAATTCGAATTCATCTCCCACTTCTTCTTCCTCTTTGCGAATGTATTCGTCGAATGTGATGTTAGTGCTTGGCAAACATCTAACCAAATTCATGACATCTTCGTGGCGAATCTTGTTGCCTTTCAAATTTAGCAATCTCAAGCCTTTTAGCTCGCAAAGCATCATTGGAACGTCTTTTAGTTTGTTGTTGCTCAAATTCAATTCTCGCAAATTTTTCAACTTCGCCAAATCATTTGGCAAATCGTCAATTCGATTATTGCTCAAATTAAGATAGTGTAATTTGCTCAAATCGCCGATTGATGAGGATATATTTCTGAGCCTGTTACCGGAAATATCGAGATACTCCAAATCCTTGTAGCGATTGAGCCCATCAGGGAAATCGCGGAATCTGTTGTCGGATAAAATCAAACTTGACGAATTAAGCGGCAAATCGTAAGGCATACTACGTAGTTTGCTATTGGAAAGATTTATAATCCCTGAAGAATTCCCGAAAGAACCGCTTCCGCCATCACTCAGCATTTTGCTAATTCTACCGCTACTTTCCATAACATTTTGCAATGCAACTTGGCTACCATCTTTTTGTTTGATAATACGTGAATAAATATCCAAAGCTTTTCTAAAGTTAGCGTTAGCATTGTCTTGTTGCCCCATATCGCGGTATAAAAAGCCGTAATATTCATAAGCAACAGCTTGCCAATATTGCGATTCAAAGCTACGGTTAGATTCAACCGCTGCGAGCCCTTTATCAAGGAATTCCTTTGCTGCATCGAATTCGCCTGATTCTCTGTAAGTATTACCGAGCTTGAGATTTCGCTTCCCCAATTCCAAAGATGAATCTTGAGAATATGCAGTGAAATCGTTAGCCGAAACAAAGATTAATATAACGAGATATATAAGAGTTTTTTTCATAATTTACCTGCTGAAATAATTAAAATGGAGACCTCCAAAAGTTATATCTGACGCCAAGTGAAATCCCTAAATGAGTCTTTCCGACATCAAGATAATCATATCCTTGGATATCAGTGACGAATACCAAATTTTTTGTAAATGAATGATAGATTGAAAAATCAACAAAAATTTCAAATGGAAATTCACAACTCGGCACGCCAAAAAAGTATTCGATATTTAAATTGTAACCATCCCAACTAAAACTACTTGTCGGTCTGTTTACAACTTCACCCTTTCCCCAAAAGTAGCCTAATTGCATGTTCAATCCATGAACTAAATTATCACTTTTTCCTACAGGTAATTTTGCACCAAGCCCTACAGCGTGCATATTAGTACCCCATTTTTCGGTATATTCTGTGCCCATTATGTCATAATTGGTGAAGAAGTTGGGGGATAAATATTCGTACCAGAAATCAATTCCTTGCCAAAATCCAAAAAGCTTTTGAATATTTACTGAACCTTTTACTCCCAAACCCGGGTCATTACGGACATACTCGCCACCATTGGAAACGAAAACATTTCCTGTTCCGGCAATAGAAAAAATCGTTGTATAATCACGGCAATTAAGGAAGAACTGTTGGCGAATAAGTTGGAGATTATCTGAATAGAGTTGGTCTTGTTCAACGAGACGAGCAATCATTTCGTTGAGAATATCATTTGTAATTTTGCCTTTCATGACAATCATATCTGAAACCGTATCGCTCAATTGCTTCTCAAGCAGGTTAATGCGTTCGAGAAGCAATTGGCGGTCCGTTTCAGGTGCTGATAACACCTCTTTCTCCAGATTCATTGCGATTCTGTGGTATTTGCGAATAATTCTGAAGTCCATGTCTTCCAACTCTTCATAGTTGGGTTGAAACACTTTTGATTTTGGTTCAATACCCATCAATGCGAGTTGAGTCTCAAGCATAATACATGCTCTGTAATACTCAAGTACTTTTAGAGCGAATAGACCTTCGCTCTCTTCGTACATTTCGAGTTCCGAATCCGATGGTAAAGCCGAAACCTTCAAAATCGGCTCTGCCCCGAATACCATGTAAGAACACATTACAAATGTCAAAACAATTTTTATCATTATTTTCATGTTTTTGTCTCCAAATTTTATACTATCTGATAAGCAAAGTATATGCCAAAATAATATCAGTCATACCCTATTGTTTTTCATAGACTTACAAACATGTCAAATTCAAAGAACAGTTCCGAACATTCATAAAACCAACGATACTAAAATGCACTAAACTCCGATTGGAATACTAAGTAAATTTTCGGATATGAAAAAAAAAGTTTGCAGGTATCGTTTTTTTTGTTATTTTTATATAAGTTGTATAATTGTAATTGGGAAAATGTTAAGATTCGGAAATATAATACTTGTACTTTTGGCGCTGCTTGTCTTATTCGGCGCTTGTTCGGATATGGGTAGTCCGGTGGTCAACCAAGAGAATCGAAATGTTTTGAAATCCATTACCAAATGGCAAGTTAACGTATCAACAAACCAAAAAAAATCTGTTGTCATGTTTCAAGAATTCGACCGAAGTGGCAGATTGACATTCAATGAAGAATATAACGAGATTGGAATTATTAAATACAAATCCTCGTATTCTTATACCGGAAACAACGAAAGCAAAGAAATATTTATTGAATTTGATGCTGCCGGAAATGAAAAACAACAATCAATAAATGAATACAAATTTGATAACAAGGGTAGAGTCGTCAAAAAAATCGCACTTAACGGTGCCGGCGAAGCATGCAAAGAAACAGTATATCAATATGATGAATTGGGTAATATCATCAAACGCTCCGAAACTGACGTTAAGACTAATAATACGGTAGTTTTTGATTATAGTTATACATATAGTTCAGCGGGAAATTTGGTAGAACGGACAATCAAATCTTCTAATGGCAATACTTTCTCACGAGACAGTTTAGTATATTCTCCGGGGAATTCCGGTCTCGATATCATTAATTATAATGACGAAGGTATTACTTATATCAAATCTTATAAATACAACTCCGCCGGTCGAATTATAACTGAGTTTGAAAGTACTTCCGATGGTATTTTAGTCAGAAAATTTATCTATGAGTATAGCTACTTCTCCTCTTACTAATTCTTTCCAATTTTACAATTATTTTCACTTTTTTCGTTTCATATCGTCTATTAAGATATATGTGAAACCAATAATAAATTTATAATGATAATCAACCAATATATTAAATTTCTTTTCATATCATTCTTTTTCATGTTTATGTCGTCGGCTCAAGCTAACAGCCAATCGAAACTCAACGTATTTTACCCGGGTGAAGAAATCGAATACGAAGTTTCTTTCATGGGAATCAAATTGGGCAATATAACAATTACTTCAATAGAAGAAGTTGATTTGAAGGGTAAAAAAGTTTATTCTGCCAAAGCTGAAATGAAAAGCAATCCGGGAATTCCATTTGTAAGTCTAAATGCTGTTTTCGAGTCTTTGATGGAAAAGAATCTGACACATTCTCATCAATTCAAGGGCAGTACAAAACAAGGTGATAATGTATGGATAACTGAAAAATTCGATATGAAATACCCAGAAAAACACATTGTTTACGAGCTTTGGCAAGATAACAAATTGGATAAAACCTATAAGATTGAATTTGATAAAAAGGTGAATGATGGATGCTCACTATTTTTCTTTGCCAGACAATTCACTGATTTGGGGAGAACAGTAAAAGTTCCGACTTTAATAAATGCTGCATTGTCATATACAAATCTTAATTTCCATGGAAGAGCGGAAAAAACTGATATCAAAGCAGTCAAATATCCAATCAAGACATTGTTTTTCGACGGTAGAGCAGATTGGGAAGGAGTTTATGGATTGAAAGGCTATTTCAAGGGTTGGTTCTCAGATGACGACGCCAGAGTCCCTATTAAGGCCGAAATGAATGTTTACGTTGGCAATGTTGATATCGAATTAATTCGTTGGAAAAGAGGTAATTGGCAACCACCCAAAGCTAATTAAGTGCTTTGATAAGCTTGCCAATTTTTTTGAGCCGAGTATATAAATCATATTCAGTGATTACCATGAAAGTCGAGATGTCGAATCCGGAATCACGCAACAATCGCGCTACCCAGGTATTACAGGTGTTGAATGTATGATATCTTTCGTTTGAAAAATAGAATTGAACTTTGCCCGAGTATTGATCTGAAGCTTTTTTGATTTTTTTACTTTCATCTAACAGGAAAGATTCATTAACTAGGTTTATCATTTTTGAAAATCGCTCTCGCGAAAATTTTAGAAGAACTATAAAATCGAAATTCTCAGGCATTGCTGTTACAGGATAATTCATCCCTTCAAATCGAAGAACGCTCGGAGTTGGCATTAGCAATGCTTTCGCTGCCATATACAAATCAAATCCGGTAATTTGGTAAAAATCAGCATCTCCCCAACCGATATCAATCTTTTGATAATCCTTGAAATTATCTCCTACGAATAATGCGGACATGACAATTGAATCATTCGGGATTACAATGCCTGTGTGGTAATGATAATTGATGATATAAACATCAACACTATCAGATGCATAAAGCAATCCGATTTGCAAGCAAAGAAGAAACAATGTTGATTTTATGATGTTATATTTTAGAGCCATTTAAAATTCAGAAACGAAATACCATCGTCTGAATTTTCCGAAAAATAGCGGAATATTACTTTGCCCTCAATCCTGTTGGACGAAATCGGACCATAATAACGAGAATCATAACTCTTTCTGAAGTTTTCGCCGGTTACAAAATAATAGGAATTTTGGAACACATATCGTTTTGATGATTTGCCATTGATGAGAAAATCCTTTCCGGTATCGAATACAGATTCATTTTCAGTACGCATCAATGAAATATAAAAATCGGAATTCACCGAGTCATACTTAATTTCGGAACCTTTTGCCGGTAAAGTTGCTTTTTTATAATGATGCTCAAATTCCGGGAACGGTGAAAGATTAAATGTAAATCTTCCGTCGAAATGTTGGTAATTAAGAGTATCCCCAGGTATTGCATCAACTTTTTTAGTTACATATCTTATAGATTTGAAATCGGCTTCGTAATCCTCGTCTCGAAACACAATAACATCGCCTTTGGCAGGCTCTTTGTACCAAACTGCAAATCGGAGTGGATTTTCGAGATTTGTGAATGGTATTATGGAGCCCAAGCCCAAAAAATATCCTAGACGACTCATTAGGACGTGGTCACCCTTTTTTAACTTGGGTGCCATTGAATCAGATTCTATTTTCAGGAATTCAAGTGTTGTAAATCTGAGAAAAAAAGTTATAAGAAGAATCAGTACTAAAACTTCAGAAAATGCAATAAGTATAACTCGGAAAGAATTCTTCTTTTGGGGCAAATCCTTTAATTCTGAGTCACTCATCATTTGATAATTGTGCCAAGTCTTGGTAACCGAACTGAAGCGAATTTGTCAATAATTTTAGATATAGGAATATTTGTATCCCAAGACCAATAAACAATCATTGGTGTTCCGATTACATTATCATAAGGGATATAACCCCAGTAGCGGCTGTCAAGACTATTATCACGATTGTCGCCGAGCCCGAAGCAATAATCGCGTTCGATAGTGTAGCTTGTGACAGAGTTTCCATCAATTAAAATTCCGCTTGCAGTTGAAGCAATTTCGTGACCTTCGCGAGCAATGAGAACTTCCCATTCGCGAATATTATCAGGACTGAGTTCAATTACATCGCCTTTTTTGGGAATTCTTACCGGTCCCCAATTATCGCGTGTAAAGCCCAATCCCGGAGGAAAAGTCCTCAATTTATCGCCGGGATAAATTGGCAAGTCTCTGTCATATTTCCCATTTTCGGCGAGTGGAGTTGCAACTCCGTTTACAATTAATTGCTTATTCACGATTGCAATAGTATCTCCTGCTATAGCTACACATCGTTTCAAGTAATAAACGAAGTCTGCAGATTTTAATTCGTCGCGGTCACCCGGATAAATAAATACAATTACATCACCTTTTTCAGGGTCTTTTAATCCGGGGAATTTATAGAATGGCAATGGGATATTCAGAAATGGGATAAGTTGCGGTGTTGTTGGACCGTAAAGAAATTTATTGACAAAAAGGAAATCTCCTGTCATTACGGTATTTTCCATAGAACCGGTCGGAACAACGAATGACGCTACTGCGGCGCCATTAATAATCATCACAACTATGATTGCACCTAAAATTGTTTTAACCCATGAAATCACACTCTCTTGAAATGTTTCGGGTTTTTTCTTGGCTACTTTGTCTTTCTTAGCGAAAAGTTTCTTAATATCCATTGCTTTTTGTATTTATTATCTAAAAATTAATTGTCAATGCTGAGTACAGCCAAAAATGCTTCTTGAGGAATTTCAATACTTCCTACTTGTTTCATACGTTTTTTACCTGCTTTTTGTTTCTCAAGCAATTTACGTTTACGAGAAATGTCGCCACCGTAGCATTTTGCAGTTACATTTTTGCGTAATGCTTTCACGGTTGAGCGTGCAATAACTTTTTGACCAATTGATGCTTGAATTACTACTTCGAACATTTGTCTGGGAATTAAATCCTTGAGTTTGTCGCATAATTTTTTACCCCAATCATATGCTTTTGCTCTGTGAACTATCGCCGATAAAGCATCAACAGTGTCGCCGTTGAGCATAATGTCGAGCTTGACCAAATCACCTTTGCGATATTCCATAAATTCATAATCAAGAGAAGCATAACCACGAGTGATAGATTTCAGTTTGTCGTAAAAATCGAAGACAACTTCAGCTAAGGGCAATTCCCATTGAATATCAACACGTGTTGCAGACAGATAAATTTGATTGGTTAGCACGCCTCTCCTATCCATGCACAGCTTCATTATATTGCCCACATAATCATTTGGAGTGAGAGTTTGAGCCTTGATGTACGGTTCTTGAAGTTCTTCAATTTCGCCGAGTTTGGGTAATTCCGCCGGATTGTCAACAAAGACAGTGTCGCCATTAGTTTTGATTACTTTGTATCGAACGTTGGGAACTGTAGTAACAATAGTTTGGTTGAATTCACGTTCGAGCCTTTCTTGGACAATTTCCATGTGCAAAAGACCCAAAAATCCGCACCTAAATCCAAAACCAAGTGCATTTGAGGATTCCGGTTCGTAAGTTATTGCAGAATCATTCAAAACGAGTTTGTCCAAAGCTTCACGTAAATCTTCAAAATCATCAGCATCAGCAGGATAGATACCCGAAAACACCATGGGTTTAACCACTTGGAATCCTTCGATAGCGCCATCACATTGATTTTTGAAATATGTAACAGTATCGCCGGCTTTTGTATCATGCAAGTCTCTGATACTCGCAGTAAAATAACCTACGTTGCCTGCAGAGAGCTGTTTTGTTCTATGCCTAGTCATATACAAAATGCCAACTTCTTCAGTCTCGTACACTTTATTGGAAGCCATAAACAAGACTTTTTCGTTTTCGCGAAGAGTTCCCTCGAAAACTCGAACATTTACTATTACACCACGATAAGCATCATAAATCGAATCATAAATCAAAGCCTTTAGAGGTGCATTAGGGTCGCCTTTTGGTGGTGGAATGCGTTTTACAATCGCTTCCAACATCTCATGAATCCCAATACCTTGTTTTGCAGATGCGAGCAATATTTCGTCTTCCCCACATCCAATTAGTTCCATTACTTGTTGCTTAACGTCATCAACAGTTGTTATGGCGCTCGGTAAATCAATTTTGTTCAATACGGGAATAATTTCCAAATCGTTACCAAGTGCGAGATAAAGATTGCTGATGGTTTGAGCTTCAATTCCTTGAGTAGCATCAACTATAAGCAAGGCACCTTCGCAGGCGGCAAGAGAGCGGGAAACTTCGTAAGTAAAATCAACGTGTCCGGGAGTATCAATCAAATTTAAAATATATGTATTGCCGTCGTCGGCTTTGTAGTCCATTTGGATGGCGTGCAATTTAATGGTAATTCCACGTTCTTGTTCGAGAGGGTTATCATCAAGGATTTGGTTCATCACCATTTCCCGCTTGGTAACTCTACCTGTCATTTCGAGCAAACGGTCCGCCAGTGTTGACTTGCCATGGTCAATATGTGCAATTATACAAAAATTTCTAAAAAGTTCTAAGGGAATTGCGTTCATTAATTTCTTTATTGAATTTCTAGTGAAATAAATTTCAGACTAACTATAGTTTTTCTTAGACGAAGCAGTTCAATTTTTAATTAGATTTTTAAGCTATTTATTATTGAGTGAAAAAAAAGAGGCTATCCTTTTGAGATAGCCTCTTAAAATACTATATTATAATAGACTTATTTAACTACTGCCAAACGTTGAATCAACTGCACACCGTTTGCTCTCATGACAACTGAATAAATTCCTGAAGTCAAATGTAAAGCGTTAGCATCAATGTTAAGTTGATACTCGCCACCTGCAAGTCTTGTATTGACAAGTTTTGCGACTTCGACACCTAATTGGTTAATTAGGACGATTTCGACAAATCCATCAGCTGAAACTTCGTAAGAAATTTCAGAGGTCGAATTCACAGGATTAGGTATAGCTGCACCAAGCTTGTAACCGTCTTTCATTTGGTCAGTAACATCACTTGTTGAAGTTGAAACACTTACGATTGCAATTTCGGAAGTTTCTTCACCGCAAGCATTTGTAACCAAAACATAATAATCACCTGCATTTGATTCATCTACTTCGTCAATCGAATAAGACGCAGAGTTTGCCATTGGAATTGCTTCTGTGTTGAAATACCATTGGTAAATAAGGTCTGTACCTGTAGTTTCAACTTCAAGCATTAATTTTTCGCCTACCATTAAATTGACTATCAGTTCCAAATCCTTTGTTATAGCAGGTTTATCAGTGACATCTAATACTGCAACGTTCGAGAAAAGTCCATACATTGAGGATGGAACTTTTACTTCGCAATAGTATTCGCCATTTAGTTCCGCTCTTGAATTGTTAATAATCAATGTGCTTGAATGTGAGCCGACGTAATCAGCATTGTCAAGTAATGCGACACCGTCTTTATACCATCTGTACGAAATTGGTTCGCCAATTGAAGATTTTGCCGATACGCTAAAGCTTACAAACTCATTTTGACAAGGTGAAGCATTCATAGGTTGACTAGTAATCGAAAATTCAGATTTGGTAAGTCCAAAGTTCCGAACTGTATCATTTCCACACAGACCATAAAC
>JAGXRP010000074.1 GCA_018335795.1 Desulfobulbaceae bacterium | reverse complement strand
ACAACTGGAGAGATTAAAAATGAGTAAAAAAAGATATGAAAGACCAATAATATCTAAACATTATTCTGGTTTGATGAATAAGTTTGGGACAAAAACTCTTAACTCACCCAAACCCGATATTGAAGGAATCCCCGTAAAACATCTTGTGGAAAATTACGGCTCTCCTTTATTTGTTATTACTGAATCCAAAATAAGACAAAATCAAAGAGATGCTCTTCGTATTTTCAAAACAAGATACCCGAAAGTACAATTTGCATGGTCTTATAAAACAAACTACCTGGATGCTGTTTGTGCAGTATTTCACCAGGAAGGTTCAATTGCTGAGGTTGTCTCAGAGTTCGAATATGATAAAGCACGTCATCTAGGAATAAAAGGTGAGGATATTATTTTTAATGGTCCGGATAAGAGTAAAGCTGCACTGCTAAAAGCCATAAAAGAGGGAGCTAGAATTCACATAGATCACTTTGACGAACTTTATGATATAATAGAAATAACTGATACGAATAATTTAAAGGCAAATGTAGCCATTCGTGTCAATATGGATGTGGGAGTTTATCCTAAATGGGATAGATTCGGCTTTAATTACGAAAACGGTGAAGCTTGGCAGGCATTAAAAAGAATTCTCGCCAATAAAAACTTAAATCTTGTCGGTCTTCATACTCATGTTGGCACTTATATGATGTCCTCCGAAGCATACAGGATTGCAGCATCCGCACTCGTTGCCCTTGCAAAGGGATTGAAAAATGAATTAGATGTTAATTTGGATTATATAGACCTCGGAGGTGGTTTTGCATCACATAATACTTTAATCGGACAATATTTGCCTGCGGAAGAGGTCGTTCCTTCATTTGAGGATTTTGCCGATGCTATCTCGACAGGGCTATTTGAATTACAATTACGTCCTGACGAAATGCCGACACTTATTCTTGAAACAGGAAGGGCATTAGTTGACAATGCAGGTTACTTACTGTCCACTGTTATTGCAAACAAGCGACTATCAAACGGCAGAAGAGCCATTATAATTGATGCCGGGGTAAATATTTTATTTACAGGATTCTGGTATAAGCACAAAATTTCTCCTGCTCAAGAAGGGGGTGCACACCCCGAAGAAGCTTCAATGTTCGGTCCACTTTGTATGAATATTGATGTTATCAGAGAAAGTATTACCCTTCCCTCGTTGAGAAAAGGTGATAAATTAGTTATTGAGGATGTTGGAGCTTATGATATGACTCAGTGGATGCAGTTTATATCAATGCGACCGAATGTAGTTATGATAATGGAAGACGGCAGCATTGAACTTATTCGGAAAGCCGAAACACTCGAATATCTTTTACAGCAGGAACTTTTACCCGCTAAACTTTCAATTAAATAAATAGATCAGAATGAAATTATTCTTCGACTCTGTTTTATTTAGTTATGCTCAAATCTTTTTCTCTAATAGAAGATGGTTTGGAGTAATTGTTTTAATTGCAACTTTTGTAATTCCGGAAGTCGGTTTGATGTCCCTACTCGGGGTTGTATTGGCGAATTTAACAGCATATATTCTTAAGTTCGATAATCAAAAAATTTCAAGCGGGTTTTATGGATTTAACGGAGTTTTGTTCGGTGCCGGTGCAGCTTTCTATTATGAGACGACCCCATTTTTACTTCTAATTATTTTATTATTTATTGTAATTACATTTTTTATATCGGCTGTACTCGAAAATTATATGGCAGTTGCATTCAATCTGCCCGGTTTAAGTCTGCCGTTTATAATAACTCTCTATATTTTTATCATCTTTTTAACGAACTATGATTTCATCGTATTAAAAAATATAAAGCCGTACGCGATCCCATTTTTAGAAACCCTCCCGGATGTAATTAAATATTATTTTAAATCTCTTTCGCTCATTTTATTTCAGCCAAATATCATCTCTGGAATAATTCTCGCATCTGGAATGCTCTTTTTCTCACGTGTATTATTCGCTATAAGTATTTTAGCATTCGTTATAAATTACTTCTTCTTAAACTTACTTCTCCCTCATAATGCAGAAAACTTAATTATAGTATCTGGGTTAAATAGCATTTTAACTGGGTTCGCACTTGGTGGAAGTTTGATTATACCTTCGAGAAAAAGTTTTGTGCTTGTTATTCTCGGGTCGTTAATGATAATAATTATTACGGGATTTTTTACTCGGTTGTTTAGTGGTTCAATTCTTCCGGTTTTAGTATTGCCATTCAATTTTATAGTTTTAATTACAATTTATAGTCTGAAATTCAGAAAAGACCATACTGACATAGTTCTATTATATTTCCCTCCCGGCAATCCTGAAGAGAATTATTACTATCATCACAATCGCCGAGCACGATTTGATAAATTTAAGTATGTTTTCCCGGAACTTCCGGTTTTCGGTGAATGGTTTGTCTCTCAAAGTTTTAACGGTGAATATACCCATAAAGATGATTGGAAATATGCATGGGACTTTGTAGTTGTTGACAGCGAGGGGAAGCAATTCTCAAATAATGGTGACTTGCTATCGGATTACTATTGCTTTAAACTTCCGGTTATTGCCCCGCTTGACGGAGAAGTTGTTAAAATCACCGACGGGATTCCAGACAATCAAATAGGAAATATAAATACGATTAAAAATTGGGGGAATACAATTATTATTAAACACGAATATGGTTTATATTCGGCAATTTCGCATCTTGAACAGGGTTCTTTCAAAGTTAAGATTGGAGAAAGAGTTAAAAAGGGTGACCTTCTGGCACAATGCGGTAATAGTGGACGCTCTCCTTATCCGCATATTCATTTTCAGTTTCAAGCGACAGATAAAATTGGCGAAAAAACTCACTTATTCCCTTTGGCAAGCTTAATTGAGAAAAATAATGATTGTCTCTCTTTAAAGACATTTGATTATCCTGTTGTGAATACTAGAGTACAGAATCTGGATATACATAAAGGAATGAAAAAGGCTTTCAACTTTCAGTATGGGGATAAACTCTCATTCACTTATGAACGAAACGGAAAAACCGTTATTGAAAATTGGGAGATTAAAATAGATATGAGCAGCAGCACCTATATCGAATCATCAGAAGGTGACCTTGCTTATTTCTATCTAACAGATAAAGTATTTTATTTCTACAGTTATTCCGGGAGAAAAAATTCCGCACTTTACTTTTTTTACCTGTCAGGAATGCAAATCCCACTTTCATACCACAAAAAGATGTGCTGGTCGGATAGTTATTCTGTAGCTCATTTAAGCACCGGTTTGATAAGGTATTTATCCGAATTCTTTTTATTTTATAAAGGATTCATTA
>JAGXRP010000073.1 GCA_018335795.1 Desulfobulbaceae bacterium | reverse complement strand
CAACAAGAACATCAAGAGCCTCTTGCATATGGCAGCTATGGCGGCCGTAAGATTTGACGAAGAACTCAAAGAATACTTTGCTAGAAAGGTAGCGGAGGGCAAAAACAAAATGAGCGTGTTGAATGCTGTAAGGAACAAATTAATCCAACGAATAATGGCCGTGATCAAGAGAAAACAACCCTATTTGAAAAAAGAAGATTATTTCTATCAAAAAAGAAATAATTTTTCTTGTTTATTAACATAGAAATCTTTGTGGTAAGGAAAAATAAACCACTAAGTACACTAAGAACGCACTAAGGACACAAAGAAAAATGAGTGATTTAATAGCCTTAGTGAACTTTGTGTAAATCTTCGTGCTCTTTGTGGTAAAAGAAAAGCAAACTACGAATATTCACTATCTTTGATAATGTTTTTTATGAATTCACAAAAAATGACGTTTTTCAAATTTGTTATATTCTTCACTTTTTTCTCAATTAACCTATCTATAATTGCTGCTATGGACTCTACAATCATTTATATACACAGCATGCCTGAAAGCTTTCAGTCGAAAATGATTAAATTCGGTATGTTGGTGGCAGGCATGAAAAAATATGTTGAAAAAACGATTGAAAGAAACAATTACAATCACAAACCGGCCGACATTCCAAAATCGCTTAAGAAAAAAGCGGAAATCTCAGAGACAATATTGCTTGATAACAAGGTTTTTACATTAATACCTAAAGTAAATTCTTCCAACAAAGTAATACTTTACCTTCATGGTGGCGCATATATAGAGGGCATTTCAAAAATCCATTGGGATTTGATCGAAGAGCTGATGCAAAAAACAAATGCAACTATTGTTGTAGCTGATTATCCGCTTACACCGAACGCAACTTACTCTGATGTTTATGCTTTTATTGATGAAGTATATAGCCAACTACTATCTGAATACTCTAACGATAATATTATCATAATGGGTGATTCTGCCGGAGGTGGACTTGCTCTTGGGTTTGTGCAAAAACTTAGAAATGAAGGCTCTGTATTGCCGAATCAACTTATTCTAATTTCTCCATGGCTTGATATTACGATGAGTAATCCTGAAATACAAGAAATTGACAAAAAAGATAAAATGCTGAATGTCAGAGGACTTAAACTAGCAGCCGAATTATATGCCGACAATTTAGAGCATGATAATTATCTTGTTAGTCCGAATTATGGAACCTTTCAAGGACTTCCTAAAATCTCAGTTTTTACAGGCACTTATGATATTTTAAACCCGGATGCGAATAAGCTAAAAGAGATTGTTTCAGCAACCGACACTAAGCTAAATTTTTTCGAATATCCTAAAATGTTTCATGTTTGGGTGCTTATTACCAGCCTAAAAGAGTCGCAAAGCGCTATCAACCAAATTGTAAAGTTAATTTTAGAATAAGCAATAACTTTTCCCTGTTTCTGCTGTTATAACATTAAACCAAAAACAAATTACATGACAAAGAAAACTGCAACAATCATTGGCGCTACAGGACTTATAGGCAGCTACTTATACAACCTAATACTTAAGGATGACGAATATTCCGAAATTAGAATAATCTCCAGAAGACCACTTGAAAACGATCACCCTAAAGTAAAAGTCGTTGTGATTGACTTTGCTGATAACGAGGCATATAAGTCGGCAATAAAAGGTAGTGATGTAGTGTTTTGCGCTATTGGCACAACCAGTAAGAAAGTAAAAGGCGATAAAACAGAATATCGCAAAGTTGATTATGATGTCCCGGTAAATGCTGCAAAGTTTTGCAAAGAAACCGGATGTGAGAAATTCATTTTTGTATCGTCGGTGGGGGCAAGCAGTAAGAGTAAAAACTTTTATCTGAAGCAAAAAGGTGAAGTTGAGGATGCTGTTAAAAGCCTCAGCATTAAATCGGCTGTTGCATTGAGACCGTCATTATTGCTGGGAGACAGAAAAGAGTTTAGATTTGGCGAAGATGTTGGCAAATATATCATTATACCATTATCAATATTATTTCCTACTAACATGAAACCCATAAAAGCGCTGATGGTTGCAAAAGCCATGTTGCAAGCGTCTAAAGAATACCTTATGGGTTATAATGTCATGCACCGAACAGAAATGAAAAAACTATCCGCAAGCATAAAGTAAAAATACAGCTGTGTCTTAATTTAAAAGGCGCATTCGACACAGCTGTATAATATAAGATTCAGAAAGATTTTACTTCTCCAGCACCAAATATCCCCAAGGTAGCATATTCAATTCTCCAGATTCTAGAGAATATGGTTGCTGGGTAAATAGTTCGGTATAATTACCTTTAAAAAGCTCTCCTTCAAGACTAAACTTTATTTCCTGATCCGACATATTGAGAATCACAACAACTTTATTATCATCTTTTTCTCTCATAAAAGCAAATACTTTCTCATCACAATCAGTTTTAATGCGAACTATAGGCCCACCTGCCAATCCGTTCCAAAGGGCTTTGTTGCGATTATTAAGCTTTAGTAAAGGTTCATAAAAATCAGTGTAAGAAAGATCTGACCAATCAATTTCGTCTTTTTCAAAAAATTCAAGCCTACGATCTAGTCCTGCTTCCTGACCATTATACATTAAAAACATACCGGGAACAGTAGCTGAAAGAACTCCAAAAAGCTCTGCTGCATCGCCCATTCTCTCAAACTCGCTTCCTTTCCAGGAGTTTTCATCATGGTTGGATGTAAAATAGATTTTATATGCACCTTTTGGGTAATTTCCTTGATTGTCTTCAAAGAAATACTTATCAACTTCCGAAACATCCATTTTGCCCTGTGCTATGCTGTTCATTACGTGATGAAGATGCCAGCCGTATCCCGAGTGGAAAGCGCTGATGTTAAGTTCAGGAGAGTCTGCTTCTGCCAGCATAAATACTGTTTTTATCTCCATAAGTTCCTTAGTTGCACGATTCCAAAATTCTGTAGGAACCATATATGCAACGTCACATCTGAAGCCATCAATATTTGCTTCTTCAACCCAATACTTCATCTCAGCAATCATTGCATCCCAAAGGTCTGGGTTTTCATAATTCAGTTGTAAAACGTCTGTCCAGTCATCATTAGGAGCTGTAAAATTACCTTCTTCATCTAAAACAAAGTATTCCGGATTCGACACTGTCCAAACATGATCCCAAGATGTGTGGTTTGCAACCCAATCTATTATAACATACATGCCTAACTCATGTGCTTTATTTACAACTGCTTTGAAATCATCAAGAGTTCCAAATTCAGGGTTTATTGCAGTATAATTTTGAATTGAATAATAGCTGCCAAGAGTTCCTTTTCTGTTAAGCTCTCCAACCGGCGAAATAGGCATAAACCAAAGGATGTTAACTCCAAGGTCGTTTAGTCTCTCAAGATGCTGCGAAAACGCAGTAAAAGTGCCTTCTTTTGTAAACTGCCTGACGTTTACTTCGTATAGATTAGCATTGATGCTCCATTCAGGATGATTAAGTAAGCAAACATTTTCTTTTGGTTGCTCAGTTTTGCAAGCAAAAAGAATTATACCTGCAAAAAAAAGGATTGCTAATTTGTTTAAAGCTGTTTTTTTCATAATAGGTTGTTTTTTAGGGATTTGTGAAATATGCTTGTAAATAATATTATATTTTTTCTCAATTATTAAAACCACTTTTCTTTCTGTCCTTAGTGCTTTCTTAGTGTACTTTGTGGTTTTCTTTTTTCTTTCAACACGAAGAGCACAAAGTATTTCACAAAGTTCACAAAG
>JAGXRP010000072.1 GCA_018335795.1 Desulfobulbaceae bacterium | reverse complement strand
TCGAATTGCTGAAAAATGAAAAATCAAAAGAATTTATCAAAAACTTTGGAATAAAAAAACCAAGTTTGAAAGATGAAATTTACAACCATATTTTGCCGCTATATGCGAACGACGGCGAAATTGACGCTGAAACACACTTCAAAAAGTTTTTCAAATATTGGAAAGAAGAAGGGCGTCCCGAAGATATTATTGACCTGATAAAGGATAAAGAGTGTGTCTCCTATATAACCGAAGCAGACGGAAACAACCATCGTGATAAAGCAGACGTAATCTATTATCCGTCTGACGATTTAAGAAAATATTTTTTTTCAAAACCCGATACAAAATTCGTTGATTTAGAGAATTATTACAAATTTATCACTGATGAAAATGACAGAAAACTTTTGAAAGAGTTCTTGCTGAAATTAGGAGCGAACGAGTTGCCGAGAATCTTGGAAAGAGAAATTACCGATTGGGAAGAAAAAAGAGAATTAAACCTCAATCCCGGAACTCATAGACACAGAATTCGTAGAGAAACAACAACCGATAAAATAATTGATGGAAGTAAAGAGATTATTGAGAATCTTGACGATGAGAAATCATTGCTATTATGGAGTTACTTAGGAAAACTACAACATTCTGAATTGAGAGGCGAACATAGATATTTCTATCGCTCCCCACGATACCAGTTTTTTGAATCAACAACATTAACTCATTTAAAAAACACAAAATGGCTTCTCTCACACAACAGTGAATTTGTCGCCCCACACGAAATCGCAATCAATGAATTGGCAGAAGGGTATGAGAGAAATAAAGAACTTGAAGAATTATTGGGATTTAGGCCTTTGGCAGTATTGACCGAAGAACAGCAAAAATTAAAATTTCTCGAAGAAAATAATATTGACTTAGACGATTTAAGAGAGTTCAAAGCGTGGAAAGAACGGCAGATCACCACATCCACAAGTTCGAGCAGTTATTCAAGCGATGTTGACAATAATGAAAAATACAACAAGGAAAACGCAGAACAAACGCCTACCGACAAAACCATAAGAAAAATCAAAGAAATAATTACAAAAAATCAGCATCAAGGGATTGCGGGCCAAATTCCCAATGACGGTAGTGGTAATACTGATGAAGAAACGGACGAAGATGTTTACACAAAACCTTCTATTGATTTCGAGAAAAAGAAAAAGCAGTTGGGAGATAAAACGGCAGCAGAAATTGAAAAACTTACTACAATAGAAGAACTTATTCGAATTGCCGCAGAAAGTAAAAAATACTCCTTCATGTGGTTTAAGGCATTGCTAAAATTAGAGATACTGGAGAGCGCTGAAAGCACAGCCTCAAAGAATAAAGAAATTTCTATTAAATTCGGAAAAGTTGAATTAGAACAAGGCACAACTAAAACACTTATTCTTAGCCAACCGAATAGATACATTCCGCCACATATAGAAGAATTTTCCGATGTTCCTATAAAATTTGACAATAACAGTGTTATAGCAGAATCGTTTAACGTTAAGGATTACTCATTAAAGGCAAAATTAAAATCCGCAGATGAAATTCAAGGAATGGATCTGGCAGAAATAAAAGAAGCAACTATTAGCGTGAAAAGTGCAGATTTTTTATTCGAAGAATTACAGAACTGTATAAATTCGCTCAAGTTCCAAGATGATGATAACTTAAAAGAAAAATTACCTGAAAATTTAGAGTTTGTATTTGGCCCTCCCGGAACAGGTAAAACAACATATTTGGCAAAAAATATCCTTGTTCCGATGATGGAAAAAAATGAGAATTGCAAAATTCTTGTACTTACTCCAACAAATAAAGCCGCTGATGTTTTGTCTAATCGGATTATGGAGCAAAAGGCAAATTTTCAAAATTGGTTAGTTCGTTTTGGTTCAAGCACAGACGAAACCATAGAAAAAAATGGTGTTCTAAAAGATCGCTCCTTCAATTTACTAAGTTTATCTAAATCAGTTGTTGTTACAACAATGGCAAGATTTACTTACGACACCTTTGTAAAAAATCAATTTGGCTCTGAGAAACTTTATGATATTAAATGGGACTACATTGTCATTGATGAAGCGTCAATGATTCATTTGCCCAGCATTATTTTTGCATTGCACAAACAGAAGCCCAAAAAATTCATTATAGCAGGCGATCCGTTTCAAATCGGACCAATTGCAAAAATCAAACAGTGGAAAGATGAAAATATCTATACAACTGTTGAACTTGATAAACCTGATTCTTTTGTAAATCCACAAACCCGCCCGCATAATTACCATGTTGTCAAATTAGGAACTCAATTTAGAAGTGTTGAAGCGATTGGCGAACTGTTCAGCAAATTTACTTACAATGGAAAATTAGAACATAACAGAAAAAACGACGTGTCGCAGAAATTAAAAATAAACGAACGTGAGTTGAAATCATTGAACTTTATAAAATTTCCTGTGAGTAAATACGAGAGCATATATAGATCCAAGCGATTAAACAATTCATCTAGTTATCATATTTATTCAGCAATTCTTACTTTTGAATTCGGGAAATATATCGCTTCTAAAATAACGTACGGCAGCAAAGCAAACCCTTACAGAATCGGGATTGTTTCACTGTATCGGATTCAAGCAGATGTTGTGAATAAATTGATTGTTTCTCATAAATTTCCTGAAAATATTGAAATTCAGGCAGGTACGGTTCACGGATATCAGGGGGACGAATGCGAAACAATTATTTGTTTATTTAACACTCCACCCAAAATCAGCCGCTCGCCTGATTCATTTGTGAATAAACAAAATATTCTCAATGTTGCAATAAGCAGAGCAAAAGATTATTTATTTGTTCTTCTACCCAATAATGAAACAGAAGGTATTGAAGATTTATATAAAATTAATCGAATAGAGGAAATTGCAAAAACTGATCCAGAAAATTATTTTGAGCAACAAGCGTCAGAAATTGAAAGCATAATGTTTAATGCAAACAATTATATTGAGCAAGTTACATTTTCAACAACTCATCAAAATGTAAATGTATATTCGGAAGTTGAGAAATTTTATGAAGTCCGTTATGGAGAAGATGCAATAGACATTCAAATTAAGCCAAAGAATTTACTAACATGAGCTTGACGTGTAGGGTGGGTTTACAACCCGCACTTTATATTTTTTATCGTCGCGCTTCACGTCCACATCTGGGCGATTAGCACGACCTCCATGGGTGTTATAATTTTGAAAACAAATTATCTTAATTAATCTTGAAGGGTTAACCTTACAATTAGGAGAAACTTACATGGCGCAAAAAATTATTTTCGGAACGGACGGCTGGCGCGGAGTCATCGCAGAGGATTACACATTCGACAATGTCCGTCGCTGTACACAGGGATTTGCAGCCTACATGCTTTCGCAAGGCAAACAGGGACAATGGATCGTGGTCGGTTACGATATGCGTTTTGGCAGTGAGCATTTCGCCGCCGCGGTTGCGGAAGTGCTGGCGGGCAACGGTTTGAAGGTGTATCTCACCGACAGCGCGACCCCGACCCCGGTTATTGCCTATGCGGTTGTAAATAAAAAAG
>JAGXRP010000071.1 GCA_018335795.1 Desulfobulbaceae bacterium | reverse complement strand
GGTAGAAATATGGAATGAATATTACAGGTCTTTACCTTCTGATAAGCAACAAGCAGCGCAAGTATTGGAGGAAAAGTCAAGGGCGTCCGCCCTTCAGGACGCTTGCCTTGCCCTTGACTTTTTCGGAAATACGGCTACCTTTGCTGATCAGAAGATGAAGGACAATATGAACGATAACAACCTAAACTCTTTTAACAATTATGTCCAACTTATAGGGGGTTGAGACAATACATGGTATCGTAGTTGTCACAGAGAGCCAGTGTTCTCTTTCGGAACAAGACAAAGTTGTCTTGAATGAAGCATTAGAAAGACTTCAAAATCTGAAACGGAAAAAAGGGAAAACTAATCAGCAAATTCTTCAAGAATTTGCAAAAGTGATTGAGTTATTAACCAAGTTTTTCGTTTGAATTAAGTTTAGAAGACCAAAGATGCCAAGTAAAAATCCGAACACTCCTTAATTTTTTTTAAAACACAAAAAATGGACTTAGGAAACGTAATAAAAAATGTCAGAAAGCAAAAAGGGCTAACTCAAAACGAGTTTGCCACTTTATGCGGTATTACTCAAACTTATCTTTCACAAATAGAAGGGAATTTGAAAGAGCCAAACCTTTCTACTTTAAAAGCTATTAGCGAGAAATTAAACATTCCTTTACCTATCCTCTTCTTTTTATCAATGACCGAAGATGACATTCAACCTAACAAAAGAAAGGCTTTTGAAATCGTTAGTCCTTCTGTAAAATCTTTAGTAAATGAATTCTTCGCAGTATAAAATAAATGAATTTAAAAAATTATGCTCAATAGTTTGCTTTAAACCAAACGAGGTGGAGCATATTTTACACAATTTAGATAAATATTACCAAGAATGGATTGAAAAGAAAATTGACAAACAAACAGGTTTACCTAAAAAGTATTTAGATGGAACAGTAAAACAAAGAACTATTAGACCGTCACAAAAAGAATTGAAAATAATTCAGTCAAGAATTAAAAACAAAATATTAATTCCAATTAAATTGCCTGATGTTGTTCACGGTGGTGTAAAGAGATGCAGTAACATTACAAACGCTAAACCACATCAAGGAAACAAGTATATTCTTACAACAGATCTACAAGAATTTTACCCAAACATCACTTCACAAAGAGTATATGATACATTTTGTAATTTGTTTTCGCCTCATTTTTCTCATTGGCTGACGAACCTAACAACGTGGAAATATGAATTGCCACAAGGAACTCCAACAAGCACACATATTGCAAACCTTGTTTTTTTAGACACAGACATTAAAATTATTGAACTTTGTAATTCAAATAAAATAACATACACAAGGTATGTTGATGACTTGACTTTTTCATCTCAACAGGATTTTAAATATTTATTACCTGACATTCTTAAAATTATTACTTCAAATAATTTTAAGTTAAGCCACAGAAAAACACAATACAGAGGAAATCAAACCATAACAGGAGTAAATGTCTTTTTAAATAAAATAGATGCTCCCAAAAAAATCATTGAAAAATCGAAAATTGAGATTGAAACGAATGCAGATATTAAACCTTTTACAATCTATCTGAATAATATTAGGAAAACAAACAGTAAGGGCAAAATAAACATCTAAAAACTCATAATGGCTAAATACAATAGAAATATAACAGAACTTAAAACAAAGGCTGCAATGTGGTGGCCCGAAGAATTAAAAGCGAAAAACGCTTTAGCGAATGTTCTTCCTTTACTTCTTAAAACACAGGATGACTTTTTACATCTTATTGTTCTAAGTAAAAATGACCCTTTTCAACTTTTTGATTTAATTAAAGTTGCTAAATATCCTTCAAATCTTTTCCTCAAACATTTAGCAGTTTTATCAGATTACGGAGGCGAACCAATTCAACGATTAGGTCGTTCTTTCAAAGACATTTTTCCAAAAGGAAAGGGTGCAAATGGAAAATACTATTTCGATTTCATTTGGAAAGAAAAATCATTTAGATACGAGTTCAAAGCCTTACCTGTTAATGGACTAAACAGCAAAAAGCTATTCATAGATGGTTCAGGATTAATTGTAGAAAAAGAATTAGACGATTTAACGTGCGATATGATTGCACTTTTATTGTTTGCTTCAACCTCTGATTATGCTGAACACGCTGGTTTAACTGCGTGTGAAATTGGAACTATGCTTGGTGATGAGGATGCTTTAATAAAATTCGTAAAGCAGAGATATATTATCGTTAGTAAACAAACAAGTGGTGCAACCGCGAATAGTTTAGGTCAATTAGCACAAACAGAAATAGTAGGTTTTCTTACCAAAGAACTTGGCGACAAATATAAAATAATTCGCAACGGTTATATAACTATAGAAGGTTATGATAAAAAAGGCGGAATGCCTTTCGATTTGGTTGTAGAAAAGGGAAAGAAAAAAGTTGGTATTGAAGTTAGCTTCCAAGTTACAACAAATAGCACCATAGAAAGAAAAGCAGGACAAGCAGCAGACCGTCAAGCATTAGTTCACAAAAGCGGTTATCACATTGCTTATGTTCTTGATGGTGCAGGAAACTTTCAGCGTTCGTCTGCAATTTCAACAATTTGTAATCATAGTGATTGCACAGTAGCCTACACACTTGCAGAATTTAAAGTATTGTCTAACTGGATAAAAAGTGTGCTATGATAAAATTCATTGATTTATTCGCAGGAACTGGTGGCATTCGTTTAGGATTTGAACAGGCTTGTAAAAAGTTTAATTTAAAAACCGAATGTGTTTTTTCATCAGAAATTGACAAAAACGCTTGTGCATCTTATGAATTAAATTTCGGGCACAACCCTTATTCAGATGTTACACAAGTAGAGGAGTTACCACCTTTTGATTTTATGTTAGCAGGGTTTCCCTGTCAATCTTTTTCATACGCTGGTAAAAGAAGAGGATTTGGCGAAACGAGAGGAACGCTCTTTTTTGAAGTCGAAAGACTACTTGCTAAATACAAGCCGAAAGGCTTTTTATTAGAAAATGTAAGAGGGCTTACAACACACGATGAAGGACGGACTTTTGAAACAATTATCCATAGTTTAAAAAATCTTGGTTACAGTGTCAATTATCTTTTATTGAATAGCAGCAACTTTGGTGTTCCTCAAAACCGAGTGAGAATTTACATTCTTGGATCATTAGAGGAATCAATAAAAATGAAACTTCAATCTGACGTTGGTGCTTTAGACTCTCATAAATTTAAAGAACAAAATGGACAGTTTTCGCTTTTTTCCGAACCGAAAATAATAAAAGTAGTAAAAGATATACTTGAAAAAGAATTTCCAGAAAAGTACGAATGCACAAAAGACTTTGTAGATAAATTAAAAAATGTAGTTGGTGAAGATTTGTCTAAACTTCACGGATACAGACTTATTGATTACAGAGGTGGACAAGCAATTCACTCTTGGGAATTAGGAATAAAAGGAAAGTGTACAAAAGCAGAAATCGAATTTTTAAATCTTCTTATCGGAAATAGAAGGAAGAAAACTTTTGGCACTCATCAAGACGGAAAGTCATTGACAATTGAACAAATACAAACATTTTACAGAAAAAATGACATTGAAAGTATTTTAGCGTCATTAGTTAGTAAAGGGTATTTAAGTGTCAATGAAGAAAAATATAATCCAGTTGCAGGTAATATGTCTTTTGAAGTATTCAAATTTCTTGACCCCGAAAGTATTTCAATTACTCTGACCGCTTCCGACACAAACAGACTTGGAATTGTTCAAAATGGGAGAGCAAGAAAAATGACACCAAGGGAATGTGCAAGGCTTCAAGGTTTCCCAGATACATACAAACTATTAGACAACGACAATGCTGTTTATAAGCAAATGGGAAATGCTGTTTCAGTTCCAGTAATTGAGGCAGTAATTACAGATCTAATTGAAAACAACGACATATTTAACAAGACAAAAGCCAACGCTTCAAAGTCACACACATTGGCAAGTCACACAATACCAACGCTTGACCAATGTCTCAACCCCCTATAAGTTGGACATAATTGTTAAAAGAGTTTAGGTTGTTATCGTTCATATTGTCCTTCATCTTCTGATCAGCAAAGGTAGCCGTATTTCCGAAAAAGTCAAGGGCAAGGCAAGCGTCCTGAAGGGCGGACGCCCTTGACTTTTCCTCCAATACTTGCGCTGCTTGTTGCTTATCAGAAGGTAAAGACCTGTAATATTCATTCCATATTTCTACCGGAGCTCTTCTTCCAAGACTTCCATGCCTTCTCTTGTTATT
>JAGXRP010000070.1 GCA_018335795.1 Desulfobulbaceae bacterium | reverse complement strand
AAATAGGTGGTTGGAGTATTGATGTAAAAACCATGACCCCATATCTGAGCAGAGGAGTCCGGGAAATTTATGAGATCGACACGGAACTTGTTCTTTCTGTTGAAGAAGGAATAAAATTTTATATTCCGGAGCATAGGCCTGTTATAGAAAAGGCAGTTCAGGAATGTATGCAGTCAGGCACACCATACGAACTGGAATTACAAATAATTACAGCTAAAGGCAACAAACGGTGGGTGCGTACAGGCGGTTCAGCTGAAATAGAAAATGATTCTATAGTAAAAATCACCGGTTTTATACAGGATATAACAAAACAAAAAAATGCCGAATTAGAGCTACAATCAGCCTATCAACAATTGCAGGCAAACGAACAGCAGTTAATGGCATCGAATCAGCAATTGGCTGCCAGCGAACAGCAGTTAAGAGCAACAAATCAGCAACTTGCTACCACAGAGCAGCAGTTAAGGGCTACAGTTCAACAGCTCACAGCAAGTGAAAAAAAACTGATGGATGCCAAAGAAAAGGCTGAGATAAACGAGAAATACTATCATACCATAATCAACAAAATGGGTGATCCGGTATTTGTTAAGGATGAAGAAAGCAGGCTTCTTTTGGTAAATGATGCTTTTTGCGAAATGTTTGGACTTGAAAGTTCTTTGATTATTGGCAAAACGCTGGCTTAAGACGTTACACCTGAAGAGCGTGAAAGTTTTCTGAAAATAGACAAAGAGGTACTTGAAACCGGAATAGAAAACATCAACGAAGAATCGTTAACTGTGCGAGGTGGAAAAACCCGAACCATTTCAACCAGAAAAACACTCTATGTGGATGATAACGGAAACAAGTTTCTTATTGGTATCATTCGTGACTTCACAGAAGCGAGGAAAATTCGCGATGCAATCAAAGAAAGCGAATTAAAGTACAAAACACTTTTCGATTCAGTTCCAATAGGTTTGACAGTAGCAGATAAAAACGGCACGATAATCGAAAGCAACAAAATGGCTGAAGCACTGCTTGGTTTATCGGCAGAAGAACAAAAGAAACGAAAAATTGATGGAATAGAATGGCAGATTATCCGGTCCGATGGATCACCTTTCCCACAAGAAGAATATGCGAGCGTGAAAGCCCTTAAAGAGAACCGTTTGGTGGAGAATGTGGAGATGGGAATCGTTAAAAATAAAGAGGAAATCACCTGGATCAATGTTTCGGCAGTTCCTTTTAATTTTACAAACTTAGGTGTGCTGGTAGCATATAATGATATTACAAAAAGAAAAAAAGCAGAAAATGAAGCATTAAAAAACAATCAAAAATATCAGTCTCTGGTAGAGTTGAGCAACGACATTATCTGGGCTGTGGATGCCAATGGAATAATCCTTGAAATGAGTCCTGGTTCCCTTGATATTTATGGATATAAGCCCGAAGAATTGATAGGCAAAAACTTCCTTGATTTTGTACCTGATGAACAAAAACTAAAAGACAGACCAGTAGTTTCTGAAGGCGAATCCGTCAAGGAGTACGATTCAACTTTTTTACATAAAGACGGGCATATCGTTTATTTGAAAGCTAATTCAATTGTAGAAAAAGATAAAGATGGCAAATTAACGAAAATAATAGGGACATCCAAAGATGTAACCAAAGAGGTTGAGGCTAAAATGGAGCTACGGGAAAGTAACCGTCGTTTCGAAAAAGCCCAGGAAATGGGCAAAGTGGCAAGTTTTGAATATGACATTAAAACTGAAAAATATATTGTTTCAGATGAGGGTAAACGTATTTACGGTTACAGTACCGAAATTGAAGCGTTTTCCGCCGATGATGTCTGGAAGTGCATACCTGAGACTGAACGTGTTCAGCAGGACTGGATTGATTTGATTGAAAAAGACAAACCCTATGACATCGAACACGAAATCAGACCTATTTCCGGTCCTTCGAGTAAAACCATCAGAGCCATTGCCGAAGTCATAAAAGACGCAGATGGCAATCCCATCAAAGTAGTAGGTTTTATACAGGATATAACAAAACAAAAAAATGCCGAATTGGAGCTACAATCAGCCTATCAACAATTGCAGGCAAACGAACAGCAGTTAAGGGCATCGAATCAGCAATTGGCTGCCAGCGAACAGCAGTTAAGAGCAACAAATCAGCAACTGCAGGCAGGTGAACAAAAGCTGAAACTAAGTGACAGGGTTTTTAATTTAACCCTCGACATGTTTTGTATTGCCGGGTTCGACGGGTATTTCAAATACCTGAATCCCTCTTGGGAACGAATACTTGGCTGGACTATTGAGGAATTATTGTCAAAACCATGGCTTGAATTTGTATATCCTGAAGATGTTGATAAAACCGAAAATGTAAAATCTGTTATTGTTGATGGAAAAGAAATCTACCAATTTGAGAATAGGTATTTATGTAAAGATGGCACAATAAGGTGGCTGTCCTGGAACTCTCAACCTTTTCCTAATGAGAACATCATGATAGGGGCAGTAAGAGATATAACTGAATCAAAAAAAATCGAGCAAGAACTAATTACAGCCAAAGAAAAGGCAGAAGAAAGCGACCGCCTCAAATCTGCCTTCCTCGCCAATATGAGCCACGAAATACGCACCCCAATGAACGGGATTCTCGGGTTTACACAGCTACTTTTAGAACCCGATTTAAGCAGTGAGGAAAAAGACGAATTTATTAATCTCGTCCAAAAAAGTGGGCAACGTATGTTGAATACAGTGAACGATATTGTTGAAATTTCAAAAATAGAAGCCGGTTTGGTTAATCTGATTGAGAAAGAAACCGATATAAATGATAGGGTTGAAGACTTAACTAATTTTTTCAGGCTCGAAGCGGAAAAGAAAGGTCTCAATCTGATATTCGATAAGTTGTTTAAGTCAGAAATAATTATTCTAACCGACCAAAATAAACTCGACTCTATTTTGACTAACTTGATTAAAAATGCCATAAAATACACTGATACAGGGACGATAAACGTTGGCTGTCGCCAAAAAGGAACAGAAGTAGAATTTTATGTGAAAGATACCGGAATAGGAATTCCGGCACATCGCCAGAAAGCTGTATTCAACCGATTTGAACAGGCAGATATTGCCGACACGAAGGTTTTTGAAGGTTCCGGCTTAGGATTGGCGATAGTTAAATCGTATGTTGAAATGTTGGGAGGTGTAATTTGGGTAGAAAGCGAAGTAGGTTCCGGCTCAACATTTTATTTCACATTACCTATTAAAAATAATTTAGAAAAAAAACCAAATGATGATAAAGACATATCATCTCGCAACGAAATGGCAAGACCCAAAGTGAAAGGATTGAATATTTTAATCGCCGAAGACGACGAGATATCTCGGCATTATATTTCTCTGATTGTAAAAGATATTAGTTCTGAGATTGTAGAAGCAAACACAGGTTTTGAAGCAATTGAACTATGCAGGCAAAATAAAGACGTCGATTTAGTTTTAATGGACATAAAAATGCCGGGAATGGATGGCTACGAAGCAAGCCGCATAATCAGAGAATTTAACAAAGATGTTGTTATAATAGCTCAGACTGCTTATGGACTGTCCGGCGACCGCGAGAAAGCAATTCAGGCAGGATGCAACGATTATATTTCTAAACCGATTAAGAAAGATTTATTGTTAAGGATTATAAATAGATGTTTTAATAAATAAAACTAAAGTTACAATATGAAAAAACCGGTTTTTAAGATAAATACAGTAGAAAGAGCATTATTGATGTTGGACGGATTTTAAGCTGCAATGAAAGAAAATATTAACATATCCACCGGAGAGGTAAAAAAAGGGACTATAGGCGACCTTTTGGTTTCCAACGGTATAGGGTCTTGCATTGTGATAGCTGCAATGAATTTGAAAAAGCAAATTGGAGCCGTTGCTCATTTTATGCTACCCGGCAAAGCGCCAGATTCGGAAGTGTACAATAAGACAAAGTATGCCAAAGATGCGGTAGATAAATTGTTGAACTTATTACAGGCAGACATGAATGATTTGACTACTATAAGGACATGCCTTGTTGGGGCGGGGAATGTTCTTATTAAGCATGATGATACAATTTGTGAAAACAATATTAACTCAATACTAAGTATCTTCAGCGACCTTGCTATAAAAATAGATGTGTGCGCACTTGGTGGTATAAATCGAAGATCCTTGCAATTTGATATTGCAACTAGAGAAGTTTACATTACCGAAGGAGATTCAGAACTAAAATTATTAATACAATGGTAAATAAAATTATGGAAGAAAAAGAGCAAAAAAAACTCCTTACAGAAAAGCAAGAAAGGATAGATGAGATTTCCTTTCTCAACCGTATTTTTGTCTCAGCTCAAAAAAGTGAATCCCTTGATGGAATCTGCGAAATAATTGCAAAAGAAGTTTCCGGGTTTTATACGGATAGTATTGTTGCTGTTTCTTTATATGACAATGATTTGGGCGGTGTCAGGATTCGTGCTATCGAAGGAGTAGGTAAAAAATATCAGCAATTTGCCAAGATACTAGGCAAAGACCCCAAGAAAATGGTATTTGATGCCAAGCAGTTAGATAAAACTTATGAGCACTATACTTCGGGTAGTCTGATAAAAGTAGAAGGTGGTCTTTCTGAATTAATGACAGGCCAGTTGCCGGAGTTTGTTTGCAGGAACGCTGAAAAACTTATGTCGGTGACATCTGTTCATACAGCCGGATTTAAAGACTCAGATATGGCAAAAGGTGGTATTGTTATTTTAATGAGAAATAACAAGTCTATGCCAAATCCTAAACCTATAGAGGCTGCACTTGGCTATGTGTCAGAGTTATTGAAACGAAAGCTTGCTGAAAATGAAACCAAAAAAAATGAAAAAGTATATCAGGCAATTATTCAATCGTCTTTTGATGGCTTTTGGATTTGCGATACTAAGGGCAAAGTTTTAGATTCAAATGATGCCTTCTGTAATTTATTGGGTTACTCGAAGGAAGAATTATTAAAACTTTCAATCAGTGAATTTGAAGCTATTGAAAATCCGGAGGATACCAAAAACCGAATTCAAAAAATTGTAAAAACCGGTTCCGACAGATTTGAGACCAAACACCGCACCAAAACAGGTGAGATTAAAATCGTGGAAAATAAAGTTTCTTATCTTCCAATAAACGAAGGGCAGTTTTACGTTTTTACCAACGATATTACTCAGAAAAGGATTGATGAAATTAAACTTCAGGAAAGTGAAGCAAAATACAAGACCCTTACCGAATCTTCGCAGGATCATATTTTTAATATTGGCACCGATTTAAGGGTAATTTATGTGAACCGAAAAGCTGCCAAAGCCTTCCACTCCAATGCTGAAGAAATAGTTGGCAAACATATAATGGATATTTTTCCACCTCAAATTGCCGAATCGCAAATCAAGAGCCTAATGCGTGTAATTAAAAGCGGGGAAAGCTATTCGGTAGTTACCGAATCGGCATTCCCCGGGGGTAGCGTTTGGCTCGATACAACCCTGGTGCCAATTAAGAATGAAAACGACGAAGTTGTTTCGGTAATGGGTGTTTCTCGCGATGTGACCGTTACAAAAAATGCGGAAAACGAAATTGCAAAAAGAGAAAACCGGTTTAGTTCGTTGATTAATGCTGTTTCGTCAATTGTTTGGCGCACTGCCGGCGATGGCTCGGTTGACCAGTACCAGGCCGGTTGGGGTGATTTTACCGGACAGGACTTCGAAGCCATGAAAGGCTGGGCATGGCTTGATGCCATTCACCCAGACGATAGGGAATACACTGCCGAAAAATGGATGGAAGCTGTGAACAAGAAAAGTTTATACGAAATCGAACACCGCTTACAAAGGCACGATGGAACCTACCGTTTCTTTAGTGTTAAAGGGGTCCCGATTTTGTCCGAAACCGGAGAAATTGACGAATGGATTGGAACACACACTGACATTACCGAACGGAAAGTAATTGAACATAGTATTATTGCAGAAAAGGAGTTTTCTGAATCAGTTTTGGATGCCTTACCCGGAATTTTTTACCTTTTCGACCAGAACGGTAAATTTGTTCGCTGGAACAAAACCCTTTCTGATTTATCGGGATTTTCATATGATCAGATTGCACAAAAATCACCTCTTGAATTTATTGCCGCAAATGACAGGGAAAAGGTTGCAAACGCAATTCAAACCGCATTCGTTGAAGGTGAAGTTTTTGTTGAAGCAGAATTCAAAGCACAAAATGATAAAAACATCCCTTTTTATTTTACAGGGAAAAGGGTTATAATGAATAACGAACCTCTTTTGCTTGGAGTCGGAACCGATATCTCAGAACAAAAAAGGGCAGTTGATAATCTTGCCAAAAGTGAGCAGAAATTTAAAAATCTATACGAATCCGTGTCAATCCCATTGTGTTTTGTCAGGGAAGACGGCACCATTGAATCATTCAACACCCGGTTTACCAAATTGTTCGGTTACACGAATACAGATATACCCACACTTGACGACTGGTGGATTAAAGCCTATCCTGAAAAAGAATACAGGGAATGGGTCGTTCAAAACTGGAATACTGCTGTACAAAATTCCATCGAGCAAGGCATTGACATCAAATCAGACATGTACAATGTAACATGTAAAAATGGTAAAATCAAACAGATTATTATTGCCGGTATAACGGTTGGAACTGACTTCCTGGCTACTTTCATCGATGTAACAGAGCAAAAATTGTATGAAAAAAAGATTATTGAAAGCGAATTAAAATTCCGGAATTTAATAGACAACTCACCCTTGCCAAAAGTAATCACTAATTTAGAAGGCAATGTCGAGTTTACCAATAAAAGCTTTTTGGAAGTGCTTGGTTATACTCCCGAAGATATTCCAAACATTGAAAATTGGTGGCCTTTGGCTTATCCGGACAAATCCTATCGCGATGAAATTCAAAGCAAATGGGACAAGGCAATGGAAATTGCTTTTGCAAATAACGAGCCTTCTGAGCCGGTGGAAGCTAGCATCCGTTGCAAAAACGGGGAAGACCGTTTTTTCGCAATCATTGGAAATAAAATCGGAGACGAAATGCTGGTTATTTTTACCGATCTTACCGACCGTATAAAAGCGGAAGAAGAGCGAGACCGGTTTTTTACAGTTTCTCTCGATTTACTATGCATTGCCGGCACCGATGGATATTTTAAACGTTTGAATCCGGCCTGGTATGAATTATTAGGATGGACAACACAAGAGCTAACTTCAAAACCATTTCTGGAATTCGTACACCCCGATGATGTTGCTGGTACTCTAAAAGAAGTCGAAAAATTATCCACTGGGGTTCCCACAATCAGCTTTACCAACCGCTATCGTTGTAAAGATGGCACGTATAAATGGCTTACTTGGAACACCGCACCCTTTGGCGATATCTTATATGCAGCGGCAACGGATGTAACCGATTTAAAAATTGCTCAGGAAAAGATTATTGATTTAAACAAACGCTTGAATTTTGCACTCGATGGCGGTGAAGTTGGTGTTTGGGAATGGAATTTAAAAAACAATGCTTTGGTTTGGGACAACCGCATGGAGTTGATGTTTGGGGTTGAGTTAAATAGTTTCGAGGGCGATTACGAGGGATTTAGAAAAAGACTACATCCCGATGATATTAAACCTACAGAAGATGCCTTAGAAAAAGCATTGAGAGGCGAACAACCGTTTGATATTATTTATCGGGTAATTCTAAGAGATAAATCCATAAAGTATATTAATGGTAAAGCATTGCTTATTAAAGACAACGTGGGTGAAAATATTAAAATGATTGGTGTTTGCATCGATGTTACTAACATAAAAAATGCACAACACGATTTGTTGCAAACCACTGAAGAATTGCAACGTTCGAACTATGAGTTGGAACAATTTGCTTATGTAGCTTCGCATGACCTGAAAGAGCCATTGCGTATGGTTTCGAGTTATACCCAATTACTCGAACGCAGATACAAAGACAAATTGGATGACAAAGCACAGAAGTTTATAGCTTATGCTGTGGACGGAGCAAAGAGGATGCAAACCCTGATAGATGATTTATTGCAGTTCTCTAGAGTTGCAACACAAGGTAAAGAATTTGAAAAAGCCGATGCAAATGCTATACTGTCAAATGTACAATCAGATCTTGAATATTTAATAAACGAAAGTAAGGCTGTAATAACCAATGATAAGTTGCCTGAAATATACGCGGATAAGGTTCAAATAGAAAGAGTATTCCAAAACCTGATAAGCAATGCCATAAAATTCAGAAAAAAAGATCAGTATCCGCTTATTCATATTTCAGCCACGGAAGACAAGAATAATTGGGTTTTTTCAGTAAAGGATAATGGCATTGGCATCCATGAAGATTTTAATGAGAAAGTATTTATCATTTTCCAACGCCTGCATTCCAAAGACGAATACGAAGGGACAGGAATAGGGCTGGCAGTTAGTAAAAAAATTATTGCAAGGCACGGAGGAAAACTATGGTTCGAGTCCCAATTGGGCAAAGGAACAACTTTTTACTTTACGTTGCCGATAAAAAAATATTTAGTTTGAATAAAATAAATGATTAACAAACAAAAAAAAGGAGTAAACATTATGAAAGCGAAACTGATTGATATTTTATTGGTTGAAGACAACCCGGGTGATGTTGATCTTACTCGTGAAGCTTTGGAAGAAAGTAAGATAAAGAACAATTTATATGTTGCAATTGATGGGCAACAAGCTCTTGATTTTTTATATAAAAAGGGTAAGTATTCCGACAGTCCGAAACCTGACCTTATATTGCTCGATTTAAATTTGCCGAATATAGACGGCAGAACAGTTCTTGAGAATATTAAGGAACATAAGGATTTACGCAGAATTCCTGTTGTAATACTTACCTCTTCAAAAGCAGAGGAAGATATAATAAAAGCATATAACCTACATGCTAATTGTTATGTCCAAAAACCACTTGACTATAACAGCTTCACGGAAATGGTAAAGAACATTGAATTATTCTGGATGGGTATTGTTGTTTTGCCAACTAAATAACAAAATATTATCAATAGAACTAATTTAGGAATATAGTTATGGAACGTGTTTTAAAGTTTTTATTGGTTGAAGATAATCCGGGTGATGCTGACCTGATTATCGAATTGCTTTCTGAAACCAAACTGAAAAAATCAATAATTCAGCAAGCTGGTGATTTGAAAAGTGCACTTGCTATGCTCAACAAAGACACTTTCGATATTATTTTATTAGATTTGGGCTTGCCGGATAGCAGTGGTCTAACTGGTTTAAGAAAGATAATTGAAATTAATTCCGGTATTCCAATTGTTGTTGTTAGCGGACAAGACGATTTAACAATGAGTAAAGAAGCTATTCAACAAGGTGCCGAAGATTATCTTATTAAAGGAAGGATTGATGATGAAATTTTAAGCCGAGTGGTTTTATATTCAATAGAAAGAAATAAACAGAAAAGAGAGCTTCAGGCTGTCTATCAACAACTATTGGCAAGCGAGCAGCAACTAAGAGAGTCGAACCAACAACTTACAGACAGCGTGCAACAGTTGCAAGCATCCAATCAGCAGCTTGCTGCCAGTGAACAGCAGCTAAGAGTTAATAACCATAAACTGGTTGCGAGCGAAAGAGAACTAATTCTTGCCAAAGAAAGAGCCGAAAAAAGTGAAAGAGAGTTGCAATTTAAAAATGAAGAATACGAAGTAATTAACGAAGAATTGCGACTGACCAATAATGAATTAATTCTTGCCAAAGAAAAAGCAGAGGAAAGCGACCGGTTGAAATCGGCATTTCTTGCCAATATGAGTCACGAAATAAGAACTCCAATGAATGGTATTCTTGGGTTTACAAACTTGATTTTAGAACCTGATTTAAGCAGTGAGGAAAAAGAAGAATTTATTAATCTCGTCCAAAAAAGTGGGCAACGTATGTTGAATACAGTGAATGATATTATTGAAATCTCAAAAATTGAAGCAGGCTTGGTTAATCTGATTGAGAAAAAAACCGATATAAATGATAGGGTTGAAGACTTAACTAATTTTTTCAGGATAGAAGCGGAAAAGAAAGGTCTCAATCTGATATTCGATAAGTTGTTTAATTCAGAAATAATTATTCTAACCGACCAAAATAAATTTGATAGCATTCTTTCCAACCTGATTAAAAATGCCATAAAATACACCGATACAGGGACGATTAACGTTGGCTGCCGCCAGAAAGGCATAGAGATTGAATTTTATGTGAAAGATACCGGAATAGGAATTCCTACACATCGCCAGAAAGCTGTATTCAACCGATTTGAACAGGCAGATATTGCCGACAAAAGAGTTTTCGAAGGTTCCGGACTTGGGTTGGCTATTGCAACATCGTACGTCGAAATGTTGGGTGGCAAAATTTGGTTAGAAAGTGAGGAAGGAATCGGCTCAACATTTTATTTTACCTTACCATACAAAGCCGAATTGAAAAAAGAAGCAAATGTTCAACAGCTTACCATTTTAGATAAAACCGACTTCGTTAGAAAGCTAAAAGTTCTGATAGCCGAAGATGATTATGTATCGGAAATATTTTTGTCTAAAACGATAAAAAAGTATTGCAAAGAAATTTTAAATGCCCGAACGGGATTTGAAGCAATTGAACTATGCAGGCAAAATAAAGATGTAGATTTAGTTTTAATGGACATAAAAATGCCGGGAATGGATGGCTACGAAGCAACCCGCAAAATCAGAGAATATAACAAAGATGTTGTCATAATAGCTCAGACTGCTTACGGACTGTCCGGCGACCGCGAGAAAGCAATTCAAGCAGGATGCAACGATTATATTTCTAAACCGATTAAACTACCCGAACTAATTGAAATAATAAACAAGCACTTAAGTAAATCACACTTAAATATACATTGATGTAATTTTATAAAGAGTGAAAATGGAAAATAAAAATAATATCAACGAAGAATTAAATGCTACGAATTTCAAGAGAATGAAAACTTTAAGTATCATATTTATATCTTTTGGCATTTTTGCCGTAGCAACAGATTATTCTTCATTTAATCCCTGGGATGAAAAAGTAATCGAAATCTATAAAATACTTGATATTATCTTCACCATTTTATCATTATTTGCTGTGATATATTTTTGGAGCGTTAAGAATATACATTCGAAATATAGCCATTTAGCTGTGAAATTTACTGTTTCATATATTGTTTTATGGGCAGTATTAGTTTGTGGCTTGGATTTTTCGGTGTCCGGATTTTCAACCTACATTGCTGTTCTATTACTATCATTGCTTTACCTAAACTTCAGACCCTTGTTTTTTATGGCATTAATATGGGTTTCTACCATTCTTCTTATTTCAATCATATATCTATCAACTGAATCTCGGTGGGCTTTCATCCCAATATTGTTTATGTTGTTGCCTATAAGTTTAATATCTACATTGATTTCTCTCAGATATTACAAAGAGAAAATTCAATCGTTAAATAATTTTTATGAAAATAAAAAACTAACCCAAAGTTTGGAACAAGCAAAAAATAATCTAAAAAAGGAGGTTGAAGAAAAAACAAAGAATTTGACCGAGACAAACTTACAATTAGAAAAAACTGAGTTAATTTCCAATTTAGGTGGTTGGAGTATTGATGTAAAAACCATGGACACTTATTTGAGCAATGGGGTTAGGAAAATATATGAGATTGAATCTGACCGAGTACTTCCTATAGAAGAGGGTATTAATTTTTATATTCCGGAGCATAGGCCTGTTATCGAAAAAGCAATTCAGGAATGTATGCAATTAGGCAAACCTTACCAACATGAATTACAGTTAATTACAGCCAAGGGCAAGAAACTTTGGGTGCGTACAGGCGGTTCAACTGAAATTGAAAATGATTCTATAGTTAAAATAACTGGTTTTATACAGGATATTACAAAACAAAAAAATTCCGAATTAGAGCTGCAGTCAGCCTATCAACAATTGCAGGCAAACGAACAGCAGTTAAGGGCATCGAATCAGCAATTGGCTGCCAGCGAACAGCAGTTAAGAGCAACAAATCAGCAATTGCAGGCAAGTGAACAGCAGCTAAGATCGTCAAATCAGCAACTGCAGGCAAGTGAACAGCAGTTAAGAGCAACAAATCAGCAACTGGCTGCCAGCGAAAGAGAACTGATTCTTGCCAAAGAAAGAGCAGAAAAAAGCGAAGAAAGAATGCGTCTTGTAATTAAAGGGTCAAATGACGCACCCTGGGATTGGGATTTAATTGAAAACGAATTATACTATTCACCTCAATGGTGGCAACAGATTGGTTATGAACCCAATGAACTAAAGCCCAATCCTGACCTTTGGGAAAGTTTAATGTGCCCCGATGATAAAGAACAAGTTGACAATATTTTTGGTATTGCCCTGAAAACCGGACAGGAAAGTTATGCGGTTGAATTCCGATTGTTACATAAAAAAGGTTACTATGTGCCGGTTTTGTCTCGGGGCTTTATTACTTATGATGAAAACAATAAACCAATACGTGTTAGTGGAACAAATTTAGATTTATCTGCTCAAAAAAAAGCCGAACAAGAACTGAAAATAGCCAAAGAAAAGGCAGAAGAAAGTGAAGAAAGAATCAAAATCCAAAATCATGAAGTATTATTTAACAACGAACGCCTTGAAAGCCTTTTGAAAGTTTCTCAATTCCAAACCGATTCTGTTCAGGAACTTTTGGATTTTGCACTCACTCAGGGTGTTGAATTAACCAGGAGTAAAATTGGATATATCTATTTTTATAGTGAAGAGAAAAAGCAATTTATACTGAACACCTGGTCGAAAGAGGTAATGAAAGAGTGCGCTGTTATGAACCCGCAAACAGTTTACAACCTTGATGATACCGGCTGCTGGGGCGAAGCGGTAAGGCAAAGAAAACCAATAATTTTGAATGATTATCAGGCCGATGACCCTTTAAAAAAAGGCACACCCGCAGGCCATGTAAAACTGGAAAAATTCTTAACAATTCCGGTAATTATTGATAATAAAATAGTTGCAGTAGCCGGTGTGGCAAATAAATCTACAGATTATGACCAATCAGATGTTCGGCAATTGACACTCTTGATGGACAGCGTTTGGAAGATGTCGGAACGATTGGTATTAGTCAAGGATTTACAAACAGCCAAAGAAAAAGCAGAAAAAAATGAAAACAAATTGACCACCTTGTTAGGGAATTTGCCAGGGCTTGTTTACAGTTCTAACTCGAAATGGGAAACTGATTTTATCAACGGTTCACTGAATATTTCCGGCTACACCGACGAAGATTTTTTGACTAAAAGAATCAATTGGATGAATTTGATTCATGAAGACGATAGACAAATGGTGTTTGAGCAATCTGCCATATTACAGAAAAAGAAAACCAGTATAATTCAAGAGTATAGAATAATTGATAAAGACAATAAGGTTAAACATGTTTCTGACTATAAAACATCCTCTTTTTCAATTGATAACAAATTTGTTGGTGTTGAAGGAGTTGTTTTCGATGTTTCAGAAAAAAACAAACAAAAAGAAGAATTAATCCTTGCCAAAGAAAAAGCAGAAGAAAGCGACCGCCTCAAATCTGCCTTCCTCGCCAATATGAGCCACGAAATACGCACCCCAATGAACGGGATTCTCGGGTTTACACAGCTACTTTTAGAGCCCGATTTAAGCAGTGAGGAAAAAGAAGAATATATTAATCTCGTTCAAAAAAGTGGGCAACGTATGTTGAATACAGTGAATGATATTATTGAAATCTCAAAAATTGAAGCCGGCTTGGTTAATCTGATTGAGAAAGAAACCGATATAAATGATAGAGTTGAAGAATTAACTGATTTTTTCAGACTCGAAGCTGAAAAGAAAGGACTTAGCCTTAATTTGGAAATGTTATTGCCTTTGGAGTACAAAAAAGTATTGACCGACCAAAATAAACTCGACTCTATTTTGACTAACCTGATTAAAAATGCCATAAAATACACCGATACAGGGACGATAAACGTTGGCTGTCGCCAAAAAGGAACAGAAGTAGAATTTTATGTGAAAGATACCGGAATAGGAATTCCGGCACATCGCCAGAAAGCTGTATTCAACCGATTTGAACAGGCAGATATTGCCGACACGAAGGTTTTTGAAGGTTCCGGCTTAGGATTGGCGATAGTTAAATCGTATGT
>JAGXRP010000069.1 GCA_018335795.1 Desulfobulbaceae bacterium | reverse complement strand
GTATTGGGTTTGACTCATTCCTCCCAATCTATTCTGATAAAGATGGCAATCTTGTTGTTAAGGCTAAAGAAGCAACAATCGAACACACTATCTTAGAAGACGACCATTGTGTAAGCTTCAATTATGCTTATTGCAAAGTCACTTTGGACGAAGTTTGCGTTGACTTTATGCGTCCGATTCAAATTTCGGCAACTAAATACAACTTAGGTCAAGTTAATCCTAATCCTGTTGGTAGCGAAGGTGCAGACATTGTTTTCGCAGTTGGTGGCAAAAATATCTCAACTGAAATCAGATTGTACAATGCACAAAGTGAATTGGTATCAGTACCTTTCACAGGCGTATTGAACAGCGGTGAATATACTGTACGCATTCCGGTTGAAGACTTATCAAGTGGTGTTTACTTCTACGAAATGGTAAGCGGACCATTCAAAGACACTAAGAAAATGATTATTGTTAAATAATCAAGATTTTCTTGAAAATTATAAGCTGCCCTATAGTTGGGCAGCTTTTTTTTTGCAAATTACAACTTAAATGACAGTGTGAGCGTCACTATTACGAAACAGCTAAAAAGAATTATATCTTAAGATTTTTATTTTTCGTAAAATTAAACTATTTTTATAATTCTATATTGTCGAGAATTATGTTTATTTTATTTAGATTGTCATGAAAATTACACAGAGAATTGAAAAGTTACGGGAAAAAATGGCTGAATTAGGCATCACTGCTTATATTATTCCAAGTACCGACCCACACATTAGTGAATATGTTCCCCAAAGATGGACTTCAAGAACTTGGATTTCAGGATTTACAGGTTCTGCAGGGACAGTCGTCATCACAGACAAAATCGCCGGATTATGGACAGATTCAAGATATTTTTTGCAAGCTACTCACGAGTTGGAAGGCTCAGGAATTGAACTTTTTAAGGTGGGCTTAACCGGCATAGAGGATTATCCCGATTGGATAAAATCGAATCTGAAAAGCGGGGACGTGCTCGGATTTGATGGCATGGTAGTTCAAGCAAGCTTTGCGAAGGGTATTGTTGCCGAGCTAAAACAAAATGGCGTTGAGACTTCTTTTGGTCATGATTTGATTGAACAAATATGGACTGACAGACCGCCAATTCCCGAGAATCAGATTTTTGTTCATGAATTGAAGTATGCAGGCAAGAGTAGAGTTGAAAAAATCAACGATATCCGCACTAAGATGAAGCAAAAGAATGTTGACACTCATGTTGTTGCTACTTTAGATGACCTCTGTTGGATTTTCAACATTCGCGGCAAAGATGTCGCATTCAATCCTGTTGCAGTTTGCTACGGTATCATTACATTACAAAAAGCACAGCTTTACATTTATGAAAACAAACTTGACACATCGGTAAGAGCCGAACTCGAATCAGACGGCGTCGAAATTTGCGATTATGATGATTTAATTACGGCAGTCAAAAGGTTCGATGCTTCGAGTCGCGTTTATGTGGACCCGGCAAGAGTAAATTACGCTTTATATACAGCGATTCCTGGTGAATGTACTAAAATCGAAGGAATGAACTTCTCGACAAATATGAAAGCTATCAAAAATAACATCGAAATTCAAGGCGTTAAAAATGCAATGCGACGTGATGCTGTTGCTATGTGCGAATTCATAAATTGGTTTGAAAATACTCTTGGCAAAGAAAAAATCTCGGAAGTTTCAGCAAGTGATAAATTGCGTCAAATTCGCTCCGGTAAAGAACTGTTCTTTGGCGAAAGTTTCAACACTATCGCAGGCTATGCCGGAAATGGTGCAATTGTTCATTATGGTGCTACAGCAGAATCTGATACAGAAATCAAAGCAGAAGGTTTTTTCCTTCTCGATTCAGGTGGGCAATATTTTGACGGGACTACAGACATTACGAGAGTGTTCTGCTTGAGCGAGCCAACTGAGCAAATGATGATTGATTATACTTTGGTGCTAAAGGGTCATATTAATTTGTCATTGGCTAAGTATCCAACCAATACACGCGGTTCACAGCTTGATGTATTGGCGAGAATCGAGATGTGGAACAGAGCTATTAATTACGGTCATGGTACCGGTCATGGAGTTGGATGCTTTATGAACGTTCATGAAGGTCCGCAAAATATTCGGATGAACGAAAATCCTGCTGTACTCGAATCGGGAATGATTACATCTAATGAACCGGGAATCTACCGAGAAGGCAAATACGGAATACGAATTGAAAATTTAGTTCTGACCGTACCTTTCAAAGAAACTGAATTTGGGAAATTTTTGCAATTTGAAACTTTGACCCTTTGTCCTATTGATACTCGAGCAATTAATATTTCAATGCTGACTGAAGATGAGCGTCACTGGTTGAATGAATATCATAAGTTTGTATATGATGAAGTATCGCCCTTGTTGGATGGTGAGTTAAAGAATTGGCTTAAAGAAAAAACAAAATCAATATAATAGAGAATTTTATATGAATGAAACAAAGCAACCGTTCTACAAGAACAAACAAATTGCAATTTGGTTGATAATTTTATCTGCCACTCTGCTTTTGGTTGCGGCAATGTTGATATTTCTGGTTAAAGATACTACAACTTTTCAGACAGTATCTGTGCCTGTCCAAGATAGCGAAGACATGCTTGACCTGACAAAACCCGATGAATTGAAATCTGATTTTTACCAAATCACTCTCAATGATTTCGCAAAGTTTTATAACGGCACTCGCGAATCTATGGACGGTAGTATTGAAGCAGTTATGCTTGAAATCAAAAACATTGACCAAGACAATCTTTCTTATGAATTTGTATTGAACATTGGGGCTGGCAAAAAGCTTCGCGGTGTTGGCTACATTGATTTGCAGCTCCGTGAAATCAATGCCGATGCTCTCGGGATTTTGAAATTTTCCGCCCGAAGAGATGGTAGGATTAGCCTTACCACTTCCGATTCAACTCGTGCAGTTAAGTTTAATTTAATAGAGGAGAGCAAATGAAAAAGTTCTTACATGTTTTAATGATGTTTGTTATCTTCATTGTTTCATGCGACCAAAGTGGCGATAAACCTCAAGAGTCACTCAGTGATGAAACGAGTAACGAAAAAGAGTTTAGTGCCGTTCAGGATAGTATTCTCAAAAACTATGCTTCAGCCGTCAGAATCATAAACCAAATTGATGATGAGTTAACAAGGCTTGCACAAGTGCCTACAACATCAGAGTCATACAATCTCGAATCAGAAATTATGCAAAAAATTGAATATCTTTCTTTTCAATTAAAAAGTAAAAGTGAAGATATTGATAAACTTCAATCGCAACTTAAGAAACTCTCAGGCGAAAACAAACAATTAAATGAGAAAATTAGTGTACTCGAAAGTATTATTGTAGAAAAAGACCGTGTTATCGAAAGCCAGAGACAAAGACTCATCGAATTGGAAGCAGAAATTGCCATGGTACGTGGAGAACGTGATATTGCGATTGAAGGAAAAGAAAGGGCTGAAAGATTTGCTGAAGAAACCCTGATTCAGAAGAATACAGCATACTATACTTATGGGACCGAAAAAGTCTTGAAAGAAAGGAGTGTAATTTTGATGGAAGGCGAAGGTTTCTTGGGTATAGGCGGTAAATATGTGCCAAATGCAAATGCAAATCTTTTGGAATTCTACAAAATTGACATTATTAAAGATACAATCTTACATTTCCCCAAAGGGCAAAAAATTAAAGAACTCGTATCATCGCACTCCAAAAGATTGATAGAGCTTGTCGAAGAAGCAAGTGGAGATGTTTATCTGAAAATTAAAAGCCCCGAAACATTCTGGAAATCAGACAAGCGGCTTATAATTATGATTGACGGAAAATAACTTTTTCAAATTTAAAAATAAATGAAATATGAAAAAAATCTTTTTAACAATTTTGATTTCTTTTTTGTCCCTTGTGGAGTTTGTTTATAGTCAAGACGCCGATAAGGTAGCTACTGACTCAACTTGGCAAAAAGGCATGTTTATTGGGTTGAATTTTTCCAACACGGGATTGAGTAATTGGGCAGGTGGCGGACAAAACGCTATCAATATCAGTAGCCTTTTAAATCTCCATGCCAATATGAAAACGGAAACATCAAGTTTCCAAAACTCACTCGAGTTGGCATATGGAATGACAAAATTAGGCAAATTAGGTCTTCGAAAGAGTGATGACAGATTGATTTTGGTATCTAATTATGGTTTCAAAGCCGCAAAATCTTTAGAATATAGCGCATTGCTTGACTTCAGAACACAATTGACCGAAGGGTTTAACTACGATAAAAAAGACCCCAACACGGAAAAGGATTTGTATATATCCAATTTTATGTCTCCTGGTTATTTGAATGTAGGGCTTGGTATGAGTTACAAACCGAATGATTATTTTCAGTTGTATCTTTCCCCTATTTCTAATCGAATTATCTTCGTTCTTGATGATACCCTCTCAGCTCAAGGAGCATATGGGGTCGAACCCGGCAAAAATATTAAAAGTGAACTCGGTGCGACGATGGCTGCACAATACGAAAGAGAAGTTTATGAAAATATTAACTTCAAAACTAGACTGACTATATTTGCTCCTTACGAACATTTCACAACGATGGTTGTTAATTCGGAAACTTTGATGACATTCAAAATCAACAAATATATGAATGCTTCTATTTCTTTTGAAATGATTTATGACCACAATATTAACGTTACAAGGGACAATGGTACAATCGGTCCTGCACTACAACTTAAACATGTTCTCGCTATTGGAATAGGATATAAAATTTAAAGAAAATGGGATTTACTTATAAGCAGTCGGGGGTAGATATTGCCGCCGGTGAAGAAACAGTTGACAGAATAAAACCTCTTGTTCGTTCTACTCACAATGAGAAAGTACTCTCGAATATTGGGCTATTCGGTGGTTTTTATGATGCAAAATTTGATGAATTCGAGCATCCGATTTTGGTTGCGAGTACGGACGGTGTCGGTACAAAATTGAAAGTGGCATTTTTGACAGGTATTCATAATACTGTCGGGCGTTGCTTAGTCAATCACTGCGTCAATGATATACTATGTTGCGGTGCAAAACCTTTGTTCTTCCTTGATTATTTTGCAACAGGTAAATTGGAACCAACAATTGCTGAGCAGGTAATTTCAGGATTTGTGACAAGTTGCCTCGAAAATAATTGTGCACTCATCGGTGGAGAAACTGCAGAAATGCCATCTCTCTATGCATCCGGCGAGTATGATGTTTCCGGTACGATTGTGGGCGTTGTTGACAAAAGGAAAATTGTCAATGGTGCAAAAATCCAAAAAGGCGATGTTCTTATCGGGCTCACTTCATCAGGATTGCATACTAACGGCTACTCTCTTGCAAGAGCTGTTTTATTCGACAAATTCAAGCACAATGATTTTATTGATGAATTAGATACAACAATAGGAGAGTCGCTCTTAGCGGTTCACAAGTCTTACCTAAATGAAGTTATTCCGCTTGTCGAATCGGAATCGCTTACAGGCATTTCGCACATTACAGGCGGCGGAATTGAAGGCAACACAAATAGAATCGTTCCCGACGGTATGAAACTCAAGATTGATTGGGATAGCTGGAATATTCCTCATATATTCAAACTCATTCAACAATCAGGAAATATTTCCAATGATGAAATGAGAAAAGCTTTTAATTTAGGTATTGGGATGATTTTGGTGGCAAGTCAAAGTAATGCGGACATGGTTTTCAATGCAGTTTCCAAGCACAATCCAATATTCATGGGCGAAATCGCTTGATAATTTTATTATTTCAAAATTAGAACAAAATTATCAATTTGAAAAAATTCCTATCAAATTCAAAAAATTCGGCGATAAGATTGATAGATTTAATCATGTCGCCGTTTACGTATATCGCTGCTAAATACTTGGGCTTTGTCAGGATGAAAGGCTTTGAGAGAATGCCTGTCAGTAGATTTATCTTTCGTAAGGTTGGAGTTGTTCCGGTTACTAATCACTATTACGAACCGCTGCCAAATGTACTCGAACTGAAGTCTTTGGACATACCAGAGCTAAATCCAAGTATTACTATGAATATGCATAGTATTCTTGATTACATCCGAGATTTGAAGTATAAAGATGAAATTTCCCAAATTGATTTCGAATCTTTGCTAAACGACGCCAGACCCGAGAGATTTCAATTCTTTTTGCCCCAAGAAGCCGAACTTTACTATTTGATGATTCGTAATTTGAAACCGCAAACAGTGCTTGAAGTTGGCTCCGGATTTTCAAGTAAAGTTGCACACATAGCAATCCAAAAAAACAAGGAAGAGCAATCTAATTATTCCGGAAAGCTGATTTGTATAGAACCTTATGAAAATGAATGGCTCGAGAAAATGGGTATCGAAGTTATAAGAGAAAAAATCGAAAATTGTAACCCGACTTTATTTTACGAATTGAATGCAAATGACATTTTATTTATTGATTCTTCGCATCAAATCAAACCCGAAGGCGATGTATTATATGAATATCATCGAGTAATCCCTGCTTTGAATAGCGGAGTTTATGTGCAAATTCATGATATTTTTTATCCGCGTAATTATCCCCAAAAATGGCTTGTCGATGCTCATTCATTTTGGAACGAACAGTATTTGTTAGAATCATTTTTGATGTTTAACGAAAAGTATGAAATCTTGCTTCCCCAAAATCATCTGATGCGAGACTACTCTCAAGATATGCTGAAACTTCTTACAACACCAAACCTTTATTCGGAATTCAACCAATCTGCTTGCTCATTTTGGTTCAAACGCAAATAAAAAATGGTCGGTACTCATTAGAATACCGACCATTGTAATACTTTTAATATGGATTATTTGCTAACCACAATCGGAGTTACCAAAATGCTACCATTCAAATCAATTGTCAAGAAATAAATTCCTTGTGGAATATTCTTGATTGAATAGCTGATATTGTTCTGTCCATCATTTGTTTGAAGTGATTCATTTATATAAGTAGCACCTGAGTATGCCGCAAGTTTGATATTTGCAATACCGGCAGCAGATTCAAATTGAATGTTGAGCAAATCACTAACAGGATTAGGAAATACTGTTGTTTCAATTTTGAATATTGGGCTTACGCTTGAAGTGGAAATAGGTGACATATCGACATCAATGCTGTAATCATTGTTGTTAGTAGTTAGGTTAGCTTCATAGCTAAGCGGGTGGAATCCGACTTTATCCAACAAGATAGTGTATTTGCCATTCGGAATTTGATTCATTTCAAAATTACCGAATTCATCTGTACTAATGCTTTTCACAGGGTTGTATTGCATATCGAAGATATATACATTTGCTCCGTTAAGTCCTTTCCCACCTTGCAATTCGTCATCGCCGGATTTGATACTCCCTGTTCTTTCTCTGACTGTACCTTTCACTCTGCCACTACCATGAACTTTTTCAAATATCGGGAGAGTCAAAGTATAAGGTCCGAATGTACCTTCTGCTTCTACTTCAATTTCAGTTGCATCTTTCCACGAAGCTGAAACTTCTTTGCCTTCGACGAAGAACCCGGGCATATAGACTTTATCTCTTGTATTAGCATATAATATATAAGTTCCGGGCATTAAGTTTTCAATTTCGAAGTTGCCGTTTTCATTCGTAACACCAGATTTGCTATAGAATCTAAATTTTTCGTTCTTGTTACCCGGGTCAGTACAATATGCACTTACGACTACATTTTTCAGATTAATATCATCAATACTTACAACTTTACCTTTGATTGAATTCTCATAAGTAGGAACTTTACTGAGTGCAAAGTCAATACCTGAGATGTTCTCGGTGACTGCAAGAATCGTAGCATCTTGGATACTGTTTGCTAATTTGTAGTATTGTGGCAAATATTGATTCGAAATTGAGCCAGAATTTGATTTTATAGCATGAGCAAAAACAATGTATTCGGCTTCGGGCAATTTGATAGAATACTCCCCGAATTGGTTTGTGACCGTTTCTAAATTATAATTATGATTACGATTGTCCAAACCAATGAATTTTACATATGACCATTTGATAGGTTCAAGAGTTTCGGCGTCAACAACTTTACCTGAAACTTTAAAGAATTCAGGCTCTTTGACGGGTTCGACCACGAAATCAAATGTATAAGTTTCGTCACATTCAATTGTGATTGGTGTTGCATCCATAAAATTTGTGGCATTTTCGTACCAAACAGGATGATATGCTTTTTGTTCTTTTGAATAAGCACTAATTTGCAAATAATACTCTCCTGCATCAACACCTTTGAATTCATATTTACCTTCTACAATTCGTGTATCGTAAACGCGTTTGAATTTACCATTTCCATCGTTCGACCCGTCAGCCCAAAATAGCATAGCAGTGCCATAAGGAACAAGAGAGCCGTCTGCATCTGCTACTTCGCCCATTACAATAGCAGGTACTTTACAATGCATAACTTCAACAGTCCAAGAAAATCCGGCTTTTAAATCCCCATTTTGCGTACTTGCTGTTGCGACTAAATTGAAAGTATATATACCGCCTTCAGTTGGTGTCCATTTTACAATCATATTTTCGACATCAATTTCCCCACCTGCAGGAGAATTTACTAAATTAACTTCTAAGTCCGTGTAATCTACGTTAGCTTCGATTTCGAATTCAAAAGTATATTGTTCGCCAATTGTTGCTGTGCGTGTGGGTTTGCCCACAATCATGAATTTATTGTGGTTCTGATTGTCTTGTTTCAAATTTACAACTTTGATTCCGGAGCCTTTGGATTCGTGTCCACCGGCGAAAGAAGTGATGTAAAATGAAACTACTTTTGACTCAACTAAGAATTCGCGCATCAGATATTGGAAGTAATTTTTTTGATGGCTCAAATTTTCGTCTTTCAAATCAATTTTCTTGTAAAACTTAAACTCATGATAGTCTTTGCTTTCGCCGTAGAATATGTATAATCCAAATCCATCAACATGTGGATTGTCGTCCACCCAACCTAAAGTAAGCATGGCTACAAACATATTATCCACTTCCTTGAATATCTTGCCTTCGGCATATTCAAATCTGGGTGCTTTCAATTCTTGTGCTTGAATTGTATTTATGTTGCCTAATGCAAATAATGCAATAGCAACTAAAATCGTTATTTTTTGGTAAAATGATGACATGATAAAGTCTCCTATATTATTAAACATGTAATTTTTGCTCTCATGATAAAATACACAGCAAGTCAAAATTGGTTGCAAATGTTTTTTTTCTGTATTATTTTCCAAAAAAGTAAAATAAATTTTGCAATTCGATAAGTTCTTATTATTTTTGTAGTTCTATAAACTTGATAAGTTCAAAGGATATAAAAAATGGCTAAAGCACAAACATTCGGCGACAAGCTGAAGAAGAAAAAAGGCGACGACAAACCTGTGGTTAAAGTAATCAAAGGTTACAAAGACCAAGACGGTACCGTGAAGTTCATCGAACAATTCATGAAGGTTGACGACATTAACTCAGTAGATAAGTTAGACATAAGTAAATAAGGTTAGACAATGAAGAAAGGCATTCATCCCTTTTATCGTACAGTTGATATTCACATGACCGACGGCACAGTTTTCCAAACTCGTGCTTGTTACAAAAATGAAAAAATGGTCTTGGAAATTGACTCAAAATCACACCCCTTTTTCACCGGCAAACAAGTTCTTGTTGATACAGCCGGTCGCGTTGACAGATTTAATAAGCGTATGTCACGTGCTCAAGAAATTATGGATATTAAGAAGGTCAAGAAATGAACGCTATTCATCCAATGCAAACAGGCTCCTCTTTTAAACCGAATAAGAAAACCGGTAAAAAGAAAATCAATCCTATGAAGGATTCTAAAACAGTTGATTACTTAGACCCTAAGTTTTTGACTCGATTTACTAACGACCAAGGCAAAATATTGCCACGTCGTATAACAGGATTGACTGCTTACCAGCAAAGACAAATTGCAACAGCTGTCAAGTATGCTCGCCATCTGGCACTTGTTCCATTTGTTGCTCAAGATTTGGCATAATTGCATTTCACATTTTTTTAAAAAGAGACTGTCTTTTATGACAGTCTCTTTTTTTATTAAAGAATATTAATGCAATTTACGGAGATTACATCTTAGCAAGTGACTTCATATCTACTTTTTTCGCCAAATTCTTAGCAAAATCAGTTCCTTCAACATTTTCAACGTTAATGGATAGATAGAATCTGTACCCGATAGCATAAGTTAGCGAAGTACGCTTCCCGTCATACTTGTAATCTTCCAATGCGAAAACGTCAGCAATTCCTGTATCGAAAGTCTTTTGCCATCCATCAGTGTTCTCAAAAGACATTCCCATTGTTGTCCACATAGTTAAACCCGCAAAAAATTCATGCCCTTGGTTGTAATCAAACAATTCCATTGTCACAAGGTCTGTACTACCGTCGGCATTTTCTTTTGTGAATGTGTGCTTGGCATTTGAAAAAGAGAATCCCATTGTGTTTGTAGTCTGTCCTTCGGGTTTGCCGAGCGTATAACCGTCAATAGATTCCGGCAAATATTTCATTAATTCGGTAAACTTCAGTGCTAACGTGTCACCTTTGGCACGTCTTTCTTGAAGTCTCTTTTCGGATTCTTTCGCAGATTTCTCCATGTTATCTGCAATTTCGGGGGCTTTTTCGATTATTTCTGCAGCTTGCTTTAATTCATCAAATTTTTCTCCACATGAAACAAAAGCAAACATTGATGTGAGCAAAACAAAGGTTAAGATGCTTTTCATAAAACTTCTCCTTTTTTGATAATAAATTATATATGTAGCTAAGACATTCTTTGTAAGTGTGAAAATAACAAAAATATTACAAATCTCAAGCATTCTATTCCGTCTTGACAATCTTTTTCAACTAAATTGGAAAATATTCTGTTTTATCAAAAAATTTTGTCCTGTAATTGTTCTTTTATTCATAGATTTGTTATATAAATTATTTAGTTTGGAGCAAATTAATATATTTTAATTATTAAAACAAAATATAAATCATAGTGAAAATTCATTTAATACGTCTTCTTCTTAAAAAGATTGATACCGTAAAATGATTGATTAATTAAATAATGAAAAGAGAAAGTAAGTTAGATAGTGACAGCAGTTTTAATATCAATCGGAATGAAAATACCGAAATGAGTGACTATTTGTTTGCTGATAACGATATATTCCGTCAAATAGTAGAGCAAACCAACGAAGGTGTTCTGTTAGTCGAAACTGCTCAGGGCAATATAGTGTTTGCAAGTAATACTGCTTGTTCGCTGTTTGGGTATACCCAACAGCAGTTCTTGAGTTTAAACTTCCAAGATATCCACCCAAAAGATTCATTAGAATTTGTCAGCAGTGTGTTTCATGGAATATCTACCCCAAAAAACAAAGTCAGCCGCAATATTCCATGTTTGCATAGGAATGGTACGGTATTTTACGTAGATATTCGTAGTTCTATAATCAAAATCAAAAACAAAAATTATAACATAGTTTTTTTTGCTCATGCTTATGATTATTACAACGAACAAACCCAACTAAAATCTCTCATTGACTATTCCGAAGAATTCATGGCGATGTCATACGATAATATTGATTTTAAAAAGATTGTAGATACAGCGTTAGAAATTTCAAAAGCAGATTACGGAGTATTGAACCTGTACAATGGAGAAGAAAATTATTTTATCACAAAAGCTTATGCAGGTGTTTCAGGTAATGTGGATAAAATTAATTCAATGCTTGGTTTTGAATTAATAAATAAAAAATGGGGTGTTGACCCTGAAATTACAAAAAAAATTGAAAATTCTAATCTTACTAAGTTTAACTCTGTGTCCGAATTGACCAATACGTTTTTACCCAAATCTGTTGCTTGGTCTATTCAAACTGCTTTTGGCATTGGTGAAATTTGGATAGCAAAAATCCTCAGAGGCAATGACCTGATTGGACTATTTATTTTTGTTTTCAAAAAAGGCAGGACTTTGGGAAATTCCGAAATCCTAAAAATTTATACCAGATTGACAGGGCTTACTCTATTAAGAATCCAAAGCCAAGCTCGAGAAAAATCTTTTCGTAACCGTTTTAGAGCAGTTCTTGATGCAGTACCAAACCTTGTTTTTGCAAAAGATTACCATGGTAAATACTTGATGTGCAATGAAGCTTTTGCCCAAACTTACGGTATGAGACCCAAAGAGGTTGTTGGCAAAAACGATATGCAATTAGGCTTTACGGAAGATGAGCAGAGACTATTTGTATCGCTCGACCAAAAAGTAATTGATTCCGGAAAACCGAGCAGTACGGAGGTTTGCACAACAAATTCTATTGGCGGCAAGGTCTGGTACAAAATTACAAAGTCACCTTTCGATATGCCGGATATTAAAGGTGGTGCAGTACTTGGGGTTGCTACCAACATTACAGAAAGCAAGTTGGCAACTGATCAGTTGAAAAAGAGAGACGATTTGCTTACAAAATTGTCACGACAGCTTCCCGGAATGATTTATCAATATATATTTAATGCTGACGGTACCTCATATTTACCTTTCGCAAGCGAAAGCATTATTGATATTTTCGGTGTTAATCCGGAAGATGTTATCAAGAATTCTGAGTCTTTATTCGAAATAATCCATCATGATGATGTACCCATTGTTTACAAATCAATTATTAAGTCGCGCGATACACTCGAAGATTGGCGAATTGATTTCAGAATTAATCATCCCGAAAAAGGATTGCGTTGGTTGAACGGTTTTGCAAGACCCGAAAATCATGACGATGGCAGTATTTTATGGCATGGGTTTATTCATGATATTACTGATAGAAAGAGTTTAGAGGAAAGGAAAAAACAACTGCTTGAAGAATTGACAGAGACTAAGATGAATCTCGAAATCAATTTAAAACAAAAAAATTCTTTGATTAATCAGATTACCGATACTAAAAATCAGTTGGAGTTATCAATCAAAGAAAAAGATAAATTTTTCTCAATTATTGCTCACGACCTCCGTTCTCCATTTAACGGATTTTTAGGGCTTACAAAGTTCTTATTTGACGACCTCGAACTACTTTCACAAGAAGACCTGAAAGAGCTTACTAAGACTATGAAACAATCGGCTGAGTCATTGTACAGTTTGCTCGAAAATCTCTTAGAATGGTCGCGAATTAAGCGAAATGACATCAAATTCAATCCGACTACTACCAATTTCAGTTTGCTTATTCAAAAGAATATTGAAATAATAAATGCAAATTTGAAAAACAAAGAGATTGTACTGACAAACAATGTCCCAGCAGAATTTATAATTTTTGCAGACACTAACATGCTCAATGCCGTATTGAGGAATTTACTCACAAACGCATTAAAATTTTCTCGCAGAGGTGGGCAAATTACAATTATGGCTGAAAACTCATCAAAGTTTTCGACGATTTCGATTTCTGATATCGGCATTGGTATTAGTCAAGAAGACATTTCCAATTTGTTTGATATTACCAAAAAAATATCAAAACCGGGCACTGAAGGCGAATCAAGTTCAGGATTGGGCTTGATTCTTTGCAAAGAATATATCGAGCAACATGGCGGCACAATCTGGGTAGAAAGCGAAATCAATAAGGGGTCGACTTTCTATTTCACTATTCCGAATAAAGTTCCTGAAGAATAAAATAAATTTTGTTTGACTAAATCAATTTTGGAAAACGATATTTACTCTTCGATTTTTGGCTCTGTTCAATTCGGAATCATTCGGAGCAATAGGATTCATTGCTCCGAAAAAGGCAACTGTAATTCGATTTGCCGCAATATTATTTGCAATTAGATACTGTTTTACAGCTTCGGCTCGTTGCTTTGATAATTCTATATTCCGTTCGTTTGTTCCGCTGTTGTCTGTGTGACCTTCAATTATAATTTTCACGTGCTTGTTAGTATTCAAAAGTTCAACCAATCTGTTTAGTTCCGGGAATGATTCTTTTTTCAATTCAGCTTTGTCGAAATCAAAAAATATATTGTTGATTTGTACCGTTTGTTTTTTTTGTTGCAACTCAAGCATCGAAGCTAATATTATGTTTTCGTTAATTTCGGTAATATCTTTGTTATTTCGTAAATCAATATGCTTAGATGTAGAGTAATAACCGGGCTTTTCGGCGTAGTATCCGTATAATCTGCCGGGTTTGAGTGCAATGAAATAGTATCCGTCGCGTGGGTCGCTTTTTAATGTGCCTACAATTTCGCCTGTTTCAAGGTCTTCCCACTTAATGATGCTACTAATTGGTTTGCCTTCCAAATCCGTTACTTTCCCACGAATTCTAACTACTTGCTCCGGTCGAGCCTTATTAGGCAAAGAGATTGAATAAATATCCCAGCCGCCATATCCAATCACATAATTGTTACCTGCAAAGAAAGCGGTTTCACCCGAAATATCAACTTCATATCCCCAATCATCGTTGGCGCTGTTTATTTCTTTGCCCAAATTAACAGGTTCACTCCATTCAGTCCAAGAAGTATCATTCAGTCTGACTGATTTGAATACATCCAATCTCCCCAAACCCGGATGACCATCCGAACTGAAATATAGTGTCTTTCCGTCAGGGTGCAAGAAGACCGACCGCTCAGCATACGGCGTATTGATGGTAGGTCCAAGATTTATTGGTTCACCCCACGAACCGCCTGATTGTTTTACAGACACATAAATATCCATATTTCCCATCAAATTCCCATGATAATAACTATTGGAAATTCTCACAAAAGGACCAATTCCGTTGGGTCGGTCACTTGTGAATAGCAATGCCGTGCCATCGGCAGTGAGGCATCCCGATTCTTCATGATATTGTGTATTAATCGGGTAGGGAAGATGGGTCAACGATATCCATTCTGTAGAATCTTTTTCAGCGAGATAGATGTCAAATTCGCCCAGAGAGCCTTTGAAATTTCCAGATAATAATAGAGTTGTCCCATCAATAGTAACGTTGTCAATTGTTTCGTCTCGATAGCTATTTATGCTCTCGCCCAAATTTGTAGGCAACTGCCATTCACCGCGAATTTTCTCAGATACCCAAATATCGGAGCGCCCCTTGCCCCCATGTCTGGAATCACCAGTGAAATATAAAAAACGACCGTCAGGCGTGGGAGTTGGGTCCCACTCATTTCCTCTCGTATTTATCATATTCCCCAAATTACGAACAGCTAAACCTTCTAAAGGAGCCTTCAAAATTTCAATTATTTTCTCAAAACGCCTCTGTGAAATAGGGAAATATGGGCGATAATATTCGTAAACATAAACAGCCGAATCCCAAAACTTCCTGTGAATATATGCATCAGTAAGCCTTTGGACAGCAACAAAAGCATCATCGGACGGTGCGTGTTTCAAAATATAATTATGATAGATTGATTTAGTATCAGGATTCGGTTCTTGAGTCAGCATTACTTGCTCGCAAACATAAATACGCGAATTGATGATTGAATCCTTATCAGGGAACAATTCAAGATATGATTCGTAGATGAATTTCGCTACTGCTGCTCTGTTAATATTATAATGTCGGCTTGCCATTTGCGTAACTACCAAAAAAGCACTATCTGCCGGAGCATAATCCTTAATATACTTATCCCAAAGTTTAAAAGTACTGTCATTAAGAGGAGCACCCAAATCAATCAACTTCGGTATTTGTGTTCTTTCCAATTGTTGTCTTCGCAATTCCAGTGGATTTTGAGCCATTAAAAGCGAAGCAATCATAAGAAATAATTGTGTAATTATGAAAAAATAGATTTTTCTCATCATCTTCATTTGTAATTTTGTTCAATTATATTCGTTAAAACGTATATAAATGTTCAATGTTTACTACAGGATTTATTAATGGCAAATAAAGTTATGATTTTGATTTTAGGCATTGTTGTTTTTACCTTTGTAAAGAATGAAGTTTATACAAAAAATTTCACTCATATACTTGTAAAGGGAAAAATATATGATGTAACAACAAAAAAGCCAATTGGTGTTGAGATTGAATTTCGCGATTCTCAGGGCAAAAAAATCAAATGCCAATCAAATAGTCTGTCCGGAGAGTACCAACAAGTACTGAATTCTAATACCCAATATACAGTAATATTGAACAATAGTGATATTTTGCGTCGCGAATTTAAATTTAAGACCTTAGATACAAATGATTATGCCGAACAAATAGAAGATTGGGGGGTAGTGGTCCCAAAGCCCGGGGCTGTACTATTCAAGGGGCAAATTTATGATTCGGGCAATGACAATTTCAGTGCTCAAGGCATCGATAAATTGGAAGAATTGCAAATGCTCTTGAGATTCAATCGGGAGTTACATGTCGAATTCGTCGTTAATTCTCTTAATTCCGTTTCAAAAGACGGAAGAGTTAATAATTTAGAAGCACTCATCAACCGTTGGACTCGAGAAAATCCCAGAATTACAATTCGGCAATCAAAATCCAAATCCGACAATGATTTGCTTGTCGTAATTACAAAAGTGAAGAATTTTATTAGCGATTAAAACTATCCTTCAAGGAATTTGAGTTCTTCGTCCAGATGATGTTTATTGTGATATGTTTCAGCGTACTTCACTTTGCCCTGTTTGATATATTCGTTCAATTCATCAGAAGTGATTTTTCTGAAAGTACCACTTTCTGTAATATATATCGTCACAATGTCCTTGAAAATATCAATTTTTGCGATTTTCGCGATTCCATCTTCAGTATCAACTAATGAATGGATTGGTGGATATTTTTCAGCGGCTACGGCATACGATTCGTATTCATATTTGATGCAACATTTCAATCTTCCGCAATTTCCAGATAACTTAGATATATTGTTGGATAAGTGTTGAACTCGTGCGTGGTCAAGAGTAACATGTGCAAAATTACACAAGAATGTTGTACAACATAGCTCACGACCACACGGACCAATGAACGAACCTAATCTTTTGGCTTCTTCACGCGAACTGATTTGTCTCAATTCTATCCTTGTTTTGAAATTTTTAGCCAATTCCTTGACTAATTCTCGGAAATCTATTCTTTGTGGAGCAGTGAAGAATATTGTCAGGCGCTGGCGGTCGTACTGCCAATAAGATTCCGTGACTTTCATATCTAATTTGTGTAGATTGACAATCTCTCTACACTTGCTCACTACATTTCTCTCATCTTCAATTTTACGATTGAAATACCTTAAATCATCCTTTGATGCTCTACGTATTAATGGCAAAAAGTTATGGGGCTCGGCTGATAAATCCTTTTTGTATTTTTCGGTATTGTCACAAAAGTTTATTACTCGACCCAAATCAAAGCCGCCATCACATTCCACGACGACCAATTCATCATATCGCAACTCAATTTTGTTGAGGTTTGTATATAATTTTTTATGGTTGCCTTTGAAAACAACTTCGATAAAATTAGAGAAATATCGTTGGGAATACTTTTCGCCATTACTTAAGAGATAATCTATCTGGGACAGCCCGGACTTGGGGATGTCGTTGATAAACTCGAATTCATTCAGATAACCGTCACTTCGTGCTCCAAATGCTTCTAATTTAGATTTCGGAACTAAAGCATCGTCCAATTTATTCGAGATTGTAACATCTATTATATTTATATGTGAATTCATAAAAAGGCTTCAAGATTTTATCTTGCATATCTATGTCAACAAATCTATTTATTAAAGAAAATTATGTAAAAAAGAAGCATTTAACGTATGCAATTTAATCAATTATTCTCATTAAACAAGAAAAATTTCCCTTAAATTGAAAAACAATTTATAAAGTAAAAGTTGGGGATTCACATTTCTATGCACAAGCGTGATTGATGCGTCCACTTCCTCTATTGCTTTCAGGATGTTCTTGTCTCGGAATGCATTGTCGAATTTTATGATGGTTAGCGAATCGTCTGAATTGAATAAGTTAGCACCGCCACCGTATCTGTTAGCGGAAACGTCTCTCAACCACAATTGGAAAAGCTTCAAATCATTAAACAATTTATTTTTATCTTTGGTTGAAACAAGTTCCTCTATAGCAGCTGATAAGCTAAGTTGGAAATCTTTGCGTTTGAGGCTTTGCCGAAGCATATTCACCATTGCATTGCGTGATGCTGCCAAATCCGAACTTTCAAATTGTAAAGCTCTCACCGGCGAACCACCCGAAAACAATGATGCTGTATGAGCAGATTCTTCGTCGAATCCGTAATTTACCATCAGCTCTTTTTTGATTTGCCCCACTTCTACCGGAGAAAATTGCACTTTTCTGCATCGCGACATTATGGTGGGCAACATTCCTTCAGCTTTCGATGATGTCAGAACAATCGTTACATCATTATGAGGCTCTTCTAAAGTCTTCAAAAAGGCATTTGCGGATTCTACATTCATTTCGTCAGCTCGACTGACCAGAATAAATCTCCTTCCCGGAACACTATTTGAGAGCAAAAGTTTACGTTTCACAAATCGTATGAAAGAGACACGAATGAAATTCGCCCCTTTAATCTCCATTTTGTGATAATGATTTTCGGATTTAGCTTGAAGTTCGCGTCGAACTTCAGCGAATTGCTCGTTGTCGAGCTTTTCGAATGGTGATTCGCTGTCGCCGGCTTTACCTGTTGGGAGTGAAAAAATCAATTCAAAGTTGGGATGACTCAAATTATCGAATTGCTGACAACTTTTGCAAACTCCACAAGCATCTACCGTGTTATTTTCATGTACAGCTTGCTTGCAATTCATCACTTTAGCAAAAGCAATTGCCATTGCATCTTTACCGATTCCTTCCGGACCTACAAAACAATAAGCATTTGCAATTGAATTATTTAGTATATCATTTTGCAATATTCTTTTTATTTTTTCGTGTCCGATTATTTTATTCCATGACATTGATATTCTACTCTGATTTGAAAATGAAAAATATTGTTAAACCCCATTTTTTACTAATACACAAATATGGCAAAAAAAACTAATCCCGAAACCACTGAACCAAAAATAAACAATACAGAATCAACTACAAAATCGAATGGAAAAAAAGTTGATGCTTACGAACGTATAATCAAAATTGACGTACTTCCTGAGCAAGTCGGCTCATCATGCCACCACGGACGAGGCGATGATTGCAGCGTTGACCGAAGAAAACTCGACCGTTCCGAACCGCCTCATATCTCTTTGAACTTAGACAAAGCACATCTGATGAGAGCTTTGAAAAATATGATGCAATCGCGCCATACTGACGAAAAGCATCTAACTCTCGTCAAACAAGGTAAATCATATTTCCATATCGGTTGTAGCGGTCACGAAGCCACCCAAACAGCCATTGCTTTTGCTATGGAATCCGGCAAAGACTGGGGTTGGACCTACTATCGTGATATGGCTTTTTCGTTTGGAATGGGTTTTAGTCTTCGTGATTATTTCTTACTCGCATTGCATAAAGCCGAAGACCCTGCAACAGGTGGCAGACAAATGCCCGGACACTACGGTCACCCAAGGCTTAATTTGCCGACTCAATCGTCACCCACAGGCACTCAATTCCTGAATGCTACCGGTTGTGCCCTCGCCTCTAAAAAACTTGGAACAGATGAAGTCACTTACGTTGCTTCAGGTGAAGGAACTACAAGTCAAGGCGAATTTTACGAAGCAGTCAATTGGGCTACTCGCGAAAAATTGCCTGTGATGTTCCATATTCAAGACAATGGCTACGCAATTTCCGTTCCCAAAGCAGACCAATCTATGGGTGGAAGCGTGGTGTATTCATTCTGTTGCTATCCGAATTTATTGATGAAAGAATACGATGGAACTGATTATTTTGAATCAGTCAAAGCTGCTCGCGATGCTGTCGAATATATCAGGGCAGGTCGCGGTCCTGCATTAATGCACGCAGTAGTCGAAAGATTGCTTCCACACTCATCTTCCGATGACCACAGAAAATATCGTTCCGAAGAAGAACTCGCTGCGGGCAAAGCAAAACGCGATTGTATAGCAATTTTGTCCGATTATATGATTCAACACGAATTGACTACTTTGGACGAAATTGAAGCACTTCGCGCTGAAGTTATAAACGAAATTAATGAAGCTATTGAATGGGCTGAAGGGCGTCCGGATGTAGTGGCAGAAGATTCTACAAAACATGTTTTTGCAGACGAATCAACACGAATGTTGGATTACGCTACCTCAGAACCCAAAGATGGCAATCCTGCAGTACTCGTTGATGCGGTCAATCATGCCATGATGGAAGAGATGAGACGCAACGACAAAATGGTGATTTTTGGCGAAGACGTTGCCGACCCCAAAGGCGGAGTTTTTACCGCTACACGTGGACTCAGCAATGAATACGGCGAAGAGCGCGTGTTCAATTCACCACTTGCCGAAGCATCAATCGTTGGTGTGGCTCTCGGTTTAGCGGTTCGCGGATTCAAGCCGGTCATAGAAATTCAGTTCGGTGATTACATTTGGCCCGCATTCATGCAATACAAAAATGAAGTTGCCACAATGCGCTTCCGTTCAAACGGTGGATTTAAAGCGCCAGTCGTCACTCGCGTTGCTGTTGGCGGCTATATTCACGGCGGATTGTGCCACTCACAAAATATCGAAGCTATTTTTGCTCATATTCCGGGCATTATGATTGCTTACCCGAGCAATGCCGCAGATGCAAAGGGCTTGCTCAAGACTGCTTGCAGATTGGACGACCCCGTTATTTTCTGCGAACACAAGGGCATGTATCGTTTGCCATTTGCACGTACTATCGAACCTGACGAAAATTATCTCATTCCATTTGGAGTGGGCAAAACCGTCAAATCCGGCGATAGTGCTACGATTATCACTTATGGAATGGGTGTCAAAGATTCGGTCAATGCCGTAAAACGCTTTGAAAAAGAATTCGACAAATCAATCGAAATCATTGATTTGCGGACAATTATTCCTTGGGACAAAGAGTTGGTGCTCGAATCAGTCAAACGCACCGGACGCGTCATGATAGTGCACGAAGACACTATGACAGCCGGATTCGGAGCCGAAATTTCAGCAACAATCTCCCAAAATGCTTTCCCATGGCTCGATGCGCCGGTAATGCGTCTCGCAGCCAAAGATTCGCATATCCCATACGCTCCAGTTTACGAGGAGGACGTTCTCCCCAACGAAAACAAGGTGCTGGACATGCTCAAGCAACTAATCGCCTTCTAAACAAAAAGCTCCGCAAATATGTGGAGCTTTTTTTTTGTGTAACTAAATCAAGTGACAACATCTGACGTGAAAAATGTTATATTTGTGAAAATGGAAACTTTTAGAGGTGAGAATAATGAAAAACGATAATTGGACAAGAGAAGAAACGATTATAGCTTTTAATGTTTATTGTAAAATACCATTCAAAACTAGTAGTAAATCGAATCCAACTATTATCAAATATGCTAATATACTTGGTCGAAGTCCATCTGCACTTAATATGAAAGTCGGGAATTTCGGGCGGCTTGACCCAGAGTTGAAAAAGCAAGGTATTGTTGGATTAAGTCACGGAAGTAAAATGGAGGAAGAAGTATGGAATGAATTCAACGACAATTGGGAAAAACTTGCTTATGAAAGTGAATTGTTGATTGCTCAATTTGCAAATAAACCAATTGAAGTGATTTCAGATATTGATACTGAAGACTTTATATTTAATGTAGGTCTGGAAAGGGAAACACTTGTGAAACAAAGAGTGAATCAGAGTTTTTTCCGTTCAACAGTTTTGTCTTCTTATAATTCAAGATGTTGTATAACAGGCTTGTCTATTACTGAATTTCTTGTTGCAAGCCATATCATTCCTTGGTCAAGAGACAAAGAAAATAGACTTAATCCCCGAAATGGTTTATGTTTAAACAATCTTCACGACAGAGCATTTGATCGAGGTTATATTACAATCAAACCAGATTATAGTGTAAGAATTTCAAATGCCTTCAATTTATTTGAAAACGATAATTCTGTCAAAGATTTTTTCAAAAAGTATGAAAATCAACGAATCCATCTCCCAGATAAATTTCTGCCTTCAAAAGAATTTCTAGATTATCATTATCAAAACATTTTCAAAAAATGAATAATATAAGAATCTTAAATACAGATTATATACCTTCATCAAGAACCATAGAAACAGTTTTAGTTTCAAATGAAAATTTTGAAAGAGTCTTTTTTATATTTGATTATGAAGGGTATTCTTTTAGATTGTTTGATTCTATTCTAAACTTGTTAAATTTTTTTCAAGATAATGAAACTGAAAGTGATTTTTATTTTGAAACAGAAGATCAAAAGGATTCATTTTTAATGAACTTTGAGTTGAAAAATAATGAAAGGCAAATTGAGTGAGTTTTATTTTTTTGAATTTTACTTTTTGATGATATTTTGTATGCTACTGATAGTGATTTAAACCCTTAAGAAGATATGATATACAGCGTTAAAAAAATTTTGATAAGTGAACACTTACAAAACAATGATTATGTCAGAAATGATATTTTGACTATTCAATCTGAATCAGGTGAAATACTTTGTAGAATACCTTACAATAATCTGATTGATTATTCTCAGATAATCCTCGATGGTATAAAGAACCCCACTTCTGAAGGAAGGTCATTTAGTATAGATAATAATTCCGTCATTTTCGAAAAAATGCTTACAAATCAACTGTCGGATGATAAGAAAAGTAAAGCTGATGTGAGGATTGTTGTGCATGATCCTCATTTTCTATAGGAGAAATTGTATGGTTTTAGTATTAAGTCATATTTGGGTAGCAAGCCAACTCTATTCAATGCGAGTAAAAAGTCAAACATCATCTACAAGATAAAACCTGATATAGACCCTGATAATATCGTGTTATTAAATGAGACGGGAACTTATACTGATAGAATGCAGTGGCTGATTGAAAATGGATATACTTTAGAATTTCATAGAATGAAGGATGTTGTTTTTAGTACAAATTTGGAATTGATTGACTCTCGCATGCCTGAAATTATCGGCAACTTGATTTTGGATAAATTCGTCTCAAAGGAGAGTAATTTAAACGTTTTACTTGATAAATTATCTGTGATCAATCCATGTAATTTCAATTTAGAAGTTAACGAATTGATTTATAGATACAAATTAAAAAGGCTTTTAGTTGATATTGCCTTAGGTATGACTCCTGCAAAAATATGGGATGGAATTCAAAATGCGACAGGTGGATTTATTGTAGTGAAAAGAGATGGAAGTTTAGTTTGCTTTCATCTTTATAATTTTTATCAATTACACGATTATCTCATTAATCATACGAAAATTGATGCTCCTGACAGCAATCCACATCGTTGTGATTATGGTCGTATTTTGTCTGCAAATGAAATTAATGAACCTGAAGGTACATTTATCCAATTGAATTTCCAAATTCGCTTTACATAAACCAATTTTCCGAATTCATCAAAATGGTACCTATTAATTATGTCAAAAAAAAAAGCCCCTATTACGGGGCTTTCATTTTGTTTGAATCAATTGCGTGAATTAATCTTCGGGGTAGAGGATGAATTCTTTCCATTGGCTCATTTCGAGATATTTGTTGGCTGCGGATTTGACGTCTGCCAAAGTGATTGAGTCAACGTATTTTTGGTAGTTCACAACGTAGTCGAAATTTTCGTTGTTGAATGTATAGTTGTATAGTACGTTCATCCAATAGCTGTTTTCTTTGAGTCTGATTTCGTGCTCGCGTTTCATGATTTCTTTGGCATTAGCTACATATGATTCTTCAAATTTACCTGCTTTGAATTCTGTGATTACTCGTTTGATTTCGGTGATAAGCTCTTCGGTACGTTCTATTGAAGTACCGAAAACAATGTTGATTTTGTAGCCTGGTTTTGGGTATTGTGTTATTTGTGGGAAAGCTCCAATACCGTAAACTCCGCCTAAGTCTTCACGTATAACTTCTCTTAATCTGACGCTTAATATTTCCATCATCGAAGTAAGGGCATGAATGTTTTTGCGGTTGTATTCAAGGTCGCCATTGATAATGAGACGAACTGAAGTTTTTGGTTCGATACCTTTGTATATGCTCTTGCGGAAGCTACCTTTTGGTGCTTTGATTCCAACATCTTTCCATTTGTCAGCTTTTCCTGATGAAGGTAGGCTTGCAATGTATGTTTTGATTAAGTTCTCAAGCTCTGCTTCGTCATAATTACCAACAAAGAAGAATGTGAAATCAGATGCATCTGAAAATCTTTGTTTGTAAAATTCAAATGATTTTGATAAATCAATATCTTTAAGCGTAGCCTCAGTCATCGGTAATGCACGTTTGTGGTAGCTGCCCATTATTGCAGAAATCGAATCGTTGAAGACGCTGCTCGGATTCGATTGTGAGTTGCGAATGAATTCGCCCATACGGCTAACGAATGATTTATATGCGTCTTCGTCTTTGCGTGGTTGTGTGAAGTAAAGGTGGAGCAATTGGAACATTGTTTCTGTATCGCGTGGCACACATCCGCCGATAAATCCTTCAGTCAATTCACCGATTGCAGGGCTGACGCTAACTTGTTTGCCGGAAAGCATTTTTTCGAGTGTAGATTGGTTGAATTCTCCGATTCCGGATTCGCCAATTATGCTTGATGTAAGATTTGCTGAGTTGAAATCAGTATCGGAAACAACGGATGTTCCACCATTGCTGAAAGCACGCATCATAATTTGGTCGTTTTTGAAATCTGTCTTCTTAGCCATTACTGTAGCGCCATTTGAGAGTTTGTACTCTTTAACCCCCATATCTTTGATTTCTTTAGATGATTTGATTGTGCCCGGAGTAGGAATCTTTGCCATCAAAGGTTTGTCGAGGTCATCTTCTTCCATGGCAGCGATTTCCATTTTTTTGACTTTGTTATATACTGCCAATAACTCCTCTTTTGTAGGTACAACTTCATCTTTTCCTGAAAATGATGCCATTATTACAAGACCTTCCTCAGTGATATAGTTTTTGTAATATTGGTTCAATTCTTCAACTGTTATTGCATTTAAGAAATCTTTTGTCATTTGGTTTTCTAATTCAATACCCGGCACACTTTCACCTTCGTAAAAATGGCGGAATAATTCACGAGCGAACCCGGCTGATTCAGTTTTGTCTTTTTCATTAAGTGCAGATTCCATTGATGCCAACATTTGTGATTTTGCTCTTGCAAATTCTGAGTTGGTCACACCGTTACGAAATGCACGAAATGCTTCTATCAAAAATTCTTCGTAACCTTGTAAAACTGATTCTTTCTTAGGAACGCAAATTATTGTTGTTGCATTAACATTTCCCAATGGGAATCTTGAATGACTTGCCATACCAAAAAGAAGTTTGCCGTCGGGTTTGCGTGCATATTCTTGCATACGTTCTGTAAAGACATTGGTGAAAACACCATCCATTAGGTTTTCTTTGTATTCGCCATAGGTGCCGCGTTGGCGTTCAGGATGTTTGTAAATCATTTGAATAGACGAGAATTGGTTTTCGGGGTCAACTGCTACACTTACTTTTGTATCTTTATGAATTGGGAAAGTGTTTTCTTCTCTAACGCGTGGTTTTGAAGGATTTTTGACATCGCTGAAATTTTGGATAATTTTCTTTTCCATCATGTCCACATCAAAATCACCAACTGCGATCAAAGCCGACAAGTTCGGACGATACCAATCTTTGTAGTAACGAACAAAAGCTTCTCTTGGAGCATTACGTAATATAGTTGTATCTCCAATGATGTCTCTTGCAGGATATTTTGTGCCAAAACCCAAATATGGCATGTGTTGGCGGAATGTACGTGTTTGAGCATTATTTCTAACTCTATATTCTTCGATTACAACGCCACGTTCCTTGTCAATTTCTTCAGGGTCGAACGATACGTTAGATAGCCAATCTTCGAGTACGAGTAAGCCTTTGTCCAACAATCCATCTTTATCTAATGGAATGGTCAACATGTAGTATGTTCTGTCGTAAGCCGTATTTGCATTGATGTCTGCACCAAAACGAACGCCTGTTGCTTCCAAAAATTTAATCAAATCATTCTTAGGGAAATTCTTTGTGCCATTGAAGCACATGTGTTCTATGAAGTGAGCCAACCCATTTTGGTCATCATCTTCTTGGAGTGAGCCTGCCATAACGACAAGTTGGAGTTCTGCACGATTTTCGGGCTTTTTGTTATTCATTATGAAATAAGTCAAGCCATTGTCGAGCACACCTTTTTTAACTGCAGGATTCATAGGTATTGGACTGTTGAGAGCGTATCCGGAAGCGGATTTTTGAGCACTTGCAACTGAGATAATCGCAAGAACCATTATAAGAGAAGAAATTAAAACTTTTAGTTTTCTCATATTTACACCAATTTGTTAATTTGAAACATTAATTTATAGTATTACGTATTTTGTCATACTTTGTTTCGTAAAATTAATGAATATTTTGATTTAATGTACTTATTCATCTCAAAATACTATGATTCGATTAGCGTCGTATGAAAATTAATTCTTTCTTATGAGAGGATTGTTTTTTGTTTTTAGAAAATGATTGGAATTGATATGTATAAGGCACTGCCTGAAAAGTTCACGTATCCTCAGCTCGAAGAAGAAGTGTTGAAATATTGGGACGAAAATAAAATATTCGACAAATCGCTTGAATGGCGTGAGTCAAACCCTTACTATAGTTTTTACGAAGGTCCTCCGACTGTGAACGGCAAACCCGGTGTGCACCACTTAATCGCGCGTGCCATCAAAGATACTATTTGCCGCTACAAAACTATGCAAGGATTTTACGTTCGACGCCAAGCCGGATGGGATACTCATGGGCTACCCGTCGAAATTGCAATGGAAAAGGAATTAGGACTTAAGGATAAAGCTGATATTGAAAAATTCGGCATCGAAAAATTCAACAAAGAATGTAAAGCTTTAGTTTATAAAAATATCGAAATGGACGATGGTTGGAGCTATCTCACTAAACGTATGGGATATTGGGTGGACCTTGACCAAGCATATATAACTTGTACAAATAATTATATAGAATCCCTCTGGTGGGCTTTGAAGCAATTCTTCGAAAAAGGATATATTTATCGTGGTTTCAAAGTTGTGCCACAATCACCAACAATCGAAACTCCACTTAGCTCACATGAGCTTTCCTTGGGCTATAAAGATGTCAAAGACCCTAATTGTTATTTAAAATTAAAAATTGTAAGTGCTACAAATCCAAGCATAGCTAATGCACAAATTATGGTTTGGACGACTACGCCTTGGACTTTGTTAGCAAACGTAGCACTTGCCGTTGGTAAGGACATTGACTACGTTCATGTGCGTAACGTTCGCAAACAAAAAGAAGATGTTTTGGTTGATGAGTTAATTCTTGCAAAAGCCAGACTGAGTGTTTTAGAAGGGGAAGTTGAAATTCTTGATGAATTCAAAGGCTCCGAGCTTATCGGCACTGTTTATGAGCAAATTTTTCCTTATGTTAATATCGACAGAAGTGAGTTCCCTAATGCACTGACAGTTCTTCCGGGAGAATTCGTCTCGACTGAAGACGGTTCAGGCGTAGTTCACCTCGCACCGGCATTCGGCGAAGATGATTACCAAATGTCGAAAACTCACAATTTACCCTTTGCTCAACCGGTCACACCAAACGGTCACTTCACTGAAGATATGGGACCATTTGCAGGTCGTGCTATCAAAACATTTGTTTATAAAGAACACACTGAAGAAGGCTCTGACAAGGACATTATTATTGCTCTTAAATATGCCGATAAAATATATCGCGCAACCAATGATTATGTGCATAGCTATCCGCATTGCTGGCGAACAGGCAACCCGATTATGTATTATGCGAGAGAATCGTGGTTCATCAAATCTCCCGAATACAAGCAACAGATGATTGACAGGAATAAGGAAATTAATTGGCAACCACCCGAAATAGGTAGCGGAAGATTCGGAAATTGGCTTGAAGATGTCAAAGAATGGTCACTTTCGCGTGACAGATATTGGGGAACGCCTCTTCCAATTTGGGTAAATGAAAACGACAAAAGCGATTATTTCGCAGTTGGTTCGATTGCCGAACTTAGCGAAGGAAAATACGAAATGCCTGACGGTAAGCGAGTTTCTTTAGACCAATCCGGTCAAGAAATTGATTTGCACCGCCCATTCGTTGATAGTGTTGTCTTTGAGAAGGACGGCAATACATATCGCAGAGTTCATGAAGTTATTGACGTGTGGTTCGATTCAGGTGCTATGCCTTTTGCCCAATTGCATTATCCTTTTGAAAATAAAGATATTTTCGACAAAATTTTCCCGGGCGATTTTATCGCCGAAGGAATTGACCAAACAAGAGGCTGGTTCTATACATTGCATAATATTGCAGTCGCATTATTCGACAAACCGGCATTTAAAAATATTGTCGTCAATGAATTGATTTTGGATAAAAATGGCGTCAAAATGTCCAAAAGACTCGGCAATACCGTTGACCCATTTGCTCTGATGAACAATTATGGTGCCGATGCCGTTAGATGGTATTTGTTCACGAATAATCCGCCATGGAAAACAACGAAATTCAACGAAGAAGACATCGCCAAGACTGTGATTTCCGATTTCTTGCGTTCCTTGACTAATACTTATGCCTTTTTTGCACTTTATTCGAATATTGACGAATTTGACGGAACTGAATCTTTCATTCCCGTGCAGGAACGCCCGGAAATTGACCGCTGGATTATCTCGAGACTTAATACATTAGTCAAAGAATATCGTACATTGATGGACAATTACGAAATGACCAAAGCACCTCGCGCATTGCAATCTTTCGTGATTGACGAATTATCAAATTGGTATATCCGACGCAATAGACGCAGATTCTGGAAAGGCGAGAAAGACGCTGATAAAATCGCAGCGTACCAAACTTTGCGTGAAGTCTTAGTCACTATTGCTAAATTGATGTCGCCGGTAGCACCATTCATCAGCGAATATTTGTACTTAAGATTGCGTGCCGAAGCAGACCCAATTTCGGTGCATTTGAATGATTTGCCTGTGACAAACGAAGAATTAATTGATTCAGATTTAGAAACTAGAATGAATGCTGCTCAAATCATTACTTCACTTGCAAGGTTTTTACGTGAAAAAGCTAATATCAGAGTGCGCCAACCATTACGCAGGATACTAATTCCGGTGAATTCGCCTCAACAACGTCGCGACATTCAATCGGTCGAGAGCATTATCAAAGAAGAAATCAATATTAAAGCTATAGAATACGTTTCAGCCGAGGAAACAAGTATCGTCAAAAAATCGGCGAAACCGAATTTCAAAGTTATTGGTAAGAAATTTGGCAAACAAGTTCAATTTGTGGCAAATTCAATCAAGGCTTTGACTGATGATGAAATCAAAGAATTGGAACATAATAATAAGCTGTTAATTCAAACTGATGCCGGAACTTTTGAAATCGTTACTGAAGATGTTGAAATCTCAAGCCAAGATATCGAAGGTTGGTTGGTAGCATCGGAAAGCAATCTTACAGTTGCGATAGACACAACACTTGACGAAGAGCTGGTTTTCGAAGGCTTATCTCGTGAATTTGTAAGCAAAATTCAAAAGATTCGAAAGGATAGTGGCTTTGAAGTGACTGATAGAATCACTATCGCATACAATGCAAGCGATGAAATTCGCAAAGCGGTCGAAATGAAAATGGAATATATTCTCGGTGAGACATTAGCTGATAGTATCAGCTTTGATGTAGCTACTGACGGATTTGATGAAGTAGAAATTCTTGATGAAATGATTAAAATCATAATAAAAAGAGCAAATAAATAAAAAAGTTCTTGTTTATTAGAGCGCAATATCTTAATATTGCCAAATTATTTTCTGCAATATGAAATAATATGCTTTTGGAATTCAAACAATTTTTGGAGTTTTATAATGGCAAAGAAAAATACTAAAACTGACAATCTTCCAACTAAAGAGATTGCGACTGATAAAAAGACAATCAATAAAGTGAAAACTGAAGTTGCTAATAAAAGTGTTGCATCTAAGAAAGAAGCCGCAAAGCCTGCACCAAAAGCGGTCGCAAAACCCGTAGCTAAGAAGGAAGTGGCAAAGCCTGCACCAAAAGCAGTCGCAAAACCTGTAGCTAAGAAAGAAGTGGCAAAGCCTGCTCCAAAAGCAGCCGCAAAACCCGTAGCTAAGAAGGAAGTGGCAAAGCCTGCTCCAAAAGCAGTCGCAAAACCAGTAGCTAAGAAGGAAGTGGCAAAGCCTGCTCCAAAAGCAGTCGCAAAACCCGTAGCTAAGAAAGAAGTGGCAAAGCCTGCACCAAAAGCAGTCGCAAAACCTGTAGCTAAGAAAGAAGTGGCAAAGCCTGCTCCAAAAGCAGCCGCAAAACCCGTAGCTAAGAAGGAAGTGGCAAAGCCTGCTCCAAAAGCAGTCGCAAAACCAGTAGCTAAGAAGGAAGTGGCAAAGCCTGCTCCAAAAGCAGTCGCAAAACCCGTAGCTAAGAAAGAAGTGGCAAAGCCTGCACCAAAAGCAGTCGCAAAACCTGTAGCTAAGAAAGAAGTGGCAAAGCCTGCTCCAAAAGCAGCCGCAAAACCCGTAGCTAAGAAGGAAGTGGCAAAGCCTGCACCAAAAGCGGTCGCAAAACCAGTAGCTAAGAAGGAAGTGGCAAAGCCTGCTCCAAAAGCAGTCGCAAAACCCGTAGCTAAGAAAGAAGTGGCAAA
>JAGXRP010000068.1 GCA_018335795.1 Desulfobulbaceae bacterium | reverse complement strand
TCGCCAATTAAAGCGGTACGTGAGCTGGGTTCAGAACGTCGTGAGACAGTTCGGTCCCTATCCAGTGTGGGCGTAAGATACTTGAGGGGACCCGCTCTTAGTACGAGAGGACCGGAGTGACCGGACCTACGGTGTATCTGTTGTCACGCCAGTGGCATTGCAGAGTAGCCATGTCCGGACAGGATAAGCGCTGAAAGCATCTCAAGCGCGAAACCTACCCCAAGATTAGGTATCTCTAAGGATCCAAGTAGATGACTTGGTTGATAGGCTTTAGGTGTAAGCGTAGCAATACGTTCAGCCGAGAAGTACTAATAATCCATGGGCTTACCGAATTAATGAGTTGTTATACTCATCGCTCGAATGCGTTTGATAGATTTTTCCTTCCTCAACCAAATTAATTTTTTGCTTGGTGCTTTTGCCGCGGTGGGTACACCTCTTCCCATTCCGAACAGAGAAGTTAAGCATCGTTGGGCTGATGGTACTGCATGGGTGACTGTGTGGGAGAGTAGGTCGGTGCCAAGCTATTATAAAAAAACCCTGTATGATTCAATTCATGCAGGTTTTTTTTTGTTGGTGGTAGTTGGAATGATTTAGGAAATTAAATTCCCCTCTCACACCCTCAACCGCCCCCGAAAACCACGAGAACCGTAGTAAGATTCGGCACCATTGTGATACATGAAGACATGCTCGTAGCGACGGTCGCAGAAGATGGCGCCGCCGAGATTGCGGATTTCGGGCGGAGTAAGCACCCAACTCGACGTTTTCGTGTCGAAATTTCCGAGTAACTGAAGTTCGCGATACTGCTCCTCCGTCAAAATTTCGATGCCCATGGTCGCCGCCATCGAAAGGGCGTCACTCTTGGGCTTGTGTTCTTTACGCGAATCCAGCGCCCGGCGGTCGTAACAAATGCTGCGACGCCCCTTTGGACTTTCCGGCGAACAATCCACAAAAATGAATTCGCCCGTTTTTTTATCATACGCGACTACATCCGGCTCGCCACCGCTTTGTTCCATCTCGTTTAGCGACCACAACTTTTCGGCATTGCCCTCCAACTTCGCCAGAACGTCAGCCCATTTCAGCCCCGAATGCCGCTTCATATTTTTCTCGAAGCGTTCTTTCAAAGTTTTGAGTAGTTCGCTCTCTTGCTCGGGTGACAAATTTTTTGCATTTATTTTCGCCATTTTGTAATTTCCATATTGTTCAATAAATCTTTGTCAGCCAATAGCTGGTATCTCAAATATAAGGAAAATATGTGATTTATCGTATAGTCTTTGTAACAACTGACCGTACGCTTACATAGTTGTCTTCATTATATTCTCGAATCTAGTGTTACTTATCGGGTGGTGACTTATGATTTTGCCGTCATTTATAATGCAAAATGTTCCAAAAGCGCAGGGTGATTGCTGGGCAGATTCTGCATCATCCATTTCAATCAATGTGGGCTTTAGATTCATTTTTTTTGCGGTCTGAATTATAGCATCAACATTTTTGACTGAATATGGGCATTGTGGCGACCGAGTAATTATTAGACCACCGGCATAATTATCGGTTGAATTAATTTTAAATTTTGGGTTATCATGTTTATTATTAAATTTGAGTGCTAAAAGTTCAAAGTCGGGTGCAGCCGCTTCGACCACTGAAAATCCCTTTTTAATAAAAATATCTTTATTTGCCATAAATGAACCTTTGCGAGTAATAACAGCGACTCCTTTCATTTTCTGAGTTTTAGAATCATTTATGCATTCATCAATTAGTGCTGAGGCATATCCTAAGCCTTTGAACTCTTTTCTGAACCCTACGAAAATGCAATGGATAAACATATATCCCTTGGCATCAACCGGGCGGTGAGCGTATTCGCCCGGAATGTATTCGAGCATTCCTTGGTATCCGCCTGATTCGGTGATTATTGCCTTTATCCGCAAACCATTGGGATAATATTTGGATACCCACTCAACTTTTCGCTGTAACTCTAAATGTTTGTTTATATCTTTGTAACCACAAACACCATATTGGGCAATGTTTTCCGGTGTAAGGTCAATAATCTCAAAATCTTCATTATTTAATATCATAGTTTTCATCTACATCTTATCAATAAATATCAACAAAATTAAGTAAATTTCAATTATCTGCAAAATCAATTGCCTTTATTACTCTTTGCAACTCAACCTTATTGTCCAAATTTACGATAATTAAATTATCAAGTTTGCCGTTTAGCTTCAGTTGCTCAATTTCAGCTTGGAGGGGATAATCATCAAACCATTGGAAATCATTTGTCATATCAATGGCTTCAGTCTTGAGCGTAGTCCAGTTTGTCGCTTTTATAGTTGAAATCATTCCCATTATATTATCATCAAGGAATTTGGATAGATATTCAAGCACATTTTTAACATCACCTTTGCAATGCGTCGTAAGCCAATAGCAATCGAAGGATTTTGTCAGAAAATCCAGAAATTCGTGCAAACCCTCAGCCTGCAGAGTATTTCGCTTCGTTAAGATGACGCCATCAATATCAATATATGCTTTTCTCACGTTTAAAATTCAAGGCTAATTATGTTTGGCTCGAATCGTTATAAATTACCGGCATTTGTCCTTTCCACGTATTCCACAAATGAACATCCAATATAAGTCTCGCCATTAAGTGTGCAACGTTTATTCGACTCGTTTTCCCGGGATTAAACAGCGCATCTCTGGTGGGGGATTTGTGTAGAGTGTAGACTGTTACTTTTTCTTCGTTAATGAGTGTATCTGGTCGGACGGTTGTCCATTCAATATAAGGATTATTCTGCCCAACTTTGACTCTAAGGTAATCTGCCGCCTGTTCATTATCGGTGTGTGGTGGCAAAAGTAGCCTAAGTAAAGCTAACACAATAGTTTGTCCTGCGGAAACAGGCTCATTAATGTCTCTATTGCTGTTTCCGGTTGTATTCATCAACACAATTTTGATTGGCTTGGCGGGAGTATTTTTCAAAATAGCTTCGCAAATCAACTTAACTGAATCGGTGACAAGTTTTCTTGGTTTACCGTAGATTCCTCTGAAAGTAAGGTTATGACCAAGGCAACAAGCAACAGATTGACAATCTACGAGGTGTGTGGAGATTTCGTCGGTGCTGATTTCGGAAATAATCCCTTTGATTATTGTTAATTTCTCGTGATTATTCCAATGGTTAGGTATATTACTTGTAGAACGAACAATTATTTTTACCTTTTGTCCTGCTTCTAAAAGCTGTTCCACTAAAAGTTTCCCTGTCGCTCCGCTCGCTCCCACTACTAATGTTGCCATGTCTTATCCTATAAGTTATAGTTTATTTTTCATCACCAAACAACAATTTCATTAACGCAATTGAATAATCATTATTGACAATATTCTTTCCGTCAGTTATTACACCTGGTAGGACAAGGAAATTTCTAATTTCTTCTGTTTTCATCTACATCCCTTCAATAAATGACACTTCAAACTTATAAAAAACGTGGAACTATGTTAATCTTGCTTTTGACATAGCTATCGCTTTCCTGACGTCAGGAAAATGATAGTGCAATTCTTAACAAAATTTATTCTTTCGTCCAAGCTATTATATTATCAATAAATTGACTTTGTTGGTCCATAAAAACATTATGCGAACAGTTGTCAAAATATTTAATATTGTCAATGCCAATCAGCTTTTCCAAGTCGTCTATTTGTTGGGCTGAAAATAGTCCATCTTCTTTGCCATAAAGCCCATAAATTTTTACTTTCTGATTTATCAAGTCTTGCAAATTTTCAGTTACGTCAATTGTAGTATATTTTTCATTTTTCCAAAAACCTTGCGGCGCTTCATATGACATTTGCGATGCATATTTTGCCAATGAGGTGTCTGTCCTAAATTTGGCATAAATATTTTTTGCTTCATCGCTGGGATTTTTGGTAGTGTAAAAACCATTTTGCATTGCGTGTCCAAAGCAATAAGAACTATATTCAATACTTGAAGTATTCATATTTTCAAGCATTGTCACATACTTAAGATTTACACTATCGTTTTTTGCTTGGTAAATGCTTTTTGATTTTGTAAGTATATTTTTAAAGGTTGATTGCAAGGAAACAGGAGCCCCAACAAGGATAATAGATTGGACTTTATTTGGATTCGCTTCTGCAAAAAGTGTCGCTACAATGCCGCCGAAGCTATGCCCAATTAGCGTTGCTTTTGTCAGATTATTTTGTTGGTAAATGGAATTCAAATCCTCAAAAGTCTCTTTGAAAGTAAACTTGGCATTTGGATCTTTGCTTCGTCCTTCTCCACGTCTGTCGTAAACGATTACATAGTAGCCTTTGTCGGCAAGTTGTTGAGCTGTTGTAGATTCGAAATTTACACAGTTGTAACCCGGTCCACCATGAAGGAAAATTATAGGTTTATCGAGGCTACTACCAAAGCTTGTGGTATAGATATTTTGCCCATTAGCAAGCGTTGTCGCTAATAAAAGCATTATCAAAGTGAATATTGTTTTCATACTATGTCGTTAATGTAATTGATACTAAATAACAATTACACGCACTGAAAACAATATAATTGTTTATTTTTGTCCCCTCAGTTGCTTTGCTCAATTACCGTGTTTCCAAACAAATCGTGAGGTGTTACACTAAATAGATCTTGTGTTAAATATACGGTGAGAACTGTAAAAACAATAAATCCCAACAATACAAGCACTTGGCTTAAAGAGGTCTTCTGAATATCTTGCCTTTGATTTACATCACACACTTCGCCCGGACAGTATTGTACTTTATCTTTAAAAAAGAGTGGATAAAATTTACATCCCAAACAAATCCCAAAAGCCGATTCGAAGAAAAGAAATATCAGGCAAATAAGACAGATGAGACCGGTAATTATACTAAATGCATTTATAATGATAAAAAAGAAAAACATGGTAGCTGCTAATACTACACCTATCATCCATGCGAATTTTTTCTGTGGCGCTCCAACATATTCAGGTGTTTGATTCCGTACAATCAATCTCGCGAAAATTAGCGATGGTGAAAATTTGGGATTTATAAAAACCCTTATCATAAAATCTAAGAGGAAAAAAGTAATTACATACTTAATCGGAACAAAGTTCGCTTTAAACACTATAAACATTAATGCTAAGAATGTTGCTAAAAAAAGGATTCCTGCGGCTGCTCGAATTTCGCGTTCATTTAAAACCGGGATGTCATATCCTTCGACATCTTCACCGAATTGGAAAATCTTATTCATATTATTATCTCTGTTGTTGACAAATATTTAACAATCTTCAAAACGAATACGAAATCCAATAAATAATGTTTCGCAAGGGTCTATAAATTGAGATAGTGAGATTTTGCCCCGTCAGGTGTTCCAACTAACGGGACAGCCGTACGGTTACTGAGCTCGTCGAAGTACTACTTCTTCCTGAACGTAGGGATATACTTAGAATACCTGTGTCTTCGCTTTTTAATCCATTTGCCGATATGCTTATCATCTTCATCTTTCGTTTCATAATTTTGCTCTCCTATCAACATCGAAAAGGGTTGGAGTTCGGTATATTCATCGCATACCACTTTCAGCATGGCAGTCAACGGCAAAAACAAAATCATACCCGCAATTCCCCAAACCGAAGCGCCAATAATGATACTTAAGATTGAGCTAAATGCGTTTAGCTTCAGATTGCCGCCCACAATTTTCGGCGTCAGGAAATTGCCTTCGATAAACTGCACAAACCAGAAATAAATCGCGATGGAGATTGGCATCCAAATCGAATCATATGATATTAAAGCATATAAGATTGGAATTGACGAGCCCAAAAAAGTGCCGACATAAGGGATAATTGCTAAGACTGCGGCTAAAAAACCAAATAGGAAGGGGCTGTCAATGCCAATTATCCACAGCCCGAGACTGTTCATAAACCCCAAAATCAGAACAATTATTATCATCCCGAAAAGGTATTGCTGCCCAACTTGCTGAACATTTTTGAACATCTTACGCGCCCTATCCCTGTTCTCCGGCGCATAGAAACTGATCATCGCCCGTACAATGCCTTTCTTGTAAATCAGTATCAGGAAGGTGTAAATGATTGCCGACAATATGCCGAAAACGATATTTGCCGTACTACTGAAGGTTTGGCTCAACAATGCTCCGGACGACTCGGTAATCCAAGATTTGAACTTCTCTAATAGCTCGTCCTTTTCCAGATGTGGAAAAAAGCCAATGTCCTTATTGATGAATACAGTGGCATCGGCAAAGAGATTAAGTATTTTTTCTTTAAAATCACTTAAGTTTTCCGAGAGTTGGATGATTTGAGTAGAGAAGAGATATGCGGCACCCCCAATAATCAGGAACATGCCCGTAATCGAGAGCAAAGCCGACACAATTTCGCTCGTACCCCACGATTCGAGTTTCTTGGCAACCGGATAGAGTATGAACGCTACCAAAAAGGCAAAAGCGATTGGAATCAGCACTTCTCCTGCCAAAATCAAAATCGCAAACATGCCAATAACTGAAGCTACGATATAGAAAAGCTTTTGAAAAGATATGTTCATAATCAATTTAGTTTAAAATTTATATAATCAGTCCCAATAATTTGCAAAGAATTTGTTAGCTCTTCCCACACTTTTATCAAAGACCAAATTCTAAGTGAACTATTGTAATGGGGTTGGGGGGGGAGGTGTCTTGTCCCGTCAGGTGTTGCAACTGACGGGGAAATCTTTACAGTCTATTCTATCTCAATTTTATCAATTTCTTTCATTATCCTATCTGTTTCCGAAAGAGCTACTATTATTTTCTGATAATGTAAAATATCGTCATATTCTAATTCTCTTCCCTTACGGTCTTTGAGCCATTTTTGTGCCGGTTGATAGCCACCTATGTAAAATTCCCACGCAATTTTAGGAACATTATCGAAATATTGAGTGTCGTTTATGTAAACTTTGCCGACCACCCCGTCCTTCGGACACCCCTCCAGAGGAGGGTAATTTAATGAAAAGTTATTCGGTTGCGATTCCAGAGGAGGGGAATTTAATGCAAGGTTATTAGGTTGCGAATCCAGAAAAGGTGAATTTAGGAATCGTGGTTTTTCAACAATATTATTTCCATTAATTGGATATTGCGTTATATATTTTTCGACTGTGGGACTTTCTAATAAATGAATCTGTCTAATTTCTCCGCCTAATTTTACTAATTGCCAAAAGATTTCTTTGTTTTTTGGATATGGTACTCTCGGAAAATCAATTTTCAAAAATTCTTTATATTTTTCTCGGTATGTTGGACTATGCAAAACCGCATAAATGTAATCTAAAATATCAATTGGAGCAAAATTCCCATCCTCTGGTGAGGTTACCTTTAAAGCAGGGTGTTCAGAAAGCATGCTCATTACTCCACTCAAATTCTTTTTTACATCAATATCACTTATATGAATTACAGAAAGCCCTAAACCCTCAAGGTAACTATCGCGAGCTGTATCATATTCTTGCTTATCATCATGGCTGCTCCCGTCAATTTCTATAACTACATTGCAATTAGTGCAATAAAAATCAACAATATAATTGCCGATTATTTTCTGACGATCAAAATCATATCCATTGAATTGTTTATTTTTAACTTGATTCCAAAATATAACTTCTGATAAATTACCGGCTTTTCGTAATTCTTTAGCACGCTCTTTTAATTTTGGATTATAGGGTAATTCCATGTAGTTTTTGGTGTTTCTACCACCCCGTCCTTCGGACACCCCTCCAGAGGAGGGGAATGAGACGCTATTTCCAGCTCCAGAGGAGGGGAATGTTGCAGAAGTGGTGGATTTTTCAGGGACAAATTTTAATCCTAATTTTTCTGCTATTTGATTTACAATTTCTGCATTTAGATTTGGAATTCGATTCCCCTCCTCTGGAGGGGCAGGGGTGGTTGCCTTTTGCTGACCGTCGGTTTCGGGATACAGATAGAGTGGATGATTATAGTATGGAGCAAATGGTTGTGAACTTTTATCATTTATAGAATTTGTAATAAATAAAATGAATTGCTTATGCCCACCAAACTGTTTAGAAATAATTAGTCCAATATTTTTCTTCTTATAATGTTGCATAATCTTTTCTCGGGAACGACCTAGGAATTTTGGTTCATAGTAGATTTTTTTATTTTCGAATGGCCTATATAAATAATCTAATATTTTATCATTTTCGAATCTATCTCCTTCAAAATTCTTGACAATTTTAACCTGCAATTCATCCTTATTATCTGCCAATACCTTATCATCACATGAAGTAACAACCCCAACACTATTTATTATAAATAATTTTGAAACATCAAAATAAAAATCGTACTCGTCTTTACCGTCAAAATTTTTATTAACAAAAAAATAGTTTGGAGTAGTGAATTTTAATAAATTCCATTTTATGGAGCTGAGGTTATTTTTATTTAGGTAATTATATTTTAAATCTCTATTTCCTTGCAAATCAAAATGCCAGACTTTCCCTAATTCATTCTCTTTTTTCTTTCCTGTTTTAATAAATAGATTAATGGAAACACCTTGCATTATGTCAAATACATTGCTATCTGGTGAGCCATCAGGACAAACTTCCTTTTTCTTGGCATTACCATGCAAATCAAGAATGTAAATCTTATCAAAGCTTTCTAATAAATTCTTTCGCATTTGACGATGAATAATTCCATCAATAAATGAGTTATTTGAGATATAAGATAAAATACCGCTGCCATTCTTTTCTATAAAATGCTGCCCAAAGCGAATAAATTTGATATAATCGTCTGAAAGAGGTTGGATATTTCTTTCGTTTAAATCTTTCTTATAATCTGCAGTTAACTTTTCAATCCAATCACTTTTATTTGTACTACTAACACTATACGGCGGATTTCCAATTATACACATTACGGGCGTGTCCTTCTTAATTCGGTTTGCTTCGTTTGCTTCAGAGCTTAGCCAGTTTGCAAATAAAGTACCTGTTTCGGGGTGGTATTCTTCGAGACTATTTGTAAGGAAAACCCTGAAACGTTGGTCTTTAGTTGGCTTATATCCGGTTTCTTTTAAGAGTAAATCAAGTTTCAAATGTGCCATTGCATAACTTGCCATTAGCAATTCGAAACCATTTAAGCGCGGCAAAAGATGTGTTTCGACATAATTGCTCCAAATGCCTTGTTGCCCAACAAACTTTTTATGTATGTGTTTAACTACTTCTGCAAGAAAAGTTCCCGTTCCGGTAGCGGGGTCGAGTATTTGAACTTTATGAACTTGCTGGTCAACCATTTTGCCCTGAATATCAACTTTAATGGTAGTTTTGGAAGTATCGGCAAGTCCTTGAGGCAAATCAAATTCGCTTTTTAGAATATCATCAACGGCACGAACAATGAAATCAACCACAGGCTGCGGAGTGTACCATACGCCACGGGCTTTGCGTAATTTTGGGTCGTACTCGCTCAGAAAAGTTTCATAAAAATGGATTATTGGGTCTTCCATTTTGGTAGCTTTTCCGTAATTCCTCAAAATCTCTTCTACATTGGTTGCCAAGAATATATCTGCAAGGCTGTCCACTATCCATTTTATTCGGTCATCAATATCAGGTCCGGAAATGTAGCCAAACAGTTTCCGCAAAAATGGGTTTGATTTTGGAATTAACTCGGCTGCTTCTTGTCTCGTAAAACTATTTAAGCTAGTGTCATGCAATCGGGCTGCAAACATTCCGTAAGCAATTGTCTGAGCGTAAACATCGGCAAATCCTTTAGCAGTTATATCATGTATCAGGATTTGTTGAAATGCGTGCATTTGGTCTTTTAGTGTACTATCTTCGCTATTGTTCTCATCACTGTTAAGTGCTCTTTCAATTATCTCAGATAGGAGGCGAGCTTTGCCCGCCATCATTTCAGCCAATTTTCTTGGGCTTTTTATTGTTTGCCCGATGTGTATGCAAAAGTTTTTTATAAGATTTTCAAAACTGACGAAATTTTCGGTAAGCGGTTTAATTCCCTTATTGGTAACTTCTCCAATCTCGATTTTGGCAATTAATTCACCGTCTTGATATAAATAAAATCGAATATAGTCAGTAAAAATAAGATTATTTAACGATGCTTTGTATCTATCGAATTGTTCTTTATTTCCTGTCTTTTTAGTTCCTTCAAGGTCATTATCGCCAATATCTTTTGCTTCGATAAATCCAATGGGAATCTCTTTTTTTGTCAAAATGTAATCGGGAGCGCCGCAACTTTGTCTTTTTGGTTCATTTGTAGCTCTAATTGTTGGCACCATACTTTCAATCAGTTGTTGCAAATCACCCCGGAATGTATGCTCAGTTGCATTTCCTAATTTGTAACGTTTGTTAATGTTGTTTAAATATTGTTCCGTTGTCATGTATTTGTCACTTATAGCTTGCTCGTTCTAAATTCCCACCTCACTTATCTTCATCCCTTCAATAAATGATATTACAAACTTACAAAAAAACTTGAAATAACAAAAAAAATCCTGCTTCATTCCGTCGGGTGTAACAACTGACGGGGAGCTATACATTTTTTTGCTATTCTCCTGAAAACTATTACGTTTGTATTGTTTTTTAAATATATTATTGAAATAAAATGAAACAATGGTACGAATTGCTTTTCGAGAACTTCGGAAACCAATACGAAAAAGAAAACTTTACCCAAGGAACCTCGGGGGAATGTGATTTTATTGAGCAAGAGATGAATAAGGAAAAAAATCTCAAAATTTTAGATGTCGGATGCGGTACCGGAAGGCATTCCATCGAATTAACTCGTCGTGGATATAATGTAACAGGGATTGATTTGTCGGAATCAATGCTCGTTAAAGCTCGCCAAAATGCTTTGAATGCTAATCTTGAGATTAATTTTATCAACTGTGATGCTCGTGATTTGCCATTTGATGCAGAATTTGACCTAGCAATTATGCTTTGCGAAGGTGGGTTTCCGCTGATGGAGACTGATGAGATGAATTTCGAAATCCTGAAAAATGTCGCTAAATCACTCAATAGCAAGGGCAAATTTATTTTTACTACTCTGAATGGTTTATTCCCTCTATTCCATTCGGTACGCGATTTTCTGGCTTCTCAAAGCCTCGAAGGCAACGCTTCTTACAGCAAAAACTCTTTCGATTTGATGACATTTCGCGACCATAATATCACTGAATTGGTTGATGATGCGGGCAAAACAATGACACTTGATTGCAACGAGCGCTATTACGTCCCGAGCGAGATTACTTGGTTGCTCAAATCTTTGGGCTTCACCAAAATTGAAATATTTGGTGCAAAGCTGGGCGCTTACTCGAGAAATGACAAACTAAGCACCGAAGATTTCGAGATGCTTGTTGTAGCGGAGAAGTAAGGCAGATAGACATCGTCCGGTATTAAAATATTCAACCCCTTTCGGGGTTGGATATTTACTTTCGACTTTTCCACCAGCTTCGTAGGTGGTTATTGATATATAGCCCCTGCGGGGATTATTTGCTAAAATTTCTTAATCTTTTAATGATTTTGCAGTTTTTTGAAAATCATATTTTAGTTTGTCTTTGTTTTCGCCTAATGTCCAACTCATGATTTTGTAAAAATGAGTTTTAGTTTCTACTACAGTTATTAGCATGTAGAAAGAGCCGGCTTCTTCGCTCCATTCGAGTTCAATTTGTGCAGCGGGATTGCCGTTTGCAGTAAATGTTGTCGGTTGGCTTGTTTTACGATTTTGGGATTCAACTTTGTATTCTGCGATGAATTGCTCGAGGAAATCAGCTGCATCAACGAATTTGATTCCAAGGCTCTCAAGAAGGGCTTTTTCGTCCTCAATTACGATTGAGTATGCTTCACGTTGAATATTTTGGTATTGCAATGTGGCTACATCATTCAATGTGTAAGTCTTGGTCATATAGTCGGGAATATCAAGTGTGTAGCAATGTCCACCCTTTTGAGCAGTGAAAGATTGAGCAGATATTGCACCCGGCAATAGTATGAAAATCAAAAGCAAAAATATATTTTTCATAGCACGACTCCAATTTTAGAAATTATAAAATAAACAATGACAAATATAAGGAAGGATTTGATTTAATAAAAAAGAATTCGAATGTTTTGAAAATATAAATCAAAATATATCACAAATTAGAATTTTGATAATGTTATCTTTAATTGATAATTATTTCTAATCTGGGTACTTTATAATTTATATTTCAAATTAAATTAAGAAATATAAAAATTGATTTTGTTGATTTTAACTATTATATTTATTTTTTTCCCAAAAAATATAAAAGGAGATTTTAATCGAGCATGAAGTCTGTAATTTGAGCAGATAGTACTCCATGTTGAATTCTGTCAATCGGGTGGATTACATTGGGCAGAACAGCCAAACGTGAGTTTTTGAGTCTTCGATAAACTGCGATACTTTCTTCGAGACTTACCATTACATCTTTATCGCCAACCATGATTTGAACGCTACATTTAATATCTCCGTAATCTTCAATTTTTAGAGCCGGTTGTGTCCCAAGCTCAATCATCATTTTCGAAGTAGCGTTTACCACAGCTTTCCAATTTTGTTCACCATATTTATCAATTAAAGATTTTACAAAAGCAGGGATTTTCTCCTTCATTTTTTGTGGATTCAACATTGACGCTTCCAATGCAGAGCTGTCAGGATTCCAATCGAACTTTGTAGCCAGAGTCATAATCTTGCCAATTCGTCCGGGATTGTGTTTCTCGTGATATAAAGCAACGTAACCGCCCATGCTGTATCCAAAAACAGCAATGTCATCCGATGTTGTGCCAGCAAGATGATTTGTGATGTAATTTCCAAGCTCATTAGAAAATTGTTGAATAGTAAATGGATGCTCAGGTTGAGTGCCGTCGTGACCTGAGAAATCAAATCTATGTATATGGAAGTTCTGAGAGAGTTCAATGGCAATAGAGTCAAATTGCTTATGATTGCCCAAAGCACCATGTAAAAGTATCAAATTCTTCATCTATGTTTAACCTTAATTCATCAATTTAGCTTAGACTAAAATACGAAAATCTTCAGAATTTTGCAATTAAATTTTGGATTAATTATGAAAAGAAAATTTAACGCAATCTTAACATTTTGATTGCGTCATATCTTTTTTTTCGTTAGTTTTGTCACCAAATTTTTACAAAAAATGAAAAATGATGAAAGTTAGAAACTTCCGAAACCTTATTATAATTTCCAAATTATACTTTACTTTTATACTGATTTGCGGTGCATTCCGAATGTTGCTTTTCATATCGGAAATTGACAGATTGCCAAGTATTTCTGAATGCTTTTCTAATATTTTGATTGCTTTTTTGCAGGGTATCCGCTATGATGTTGTGATTGCAGGATATATCTTACTTTTGCCATTCATTATTTTGACCTATATGTCTGTAATAAACCGAAGAAGTGTTATTGTTGATTTTACACTTCGTTCATTCATCTTCTTGGCTTTCGGCTTAGTATTTCTTATTTGTGCTGCTGATATTCCATATTTTGGGCAGTTTTTTCAAAGATTTTCTATCGGTGCATTCCAATGGGCGGAAAACCTCGGCTTTGTAAGTTCTATGATATTACAAGAACCGAAATACTATTTATATTCGATTCCCTTGATTGCTTCTATTATAATTTTACATTTTGTTTTGAAAAAAATATTTGACTTTAAGTACGAATTCAAGTCTGAAAAGGGGTATTTTCTAAAATCTATAATTGGAATCTTGGCAATTTTGCTCATATTTGTAGGTATTCGCGGACGTATTCACCACAAATCTCCGATTACTGTTGGGACTGCTTATTTTTGCGATGATGCTTTATTGAATCAACTCGGGCTGAATCCAACATTTACTTTGATGCGAAGTTATCTCGACCAACTGGATGAGCGTAATACCACAATAAAGCTGATGGATGATGAATTAGCGATTGACAAAGTTAGGTCTGCTCTGAAAATCCAAATATTATTGAAGAATTCACCGATTGCTCGATTTGTTAATTATGACATTGCTGATACAGAAAAAAAGAATGTTATTCTTGTCATTATGGAAAGTATGTCAGCTGCCAAAATGGGCAGACATGGTAATATGAATGGGTTAACTCCTTTTTTGGACAGTATTTCGCAACAAGGCTATTATTTTGAAAACATTTACACATCGGGGATTCATACATTTAGTGGTATTTTCAGCACTTTATTTTCCATGCCGACAATTTACCGCAAACACCCTATGAAAGAAACTGTAATCAAAAAATACAACGGAATAGCAACCAGTCTAAAAGAGCATGGATACACAACCGCATATTTCACCACACACGACGGACAATTTGACAATGTTGAAGGCTTTTTGAGGCATAATGATTTTGATTATGTGATTACTGAGAAAGATTTCCCCGGACATGAAGTAAAAACAAATTTAGGCGTTCCTGATGACGTAATGTTCAGATATTCTATCGCAAATCTGGATTTGATGTTTAACAAAGGCAAACCATTCTTTGCCACATTTATGACTTCGAGTGACCACGGTCCATACTTTATCCCTGATTATTTTCAGCCCAAAAGCAAAGAAATCAAATTGCAAAGCGTCGAATATGCAGATTGGTCACTCAGGCAATTTATTAAGCTCGCATCCGAGAAAGAATGGTTCGATAACACTTTGTTTGTGTTTATCGCTGACCATGGAGCACCTCTCAGGGCAGATTATGACATTTCGCTCGATTATCATCACACTCCACTCTTATTTTACTCGCCCAAACATATCACAAATCATTCTTCATATACTCAATTGGGTAGCCAAATTGATGTATTCCCAACACTTATGGGATTACTAAAATTGCCATATCTTAACAATAGTTTAGGCATTGATTTACTTTCGGAAGAAAGGCCCTTCGCGATTCTGAATAATGATGATAAAATTGGTGTAATCAACGAAGAATATCTTTTGATTTTGAAAAAGGACATAAGGACTTTGTTCAGATATAGTAAGAATGATAAGAGAAATTACTGTGAAGAGGAAAGCCAATTAGCAGATGAAATGGAGCAATATGCAAGGTCTCAATTGCAAACTTACCAATATATGCTAAATATGAATAAATTGCACTTTAAACCCTGAGCTTCTTTTCTCAAAAACCCTTTAATCGTAAGCTAAAAATCAAAGTCCAACTGAATGGAAATCAGATTTGATTTCATGTATTACGGCAGAATAGATTTGCTCGTCGTAAATTTTGTTGTCTTTAATGTCTTCCACTTGCACTTCAGTCTTTTCTACATAAAAAACGATTTTGTTTTCGTTTGTAGATTCAGATTTAGCGATTAATCTTGATTTGATGAATGTATTATTTCCGGCATTTTGGTAGTACCAACCAGTTACAATATAGCCGGGCAGCCCTTCTTCGATTCGCAAATCATTTGAGCGGATTACTTTTTTTATTATAGAATATGCCTTCGTAAAGGAAGCATTCGCACCGATTAGCGACTTTGATGAGTTGATAGCATTATTATCGTCGGGCAAGAACATGACGTCAAGAATTGTGGTCAATGATTTGATGCTTTGTGTTTCGCTATTCGGAATTAACATTTCGTTGCTAATCAATTCCGCTTCCGTATTGTTAACATCAATCGCATTTAGAATTTCATGGTTAGAATCGTTTTGTGTGTCTAGTTGATTTAACAAAAACCAACCGAATAAAAGAATCAATACCGCTGACACAGGAAATTTCAGGTGCTCAAGTGCAAAAATTGATTTAGATTTTGTATCCATTTCCAATTCCTGCAAATCATTCAGTCCAATCTCAAGCTCATGTTGAAGACGAGATTTTGAGTTATTGATTACATTGCCGGCATCATCATTCTGAAGGCTCATTAAATAGGAGCTGATGACCTCGTGCTTATTTTCAGATTCAACTTTATTAACCGACATAATATAGACCCTGTCTCATAGTAAAATGACATCATGATTGCCTTTTCAACGTTGTCAAATCTTGTTCGATGGCAAATTCAAGCCAAAAAACTAAATTATAAAGCAATCATATAAACTCTATATACTTATAACTCTTAAATTCCCAAAATGTTTCACGCAAATATACAAAATATTTGTAATATTTATAAATTTTGACAAGTTTTAATATTTTTTTTATTTACTGAAGCAAATTGTTCTTGTGAGTTGTATTTCTATAGCATTTACCTGATTTGAAGATTTTTTTCTAAATGTATAAAAGTATTTGCCGATTTCGACTATTAATATGTTATTATCGTGACATAAGTAAATGAAATTTATGTCATTTATCCTATAAATCCGGCAAATAGATGGTATAATGTGAACGTATTGTTTATCAAATTGTTATTATTCACTTAATAATTGTCATGACTTATATTAAATGATATTAACTTCGCAAGCAAAGATAAATTATTAAGAAAATTTAATTTGCATAAAAGTGTATTTTTTTTTAAATTTACATATCACTTACATTACATTTTATTAGGAGCTGAATTATGAGGAATTTCCTACAAATTGTACTTTTGTTTATCTTTGTTGGTATTATTCAAATATCGGCACAGGTGCCCAACCAAATCAGTTGGCAAGGAGTACTCACAGATACTCAAGGCGATGCCTTGCAGGGTATTTATGACATTACTACCAAATTATTTAACGAGTCCGTTGGTGGTGATGCTCTTTGGGTAGAAATGCATAATTCCAAACAAATCGATGATGGTCAGGTGCATCTCATTCTCGGAAGTATCGAGAATTTGAATCTGCAATTTAATAAACCATATTGGCTCGAAATCACAGTTGGAGCAGGTACACCATTGAGCAGAATTCAGCTCACTTCCGTACCCTATTCCTTATATTCGGCAAATTCAAATCCTGTTATAATTAATGATTCATTAGTCTTGAAAGACTCCTTGGGTGTGACGCGAATGGTATTCAACCCCAACACAGGAACTTTCAGCATGATGGATAATGATACTGTTTGGTATAGTATGTCAGTTAATTCGCCTGTAAAAGTATTTGATTTCCTTCCTAACGGCTATCTAAAAGAATCATTTAGTAATGATGCAGGAGCTAACGTACAAATATTGAAAAATCCTGATGGGAATGTAGTTGAAGAAACAATTTCAGAAGTATCTATGGGTGGACAAATTCAGGAATCATTAACTAATCATTATGATTCAGAAGGCAGATTAATAGTTAGCAATTTAGTATCAGTTAATTATAGTGGTGCATCTTCATCATTTGAGACAAATACGATTATTAAAACTTTCGACCCTGTAACTGGAGATATAATTAATGAAACAGTTTCAATTACAAGTCCGTTTGTGTCAACTGAACATTTAGTTACTATTGAAGAACGTTTAAATGGTGTTCTTGTTAGTACTATTGAAAAAGCAAACGGCGAAACCGAAACAAAGACATACAATGAAGTTGGCGCGGTACAAACTCATATGATTAGTTCAAATAATGAGAATAAAACTCAAATAATTAATGGAGCGCAAAGTTCAATCGTCGAACAAACCCCAAGCGGGTTGTTTGTATCCAACCCTGTAAGTAATTACTCTTGTGGTATCACAATGGGAACTTTTGGAGGGGCGTATCCATCACCAATTTGTAGTTTGAGTGTTTCAACACCCTCCGGTAGTTCCACTCCAATATCAATTGTTGACCAAGGTTCATCTGGTTTTAGAGTCCATATACATGATTTTCTAACTGTAAACAAAACAGCAAATTTTTTTGCAAACACATCGTTTTCGAGCAATCTTACTTTATTTTCCAATCTTACTATGAGTTCCGTATCTGGTATAGCAACATTAAAGAATACTACTTGTACCGGCTTAACTGTCAATGGAATAACTAATTTAAATAGTGCAACCAATTGTTTGAGTATTAATGCAACTGGTGATTTAACTACATCTGAGATGGTCAGTTGTGCTAATTTATTTGCATCCGGAGGAGGGACCTTCTTAGGAGATGTAGTAATTGCAGGTGATTTGAGTGTTCTTGGCGAAAAAGATTTCCGAATTGACCATCCCGATGACCCGTATAACAAATATCTATTTCACGCATCAATCGAATCCGACGATGTGTTGAATCAATATTCCGGGAATGTGACAACAGACGGCAACGGTGTTGCAATAGTAACATTACCTGATTACGTGCAAAAAATCAATATTGATTTCAGGTACCAACTCACAGTAATCGGTATATTTGCTCAAGCAATCATTTCCAAAGAAATCTCGAATAATACATTCGAAATCAAAACGGATAAACCTAATGTAAAAGTGAGTTGGCAAATTACTGCCAAAAGAAATGATTCTGTCATGAAGGGCAAACCATTCAGAGCTATACGTGAAAAGACGGGTGATGATAGAGGTAAATTACTTTATAACCCAAGCAAGTTTTCTAAATTAGGAGAATAAAATGAAAAATCTAGTCATTATATTTGTATTTATTACATCATTTTCGGTGCTTCGCAGCCAAGATTATATAATCAAAAAGCACGTTTTTGGCTCAAGTGCACAAACGGCATCAAATTCTAACCATGTTTTTAAAAGCACAGTAGGACAATCAACTGCCGGATATGCTGAAAATGAAGAAATAAAATTATTTTCAGGATTCTGGGAATTTCAAGCAGAAACTATTAGTTTACATTCCATAAACCTAATAGCCGGGTGGAACATGATTTCTACGTACCTTGCACCGACTGATGCATCAGTAGAGATGATATTTGCGCAAATAGTGGACGATATTGTAATTGTCAAGAATAATATTGGGCAAATCTATTATCCCGAATTTGGCATTAATGATATTGGCGATTGGAGTATTTACGAGGGCTACCAAGTTTATACAAACCAATCAAGTACACTTGAAATTTCGGGGCAAGTGATATCACCACAAGATACGCCAATTGATTTAGGAATAGGTTGGAGTATTGTGCCATTTTTGCGATCGGGACCAATGAATATCGAACAAGCGATGGAGACTTTGACTGACGACGAAGCACTCGTTATTGCGAAAGATAATTTGGGACAAATATATTTCCCGGCATTTGGTATAAATGACATTGGCAATATGCTCCCCGGGCAAGGCTATCAGGTTTATTTGATTAAAACGGGTACATTGACATATCCGTAATTAGGTATGTGTATCAACTAACAAATTTAAAAAGCATTTACCTTTTTCGGAAAAGCTTAGTTATTGTTGAGCTGATTTCATCATAATCCTTCAAAGGAACAGAAACTGAAGTTGAAATGAAAGTGTCTTCCATCGAATCTATAAAGACGGATTGCTTCGGATAAATGACTATGAAACTATTCTTGCTTGATAGCTCATTGAGGTATTCAGGTATTTTATTCATTTGGCTATTGTACGAAATTCCGTTTTTACGGCTGAATACGATAATCAGATTATCATCAAACTTTAAGTTTCCTGTAATGATAGGGAAATTCCTCAAATCATTCATCGTAATGAATTCAGAATGTATTGGATGTAGCTTATTGATATTGCGAATGTAAGTTAAGGTGACATCATGAGCATAGAATACTAATTTGGAACCAGTATTGCGAGCGATGTTCCAAATTTTGATTAACCAAAATGGAAAACCAATTTCCTTTTCGGCATTTCTGGGAATTACAATCAAGTGGCGTTTAATAGTGTTCAGTGGTTGAACGGCGTTATAAATTAAAGTTGTAGTATTGCAAGATTTTAGTATTTCTTCGGTTAGTTCTCCTAAAAAGGAATGTGTCAATCCCGTTTGTTTGTGTAATCCTATAATCAAATCGGTTATTTTCTTTTCTTTAACGACGTTTGTGATACCATTTACAATATCGAGATCATATCTCAGAATCTGCTTGAAGACGCTATCAGTCGAAGAAGCACATATAGCTGCTTTTTCTAAAATTTTCTTAGCTCTCCTCTCCGCATGCTCATCAGATAAAGAATTAGCAATCACATTCAAGCCATACAATGGTGTTAAACTTTTCTTTGACTTTATTGTTACACTAAGATTGATTAACTCATTCGCATTTTCAATATTATTCATAGGAATCAAAATGCTTTCATCTAAACTATTCAATTTTGTGTCGTTTTCTGTCAATTCTTGCAAAGCTAAATTTTGTGCACCTTTTTGAGTGGATAGTGATGCGATACTTGAAGTTACTAATATCATTAAAATCGAACCATTAAGTACGCTATCATTCAAAAGTCTAATTGGGAAACCCAACGAATCGTAACCCAAAATTATATTATAGCCCACTAATACAGCTGCAAGTGTTGCCGAAGCTTGAGCATTGCTAAGTCCAAAAATCAATCGGCGTTCATCAATGCTATACTTGAATGTTTTTTGTGCCAGCCAAGCTGCCCAAAATTTGCCAAGTATAGCAATCAATGTCATAGTTACAGCAACAATAATCGTATCAAAATCTTTAATAAATGCTCTGAAATCTACCAACATCCCCACACCGATTAAAAAGAATGGAATAAAAAGAGCGTTGCCGGCAAATTCAATTCTATTCATCAATGCGGAAGTTTGGGGAATCAAGCGATTAAGCGCCAAGCCGGCTAAGAAGGCTCCGATTATTGCTTCAACTCCTGCTGCCTCAGCTAAGAAGGCTGCTAAAAATACTAAACCAAGCACAAAAATATATTGCGATATGTTATCTGTATAATTTTTGAAGAACCATCTTCCAAGTATAGGAAATCCTATCATTACTATCAAGGCAAAAACAATAAACGAAACACTTAGTTGAATCCAAAATTTCTCATCTACAGTTCCGGTAGTCATACCCACAATTACGGCAAGCACCAATAGTGCTAAGGTGTCTGTAATCATCGTTCCGCCAACTGTGACAGTAACTGCTCGATTTTTGGTAACGCCGAATTTGCCAAGTATTGGATATGCTAACAAAGTATGCGACGCGAACATACTCGCTAATAGGACTGATGTAGGCATAGAAAATTCTAATAAATAGAACCCGGTTATCGTACCCAAAGTCATAGGTATCAAAAATGTATAGAGCCCGAATATTATACTTTTGCGGCTGTTCCGTTTGAATTCTCCCAAATCAATTTCCAAACCGGCAAGAAACATAATATACAGCAAGCCTACCGTTCCAAACAAAGTTATACTGCTATCACGCAACATTAGATTTAGCCCGTTAGGACCAATAAGAGCACCGGCGATGATAAGACCGATTAGGTGTGGAATTTTCAGCTTGTTGAAAAGTATAGGTGCGAAAAGAATGATGAACAAAATCAAGGCAAATAACAAAACCGGATTACTCAACGGCAAACTTAATTCTAAAAGCTTTTGGGGCATATTATTTAATGTTTATTACTGTTTTCAAAATTAGCCCCTATTTCGTTTTAATCTGATTCTATTTATTGTTTATCATTTTTTCATAAATACATTTGACAAAGTTAAACATAAAACTCTAAATTTGCAAATTGTTATTCTATAGATTTTTGGAGTTAGAATGAAAGCTTAAAAAAATTTTATAAAATCCGAAATTATGTTTATTTTTACATTATGGGATATAATGAAAACAATACTGCAATCGTACTTTTGAGCGGGGGAATGGATTCCGCTGTTTGTACTGCTTTAGCTGCTTACGAGGGATACAAACCAGCCGTACTACATTTGAATTACGGACAGCGAACTCAAAAGCGAGAGCTAATAGCATTTCATGAAATTGCAGACCATTTCGAAATCAACAAGAGATTGATTGTTGATGTTTCTTATTTGTCGCAAATTGGCGGTTCGAGTTTGACCGATAAATCTATTGAAATCGAAAAAGCCAAGTTCGACAAAAATCACATTCCCAACACTTATGTGCCATTCCGCAATGGAAATATTATAGCTATTGCAGTGAGTTGGGCTGAAGTAATCGGTGCCCGTGCGATTATAATTGGTGCTATGGAACAGGATTCGAGTGGATATCCCGATTGCCGTTCGACTTTCTTCGATGCGATAAATTTGGCAATAAAATTGGGCACCAAACCCGAAACTGAAATCCGCGTGCTCACCCCAATTATTGATATGACTAAAGCCGAAATTATCAAACGTGGTTCAGAATTAGGAGTACCTTTCGAGAAAACTTGGAGTTGCTACAAGAACTCAGATGTGGCTTGCGGTGTCTGCGAATCTTGTGCTTTGCGTCTGAAGGGTTTCGCAGCTGCAGGTTATCGCGACCCAATCAAATACGAACTAAAGATTACTTAGAAAGCGTACCGAATACCGAATCCACCTCCAATCCCAATAAAAGAAGTACCACTTGGATTTCGGTCAATGAACTTTGTATCATCGGAAACATCAGAAGTCTGGAAATGCAAGCCGAGTTCAAAATTCAATACTAGTCTATTCATGATTTTATACTCAACTGCTCCGATAAGTCCAAAATTGTAAATTCGGTTCATATCTTTGTTGATGATTTTAGTAATAACATCATTTTCGCGAACGATTTTGAATGTCCTATCTTCGATATACCAGAAGGAAACAGCCGGAGCAAGGTAATATCGGAATTGTTCAGTTTTGAGTAAATTAAACTGATACTGAGCACCCACACTTGCGTAAAAATCCAAATCATCAGGTGGAGAGTCTGATTGATAAAATGTAAAGAAAGTAAATGCTAAAGCATTGTGTGGAGATGTTTCGACTTGATAATTCAGACCTATGCCGGAAATAGTAGATAGTGCTATGCCAAATTGGTGCTTTGGATATGACCGCTTTTGACTCATGCAATCATGAGTAAAAGATATCATCAATATAATTATGACTATCAGAAACGTTCTAAGCATCGAATTTACTACATTAAAAATTTATGTCACGAAAATATAGGCTAAATATTGATTTTGCAAGTTTTGTAATTCATTTATCCTTAACTCATTTTAAAGTAATTTTGCTTATTTTTGGTGTTGAATAATTAACAAAAAAATGATGATTGGGGTTTTGAATGAAAAATACTTTTAAACTGATTATTTTAATTCTTTTAATTCCTTGTGCTGAATTGATAAGCCAAACCGGTGGAGTCAAAGGTGTACTCAGTTCGGCAGAAGACGATAGTCCGATAATCGGGGCTTCCGTAATGGTGCAAGGCACAACAAAAGGAACCCGAACTAATACAATGGGCGAATACTTATTGCAAGACCTGCCGCAAGGCAATCACCAAATTCTTTTTCGCTCAATCGGATATAAAGAGGCTGTAATTGAAGTTATCATAAAAGCTCAATCCATTGCTTTAGTGAACATGAAGCTCGAACCCGCTGAAATCATGAGCGAAACTGTGCAAGTAATTGCTTCCAGAGCCGAATTTCGCGAAACACCGGTGGCATTTTCGAATATTTCCAAACAAGATTTGGAATTAAACCCTGGTACAATGGAAATTCCAATGATTTTGAATGAAACTCCCGGACTTTACTCATCAGAAGGTGGCGGTGGTTATGGCGATTCTCGTATGAATTTGCGAGGATTCAAACAAAACAATGTAGCTGTTATGGTGAATGGGGTGCCCGTGAACGACATGGAAAACGGTTGGGTGCATTGGAGCAATTGGAACGCACTTCGAGATGCGAGCGCTTCTATTCAAGTGCAACGTGGACTTGGTGCGAGCCGTATAGCTAATCCATCTGTTGGTGGCACTGTTAATATTATTTCCGATGCTGCTGACAACAGACGTGGTGTCAAATTGAAGCAAGAATACGGAAGTTCTCAATTTCTCAAATCTACGCTTGTTGCAAATTCCGGTAAAGTGGGGGATTTCGCAGTCACATTTATGGGCTCACGGACAACCGGAGACGGAATTATAGACAAGACCTGGATTGATGATTGGTCATATTATCTTGCAATGAGTTACGATATAAGCAAAAATCATAAATTGGACTTCTACTTGGTTGGTACACCTCAACAACACGGACAACGTTCTTTCAAGCAAGGTATGGCAGTATATGATAAAGAATTCGCCCTCAAAAACGGCATGAATGAGGAGTTTGTCATAATCGAAAATGAACGCGGAATCACTTATAACGAAAACTGGGGCAAAATTTCAAATCCGGGCAAAGAATATTATAACGGTGAAATTCACGATGCACGGTTTGACGATATGCTAATGACACGTCAAAATTATTACCACAAACCTCAAATGAACTTAAATTGGCTTTGGACACCGAACGAATCTTTCAGCTTAACAAATGTTTTTTATGTTTCATTGGGTTCAGGTGGCGGTGTTGGCAATCAAAGAGTCGGTGGAACAAGCTTCCCGCTAGATTCAAATCGTCAAACGGATTTGCAAGGTGTTTATGAATTTAATTCCGGCAATAGCCGTATAGACCCTAATTATGACCCAATTCGCAAGAAGTCAAATTACATTCTGACAAACAGCGTTAATGAGCACTTTTGGATAGGCTATCTAGGAACGGCAGAATTTGCAATATCGGAAAAAGCCAAATTCCAAGGTGGTATTGACTTTAGATACTATGAAGGTTATCATTGGCGTGAAATTCGGAATTTATTAGGTGGCGATTATTATATAGATATGGCTGATTCCACTGTTGATTACAAAACCAATCCCCAAGCGGCAATCAAAGGATTAGGAGATAAAATCGGTTATCACAATGATGGAATAATACGCCAAGCCGGTGCATTTTTGCAATATGAATATAAAACACGAGATTTGACAGCATATGGCAACGTCACTTCATCGCTCAACAGCCAAAAGCGTTTAGATTATTTTCGCCGTCCGGACATGCCGGGCTCTAACGAGAGTGATTGGCAGAATTTTTTAGGGTTCACTGTTAAAACAGGTGCAAATTATAATCTGAGCAAGGTTTTTAATATTTACGGCAATATTGGCTACTATAGTTTACCACCTTATTTAGATGCTATTTTCAGACTCGATAATACAGTTTATAATACTGTTGCAAATGAAGAAGTCATGGGATTTGAATTCGGTGCGGGTGCATGGACTCGTGAATTAAAAATGAATTTGAATCTTTACTATACTATTTGGAAAAATCAGACTTTGCGATATAGACGATTTGACAAAAACGATAATGAATTCCGATTCACACTTCCAGGGCTTGATGCTTTGCATATGGGAGCCGAGTTGGATATGGAATGGAGACCAATTCGAGATTTGAGATTACGTGGGATGATTTCGGTTGGCAATTGGACATGGACAAGTGATATTATCGGGGAGTATTCTCCTGAAGAATCTCCAACCACAGTTTTCCCTGTGGAAGCATATTTGGACGGCATTAAGGTTGGAGACGCTGCACAAACATCATTTTCATTATCGGCTACTTATTATCCATTTCGGAGGAGTTCGGTTAACTTGAGCTATCGCCATTTCTCAAATTATTATGCTGATTTCGATCCTGAATTCAGAACGGCTGAACAAAAGGGCATTCAACCATGGGAACTGCCGTCATACGGTATATTTAACTTGTTTACGCGGTACACGATTCCAATGCGAGCTATTGTTGGTGTTAGTTTGATGGCGAATGTGCTGAATATGCTCGATACAAAATACATTGCCGATGCTGATGACGCCAGAATCAATCCCGGTGGAGAACCGGCTGACAGAGCAAGAGTATTCTTCGGTCGCCCACGAACATTTGTTGTCGGTGTCGAACTTGAATTTAGATAGCACTTTATCGCTTTCGGCTTAAACTAATCGGCATAAGCCCCGAACTATAACTGAGCATCTGCCAAATATAGGCAAAGGCATCAGTCATGTCATCATGGGTTGAATTTGGGAATGCAGTTAATTCATGCTCGAAATCGCTCAACCATGCTGAATTAGATTTGAAGAAGACTTTGCCCGATTCAACAAGTGCTGACATTGGTATTGCTCGGCTGAATTTGTCCTTGTCTGGTCTCAATTCCTTTACGGGCAAACCTATTTCTCGTGCATTTTGTATCAATGCCGTTTGATATTGCACAGATTCAATTCCGATTAAAGTCAGTTTATGAGATTGGTAAATATTCTTGATTACATCAATGTGCTTATTTGGTGCAATTCGCTCTGCAATCACGTCCACAATGAAAATATCTCGCTCGGGCGATACGGCAAATATGATTACAGCCGTAAAATCCGAACGCTCGTTAATGCTGATTGCCAAATCCATCGTTGCATATTTGGTGCAACTTGATTTGATGACCCTTTCAAAAGTATTATTTTTGATGAAGAAATTAGCGTCATCGGTGAAATAATTGAATTTTGTGCGTTTGAATATTCCGTCGCCCATCGGGGTGGGGTTCTGCATATATAGCGACGAGAACCAATATGCTCCGATTGATTCTTTGATTGCCAGCAACTTCTCTCGCGAGAATCGCTCTTCCCAAAGTGCATCGCCAATTTCCCTGCCAATAGCATCCTTTTCTTGTGCAATCGCCGGAAGCGAAATCAATTTCCATTCCTTGGGATTGTTCATCAGCAATCTGCCAGTCAAATCGTCCTCGTGCCATCGTGTCATCACAAGTATAATGCAACCTCGGGGTTCAATTCTTGTGAAAACCGTAGAACGGAACCAATCCCAAAGCATATCCCTCTGATGCTTGCTGTTGGCTTCGGCATCATTTTTAATCGGGTCGTCAATTATTAGCAAATCGGCTCCGCGTCCGGTTAGTGCACCACCTGCACCAACACAAATCATACCTCCGTGCGAATCTTTCAATCTGAAAATATTTGCGGCAAACGATGATTTATCTGTTGAAATGCCGAATCTCTCGCCATAATTATCAACCAAATCACGTACTTTTCTGCCCCAACTTGTAGCGAATTGCGACTCATAAGTTGTCAGTATCACCGTTTTATCAGGATAATTGACCAAAAACCAAAAGGGTAAATATTTGGAGATTAATTCCGATTTCCCATGTCTCGGAGGCATATTCACAATCATTTTGCCATTTCCCGCGGCAATCATCTGCGCTAATTCGGAATTCAAGAATTGAATGTGCTTTGGCAATGCAAAATTCGGCTCAAGATTGTATGCCAACCATGCCGGACTAAGTTTGGGGTCGAATATTTTTTTGTAATCTTTCATTAAAAGCACAAAAATCCGACTGAAGCAGCCCAAATACAAATCATTGATTTGAAATTCATTGCTAATAATTGTGCTTCTCGATTCAGAATAATTTAGAATTTTACCGTAAATTACGTATTTTTAAATTTGTGTATTTCATTACTTGAATTTTTATATATTCGTCTAAGAATATGATTTAAAGAGCAAACGATGCAAGATAATAAAGATATTAAAATAAAAGAACTTGAGTCTATTGTAGATAATTTTGCGAATTCATTGGCAGAGAGCTTGTTTTATGCTACCCAGATTTTATCCAAAATTGTCGAAACAACCGAAAGATATTATGACGGTAGCCACTCTCGATTTGTAGCCGATAAGTCTGCTCTTGTTGCTACTGAAATGGGTATGAATGAGGCTGACGTAATCACTATAAAAATAGCAGCCCAACTTCATGACATCGGGAAAGTGGGTATGCCAGAAACCTTGTTATTCAAATATCAAAACGAGATGAGTGACAAGGAATCTAATCTATACAAGCAACACCCCGAACTTGGTTACAATATCTTGGCTCAACACCCAAATTTTGGCGAGATTGCCGAAATTATACTTCAGCATCACGAAAGGTTGGACGGAAGCGGATTCCCTAAGTTTCTGACAAAGGACTCGATCCATATTGGAGCTAAGATAATTGGTGTTGTTAATTTTTATCATAACCAATTACATATTCGGCAAAGAGCTAAAGGCGAAAATTTCAATGGTGCAGTCCAATACAGTAGCACTTCAGCTTTTTTGACTTCTACTAGAGATAGATATAATTCTGCAATGAATTACTTGAATCGCAAAGCAGGTGTCTTATACGATAAAAAAATCGTGTCTCTCTTTACCGCTATTATCGAAACAGAACGTAGTGAAATTGGGCATAGGTCTATCATGAGATTACCTATTAATGCAGTCGAACCGGGTATGGTAATTGCCGAAGATTACTTCACATCTTTTGGCATGCTGATTGCAGCCAAAGGAGAAAGTATAACTAAGGAATCAATTAAAGCTCTTGGCAAATTTTTTGATTCCGGGGAGTTGCCACATAGAATGTTAGTAATGAAATAGAGAAAGAAGAAAACAATGAAAATTGGAAATTTGACTGATGAACAAATGGACGGTATTGATTTTTCGGAATTTACTGTTCTTATCGTTGATGATGATGAAACTTTCCGCAAATTCCTTGAGAAAATAATTGGCAAATTCTTGAAAGCAAAAGTCGTTCAAGCTTCAAATCCTAAGGATGCCTTTGAAATTATGGAAAAGAGTGTCCCCGATTTGATGATTTTGGATTTGCAGATGCCTGTTATGGATGGAATGACTGCACTACATTATATACGAACAAATGATTCGACTTCAGATATTCCGGTTATTATTTGCACTGCTTTAGGGTTTGAATCTTTAATCGTAAGGCTTTCGCATCAAAAAATATCCGCATTCATCGTCAAACCTGTCACTTTTGAAATCGTTCTCGAAAAGATTTACAATGTTTTAGTTCAATTGAAACCTAAAGAAAAGAATGATGCTTGAAGATGCTAAAATCACCAAAATTGCAGACATCCCCAATATTATTCTTGTTTTTGGCGATGAGGAAATGTTGATTGAAGAATTCCGAAATAAATTGCTTAATCTCTTAATAGATGACGAAAATAAGAAATTCAATACCGATATTTTTGATGCTTCAAATACCGAACTGATGAAAATTATCGAAATTGCACGAGCATACCCGATGATGAGCGATTATCGTGTAATCGTTGTCAAAAATTTCGAGAAATTATTTTCGGGCAGAGCATCTAAAAAAATCGAAGAAAATTCTCCAATCAATAAATTGCTCGACAATCCACCTCCTACGACATATCTGATAATTGAAGCTAAAATTGATTCGGCGAGCGGAATATCTAAAGGCTCAAAAAATGGAGTGCTTTCAGCGGCAGGGCAAAAAAAATTATCTTCAATAAAATTCCCTTTCAACAGATTCATAAACGAAACTGCTTGGATTGAATTCCCAAGAATTTACGAAAGTGCCTACCCAAGATGGATTATTGAAAGAGTGAAATTGCAGGGGAAAACCATCAACGAGAAGGGCGCTGAATTGATTGCCGCTCGTGCAAAACGTAATTTACGAGATATTGCTTCGGAAATTGACAAATTAATGATTTATGCGAACGGAAAAAGTAATATTACGCTCGAAGACGTATTATTTGTAACGGGTTACAATCATGACTATAATGTGTTTGAATTTCAAAATCAAATCGGCAAAAAAAATATCGGGAAATCAATCGAAATTTTGAATAGATTGCTTGCTGATGACCGTCAGGAAATGCTGATTTTGAGCATCTTGACAAGATTCTTCGTGATTCTGTTCAAATATACCGAACTCAAAACAAAGGGTATGAATGAATATAGCTTGGCAAGCGCCTTGGGCATATATCCCGGGCAATTGGGGGATTATTCCGTTGCCGCAGAAAAATATTCTCTGAACGAAGTTACAAATGCACTGAAAGTACTATGCGATACAGACGAAATGCTCAAATCCGGCAAGGGCGAAAGCATCACAACAATGATAATGATGATTGATTCGATTATTAATGCAAATAACAAAACTTAAGCAGGTGTACGATGAAAAGAACTGAAATCTTAGTGCTCGGTTCAGGTTTAGCCGGATGTATTGCGGCTTTGGCAGCAGCTGATTACGGTCGTGAAGTGACAATTGTCACCAAAGAAGATGATTTGTTGAGCGGAAATACCCCTTGGGCGCAAGGTGGAATTATCTACAAGGGTGTTCGTGACACTCCCAAAAAACTGAAAGCCGACATCATGACAGCGGGCGACGGGCATTGTTGGGAAACCGCAGTCAATCAATTATGCGAGTTGGGTCCCAAATTAATCGAAAAATATCTCTTTGACCGTTTGAATGTGGATTTCGACCGCGATAAAGAAGGCAAAGTCCATCTAACCGCCGAAGGAGCGCATTCTGAGCCACGAATTATACATTCCAAAGATAGTACCGGGCATTCGATTCATGAAGCAGTCATTCGCGAAGTAAAGAAAAATCCGCATATTAAAATTCTGACAAATCAGACTGTTGTTGATTTGCTGACCTTGTCGCATCATTCGACTAATACATTAGATATTTACAAAAAGCCGGCTTGTTTCGGGGCATATGTTATTGATAACACTTCATCTAAATTATACCCTATTTATGCCAACGAGACTATTCTTGCTCTCGGTGGCGTTGGGCAAATTTATCTCCATACAACAAATCCGTCCGAAACTACTGGAGATGGCATTGGTGTTGCTTGGCGTGCAGGCGCTCGATGTTTCAATTTGCAATTTATTCAATTCCACCCAACGACGTTTTACAATCAGCGCGACAGATTTCTAATCTCTGAAGCTGTTCGCGGAGAAGGTGGCATCTTGATTGACAAATCCGGCAAAGATTTCATGAAAGATTATCATGAATCAGGTTCGCTGGCTCCACGTGATATTGTTGCCCGTGCTATTCATCAAACTATGCTCGAAACGCACCACCCGTGCGTTTACTTAGACATCAGCTCCAAAGACTCGACTTGGGTGAAGGACAGATTCCCCTCAATTTACAAACATTGCCTCACAGGGGGTGTTGATATGACAAGTGAGCCTATTCCTGTCGTTCCTGCTGCACATTATCTTTGCGGCGGCGTTGGAGTTAGTTTAAAGGGAAAAACATCGCTCCAAAGGCTTTATGCAGTAGGCGAAGTCTCTTGCACAGGTGTTCATGGTGCAAACAGACTTGCTTCAACATCATTGCTCGAATGCGTCGTTTGGGGGCATATTGCGGGTTCGCAAGCGGCTCTGAATAGCGAGGACAATGATTATTTCCCCGATATTTTCGATTGGAAAGAAGAAACTGAATTCATTGACCCTGCGTTGATTTCGCAAGATTGGCTAACGATTAAAAATACTATGTGGAACTACGTCGGATTGGTACGCACAAGGCAAAGATTGCTCCGTGCAACTACAATTTTACGACATTTGCAGACCGAAATTGAGCAATTTTACCAAAAAGCGCGTATGACAAAAAAAATCATCGAATTGCGTAATGGTGTCCAAACTGCTATTGCCGTAACATCTGCCACTTTGGAAACCAGAGTAAGTAAAGGCACGCATTATATAACCGATTAAAATATTTTTCGCTTTCGACACTCACTATTCTTTATGATTGAAATTCATAACATATCGAAAAGCTTCGGACCAAAAGTTGTCCTCCAGGGAGTCAATTTGACTATTCCCGAGGGCGATTCTATTTGCATTATCGGCAAATCAGGCTCAGGGAAAAGTGTATTGCTCAAACATATTGTCGGTTTGCTCGAATCGGACGATGGCTACGTTAAGGTGGACGGCGAGCGTATGGACCAACTCACAAAATGGCAACTTTTCATACTTCGTCGAACAATGGGATTCGTATTCCAAGGGGCGGCATTATTTGACTCGCTGACTGTTTTCGAGAATGTGATTCTGGGGCTTTACGAACATGGCGAACGAGACATAGAAATTCTTGAAAACGAGGCTAAGCGCGTGCTCTCGGCAGTACAACTATTGCCAGAGCAAAACAGCATCGGCGATAATGAATTTTCGCGAGAATGGAATATTTTGAAAAATATCAAGCCCTCCGATTTATCAGGTGGTATGAAAAAGCGTGTCGGAGTGGCTCGTGCTCTTGTCGGCAATCCCAAATATATTTTCTACGACGAGCCGACCACAGGGCTTGACCCCGTGACTTCGGAGCAGATTGACTTGCTGATCGCAGATTTGACCAACAAATTGAACGTGACTTCAGTTGTCATCACTCACGATATGTTTTCGGTATTTCGAATTGCGAAATCGGTGGCAATGCTCCACGATGGAAAAGTCAGATTTTCAGGTACGGCAGAAGAATTACAAAAATCGGAAGACCCCGTAGTAATCGAATTTATCAGTAGGTTTATGTAAAATGGCAAATATAGAAGCTGTTAGAGAGCGTAAGCAAAGGCTCATCACGTCCAATCGCAAAGCAAGGTTCGAGTACGAAGTGGTCAGTACGCTCGAATGTGGAATCGTCTTGACCGGCACGGAAGTTAAATCATTACGTACCGGACGATGCAGTTTGCAGGATTCGTACGCCGCTATCGAAGTAAACGAATTGATTATTTACAACATGCACATCAACGAATATGAGCACGGCAATCGCCAAAATCACATACCTAAGCGCGACCGTAAGTTGCTTGTTCATGAGCGAGAATTGAATAAATTGCGAAATGCCGTTAACGAGAAAAGCATGACACTTGTGCCACTTTCGATTTACTTTTCCGGGCATCTTGTAAAAGTAGAACTTGCATTAGTGAGAGCAAAACGCAAATATGACAAACGCGAAACAACCAAAAAGCGTGAAACAGAACGCGAAATCAGACGCAGTTTTAAACGGTAAGAAACGAAACGAAAAAAAAATAATAATTTAAAAAAAGTATTTGGATATATCAAATACTTTTTTTATTTTGAAAAAGTTGTAAATGGTTCATTGAAAAAAGTTTTTCATGGTGTAAATAAAAACATTTAATATAGACCCGTAGCGGGTTCTGTGGTGTTTTCATTTATTAAATTTACTGGAGTATTTATGAATCTGTCAGATGTACATAACAAGTACAAAAGTCGCGTTATGAGTACCGAGTACCGAGTACCGAGTACCGAGTACCGAGTACCACTTTAAGCAACCGCTTAATTCGGAGGCTTGAGATGGTTAGAATTGCCCTTTTGTTTGTAATTTTTGTGGGCTTCACAGGAATTACAAACAGTCAAACATACAACCCAACGGATGGCAATGTTATTGTATCATTTGATTTACCTGAGAAAGGTATCTATTCGATTTCAGTTTATGGTAATCTTGGGAATGAAATCTTTAAACAAGAAATCAATTCAGGAGCAAATTTGAATGTTGAATTCGAATTGAAATCAAATTCATTTGCAATAGGAACGTATAATGTTGTTATCTCCGGGAGTAACGGTGAAATTATGAACGGTAAATTTATAAAAGTAAAATAATAATTGTTATTAACAAAACCTGCCCACGATAAAAAGTGGGCAGGTAAAATTTTAAAAGGACCTAAAATGAATTATTACATATTAATTTTAATATTTATCTTACCTATAAATTTGTTGTCTAAAGATGTTTATAATATAGAAAAAGCTTATTCTTTTTCTCAACTTATTGCCGCAAGCTCTATGAGTATAAAATGTTTAGATGAAAATAACTGTATTTTATTAAGGACTGACAATTATTCATCTGGAATAATGCTTGAAAAAACTACTGATGGTGGTAATACATGGACATTAATTTTTGCCGATACTACTTTCAAATCGAGTGATTCTATTTATCTTCCAAATTATTGGGGTGTAGCTTGTGAATATTTTGAAGATGGTAAAATAATAATATTTACTAATAGAGGACATATAATTATATCTGAAGATTTTGGGGAATCATTTATCAATTACCCTCAAATCGAAAACTACGGTCATCATTCTTTTGTAATGCTTGATTCAATAAATGCAATTACAACTTCAGTAAATTGGGTTGACTACCCCGGCTCAAAAATTCAATTTTTAAAATCTTCAGATGCTTGTAAAAGTTGGAAAGAAATAATTGTACCAGATTCAATAAAAGCAAAATGGTATTTTGGGGGCTTATACAAACAAAAAGACAAAAGTTTAATGATTTATTGTGAAACAATTTATGGACTTGAAAGAGATTCTACAAAAAATTATTTCTATCATACAGATTTCGAAGGTAGTTTCTGGAAATTTTTTGAAGTTCCAAAATTTGTTGATAATATTTATATGTTCGATGAATATGAAGGTTTTGCAACAGGTAGAAATCAAATTTTTGGTAGTTTCAATGATACAGCAATAACATCCAAAACATATGATGGAGGTAAAACATGGATAGTTAAATCGAAAACTACCTGGCCCAATGAAATGTTTTCTTCTCAATTAATTCATAATGATACTAATGTTTTTATTTCTGGTTCAGAATTTGGATTTCTTAAATCAACTGATAAGGGAGAGAGTTGGTATCAACCGGAATTTCAATTAAATGATGATGTAAATCCTTTAGCTGCGATAACAAGTTTAGAGTGTAGTTTTGATAATGGGATTCTTTATTTTTATACTTTACCTATGCAAGTCCTAAAAGCCACAAGAATAGGAACATCCGTCGCTTCGCCATCTGTGAAGCCCAAACGGATTTATCCAAACCCTGTGACATACGGCTCTGACTTCATAGCAGAGTATGAAATTGCGACTTCCGGGCATCTGAAAATGTATCTGTCCGATTTGTCGGGTCGCGAAGTTTGCCCTCTATATAGCGATTTCGCCGAATCGGGCTCCTACTCGATATCTTTGCGTTTACCAGAGAATATCAGTTCGGTCAGCTATTGGCTCGTCTCCGAACAAAACGGCTACAAGCATGTTCAACTATTGAATGTGGTGAAATAGTGATGATTTACTGACTCAATGAGCTTTATTGATGCTCATTGAGTTGGGAAAAAAATGATAAAAGTATTTGCATAAATCAAATACTTTTTTTAATTTGCATTAGTCATAATTGGCACATTCAAAAAATTATTTTTTGAAGTAAAAAAGAACATTTTTCTAAAAGCCCATAGAGTTAAGGGTTTTAATGTTTCAATTTATAGGAGTTATTTTGAATACTTTAAATAAATTCAGCCGAGTACCGAGTACCACCTTAAGCAACCGCTTACTTCGGAGGCTTGAAATGGTAAGAATTGCACTTTTGTTTGCAATTTTTGTGAGCTTCACAGGAATTGCACTCGGATCTTATGACCCGACACATTGTGACGAAGGGGATACTACTGCATGGAATGGACCAATTACAGCATGGGGTGTCGGATTACCAGCAGATGTCATGGGGTGTTCAGATACAAATTGTATTGTAACAATTACTTACTATAACCGTTTTATTCCCGGATGGGGATATGAGTTTCAAATAGCTACTATTCAATTCCAAAATTGTGATTCTGCTTGCAAAGCAAATGCTTGGCGAGCTGCTTTATGGATGATAGCAATGAAAGAGCAAGAAAGGTTGAATATTGATGATGTTGACGAATGTTATCTAAGCTTCACATATAAAGCCGCTACTTGTTGGGAATATGATAATTTTTCTCCATCTATTTCACTATATAAAGCTTGTGGTGGTGAATGTTGTGTTGGTATTTATGAAATATGTAATCGAGTCGGAACTTCAGGACCTTATTTTGAATTTACACAAATTGACGTTACTGACAGGGAAACTTATAGCTGTGAAACGCCATGTGAGTTTACAGATTGTGCAAGCACAATGCCGGGGAATTGGAATGGTTCAAACCCAGGCTCTGGCACAGGCAATATCTTCCCAAAATTGGGAATTTATGAATCAATACCATCAAGAAATATCAATTTCCATCCCAACCCAACAGATGGTAATGTAGTAGTATCTGTAGAATTGCCAGAGAAAGGAGTATATACATTTTCAGTTTTTGATAATCTTGGGAACGAAATCTTCAAACAAGAAATCAATATAGAAACAAATTTGAATTTTGAATTTGAATTAAAATCTAATACTTTCCCGATAGGGCTATACAATGTTATAGTTTCAGGGTTGACAGGTGAAATTATTAACGGTAAATTTATTAAAGTAAAATAAATCAATATTTACAAACCTGCCCACTTAATAAGTGGGCAGGTAAATTATAAAGGACAAAATTATGAAATATTTATTATTTCTATTGATACTATTAACTTTTGATAGATTATTTTCACAAGATACATATTATGTAGAGCATGCTTACAAATTTAATAATAATGTATTAACTTCTATTATGGATTTTAAATGTATTGATGAAAATAATTGCATATTGTTAAAGACTGATAATAATGCAACAGGATTAATGCTTGAAAAAACTACTGATGGTGGCAATTCTTGGGAATTAATTTATGCAGATACTTCTTTCAAATCCACTGATTCTATTTATTATCCTCAATATTGGGGTGTTAAATGTGAATATTTTTCTAATGGTAAAATAATTATATTAACAAATAGAGGACATATTATAGTATCCGAGGATTTTGGTACTTCATTCAAAGAATATCCACAAATCGAAAATTATAGCCATAAATCTTTTGTAATGCTTGATTCAATAAATGCTTTTGCTACTTCAGTAAATTGGGCACAACACCCTGACTCAGAAATTAAAATATTAAAATCTACAGATGCTTGTAAAAAGTGGGAAAATTTTTCAGTGCCTGATTCTATTAATGAACGTTGGTTTTATAGTAAAATAATATTACAAAAAGATAAGAGTTTTATTATTCGTTTGAATCGAAGATACGGTTTTGAAAGTGATTCTACAAAGAATTATTTTTATCATACAAATTTCGAAAATAGTTTTGGGAAATTATTTGTAGTACCGAACTATGTAGAATATATTTACTTTTTTGACGAAAATGAAGCTTTTTCAACTGGTAGAATAGTATTACCTGGTAGTTTTAATGATACCGCAATAACTTCAAAAACTTATGACGCTGGAAATACATGGGAAATTAGATACAAAACCACTTGGCCCTATGAAATGTTCACTTCTCAATTAGTTCATAATGATACAACAATTCTAATTTCGGGTTCTGGATTTGGATTTTTCCAATCATCAGACAAAGGCGAAAGTTGGTATAAGCCAATATTTCATCTTGCACAAGATTTAAAAGACACAATTGGTACATGGAGTTCAAGTATCTGGAGTTACTTCGATAATGGAACTATTTATTTTGATACTTATATTTTTCAAAACCAATTTCTAAAAGGTACAAGAGTTGGCACTTCTGTATATTCGCCATCTGTGAAGCCCAAACGGATTTATCCAAACCCTGTGACATACGGCTCTGACTTCATAGCAGAGTATGAAATTGCGACTTCCGGGCATCTGAAAATGTATCTGTCCGATTTGTCGGGTCGCGAAGTTTGCCCTCTATATAGCGATTTCGCCGAATCGGGCTCCTACTCGATATCTTTGCGTTTACCAGAGAATATCAGTTCGGGCAGCTATTGGCTCGTCTCCGAACAACACGGCTACAAGCATGTCCAACTACTGAATGTGGTGAAATAGTGATGATTGACTGACTCAATGAGCTTTATTGATGCTCATTGAGTTGCAAAAAAAGATGAATATTTTTACATATTTTTCCAATCTAAGAACAACTTTATCGTATAATATTTATATTAGTATCTTGTAAAATGATAGAAGTTAAATACTTTTTGAGGTGATTTATGATTAAGAGAATTCTTTTGCCTTTAGATGACTCAGAATATAGCAAGAAGGCGCTTGAACTTGCCATTTGGCTTGCAAAGCATCACGATGCAGAATTGACCGGTATGGTAATCTTAGATGTACCCGGAATCAAACATTCATTTGGCTCAATTCCGCTGGGTGCAACGTACTACACCAAATTGTTGAGCGATTCGCGTTTGGCAACAGCAAAGGAACGCATTAACGGGCTAATCCAAAGTTTTAATACAGAATGTGAAAAGCATTCCGTTCGTTACGCTAACTACAAAATCGAGGGTGTCCCGAGTGATGCCATTCTCGACGCATCTAAATATTACGATGTGATGATAGTCGGCAAACGGACATTCTTTGAGTTTGATAGCGAAGGAACAGATGGACAATCTTTCGAGAAACTTTTGGATTACTCGATTACTCCTGTGATTGCGGTTCCTAAGGAACTAAACTTAGAAAAACACACAAAAGAAGCTCGCAAGTACCTCATAATGTTTGATGCGAGTATTCCCTCATGTCGTGCCTTGCAGAGATTTGCACAGATGGCTGCGACGGGCAATATCGAGCTCAAACTCTTTATGTCGCATGATGACGAAGACTACCGCAATCACGAGTTAAATCAAGCAAAAGAATTACTCAATGCTCATGGTTTTGAAAAGGTAACAACCGAAGGCTCGGACATTGACATCAAGAAGCTGTTCACACCGGAAGAAATGAAGAACTATGACGGTGTAGTTCTTGGCTCTCACTCAAAAAGCACTATCGCTACATTTTTCACAGGTAGCTTTACTCGCTACGTTATCGAAAACAGCAAGAGAGTTGTATTCGTAGGGCAGTAGTCAGAATTTTGTGAATAGAAAAGAAGCTGTTGCAATTTAGCAGCTTCTTTTAGGAATATGAAAATCCCCCTGCTCGCAAGCTCCCCCTTTCAAAGGGGGATTAAGGGGGATTTTGTTTTTATGAATATTTGATTGAGTGAACAAACATGTTGACTTAACATTAAATTATTTTTTTGTCAATGTACTTCGAATTGATAATTCGCAAAGTACCCATGTAATCCATCTTGAATTGCAAGAAATCGCCAACTTTGTACTTGTTTTCGTTGTCGCCAAGGTCAATCACCAACATATCCGAACTTGCCCCGACGAAGCTCATATCGGGGTCAATCGGTGTAATGTGGCGCTCATCAACGTCGAGCAAACCAATATCAATAATTGCTCGGTAAGATTTTTTCCCGACCAAATCTTGGTTAAATTCAAAACTGTGCCCGTCAACATTGGTTCCGAAATCACCCATCGGCACAACCGGTTTTTCGATTAATTCGATAATTTCGGCATAAAGCCTGAAAACGTCGTTGTTCATTTTATTCAGGGGCTTATCGTTATAGACATCTGTCCCGAGGAACAAGGTTTCGCCTACGCGAAAATGATTGATTCCTTTGGGTAGCAATTTCTGAAAAATTAACGGTATTGTAACCGATGACCCGCCCGACACAAATGGCAATGCTCTGTTAAATTTTGCTTCAATCAATTGCTTGTACAAACTGAGCTGAATCAGCTTGTCGGGATTGGGCAGAACTCCGTACAAACACGATAAATTTGTGCCGATTCCAACAACTTCGATATTTTTGAGCTTGAACACATTTGAATAGAAGTTTACAAAATCATCGCCCATGACGCCTTCACGTAGCTCGCCAAGCTCAATCATTATGATGATTTTATGTGTTTTCTGCTGTTTTTGGGCTTCTTCGGAGAGCAAGCGTATAGTTTCAATCTGAGTGTTCATGCTGATATCGGCATATTTGATGACACTTTGGACTACATTGCTTGCAGGGGGCTTTATGTAAACAGTTTCAATTTCGGGATTGATAGATTTCACCATTTTCAGATTTGATATTCGCGAATCGCAAACCTGCTTGATATCCAATTTCAAAAGTTCGGCAAGATAATCTTTGATACCGCATAGCATCTTAGTCACAACAGACCATTGTATGCCGTTTTTGTTGAATAATTTTTCGAGATAATCGAAATTATGCTTCAGCTTTTTTGAATCTAATGTAACGTATGCCATTATTATTTTATCAGTCTCATTTCTAAATACTTATTCGTAAATCCAAGTTTTTCATATAGATACCTTGCAGGATTTTCGGGTTCGACATGAAGAGCTATGTTGCCTTTTGCAGTATTAATGGCTTCTGTCATCAACTTTTTGCCGACACCTTTGCCACGCATGTTTTTGTGAGTAGCGATATAAACAAGAATGTTTTCGGGGATATAACCCTTCATGCCCGTTTCATTGACCACGACAGCGCATGCTATTTCTGTACCTTCGCGATTAACCAATACAAAACCACCAGGAGATTGGCTTTCTTTTATAGCATAATTGATAGCTTTTTCAATGTCCTCTTTCTTGTCACCGAATTGGTCTAAATTGTGAAACAAAAAATCAACAATTTCTTGCTTTTCAGCCGCTGATGGCTTCATTTCGGAGTTAAATAATTTCGTTTCTGTCATAATATATTCTCTCAAATTAATAATATAAACTAATCAAATACCATATAATATAATTTCCGACACTAATAAAATAATCATTAATATCAAAATAAAGTATATGAAAATGAATAGATTACTAAAATACGCATAATAGTTGGATTAACCAAATAATTCACGAATTATCATCATAATTATCGCAAATTAATTGCCAAATAATCCCTATTTATAGAAGATTTGAAGTAATATTTAGAGCATTATTTTGCGAATATTATCTATAAATATTATGCTAAATTCGCTCCAAATTCTCTCTCGTCAACTCTCCTTTGGTATCGCCTGTATTGAGAGTTGTGGCAGGTTCGAACAACATTATGGCGACCTCTTTCTCGGCAACGGGGCGATGCTCAATTCCATGCGGAACAATCAAGAATTCATTCTTTTTGATTGTCACAGTTTTATCGCGAAATTCTATCTTTAGCTCTCCTTCGAGTACGTAGAAGAGTTCGTCTTCATTGTCGTGCTTATGCCATACGAATTCTCCCAATAGCTTTGCGAGCTTGACATGTTGCCCATTCAATTCACCAACGATACGCGGATTGTAATAATCGCCAAACATCGCAAGCTTTTCCGATATATTCACCTTATTCATGCTCTTCTCCCTAACATATCAAACTTATAGATTTACGCCAAAACTTTTTCATGTAATCTTGAATCTCAAGATGCAATATAATCAAAAAAATGAAAATTCACATTTACACTCTACAAATGAAATGGGGAATAAGCAATCGTTTGGAAACAAAAAAAAAGCCCTCGTAACATGTTGTATTACAAGGGCTTGGTATATCGTCTTGTGATCCCAAGGGAACTCCTACCCTATTTCTTGAAACCAATTGCCAGACGCCTCGAATCGCTTATATACTCAAGTTTGTTCAAATCAGATATTATCTTAAAAAGTCTAATTGACACAAATTTTGCTATATTATTTGACACGTTTTTGACACGTTTTTTGCTATTTCTAAATCCCCGATATTTGGGCATTAGGTTAATAAGGCACGATTTTTAAGGGCTATACCATATATATAGGTATAAATTTCTAAAAACCGAATATAAGCGGTTTAAACCGACTAATTTTTACAATCCAAAAAAAGACCCGCCGATTTTCTCGACGGGCTGAGCATATAGGTTTTTAACCTTTCGCTATTCGAGGTTTCTTAGTTCCTCCGGCATTTTGTCAATAATACTTTGTTCAAGATTTGTAAAGTATTGTTGAATTTCTTGAAGCTTATCTTTTTCGTCAACCAAAAGTTCTTGGTCAATAACGAGAGCCAGACTTCTTTGAACAGTAGCAATTCTTTTCAAAGTTGGATTGAATTGCTTTGACAAGCGACGGAACATAGCGAGTTTCTCCATTAGAACCTTATGACCGTTTGTAGCTTTTGTTTCTGAAACACTTGTTTCAGGAACATTTGGAGTTTCAACTTCGACTGAAGTGTTTGGAGTTTCTACTTCATTTTGAGTAGTTGAATTGTTTGTAACTTCGTTTGAAGTTTCGGCTGATTTTAATGATTTAGCCATTGTAAAACCTTTAATATAAATTTAAAAATTTGTTTTGTGTCACCCCACTTTGGAGTGACTTTTTTTTTCCGATTTTCAAAAAACTTTAATTAACTTTCGTTCATTTAACCTGTATCAAAAATAAGGTTTTTATGAATGCCATCCAAGAAATATTCTTAAAAATTCCTAAAAAATTCCTTCGTAAAATGCTCCCATTCTCATAAGTGCGTATTATAATACCCGAATAAAAGAAAAAATTATTCTTATATTTCAAAGAATAATTCTTTAACTTGGAAAAAATATTT
>JAGXRP010000067.1 GCA_018335795.1 Desulfobulbaceae bacterium | reverse complement strand
TTGCTCTTGATGCTTGGATTACGGCAGACATTCCCGAGGCGCATAGTCTGTTGACGGTTTCGCCCGGTACAGACCAGGGCAATCCCGCAAGCAGCAGCGCCATACGAGCTACATCGCGATTGTCTTCGCCCGCTTGGTTGGCATTACCCAAAATCACGTCGTCTATTCGTGCCGGGTCAATTTGCGGGTTGCGTTTGATTAATTCTCTTATTGTTAGTGCAGCCATATCATCAGGTCGAACGGAAGCAAGTGTGCCGCCGTGTTTGCCTATGGGTGTGCGAATTGCGTCGCATATATATGCAGTTTTCATCTTGTGCCTCTAAGATTATTTCGTTTTAGTTTGAAATTTGCTGTAGTCAAGGGGTTCAATTATTACATCCATTGGGCTATATTCCGTAATGTACCATCGGTCAGCAATTTGAGCGGTTTGGTAGCCCACGAGTTTCATGTAATCATATTCGATATTACAAAGGAATTTTCTGGATTGAAGCGTGTCAACTTCTACAGCAGTAACTTGACGCATATAGAGCATTCTTTTCAATCTCGCAACTGTGAAATAGTTCTCGTAGCGCTCGATGGCACTCATCATGCTGCCGTCTTTGTGCGCCAAAATCTGCGATGCCGCCGGAATGTTATTGCTATCTAACTCTGCTTTGAAAAGATACACAGCTCCCAATGCCGATTCTTGCGTCAAATTCACCGTAGGCAATACTTCAATTTTATGCCCTATGACAAATATTTCGCATCCGGCAAATGTCAGTATAATTAGTAGCAGAATTAGATTACATATTTTCATAATTTAAAAAATTCTATTGTTTTACTTGTTGCTTCAATCAATTCTCTCGCAGGTTCTTCCAAGGGGTGTCTTGCACCAAATGTATGACCCGTATGTTCAATGACGTTTATTTCGGAATTATTGATATGTTTCACAGCGTCATAAATTTCGTAAGCTTCGGCAAGTTTGACTGTAATATCAATCCGACCGTGCAATACAAGTACCGGGCATTGAATTGATTTGCAAGCATCAAGAACAGCATTTTGCGAAAAATTTGTATCCTTATCCAAAAGGTATGAATAATTCAGCTTTAGAATTTGTCCAGTTTGTTGAATTTTCACTTCGGCAAATCCTTGCTCTTTCCAGATTTTCTTTTGGCGCTCGGTATTTCGATTGATTTGCGAAACTGCCGCCCAAGTAACAACTCCTGCGATATCATTCCGCTTTGAAGCTGTGAACAATGATACAGCACCACCTAAAGAATGTCCGGCAAGGTAAATCATTCCATTCCAAGTAGGGAATGGGGTAACAGTATTTTTCAATTCCTTATATAAAAAATCCAGGACTGTGTTCAAATCTGCGATTTCTTGCGAAACAGTATTTTGTGAAAACATTGCTTCGTCGTACCGCATAGCAACGGGGTCGGAAATGCCATTGAATGAAAAATCGAAATTGACGGCAATAAAGCCACTTTGTGCAAATTGCTCACAAACATAAGGAATAAAACCCCAATCTTTGAATGATTTGAATCCATGTGAAAAGACTACAACAGGCACGGAAGACTTCATTTCGTCGTCGAATCGGAAGTCAGCACTTATTAAATTTCCACTACTATTGAAAATTCTGCGATTAACTAACTGAATCATTATTTATTTTTTGCAGTCAAGGTCACATCATACATCATTTCAGTTTTTTCTTCACCGCGGAGAATTTTCACTTTGAGCACGTCTCCGGCTTTGAATTCGCGGATTTTGTACATGAAATCGTGCAAATTTTTGATGCTTGTGCCTTCAATTTCCGTGATAATATCATTTTTAAGCAAACCTGCTTTATCTGCGGGACTGCCGGGACTTGCACCACCGATTTTGCAACCAAGCGGACTTTCCTCGAAATCGGGAATAATACCAAACCAAACATCTGCATAACCACTTTCACGTCTTGGTTGATGATTATTCGATACCGTTGTAACGGCTGTGAATTCCAAATGTGCGGGGTAATCAGCGATTGCTTGAGTGAACTGGCGAATGAAATCAACTACGAGCGCCGAACCTTCGTAGTTAAGTTTGTTCCAAGTGTCGCTCGGCTTGTGATAATCTTCGTGTAATCCTGTGAAGAACATCATCACGGGCTTATCATTAGAATAGAAACTTGCATGGTCGCTTGGTCCGTAAGCATCACTTGCCCGAATAAGTTTGAATTTGTTCAATGGTTCGAGCGAATCAATGACAGAAGCAAAACTAGGCGATGTAGCCGTACCAAATACGGTCAATTCGTCTGCTCGTAATCTTCCAATCATGTCCAAATTAACCATTCCGACAATATTTTCCATTCCAATAAATGAGTTTTGAGTAAAATAACGTGAACCCACGAGACCTGTTTCTTCACCTGTAAAAGCTACAAATATCAATGAACGGCTCGTGGGATTAGCAGCGAAATAATGAGCTAATTCGATTAAACCGGCTACTCCGGAAGCATTATCGTCAGCACCGTTGTGAATCATTTGGCGCTTTCCACGGTATTGCGAGGTCGGACCGCCATAACCGAGATGGTCATAATGCGCCCCAATAACGACATATTGCTCAGCTAATTTGCTGTCAGTTCCCTTTACAAATCCAACGATATTATATGTTGGAGCTTTCAAATCTTTCAAATCGGTTTGTAAAGTGACTTCAGTATTGGGCAAATGCATACTCATTGGCTTTTTATTTTTCATGATAGTGTTTTCGAGTAATTGAAGCGGATGCTCTTTGGTAAATAATTTTGATAAAGTTTGTCTCCATGCTTGAATAGCGACTATTCCGGCTTCACTTCCAATATTCTCGAAATTCAATCGTTCGAATACATTCATCGAATCGCCTTGGATCCGCACCATTATTACTCCAATTGCCCCTTTGCTTTTTGCGTTGGATAATTTATAACGCAAACTACGATAGTTGTTGAATTCTGAGTCGGGTTTTTCTCCATCGGGTGTTTCATTAAGCAAAACGACAATTTTGCCCTTAACATCAATGCCTTCATAATCATCATATTTAAGGTCGGGAGCAGAGATACCGAAACCAACGAATGTCACTTCAGATTTAACCCTAGTATTTTGGCTATAAGCAAGAGGCATGAAATCCTGCCCTACTGTCCATGGTTGAGCAACTCGCGGAGAACGCTCTTTAGGAATACCCGGACGAATGATAGTAGTTTCAACTATTACTATATTGCTGTCGCCGAGTTCTTTTCCAATGACAATGTCCAATCCTTGTTTAAAAGAATCTTTGAACATTTTCAAACCAGCTGCACGGAATTGATTTTCTATGTATTCTTCGGCAAGCTTCATTTCGGGAGTGCCAGGGGACCTGCCCTTCAATTGGTCACCAGCCAAAAACTTAACGTGGTCACGGAGTTTATCTTTTGAAGCAGATTGGACTTCAAGACTTTTCAAGGAGTAATTGAACCCTATAATAAAAACTATTGCGTGAAGAAGAAATCTGTATAAAATATTCGTTTTCATATCGTACCTAACATATTTTTAATTAACTCTTTCAAAAATAACTTATTATTACAATATTTTCAAGAAAATACGCCACAATAGTTAATAATAATTGTTGATTTTCGTATTAAATCAACTAAAATCATTCAAAATATAGACGTAATAGGGCATAATAGATAATATGAAAATTGCAGTTTTGTTATCAGGAGGAGTTGACAGCTCAGTTGCATTAAATTTACTGAAAGAACAAGGGCATGAATTGACGGCGTTTTATCTCAAAATCTGGCTCGAGGAAGAGCTTGCTTTTTTGGGTGATTGTCCTTGGGAAGAGGATTTGGATTATGCTCGAAAGGTTTGCGATGCTGCCGGAGTGCCGCTCGAAATTGTAAATATGCAACAGGAATACCTCAATACTGTTGTCGAATATACGATTACTGAGCTGAAAGCCGGAAGAACTCCAAGCCCGGACATAATGTGCAATCGTCATATTAAATTTGGTCAATTTTTCTCTAAAATTGATTTGCTCAAGAAATTCGATAAAGTTGCCTCGGGACATTATGCCTCAATCGAAGAAGTTGACGGATTGTTCTATTTGAAGGAATCGCCAGACCCTGTGAAGTGTCAGACATACTTTTTGACTTATTTAGACCAATCTCAACTTTCAAAAATTGTTTTTCCACTCGGACCGTATAATAAGGCTCAGATAAGGCAATTAGCAAAGGATTTTGATTTGCCCAATTCGCAACGCAAGGATTCACAAGGGATTTGTTTCTTGGGGAAAATTAAGTATAATGATTTCATTAAATTTCATCTCGGTGAGCAAATCGGTGATATTGTCCAAATTGAAAGTGGCAAAACTATTGGCAAACACAAGGGATTTTGGTTTCATACTATCGGTCAAAGGACAGGTTTGGGCTTAAGTGGTGGTCCTTGGTATGTTGTCAAAAAGGACATCGAGCAAAATATTGTTTATATTTCCAAAGATAGCCAAACCAACAAGACTTCTCACGACAAATTTGCAGTTTATAATTTGAATTGGATTACAGAAGCACCCAAGGCTGATTCTTTGCAAGTAAAAATTAGGCATGGAGCACAGAAATATAATTGCAAAATTCAACTTTTACCCGATAATCGTGCATTTGTAGAATTGGACGAACCCGACCAAGGGATTGCCACCGGACAATTTGCGATTTTTTATGAGAAGGGCTATTGCCTGGGTGGTGGTGTTATTGAGCAGTTGACCGAATAATCAATTCATCATGAATCCGTTGCAAATCTAAAGAAACATCGGATGTGATAATAATCGAATTGTCAGTTGGACTTTGGTAGTAATCTACTTTCGGAATATGGAAACCAAGTTCAAACATCTTTGAAATTGACATTATTTCGCTATCAATTCTTAAATTTTCTCCCGTGAGTACACACCCAAAAATCGGCTCGGGGGTTTTGCCGTTTGAATGCAATACCAATAAATTAGTATTGTCGGGCACCATTGCAATTATTATCCCATTATATGCGATTACAGAACTATAAATAATGGTTGAATTTGTCGCCATAATTCTCAAGGAAAGACTATTGATTTCATTCATACAGGTTTTGGCGTCGTCTGACGAAATCCTGAAAATATATAAGTCTTTTAAATTGATGACGGAATGAATCGCAGATTTTGAATCTACATTGTTGTTTATAATGTTAGTACCCAAGAATTCGCTATTCATCGTATTCATTACGTTTACAGGAATTTGAGCTTCCAAAGCAGGTAAAATTGTCTTTGGATGAAGAACTTTTGCTCCAAAATATGACATTTCGAGTATTTCATTGACTGATAATCTATCAATACTCCTTGCATTTGAGACTAATTTCGGGTCGGCACTCATAACTCCATCTACGTCAGTATATATATCAATCGAATCAATTTCATAACCGTTTTTCGCCATACAAGCACCAATTATTGATGCCGAAAAATCCGACCCACCTCTGCCCAAGGTAGTGGTTTTCAAATTTGTGCTTCGACCGATAAAACCTTGCGAGACAGCTACATGATAATCACCGAAAGTCATTGGCTCAACGAGTTCAGTTTTAATCTTCTCGGTTATTAAATTGAATTGCGGATTTGCTTGGCAGTAATTACTATCGGTTATCATAAAATTTCGCGAATCTGCAAGATATGATTTAATACCGGAATCAAGAAGGGCAAAATGAATTACAGCCGAAGAAATCAATTCTCCCTTAGCAAGAGCCGAATCAATAGCGGAACCATGACATTCTTTCAGGAAATTTATACTTTCCAATAATTCATTTAGTTCATTCAGATGAATTGTGACAAGAGCCTCAGCTTCACGGATATAATCCGGATTCGAAATCATTTCCTCTATCAAACCAAAAGAACGCATTTCGATTCGATAAACTAATTCTTGTGATTTTACAAGATTTGTCAATGCAATTTCAGCTGCTTCGCTAATCAAATCGGTTACTTTTGCAAATGCTGAAAATATCGCGACCGTACCTTTGGGCGATGATTTGATAATTGAAATAATCTGTTTAATCGCAAATGCCGTTGCAACTGAAGTGCCACCGAATTTAAGGATTTTAGGCATATTAGATATCAATGAATGATGTTAGGTGCTCGGCACTTCGCAAATGCACAAGTACGCCATCGGCAACAAGTTCAGCAACTGCTTTTTTGGCACTTTCGACAGTTATTTTGCTCTTAAAAGCGAAGTGCCAGATGTCAATTGGGCTGACTGAAATTTGCAATGCAAGTATTTGAGCCAAACTCATTTGCTTTTTTTCTAAGAACAATGTTTTCGACGATTCTACCAAGAGCTTGGATTCATCGTCCACCATATGGTCTGCGGTAAAGTAGTAATTATCGCATTTGGTCAAATCGCATATTGGGAAACCACGATAATCAGCATCAATCAAGAACGGCAAAAAAGCAATGCTTACAACGTAGGGCGAGATTGCTTCATCTTCCCATAAATCATCCCAAACAGGTCTATCCGCTAATTTGAGCCATTCAAAAAACTCGATTTCGCGATGTGGAAGATTAATCAATGTGGATTTGGGCAAATAATCCATGACAATTTTTGCCTGAGCTTGAGATGCAGAATCGAACAAAACTTCGGGCAAAATGACTAAGCCATCTTGCGCTACAAGTTTGTTGCATATTTCATGTATTTGTAAATCGGTCAATTTTTTTCAGAATTTGTTGATATTTATAATGTAAAAATAAGCATTATAGTTCAAAAATTAGTGCCATTTGGCAAAATTATCATGCAATAATGTATGTATAAATCTGTTTATAAACATTTGAAAAACCCGATGTCATTTTTGAACAAAATATGGAACCCTGAACTTTACCATGGTTCAAACAAACGAGGAACATTCTTCGAGGGCTGGTATTACAAAAATGTTAGTTACAATGGTGAAAGCATTGTCTCCATAATCCCGGGAGTTTTCAAGTCCAAAGACAAATCCAAAGAGCACGCATTTATTCAATTTATTGATGGCAAAAGCAACCAAACTACTTATTTCAGATTCGATATAAACGAGTTCCGAGCATTTCAAAAACCTTTTGAAGTACAAATTGGAGATTGTATTTTCAATAATCGTGAAATTTTCATTGATATTCGCCGAGACGATTCATTAACCTATGGACATATCAAATTGGGCGACTTAACTCCTTGGCCAGTCACAACATTTTCGCCGGGTGCTATGGGTTGGTACGGATTTGTGCCAACGATGGAGTGCAATCACGGTGTATTGAGCATGAATCACAAAATTGAAGGGAAGCTCTTAGTCAACGATAAAGTGTATATTCTTGCTCGAGGCAAGGGCTATATCGAAAAGGATTGGGGCAGATCATTCCCTTCTGCTTACGTTTGGATGCAAAGCAATCACTTCAAACATAAGGGTGCTTCATTTATGGCTTCAATAGCAAGAGTCCCATGGATAATAGGTTCTTTCAAAGGTTTGTTGATGGGATTTCACTTAAATGATAAATTATACAAGTTTGCTTCATATACGGGTGCTAAACTTGAGCATTTGGAAATTAATGCTGAAATGGTTAATTTCCGAGTTTATGACAGCAAATATGTCCTAAATGTCAAAGTCAAAAGAGCTGCCGGTGGATTGCTCAAAGCCCCTTACGAAAAACAAATGCTCGAACGAGTTACTGAATCTTTAAACTCCGAAATAGAACTTGAATTATATAAATTCAAAGGCAGAAATTCGGAATTAATATTTTCCGATGTAGCAAAATACGCCGGTTTGGAAGTTACGGGTGACGTCAATTACCTCAGATTACCCCAAGTACATAAATAAATTTTGTCGAAGCTAAGAAAATAATTTAAAACTCTTTTTGTCTCTTTTAGTTTGATTTTTCAATAAATAGTAAAAACGAATGACTAAAAAAGAAGGTACAAAACGAGATTTTATCGGTAATTTTTTATTAATTGTCGAAAAATTAGGCAACGCTCTCCCGCATCCAGCTACTTTATTTGCACTTTTGGCTATTGCAGTCGTTATTATGTCATGGCTCGCCTCTTTGATTGGCTTTAACGCAAATCATCCAAGTACAGGGGAATTAATAGAACCTGTCAATCTATTGTCCGAGCAGGGTATCCACATGATAATTACCAAAATGGTGACGAATTTCACGTCCTTTGCTCCACTTGGTACAGTATTAGTAGCAATGTTAGGAATCGGCATCGCCGAGAGTTCCGGCTTGATAGGAACTTCATTAAGATTGCTTGTACTTTCTTCTCCACGCAAATTATTGACTTTTGTAATTATTCTCGCAGGCATTATTTCAAATACTGCAAGCGAAGTCGGATATGTATTACTTGTTCCATTGGGTGGAATCATATTTCATGCAATTGGCAGACATCCAATTGGTGGGATTGCAGCGGCTTTTGCAGGTGTTTCCGGTGGTTATAGTGCCAATCTGTTATTAGGCACAATAGACCCACTTTTAGCAGGACTATCTGAGGAAGCGGCTCGAATAATTGACCCAAGTTATACTGTCAATCCCGCATCAAATTATTATTTTTTAGTAGCTTCAGTGCCATTAATTGCACTTGCAGGCACCTGGGTAACAGAGAAAATTGTTATGCCGAGATTAGGAGATTATGAGGGTTCGACTGAAAAAGAGGAATTAAGGAAATTAACGCAAAGCGAGAAAAAAGGGCTGAATTATGCTATTATTGCATCAGTTATTTTTGCCGCTATTTTAGCCATAGGAGTTGTTCCCGAAGATGGTTTTCTACGTGGAGATATTGACCCTGAGACCGGAGTTCGGAGCGTATTACGTTCACCATTTATGCGTGGTATAGTCGCATTTATTTTTCTTGGTGCATCATTTGCAGGTATTTCCTACGGAATTGGTGCAAAAACAATAAAAAGCGATTCGGATGTAATGCGTGGTATGGGTAAATCAATGGAAACTCTCGGGCTATACATTGTACTTACTTTTTTTGCTGCTCAATTCGTAGCTTATTTCAATTGGACTAATCTCGGTAAGATATTTGCGGTCGAAGGGGCGCTCGTATTACAATCGTCAGGATTGGGACCGATACCGCTCATTTTAGCATTTATCGCTCTCACGTCGGTAATGAACCTTGTAATGGGTAGTGCATCGGCTAAATGGGCACTGATGGCACCAATTTTCATTCCTATGTTTATGCTTTTAGGATATTCACCGGAGTTTGTTCAAGCAGCTTACCGCGTTGGCGATAGTGTCTCAAACATTATTTCGCCAATGATGTCGTATTTTGCATTGATAGTTGCATTTTTTGCCAAATATGATAAAAAAGCAGGGATAGGCACAATTGTATCGGTGATGTTACCTTATACTTTTGTGTTCTTTATAGTTTGGTCTATATTTATGATTTTGTGGATTCTCTTAGGTTTGCCGGTTGGTCCTGACGCTCCACTGTTCATAGACCAACCGTAATCCTAAATAAATTCGCCTAAATGGGCAATTCAACTCTGAATGAGTTGCCTATTTGTGTGCTTGATTGGGCAATGATTTTCCCTTTTAGCAATTCCGTAATCATCGAAGCAGTTAATAATCCCAAACGAGTTTCGCGGCTCTCCTTAATTTTGAAATAATTTTCTAAGGATTCTTTGGGGATTACCGAACCGTTGTCAACGATTTCGATTAAGAGTTTCTCTTTGTCAATTCCAACTGCAAGTTCAAGTCTACCGTTTTTTCCGGAAACAGACGCTGCATCAATTCCATTGGAAATGAGAATTTGCAATAAGGAATACAGTGCGTATTTGTCGGTCTTTACTTTTTCAAAGTTTCCTGAAAAATTAAGATTGATTGTAACGTTTTGCGATGATGCAATATCTTTGAATTCGGTATATACTTCTTCTATGATTTTGTTAATATTCTGAATTTGTAACTTGATTTGGTAGCCTTTGGCAATCGTTACAAATATATCTATTATTTTGTTTTTGATATTGAATTTACTGCGTAAATTAGCCCAAGCTTTGTCGAGTACTTCCTTTGGTGCTGAGTGGCGAAGATTTTCGTAATCGTTTAAATATCTGTTTTGTTCCTTGAGCAACAAATCAATATTGCTTTCCAATGAAAGGAATGTGGTCGAAACAGCATCTTGTTCCAACATCATCTTTTCACGTTCGAGTTCTTTGATTTGACGTAAATCCTGAATAAATGCTACTCGCCCCATAACACTTTTCTTTGTATGTATAATGAAAGCATTGATTCTGACAGGAACTTCGGTACCATCATTGGCAATGAGAGTAAATTCTCTGTTGTTGATTATACTTCCATCCTCCTTATAATCTTCAAAGAATTCCTTAGGCATTAATTCTTGAATTTTGGGTATTCCGGGCTTGCGGGGTATTTCCCATTTCAGCAAGTTTCGAGCGGCAGCATTGAAAATCTGAACTTTACCTCTGTGGGTTAAAGCTACAATACCATCGGCTGAACTTTCAATCAAATCTGAATAAAAGTCATGTGCGTGATGCAATTGTTCTTGAAGTTGGTTCAATTCAGTGATATCAGCGGCTATTTCCATCACATGAGAAACGCCTTCGGAATTCTTGGCTATTGGAATTGTCGAAATCATCAAATGGGCTTTCTCACCGGATTTGGTCATCCCGACTTGAGCACCAATTTGCTCCATACCTTCTGTAAAAGCAAGAACTGTTGGCGATGTCATATACTCATAGCCACGTTTTTTGGATTGCTCTGTGTTAAAAATGCTGTGACTTTCCCCAAATGTATCTCGGTATCTTTCATTAGCACGGAGTACTTTTAAATTTTTATCAACTATCGAAATATAACAAGGCACTTTTTCGAACAAAATATTGAATTCTTTCTGCCAATGTCCTGATTCTGTACTACTATGAAAAATACATAGGACTTCTTTGATATCACCGTTACTGCTGAAAAGGGGAATGAAAGTCGCGACATTGTGGTCTGTTCTGATTTCGTGAGGTCCACCGGAAACATATTGAACAGACTCCTCGCCTGTCTCAAAAACTCTCTTGATGTTTAGAATCACATCTGCATTTGCAAATCTCGAATCTGATGTTCTCAAACTTGCATCTTGTAGCATGCCGGTAAGCTCTGTGAACTTATTGTTGGCAAGTCGCAATTTCAAATCCTTTTGGATTAGAGCTACGCCAAATGGCAAAAAATCCAGCAAGTCATTTTCCGAAATTTTCATTATTTTTTTCTCATTTTAATATTATTTTTTCACAATTAATATATTAGGTAAAGTACGAAATTTTTTCTTACAATGCAAGTAAATAGTTAAGAAAGCAAATTTTGAATATTATTTTAAATTAACAAAACACATTTGCTTTCGATTTAGTGGAATGAATAAGCACACATCGATACGTTTAGTATAATGAGAGGTTACATCAAAAAACAATTTTCGTAAAGTAAACCACAATCATGAGTCAAAACAGGTAATTCTAAAGCCCTAACGGCAATATCAAGTAGGAAATTTTTGGATTCGCCTTCGTCTCTAAAATTACTGGACCCATTAGGAATTACACCGGTAGCGTAATGCTTAAGATCCATTTCAATCAATTTTTGTGAATATAAAGTAAAACTATTATATGTATATCCATTTTTATAAAGCATGGTATTTGCTATCCAAGCATTAATAATTGGCTCCGGGTCTTCTTTCAGCATGTAGAATTTGTCGAACCGTTCTTGAAATTTTACAATCAAAGCATCATTTTTGTGAATTGGCTTGGTTTCCAACTTTTGACGCAATTTTTCGGTAAATTCATTTTGATGAGAAATAAAATAATCCATAAGCTGCCTGTAATCGTTGATTCCGAGTTGTTCAAGTACGGTTTTGTTATCAAGCGATACCATTATTCGTGCTGCTTCATTCATCAGTTTATAATTAACGGGTATTCTCATCACACAACAAGCAAGCTCTTTTTCTCGCGAATTACGATGAAAAAGTATTTTATTATCAGCATTTGGATAATACTTCATTACTGACTTTAGAACAGCTTCTGTGCCGTTAGACATGAAACTATCGCATTTAATATTACGCCGAGACATTCTGTGGAGCATTTTGTCCCAAACTACTGAAGTATCTTCGTTTGCCACATCATAAGCCAAAACAAATCCTGAAAGAGCATCTATTGCAAATATGGAAAACATTGTATTTTTATCATTGCCCCTAACCGAACATGCAAAGCTTTTGCCGGCAAGTATAATTTGTTTAGGGTGGTGCGTATTCATCAAAGAATCTATATAATTTTCCCAATGCGGGAATCCTTTAAGATAATCACGGAGTTTTTGGTTGATTCGTCGTGGTGAACTTTTATACATATCGGCTAAGTCTCGATATGTGCTTCCCAAAAGATAATCTTGTGCCAAATCACCAATATCGGTTTTTTCATTGTCATAAACGAGAACCCAAGTCCTACCACAATCACGACATCTCATACGTGTCTTGCCGATAGGGCTTTTACCGTGTCTGGTAATCCTATCACTCTTACAATAAATGCAATCTATAATATCGCTCATGAATCTTTTTTTGTATTGTCAAGCCAAAATCAAAATTATGCTTCACTTAAAGCATCTGAATTTAAGACGTACTAAAAGTAAAATTCATAAGCGAAAATCTAAATCAATTTCGTTTTTTCTTTTGTAGCCTATCTTCGGCTTTTAATCTTTCGTAGCGTTTGGTTATTTCGATAAAGATTGTCTTTCAGTTTCCTCTGTAGTTGTTTCATCTCGTCGGATTCGCTTTGTCAAATAGATTTATCAAAAATAAATGAAAATGAATGAAAAAAACAAAGATGCGCATTGAAAGACAAGTAGAAAAATTAAAATAAAGTTAAGACATTTAGCTCATTAACAATGTGATATATACAATGTTTTATTAGTGTGGAATACAATTTCAATACTATATATGGCAATTATTCGTATTTTTGTAAGATTGGAAAAACTGAAATTAGACATATAATAAGATAAAATGGCAAAACCACTAAACATTCTGTTCGTATCGAGTGAGGTCTTTCCTTTTGCTAAGGAGAGCGGAATTGCCGATGTATCTTATGCTTTGCCGATTGCACTAAGGCATATGGGACATGATGTAAGGTTGATGTTACCCAAATATGGTACAATTTCCGAACGTAGAAACCGAATTTATGAGATAAACAGATTACGCGATATACCTATCGAATTAGGCGATAAAATCGAATTTACCACAGTTAAGTCCACATCTGTTGTTAGTCCGGGCACAAAAGTACAAGCATATGTTACATCGCATATCGGCTATTTCGAAGAAAAAACGGGTGTTTATCACGACCCTGAAACTTGGATTGAATATCAAGATAATGCCGAAAGATTCATTTTTTTCAATAAAAGCGTTGTCGAAACCTGTAATTTGCTTGGTTGGTACCCAGATATTATTCATTGTAACGATTGGCAAACGGCACTTCTTCCGGCATTAATCCGCACTTCGGGTAATGAAAAATTCAAAAATACAGGCACTGTGTTTACGATTCACAATTTCTATCGTCAAGGTGTGTATGGATTACACGAGTTTGCAAAGACAGGATTGGATAAAAGTGTGTTGCCGAATTTTAAGCATAAAAATCAATTGAATTTAATGAAAGGCGCAATTCAATATTCTAACTATATTACTACAGTTAGCCCGACATATGCTCAGGAGATTTTGATGGACAAAAAGTATTCCAACGGGTTGAACGAAGTGCTCAAAGAACGCATCGACAAATTCAAAGGTATCTTGAACGGCATTGATTCTGTTGGATGGAATCCGGCTCGCGATTCATTAATAATAGAAAAATTCAAAAAAGATTACGAAACTTTCAAAACAAGCAACAAAATTGCGTTATGTAAAATTTTCGGACTCGAATATAAACAAGATGTTCCGCTTTTTGCAATGATACCCCGAATCGGCTATCAAAAAGGTGTAGGGTTGATTATCGAAGCGTCAGATGAAATCTTTTCGAAAGATATTCAGTTTATTTTGCTGGGTCAAGGCGATGCTGATTTGAAAGAAAAATTAACTGAAATTTCAAACAAATACCCTGATAAAGTTAAGCTCAGATATGAATTTAACGAGGATTTGTCTCATCAAGTCGAAGCCGGTTGCAATTTCTTCCTGATGCCATCGCAATATGAACCTTGCGGACTGAACCTGATGTATTCGATAGTTTATGGAGCAATACCAATAGTCCGGGCAACAGGCGGTATGAAAGATATTGCTATAGATGTCCGTAACGAGCTCGAAGGCAATGCCATAGTTTTTGAAAATTATAATTCTAAGGAATTGGCAGTTGCATTCAATCGCGCCGTCGAACTATACTCTAACAATGAATTATTCAAAACGATTGCCGAACGCGGAATGAAAGCCAATTATTCTTGGACCGCGTCGGCTTTAGAATACGAATCAATATACAAATCTATCATCAAAGAACTTTCATGAGTCAATTCCTAAAAATTTTATTGATTGCTTTAGTTGTCGTTTTTGCACTAAAATTTTCGGGTTGCAATGAGCAACCCTCACAAATTGCAATAAATCTGTTGCCTGATACTTCTCAAATTAAGGGAATTAGTTCACTTGATACTCAATTGATTACGTCTCAACGAGTCTTTCAAGCAGATTTTCCGCTTTTCAATTATGGAGCTGTACTTCTTGGCAAGTCAAAAGGTATAACTGCCGCTGTTATTACGAGTTTCGCGTTTATTCCCGATACATTAAGTCACCTCAAGATTGAAGATATCGAAAACCTTAAGCTTACTTTATTCCCTCATCGTTATGCTTTGGGAGATTCAAACTCCGGCTATTTTGGTTTTGATATTTATAGAGTAAACAGACGTTGGGCAAAAGATACAACAACATACGATTCGCTTTTTGTTATCCCTGCTAATTACTACGACCCTATTCCTGTGGCTTCGTGGTCAGGTAAAATCGTTTTAAAAGATTCTTTGGAAACGGTAACATTAGATTTATCTAAGGAATTGATAATTGAATGGCTCAAGACTGAAAATGTTTTTATACCTGATTCGGGCAAGGAAATAAAACGAATTATCCCTAATTACGGATTGATACTTGTTCCACATCAACAATGCAATGTAATTCATCGCTTTTACGGAAACTCCCCGACTGCAGATTTTTCATCATTAATAAAGGTTGATTATAGAGACGGAAGCGATAGTTTGAGAGAACTGAATTTGGTGTCGGGTGTTGATATGACTTTCTTAGATACACCAATGCCTGATACAAGCTACATTGTAATGCAAAATGGTGCAAATTATTGGACTGAATTGGGGTTTGATTTGAGTATGGTACCACAATTTTCGGGTATTCACAAAGCTCAACTCACTTTGCATTTCGTTCCTGAGCTCTCATATAGGGGAAACATAAAGTTAGATACTACTGTAATCGAAGCGAACTACTTTATTAAAGATTATTTGAATCCGATTTTCCAATTCACAGGCTCAAATGCTCAGAATATTAATGCATTCTTTTTTCCGAGTTTCACTTCTGCAGTTCAGTATTGGAACAGAACCACAGGCAAAGGCTCATTAGTGATTATGCCTCATACGATTAACAACCAAGCACGGCAATTAGACAGATATGTTTTCTATGGATTGAACCATCCTGATGTCTCAAAACGGCCATCGCTAAAGGTAATTTACTCAACAAATCCATCAATGTTTGAATAAGAAAATGCTCAAAAGATTATTAGTTATATTGTTTGTGATTTTATCAGCAACTCCCGCATTCAGTCAGGGTGGCATGAATTATTCCATTTTCGGAATCGGAGATATCAATACCACAGGAAATGCCTCATATGATGGCGTTGGTGGCACATCTATTGCCTTTCCGGCAGAAAATTCAATCAATTTCCGCAATCCTGCGATGTGGTCTTACGTAACGACGACAAGAATCAATGTAGGATATAAATTTAACCAGACTTTGGCATTCTCGGATTTGCAGGATTCTTATCAAAATTTCGGTGCATTGAATGGAATCAGCGGGTTGTTTATGATTGACACTGGAATGGGTATAGCCGCAAGTTTCGGGATTCACCCATATAGTAACATCAATTATATGATAGCTTCGCCAATAAAAGAAATTGTCAATGACATTTATCTTGATGGCAGAACTATATACCAAGGTAAAGGCGGCATTTCGATGCTGTATTTTGGAGGTGCTACAAAAATTACAAAATATGCTTCAGTTGGGGCATCTGTATTTTCAACTTTCGGGAAAGTTTCTTCTTTACGCAAAACTGAATATTTTGGCGACCCATATGCTTTTACATATATTTCCTCCAGAAATGATTTTTTCAGCGGATTTGGCTATAAAGCCGGATTATCACTCAAGCCAATCACCAATCTTACATTGGGCTTTTATTATGAAAACCAACCAAATCTTGATGTTGAAACAGACATTGTATTTGAATCAACTCTTTTGCCTGATACCTCAATTTCGCGTATGAATGCAGTTTTGATGCCTGACGCTTTTGGCTTTGGAATTGCCTATGAAACAGGAAAGTTTATCATTGGCGCTGATTTATCAATTCAAGATTTCTCGAATTTCAACTATAATAATTTGGATAATTCTACTTACAAATCCGGTATGGTCATTTCTGCAGGAATCAATCGGATTGGAAATAAAAATCTAAGTGCACCTGTCGCAGACAGAATGTCCTACAAATTGGGCGCTTATTTCAAACAACATTATTACTCTGTTTACGGCAACGACATTACCGAAATGGCTGCCTCTTTAGGATTTCAAGTGCCATGGGCTGGAACATTCATCAGCGATATTGCACTTACAATAGGTTCTCGTGGCACACAATCAGACGGCTTGATTCGCGAATATTTCGGAAAGATTTCCGTTGATATAAGCATTGGCGAAACTTGGTTCAAACCTTTCAAACGTGATTATTAACAAATAATTCCTAAGATTAAAAAAGTCAAAAGCTCTCCATAAACGTTATTAAAACGTATTATAAACTTATATTTTGAAAAATGGAATCAATAAATAATTTTCATGCAACAACCGTGCTTGGAGTAATCCGTGACGGTAAGGCTGCAATGGGCTCTGACGGACAAGTAACCTTAGGAAATACGGTTGTTAAACATTCTGCTCGCAAAATCCGCAAACTATACAATGGCACTATACTCGCAGGCTTTGCCGGAGCTACTGCCGATGCTTTTACTTTGTTGGAAAGATTTGAAGAAAAATTGGAATCGCATCGCGGAAATTTACAACGTGCTTCAATTGATTTAGCTAAAGATTGGCGTTCAGACAGATTCTTACGTCGTTTGGAAGCAATGATGGCTGTAATGAACAATACTGAAGCCTTTTTGTTGAGCGGCAATGGCGACGTAATCGAACCTGACGATAAAATCATTTCCATCGGTTCAGGCGGACCTTACGCATTGAGCGCAGCAAGAGCACTTCTTGATAACACTTCGATGTCCGCTGCCGATATGGTAAAAAAATCATTGACTATTGCCGGCGAAATATGCATTTATACTAATCTCTCCATTCATGTGGAAGAGCTATAATTTTTTTTCTAATAATGGATAATTTTTTAAAATGAACGAAATAATTCAAGCAACTGAAAATCAATCAACGCAACAAATTGTAATAAAAGAAGATACGCAACTGACACCACGTCAAATTGTGTCGGAGTTGGATAAATATATAATTGGGCAAAACGCCGCCAAAAAAGCCGTAGCTATAGCCTTACGCAATAGATGGAGACGCCAAAGCGTTACTGATGATATTCGAGAGGAAATTATGCCCAACAATATCATTATGATTGGTCCGACGGGCGTTGGAAAGACCGAAATTGCACGCAGATTGGCAAAATTATCGAATGCGCCTTTTGTAAAAGTCGAAGCAACTAAATTTACAGAAGTCGGGTACGTAGGACGCGATGTAGAATCTATGATTCGTGATTTGGCTGAACGTTCGGTAGCCATCGTACGCGAAGAACACACTACAGGCAAAAAGCAGGACGCTCAAATTGCCGCCGAAAATCGAATATTGGACATACTGATTCCGCCTGTCAAAAGGTCGCCTTCCTTCGACACAGCCTCAGAAAATGAAGTTGAGGAAAATGCTCGCACTCGCGAAAAATTCCGCAGTATGCTCCGAAAAGGCGTATTGGACGAACGAATGATTGAACTCGACGTCCTTGTAGACCAAACTCCAAATTTGCAAGTGCTCGGTCCGATGGGTATGGATGAAATGGGGATGAATTTGCAAGACATGTTTGGCTCAATCATGCCCAAAAAGAATAAAAAACGCAAAATGAGAGTCGGTGAAGCTCGTACATTTTTGGAAAAAGAAGAAGCCGAGAAACTCATTGACATGGAAGCTGTTATCAAGGAAGCTATTAGCAGGGCTGAAAATTCGGGCATCGTTTTTATAGATGAAATTGACAAAATCGCTTCTAAATCCTCAGCCGGCAGCGGACCAGACGTTTCACGCGAAGGCGTCCAACGTGATTTATTGCCTATTGTAGAGGGTTGCTCGGTCAACACCAAATATGGTCAGGTGCATACAGACCACATACTCTTTATCGCTTCGGGTGCTTTCCATGTTTCCAAGCCATCGGATTTGGTCCCTGAACTTCAAGGACGTTTCCCAATTAGAGTGGAATTACAAAGCTTAACAGAGGAAGATTTTATCAAGATATTGACACAACCAGAAAATGCTTTAATCAAACAATACAAAGCTCTAATTGCAACCGAGGATATTATTTTGGAATTTGACGATTCAGCAATTAAGGAAATAGCGTCTATTGCAGCGACTGTAAATGAAGAAGTGACAAATATCGGTGCTCGCCGCTTGCATACAATTATGACAAGCTTGCTTGAAGACATCATGTTCAACGCTCCGGATAATATCGAAGTTGGCACAATTTATATTGATTCGGCGAAAGTCCGGACAACACTCGATAAAATCGTCACAAATATTGATATTTCAAAATATATTTTGTAGGATTTATGACAATCAAAGCTGAAACATTCGAAGAATATCTCTCACAGGTTCCGGAAGAGAGAAAAGAAGCTATTGCTCGATTGCGACAAGTACTGAAGGACAACTTGCCCGAAGGATTTGAAGAAGGAATTGGTTATAATATGCCTGGTTTTGATGTGCCGCATACGCTCTACCCACCCGGCTATCATTGCGACCCAAAGCAGCCATTGCCCTTTGTGGGTTTTGCATCGCAGAAAAACTTCATAGCCTTGTATCATATGGGTATCTATGCTGTGCCTGAAATACATCAATGGTTCAAAAGTGAATATCCCAAACATAGCAAAGCTAAGTTGGATATGGGTAAAAGCTGTATTCGATTCAAAAAGCCTGAACAAATCCCATTTGACTTAATTGCTCAACTCGCTCAAAAAATCACTCCCCAACAATGGATTGAAATTTACGAAGCAAACTATAAAGCAAAGAAATAAGAAAAAATATTGTTTTGGCAGTCGTTACAACTGCCAAAACAAGACATTTTGTGTGAATAGTCCTTTATATAGATAGCTTATTTTTAGGGAGAAATATTGAAAATCTTACTCACAGGTGCAACCGGGTATATAGCCCAAAGATTGCTTCCGGTACTTCTAAAAAATGGTCATCACGTTGTTTGTTGTGTAAGAGACGCTAAGAGATTTAATAACAAATACAATGACAGTAATATTAGTATCATCGAGACCGATTTCCTCCGTCCCGAAAGTTTGCTTAGCATACCTGAAGATATTGATGTCGCATATTACATGATTCATTCCATGTCCTCCCTTTCAGGAGACTTCGAGGATATGGAGAAAACCTGTGCTTATAATTTCAGAGAGAGAATTAAGCTAACCCAAGCAGTACAGGTCATCTATCTGAGCGGAATAATTAATGAATTTGAACTATCAAAGCATCTATCTTCACGGAAGAAAGTTGAAGAAATCCTATCCGGTTCTTCATATGCTTTGACCACATTGAGAGCAGGGATTGTAGTAGGCTCCGGCAGTGCTTCATTTGAGATTATTCGTGATTTGGTCGAGAAGCTCCCTGTAATGATAGCCCCAAAATGGCTCAAGACTTTGTGTCAACCTATTGCCATCAGAAACGTTGTCGAATTTTTGATGGGTGTGGCAACCGTTGAGGAAACATATAACAAAAGTTTTGATATCGGCGGACCTGACATCCTTAGTTATAAGGATATGCTTTTGCGATTTGCTCAAATACGTGGTTTAAGTAGACACATCTTTATAGTACCGGTAATGACACCGAATATTTCTTCATATTGGCTTTATTTCGTAACCGCCACTTCATTTTCCTTAGCCAGAAATTTGGTAAGCAGTATGAAAATAGAAGTTATTGCCAAACCAAATAATTTAGCGGATATGCTCGGTATTAAAATAATTGATTACGATACTTCTATTAAACTTGCATTCGACAAAATAGAGCAAAATCAAGTAATGTCGAGTTGGAAAGATGCCCAATCAACGGGTATAATCCAGAAAGGAATTCATCATTATATCGAAGTACCGATGAACGGATGCTATAAGGATATCCGGAAACGAGTAGTTGCCGATATTAGCAAAACTATAGACAGAATATGGGCAATCGGCGGAAAAACCGGATGGTACTATGGCAATTGGCTTTGGGAAATCAGAGGTGTAATAGACCAAATTTTGGGCGGTGTTGGCATGAGACGTGGTCGAAAAAGCAAAACCGATATTTTCCCGGGTGAAGCATTAGATTTTTGGAGAGTTCTTATAGCTGATAAATCCCAAAGAAGATTGCTCTTATATGCTGAGATGAAATTGCCGGGCGAGGCTTGGTTAGAATTTATTATTGATGATGATAATATATTGACTCAGACTGCAACCTTCAGACCATTAGGTTTGCTTGGCAGATTTTACTGGTTTTTGGTGCTTCCTTTTCATATGTTCATTTTCAACGGCATGCTGAAAAATATTGCAAAGTAAGACGATTTCCGGTACTAATGCAATACGGTAGCTAACTGTTTTATGACTAAGTAAATATATAACAACTTTCTCATCCCAAAGGTCTATACAAAAAAGGTAAGATTGAGAAAAAATTCCTTACCTTTATGTGAAAAAATCAAAAGGATATTAACAAAGATTTGTTAATTATTTAAAGAAACTTGCTTATTCAGATATTTATGTATATTTGTATATAATGGATTTAGTTCATTCAATTTGGATTTTATCACTTGAATTATCAAAACATGACCAAAGATGAGCTCATTAATGAGTTAGAACGCTTACAAAGTGAAATTAGCAAGCTGAAATCAATATACTCAAGTCAAAGTGATGAACAAGTTGATTATTCAGCTCCTTCTGAAGGGATTTCGGATAAATACCAATATATGTTTGTCCATAATCCGCAACCAATGTGGATTTATGACCTTGATACACTTGAATTTCTCGAAGTCAACGAAGCTGCCATCAATCATTATGGTTATTCCCGTGAAGAGTTTCTTTCGATGAACTTGAAAGACATTCGACCTGAAGAAGATGTTGATTTATTGATGAAGAAAATTAATGAAACAAGAGATACTCACAATTCATCGGGTGGATGGCGACATTTAAAGAAGAATGGCGTAATAATAGAAGTTGAAATCTATGCTTATACAGTTACCTTTCACGATAAAATTGCCAGACATGTAACCATAAACGATATTACCGAACGAAGCCGAGCCGAAGAAGCATTAAGACGTGCAGGGAAATATTATCAAACCCTTATTGAAAAAGCTCCCGATGGAATAGTATTGGTAGGTCTTGACGGTAAAATAAATTATGCAAGCCCGGCAGCTTTGAAAATGTTCGGTTATGAAGATGATGCAACACTAATTCCTGACCCAAATGAATCAACTCATCCTGATGATTTGCCCTATGTCCTTGCTGCAATCGGCGAAATTTTCGAAAACCCTTCAAAAGTTTCAACAATTGAATATCGTTTCAAAAAGAGGGACGGTACTTGGAATTGGATTGAGAGCACATTTACTAATCAATTTGCCGAACCGGGTATCGAATCTCTTGTTATTAATTTCAGAGATATAAGTGACCGAAAAAAAGCAGAAAACGAAATTACAATTCTGGTACATGCATTAAAAAACATTAATGAATGTATAAGCATTACAGATTTGGAAGATAACACGATATTCGTTAACGAATCTTTTCTGAAAACATACGGATATGAAGAAAATGAGTTAATAGGAAATAAAATTACTGTTGTCCGCTCGTCCAAAAACCCTTTAGAACTTGTTCAAGAAATTTTACCGGCAACATTGAAAGGTGGTTGGAAAGGTGAATTGTGGAATAGGCGAAAAGACGGTAGTGAATTTTTGATTCACCTTTCGACCACCATAATTCATGATAAAGATAACAAACCATTCGCGCTGATTGGAGTCGCGTCTGATATAACTGAACAAAAAGCTGCCGAAGAAAAATTCAAAGAAACTCATGAACTAATGCGCATCGCAGGCGAATACGCAAAATTAGGCGGTTGGAGTGTCAATTTAGAGAATAATATTTGTTATTGGTCAGATGTTGTTGCAAAAATTCATGAAATGCCGGCTGATTATTCACCAAAAGTAGAAGATGCTGTAAATTTTTATGCCCCGGAATATAGAGCACAAATTGCCGAATCAGTCAAGAAATGCATCGAAGAAGGAATTACATTTGATGAAGAAATGCAGATAATCACTTCGACAGGAAAGAAAGTTTGGGTAAAAGCAATAGGTGTGCCCGTATATGATGATAAGGGTAGAATTTTTAAAATCCAGGGAGCTTTTCAAGATATTTCTAATCGCAAGAAAGCAGAGCAAGAATTAATCAAAGCCAAAGAACGAGCCGAAGAAAGCGATAGGCTCAAATCAGCATTCCTTGCAAATATGAGCCATGAAATCAGAACGCCAATGAATGGGATTCTTGGTTTCGCAGGACTCTTAAAAAAGCCCAATTTGACAGGACAAGAGCAAAGAGAATTTGTCGAAATTATCGAAAAAAGTGGTGAAAGAATGCTCAATATTATAAATGATATCGTTGATATATCGAAAATTGAAGCCGGACTTATGGAAATTAGATTATCAAATACCAATATCAACGAGTGCTTGGAAGAAACCTACAGATTTTTCAAACCCGAAATCGAAATCAAAGGGATGAAATGTTGCTTGAACAATTCCTTAAGTGAACAAAATGCCAATGTCAAAACAGATAAAGAAAAATTAATGGCTATACTTACTAATCTTGTCAAAAATTCGATTAAATATTCACATTTCGGCACTATTGAAATCGGTTGCCAATTAAAAGCGACTCCAAATATTACAGAACTTGAATTCTACGTAAATGATACCGGAATTGGAATCCCTAAAGAAAGGCACGAAGCTATTTTTGACAGATTCGTCCAAGCAGATATCGAAGATACACATGCCTACCAAGGAGCCGGATTGGGTTTGTCTATCACAAAAGCATATGTCGAAATGCTCGGTGGGAAAATACATTTAGAAAGCGTGGTAGGCAAAGGTTCGACTTTTTATTTCACTCTTCCGTATAATCCCGTCAATGAAAGTATATTGCCCATTCCTTCAACGAATGAAGAAATTCCGTTGAAGGAAGAAATTGCAAATTTGAAATTATTAATCGTTGAAGATGATGAAACTTCCTTCTATTTGATTTCCAAAATGATGAAGAAGCACTCTCAGAAAATACTCTCTGCTGACAATGCGCATGATGCCGTTGAAATCTGTCGTCAAAATCCTGATTTAGACATCATTCTGATGGATATTAAAATGTCCGGACTAAACGGTCTCGAAGCTACCCGACTAATACGGGAATTCAACAAAAATGTGGTCATAATTGCCCAAACAGCATATGCACTTGCCGGAGACAGAGAAAAAACATTAGAAGCCGGATGCAATGATTATATCGCAAAACCAATTTTGAAAAATACTTTGATGAGCATTATTCAAAAGCATTTAACAAATAAAAAAATGATTAAGTAGAATTTCCCGTCAGGTGTAACACCTGACGGAACAAAAATTTAGAGCAATAATAATGGAAGATATGCAAAGCACAGAAGTGCTGATAAAAAAAGCAAATGGTGAGATTGAGGCGTTTTCGGACATAAAATTGCGACATTCTCTAAAAAATGCAGGTGCGAATCACAAGACACAAGATGAAATAGTTGACGATATCCAAAATTGGATTTACGACGGAGTCACGACAAAGCAAATTTATAAACGAGCATTTTCGATTTTAAGGAAAAAACAATATCTTTCTTCAATTAGATATAAGCTAAAACAATCCATGCTTGAGCTTGGACCGACAGGGTTTCCATTTGAGCAAATAATCGGAATTATTTTCGAAAGACAGGGTTATAATTCCAAAGTCGGGCAAATAGTCGAAGGACAATGCGTATCGCATGAAATGGACGTAATTGCAACGAGCGAAAATCACCAATGCCTCGTAGAATGTAAATATTCGACCGACCAAGGCAAGCGTGTCAGCATTCAAACACCACTTTACGTCAGGTCAAGAGTTGATGATATTATAAAATTGCGCCAAAAAATGCCCGAATACAAGAATTTTTCCTTCTCAGGTTGGGTAATCACCAATACTCGTTTTTCGGACGATTCAATAAAGTATGCACGATGCAGTGGCTTAAAACTACTTGCTTGGGATTATCCCGAAGGAAGGGGATTGAAAAATGTCTTCGAAGAAGAAAATATTTTTCCAATTACATTATTGAATAATTTGACAATCAAACAAAAACAGCAATTATTTGAACATGGAATTGTCGTTTGCAGACAGTTGCTCGAAAATATCGAAATATTAGATAAATTTCAGTTAAGCGACCGAAAAATTAAATCCTTACAAAATGAACTCAAAAGCATAGAAAGATTGACTTCGGATGGATAGGAATTTTTGTCTGAATTATGGATTATTGCCGGTACAGACGTAATACAGGTCACGAGGGAAATTGGGAATGTCAATGCTTAGTAAGGGCACGGCATGCCGTGCTCCTACGGTCATCTACATCTTCACAAACATTTGCGTCCGATTGCCAATGCGAATATAATACACGCCACGAGGCAGATGCGAAATATCAATGCTTAAATTCCCCTCTTGAGGGGTGGATGCGCCAGCAGACGGGGTGGTCGAAACACATTCCCCAAATGTGTTGAAGATTTTGATTTCCTCATTATTAACAAGGGGTTGCAACCCCTTGTTTACAATATTGATTTGAATATATTCTGTTGCAGGATTTGGGAAAATTCCTAAATATTTATTTGAAGTCAAATCATTGACAGCGCTTGTGTAATCAGTCCCTGTACGGATAAGATTTTCACTGTCCCAAAGGGGTTTACGCGTTTCTGATTCTAACGCCGCCAACATTCGTGCGACCTGACCTTGGGTGAACATCTTATAACACGATGAATTATAATCCATGTAATTTTCGCCGTTAATAAGTAGCCCTTGGCAATTCTTTACGTCACGGCAACCCATAGCAGCCTTATCACATGCAGGCGTGTCGTCAACATAGTCATTGGGCATTTTGCAACCATCTTGGAATGTATGAATTAAATTCAACCAATGCCCGAATTCATGGGTCAAAACTGATGCAAATTCCTTATCAATATTGCCATATAGATATCTGCCATTATAAACTACTCGAGCAATACCCATATCGGACATATATTTGTTCGGGTACCACGCAAAGCCGGAATTATTTGTTACTCCATCGCCAATTAAATCTGAGCATATATAAACATTCATGTATTTATAATTGTCCCATGCTATGCTTTCGATAAATTCATGAATAGCCGGGTCTGTTTTGGCAAGTCCTTCTTTGTCCGCGTAATATAATACTCCTGTGGTGGATTCACCATTCGGGGCGACACGTGCTAAACGAAATTCGATATTGAGGATACCGCGTCTTCCTAAAAATAATGCGTCAACATCATCGAAATCATCATTCAAGCCCTTGAAATCTTCATTTACCTTTCTGAGAGCCAACTCAATAATTTCATTGTTCACAATATGACCACTGAAATCATCTCCAAAAACATGAAATACGACAGGAATGACGATTGTCTTAGATTCGAGTAAAGAATTATTGTTTTTAATGTGCCATTGTGTAAATTCTTCCAATTGAATGTTGTATAATCTTGCTTCCTCAGAAAGCTCATAAATTGACTCCATATCAACACATTCATGCCCTGACAATGAAGGGGAGCTATCAGCTAGTAAAGAAAAAGGGGTTAAAAGCAAGGCTACATACGCTAAAATTGTAAAAATCTTTGTCCTCATAGTAGTACTCTCAAATTATTCAAGCATAATTTTTAAAAACATTTCTCAAATTTACATTTGTATATGTAAATATAGACACAAAAAAGTATATTTTGTTACCGATTTTGTAAAAAAATATAAAACTAAACTCTAATGCATCGTTTCGAGCATTTCTTTTGCTTGCTCCAAATGGTGTCGTTCATGAGTGACAATAATCTCGAAAACTGTTATTCTCATTCATTTCTTATTAGAACTTTTTCGACTTGATTTTCTTTCTCACCTTGGATTACCAAATGATAAACTCCTGTTGGCGCATCAATACTGTGATATGACCTATGAGGAATACCACTATATAAATATTCATTTGCCAAAGGTGTCTTTTGGCCCAACATATTCAAAAGATAAAATTCATAATTGCCTGAATGTTGAGGCGTGAACTCGATTCTAAAGCTACCTGATGATGGATTGGGAGCGATACCAAAATTCTGCCCATAAGCCAAATCATCCTCCACATTATCAGGCAAACATTCGATTAGTTTTAAATCAATTCCATACTTCTCAAAAACCTGAGATTTTATCAAACAGCTTCTCGATGATAAGAAATGATTATGAACTTCCATGTTACCCAACCAATAATCGAAATTTTCAGGAATGGTAAAACGGTTCATTTGTTTATGAATTTCCGGCTCGAGAAATTGTTTGGCAATTTTAAAATAAACTGAAGTATTGTTATAGTATAGATGTTCATTCAAAACTTCTTCCAAACGCAAAAAGAATTTATTATAAAAAACATCATTTTCCAATAATTTTCTGAAAAATAGCGTTACCTCTGCATTTGTTGGGTAGTGCTTAACAGAAGTATCGGTAGCATGTTCAAACATATCATAAGTATTTCTAATCAAACAAGCATCACCATCATAAAAAGCAAATCGCCATTTACTACCGGTAGATTTTGAACGCCAACATCTGAAATTATTAGTAGGCCAATCAACATTTGCAACATAAATCTGAAAAATCTGATAATCAATAAAATTATCAATGTCCAGAAGTTCAGAAATTTTCTTGAAATTATCATATACTGTTAGGTCATTTCTTCTAACAAAATCATATAAATCTAAAAAATCCACATTGTCACCATCTAGAACATCTCCCCACCAAGTACCAATAATATCAACTTGATTTGGGTCAGCATCATGATAAGTCTCTAAATAATTTTTATCAATTCGCTCTGAGATAAAATAAATCCCCCAATACTCCCCATTTAGATATAATACAATAGGACGTGACATTACACCATCAACATTCAGCGCTGTTAAAATTTTATTGGATACTAAGTCTTCAACCCCTGTAAAACCCCAAGAGGCAGAAAAAGGTTTTAATACTAAAGAATTAAATGAATTTGTCTCCCTTTCATTAAAAATTTTGTAATTAAATTTACTAAATCCATATTTACTTCCGGCATATATTTTCAGTCCCTTTTGTGGTTTAAGTCTTGAAGATGTTCCATGAGTTCTCAATCCTACATTTTGTTTAATAGCAACTACATCATTTGGCTCGTAAAATTCTACGTATGCATCGCGTTCCCAACTTTCCCCTCTAAACAAATAATTTCCAGTCCAAATTGGATTAGTTGGGTCCCAGGTGGCTCCCGGAACTAAAATTCCTACATGCTCATCGAATAAGTCTTTGTGGTTTGCAGAAAGCGATACAATAGGCAAATCATGATGATTAATACCAAGTGCTTTGATGAAATAGGTATTAGTGACTATATCGCTGACTCTATTACCTTCTGAATTGAAAACTGCAGCTTTGATTATTATCGCTTTGGGTACAGAATCTATTATAGGGGGCTTATGCAATTCAGGGGGCGAAATTTTTATTTGCGAAATATTTTTCTGGGAGTGCAAAAAGGCATTCAACATCAAAGGTGCCTCATATAATAGCGAGGCTGCAGTCGGGTCATTTCCGTCAGTCGTGAAATAAATTTTATTCATCGGATGCTTGCTCTCTAATGTCAGTGCGAATATTTTATCATAAATTCCGCCACGATGAGAGAATGTCAGCTCTTCAACCGGAGCTTGATACCAGTTCGTTTCGCCGGGAGTTGGATTCGAGAATATGTACATCTCACTGCTGCCGTCAGGAAACAAACCATAACTTTGGTTTGATTGTAACGCTATTGCGGGCAGCATATGAACAATTTTGCCATCAAATGTCAGGAACAAATCTTCACCAGCGGCTGTGATTGCAAAATTTGTGTGCAATTCTGCTCCCTTAATTGCTCGGTCTTTGCTCGATGCAAATACCACCAGATACCCGTATGCCGCTATTGAAGTATCCGGGAAACACCATAGTTGGAGTTGTTTTGCTTTGTCAGACAGGCAATATCCCATCAAATTGATTGGCGATGAAGTATTATTATAAATCTCAATCCAATCGCTATCGTCGCCATCTTCATCAAAGTAAAACTTATTGTTTGACGACATAATTTCGTTGATGAAAAGAGCTTGAGAGTATGTGGAAATTGATGAAAAGAGCGTTAAAATCAAAGACAGCAATAAGCTTTTTTTCAGAAGAGTATACATGATACCGTGTCCCGAATATATACAAAATAAGGTACTACCTTAGCAGATATACCCTCCAAAAAGATTTGCAATATCTAACCGGAACAAGCTCAATCTGAATTTGGCTATATAAATAGAAAAATAAACTTGCTTTGCTTCTAACATAGCTATTCTTACGAATTCAAAAAAATGTTATTGTTAGGAATTCTCAAAGAATGGAAAATTATTTTGCGCCCTATTTACTTGTCATCAACCAAATCATAAATCGTCGGTTTTGCTGATTGTTCGGGCACTATACTATTGCTGAAGGTAAATGTGCCGCTGAATTTTTTTGTAATTGTCGGAGTAGTATGCTTATCGCCAAGAGTTAAGTTGTTGAAATAAACTGTTCTTGTGCCGTTCGTGTTTTGTCTGACATATAAGTTGCCTGTCGTTTTAACTCCGGCAACACTTGATTCATCTACCCAACTATTTACATTTGTACCGTCAGAAGCCTTAATTCCAATGCTGAATTCTTTGATATCGTGCAAAAGCGCATATTTACGATATTCTAATTTTGTAGTGCCGCTTTCCATCGGGATTTCGAGTCCAAATTTTATAGTAATCTCATCCTCGAAGTTATCTCCATATACAAAAATCCACACCTCATCTAAAGCAGACTGACGAAACTGGCTTATCTTTTCCATAATATGAACTTCGCCGTCAACGAGCATTGTATTGTTTGCGGCAAGTGCTTGAGTGTTGTCGTTATTGTTATCATCGTCATTGTTTACGCTTTTATCTTCGCTACAAGAGATGAATAAAGCAATTGTAATTGCAATAAGTATAGTTTTAAACAATGTATTTGAAAGCATAAGCTCGAATCCTAAATATGAATTAACAATTATAGCAAATATAAAAATTAATTTTAGTTTTGCCAAATTATTTACTTAGCATTCAAGATTATTTTCTTCAGCCATAATACAAAAAATGCCCTACACATTTAAGTATAGGACATTTATGATTTTATTTATTTAAAGAGCCTTCAGATTGTTCTTTTCAATCTATTATAGAATTATTTCTTTTTCAATTTGAAGCTGGCTTTTATATTCTTTTCAATTTTACTACGATTATCTAACATACTCGGTACGAAAATACTACCATTAGATTCTGTAAACATAAGCTTTGGGTCGAAAGCGAATTCATACCTGTAATCACCGGTATCATCAATTGCAACTGGTGGATTGAGATTGAAAGTGAAATTCATAACAACATTAGAAAGGTATGTAAAATCGTGAGCTTCGCCATTTTGGTAATACTTACCTCTGACAGCGATTGTGTGACGGTCCGAAGTAGTAAAATCACTGAAGTACGGCTTGGTAAGATAATTCACAAGGTCCGAAGGCGACAGTCGGTGCATTTCTATCTTAATTTTGTTATATGTTCCTTCTTTTAAAGACGCATCAGCAAAAACCACACCTGAATTATTCGAATCCGAGCGAACAACAAAAGCTCCGGTCACAAAATTAAGACTTTTGCTATCATCGAAAGTTGTGTCGTTGGAAGTAGTATTGCCACCGTGAAACTTAACACGTGAAATCAACATCTTAAAGTCAGTTATCAAGAGTGAGTCTGCATACTCTGCACTCTGAAAAGCGTCAGAACTCTTGTGAACCATCGAACTTACGTTGGACTTTGTCATAGCTGAACTTAAAACAACCCTGTTGCCTTGTGGGTTATTAGAAGTATCGGAACAAGATACCGCGAAGAAAGCGGCTATAAATGCAAATAAAATCCATTTCATAAATCCTCCAAAAAATTTACATCATAATTTATGACGTCAATTTATAAGACGCTTAAGGATTAGTTAAGTTTCATTTGCAATAGTTGATGCAAACAAGTAAAAATGCATTCCCTCCTACTCCTCCAGCGTCGAGATATTCCCCGGGTCTTCGCCCATCGCTTGTGCTTTGAGCACTCGCCGCATGATTTTACCGCTTCGAGTTTTGGGTAATTTATCTACAAATTCAATATGCTCGGGCTTGGCAATAGGACCGACTTCATGTGCAATATGTTTGCGCAATTCCTCGATTAATTCATCGCTTGGTTGTAGATTTTGCTTCAAAATTATATATGCATAAATCGCATTTCCTTTGATTTCGTGCGGGACGCCTATTGCGGCTGCTTCAGCTACGGCGTGATGACTAACGAAGGCACTTTCGATTTCAGCCGTTCCGAGCCTATAACCCGAAACCTTGATTACGTCATCCACTCTGCCGATAACCCAGATGTAGCCATCTTCGTCAATTTTGGCACTATCGCCGGTCATGTACGCCCCGGGATATTTAGTCCAATATTGGTCAACCATCCGCTGTGGGTCGTTGAATATTGTGCGAACCATAGCGGGCCACGGCGTTTTAATTATCAAATATCCTTCCTCATTTGCTTTGACCGGATTTCCCTGCTCATCAACGACTTCCATTTTAACTCCCGGGAAGGGCAATGAACCAGAGCCGGGCTTCAAAGGCATAGTAGGGAAGGGCGAAATCATGTGCATTCCGGTTTCCGTTTGCCACCAAGTATCTATCACAGGGCAACGCTCACGACCGATAACTCTGTGGTACCATTTCCAGGCTTCGGGGTTGATAGGCTCGCCAACGGAGCCAAGTATGCGCAGAGAAGACAAGTCGTGGCGGTTTGCCCACGAATCTCCGAAACGCATAAATCCGCGAATCGCCGTTGGAGCAGTATAAAGGATGTTAATCCCGTATTTTTCAATCATTTGCCACCAGCGATTAGGGTATGGATGGTATGGCGCCCCTTCGTACATAAAAATAGTCGCACCATTCAGCAATGGTCCGTAAACGATATAGCTGTGTCCGGTAATCCAGCCCGGGTCGGCGGTACACCAGATTCTATCGGCATCCTGAACATCGAGATAATATTTCGTCGTTACATAAGTTCCGACCATATATCCGCCGTGAGTGTGCAGAATTGCTTTAGGTTTGCCGGTTGTTCCTGAAGTGTATAAAATGAAAAGCGGGTCTTCGGACGAAGTTTCTTCAACTACGCATGGTTGGTTGGCAATCGGCAATTTGTTTAATTCGTGGTACCACATATCTCTGCCGGGCTCCATGTAAACATCTTGTCCGGTGCGTTTGACGACGATGACATGCTCAACTGTGCCTGCTCTCTGCAAAGCTTCGTCGGCTATATCCTTGAGTTTCACGATTTTTCCGCGTTGATAGGCGCCATCGGCAACAATCAGGACGCGAGATTGGCTGTCTTCGATTCTTTCGGTCAGCGATTCGACTGAAAAACCACCGTAAACAACTGAGTGCACGGCACCGATACGTGCACATGCAAGCATTGCGATGATGATTTCAGGCGTTCTGCCCATGTAAATCGTTACGCGGTCGCCTTTTTTGACAGCCATACTTTTAAGCAGATTAGCAAATCGGCAAACGTCATTATGCAACCTGAAATAGGACATAGTGCGGTGTTCGCCGTCTTCGCCTTCCCAAATCAGCGCTAATTTGTTGCGACGGTAAGTCTTGACGTGTCTATCCAAACAATTATACGAAATGTTGGTGCGTCCGCCTGTAAACCACTTGTAGAAGGGCTTTTCGGAATCATCAATCACTTTGTCCCACTTTTGGAACCAATCCAATTCATTGGCGAAATCTGCCCAAAAGCCTTCGTAATCTTGCTCTGCTCGTTTGTCGAATTCGCTTCTGTCTTTCAAATTCGCATTGGCAATCGTTTCCGGCGACGGATAATAAACATCGCCAGTCAATTCAATTTGTCCCATAGTCTTTCCTAAATTTCATATTAATCATATCATAAATTTACGAAATTTTCAGCAGGAATGAAAATATTTTTTAACGATTAACCATAAAAAGTTTTGGAATCTTTTTGCCATCAGATTCAATTAATACCAAATAAGTTCCATTTGCCAAATGTGAAATATCAATATTTTCATTGGAAATTATTTCTCTTCGCTCAATTACTATTTGTCCGGTAATATTAATTATTTCTATATAATATTTTGAATTATTATTATAATTAATATTAATTGAATTTTGAGCAGGATTTGGACTAATTATTATATTTGCAGAAATATTATTTTCTTCGATACTATTTGCATCTATCTCAATAGCACCTATCGAGGGAGGGTTGCTGAATTTGTTGCCGAAATAATCATATTTAGCGTAATTATTTACGTAAGCTGCCCCTTTTATTACAGAATTTTGCTCGGGAATTAAATTAGAATCCGCCAAATTTGTAAACCGTGGGTCAATGCCACGGATGCTGTTTAATTCGGAAACCGGAACATTTGGGGATATCCAATCAACATTTTCATGATTATACCATAGATTATTTCGGAATGAATATGATTCGGATAATGCATTTGGACCAATATTTATAGAGGGAGATGCAGCCGCATTAGACAAATAGACAATATTATTAGAAAATTCATTCCCAGCATCAAATTCCATCTGAGCATCATTATTTTCGCGTAAAATCCTAATCACCCATTTTTCTGGATTAATTATTGTATTATTTATGACTTTTGAATTACGCGTCCCGACATATGCAAAAGGAGCTTGTGAACCGAAAAATATGTTCGCAAAGACTATAATTTCTTCCGATTCGGCAGGAGCATCAAGCGGACGGAAATATTCCATTCCGGTGCTACCGCCAATATTCAAAGCACGCAAACCACCATTAATGAATAAGTTGCGAGATATTCGAATATTTTTCGTACCTCCTTTGGCTTGGATAGAATTTGAGCCACCGTTTCGGAAAACATTATTTTCGATAATTCCTTCGTGGCACCCGACCATATCAATGATACTCCCACCTGCGGAGCCATTCGCAAAGTTGCAATTAGTGATAGTGAAATTCACAACACCAGACATTTTCAAACAATCATTATTGCCGCTTGCGTTCATCCCGAGCCACTTGCAATCATCAAAAGTGATGTTGAGAGCCGGATTGCTGAAGTTGCCACCGTCATCAATATTGACTCCATTTTGGGTTTGCCCTTCGAATGCCAATCGCGAAATATGCAAATTTGTCGGATTTGACAATTGAAAAGCACTGCCACCACCGCTGAACAAGATGTAATCGCCCGTGCCGGAAGTGATCACAATAGGCAAATCCGCAGTACCACGTAGGTTAGAAATATAGCTCGACTGAGTAATCGGGCTATCGAAGAACAAAATCGTATCGCCCGCGACAGCTTGATTTGCTGCTTGGGTAAAGCTTGCAAATTCATACGAAGCGCCCACTTTCAAGGTTCTCGCACCCAAAACGCTCGCCATTGCAAACACCAGAAGAATAGCACATAAAGTAACATTTTTCATTTTCATCACCTTTTTCTTGAAAAATTTGTACAAAGATACGATTTTTCTTGAATAGTATATGTCATTCTGAACGAAGTGAAGAATCTATGTATTTTAAACTTGATTCTTCGCCTGCGGTTCAGAATGACTAAACCTCTACACCTCACTCCCTTTCTATCCTGATTCTACCGTCAACGGCGATTACAGAGTCGGATTTGCCTAATAGAGGGTTCAGGTCGAGCTCGACGATTTCGGGAGCGGCTGCGAGCAAAGCACTGAGCCGCTCAATGATATCAGCCCAGATTTCCTTGTTTACGCCTTCGCGCTTCCGCACACCTTCGATGAGTTTGTATGATTTCAGTTCGCTCATCATTTTCAAGGCTTCCTCTTTGCTGATTGGAGCCAAGCCCGATGCGACGTCTTTCAGCACTTCGATGAATATTCCGCCGAGACCAAGCAAAATGATATGCCCGAAGTCGGGTTCTTTCATCGCCCCTACGAATAGCTCAGTGCCGTTGAACATCGGTTGCAGCAAGACGCTGGTGCAATCTTTGATTTCAATCATCCTGTCGAATTCTTTGCGAATTATGTCGGGGTGACGGATATTGAGTACAACTCCGCCGACGTCCGTCTTGTGCACGGGACCTACAACTTTCATAACAATTGGATAGCCCAATTCTTCGGCGTATTGCACGGCTAATTCGGCAGTATTTGCCAGCTTTTCCGGTACGCGAGGAATCCCCGATGCATCGAGCAAGGTTTGAATTTTATCGGGGCTTAGATAGCCGGAATCGCTTGATTCGATTATTTGGCGAATAGTTGCGACGTCAATTGTAGGCAAATCGAATTCTTTCGCGGGTTTCGGTGTGTGATAAACTTTTGTGAGTGCATTGCCGATAGCGACTTCGTCAGTGAAATCAACTCTGCCGAGCGACAAAAAGTGCTTGACCGCTTTTTCGGCTTGGACGACTGATGGTAAACAAGGGTAAATCGGTTTTTTGCACCATTTCATTTTTTCGTGAAGCACATCGTAAACACCTGTCACATCAAACATTCCTGTAGTCCCGAATATCACGACTGAGCCGTCAATATTGTCAAACTCCCTATCGACGTATTCCAGAATTGTGCCGAGTTGGTCAGCAGTTCCTGTAGCGAGGAAGTCAATCGGATTTGAAACCGACGAGCCATGATAAAGCTGGGCTAAAAGTTCATCTGCAGCCGGACCTTCAATCTTGGGGATGTTCAAGCCACCTTTAGCTAAAGAGTCAGTCAACATAACTCCGGAGCCACCTGCATGAGTGATAACGGCAATGTTGGGACCTTCCAATTGCTTGTGGGACAGCACTCCGCCAACATAGAAAAGCTCTTGACGCGAGTAACAGCGCACCACTCCGGCTTTACGGAACAGGGCATCAACCGCTGCATCAGAACCAGCCAAAGCGCCTGTATGCGACGAAACTGCACGTGAACCGGCTTCGGTCGTCCCTGCTTTGATAGCAGCAATCCTGCAACCCTTCATAATTAAAGAGCGGCAATGCTTCAATAGCTTTTCGGGCTTTTTGATTTGCTCAAGGTAGAATAACTTCACTCTGGCACTGGTTTTTTCGTCATACGTTTCGTCCCAATACTCGAGAATTTCCTCTACACCAATTTGAGCGCTATTGCCGACAGACAGGATGCTATTGAACATCAATCCGCGTGGCACTGCCATTTCGAGTATGAAAGCAATCGTAGCCCCCGAAGCCGAAACCAAGTCACAACCTCTGTTGCTGAGTTGTGGGACTAAACCGGCAAAAACGCCTTTGTAATGGGGTGTCATCACACCGATACAATTCGGTCCGATTAGAGTTCCACCAACGCTTTCCACCACTTTGACGATTTGCTGTTCGAGCTTTTTGCCCGATTCGCCAAATTCGCTAAATCCGGCTGACAAAATTATGAAAGCCTTCGTACCCTTGGATTTGGCAAGGGTTTCTATAGTTGGGAGGCAAAATTTGGCAGGAATAGCCAAAATCGCCAATTCGACATTGTCAATTTCAGCGACGTCCTTGAAGCACCGCACACCCTGCACGATTTCCTCTTTTGGATTGACAGCGGATAGTTTTCCTCGGAATCCGCCATCAATAATATTTTTCAGTATCTTACCACCCGGCTTTTCAACATCGTTCGAAGCCCCAATTATCACTATGCTCTTAGGAGCGATCAATTCATTTACTATCATTTACATTCTCAATTTTATTTTTCAAATAATATTGTTATCCAAATCACAATATATGAAAGATTTCCCATATAAGAGCGATTTATTGTGAATTATTTTGATTTGGGACCGAAATTTATTATTACCGGCTTGCTCAAACGCCATTTTTCGTCGCGAGAGTAGATATAATAAGTACATTCGCGAGTTATATCAACATCCCAATCCATGAATCTGCTTTTATCAGCTTTCAAGACAGCCAAATCAACCATCGGGCTGCCTTTTTCGGCATAATTGCGCTGAATGAAGAATCCCACTACACGCTCGTCTTCAGGCGCTTTCCATTCGATATTGACATATTTTTCTTCTTGAATTACTTGAACCGAATCCGGTGGTCGTGGTGTTTCGTCCTCAATTTGAAGCCGTCTGATTCGTGAAAAAAGAGATTCATTTCCGGACAAATCTACCGCGACAACTTTGAAAAAATGCTCTTTGCGTTCGCTGATTCGGTCAGAAAAAGAGAGGGAAGTAGTTTCGGTTTTGAGAGTAAAACTGCTCGAATCGCCGATTGAAAGATACAAACGATAGGCTTTCAAGTCATTATCAGGAGATTTTGTCCAATTGACGAAATATTTGTCATCCTCTTCGTAAATGCTTGTCATTTCTGGCGTCAATGGCGGCACAACATCAATTACTCGCACTATGACACGCTCCGATGGAAGTGAACGGTTGTAACTTTTATCGAGAGCATAAACAAAATATGCAATATCGCTTTGGGACTCGCGACGCACGGTGTCAATAAATTCAGTTCCCGTAATTGGCTTGTCGGTTACAAGAAAACGTGTGGCAAATCTCGAATCGGATGAGCGCTCAATTTGATAGCCGAGCAAATCATGTTCGGTATTAGCCTCCCAACTTAGCTTGATAGCGCCTGTATCCCCGACTGCCACAACGCCGACCGGTGCAGCAGGCGGAATATAATCATCAATAATAAAAGTGAGAGTATCGGATGTCTCACTACGTGCCCCGCTTTGACCTATTGCTACGAGATAATAACTGTAGAATTCGCCTTCACGGACATCAGCATCAGTCCAAGTTGTAATTGTGGCATCATATTGAGCGTCTAAAGTAGGAAAAACTTTTACGAAATTGTCAGTATCACCAATAGATTTAAATATTTCGTAACCTATTGGTCTGACACGAGATATATTTCTCCAAGATAATTTCAGTCTGCCCCCAAATTCATTAATTGTAATGTCTCCCGGTGCCATAGGGACACGATTATCCGACGGAACAACTTCATAGACCGAAGTACGTTGGCTTTCAAAGCCAAAGGTATTTACTCCCGTTAAATAATAATAATATGTTTTTCCGTTAATTAAATTATCATCAACAAAATTGAAATAATTTGTATCAACTTCGACTTCTTCTCCCGTTAATACTCCTTGGAACATATCTGCAAAATTTACAATTAAATATGGACCGGTAATATTATCTGCACGATAAATATTAAAATTAACAGCTCTCCCTGATTGCAATACGTCTAAACTTCGTGCCCAAATAATACTTGCGGAATTATTTAGCGGTTTGATTGAAATATCCTCGGGAGTGGGCACAATATCATCAATTTTCGTGTCAATAAACTCACTTGTGATATAATGTAATTCATCTGCTGCTCTGATGGAATTAATTTTATACCGAACTCGAGCACGGGATTCGGGCGTGTCGAGAAATGAAGTGCCTGTTAGTTCGGAAATCAACGGCTGAGTGACCGACAGTGCGTTCAACATTGAATAAGCCTCTGCATTATTTTGCCAAGCGATGATATCCGATTTTGTAATATCTCGTTTTTCTCGTTTGACACCCATTAATGATAAATAAATAGAGCCATAATATTCACCGCCAATATAAACAATTTCGTCAATATCTGTAATTAATTTAAGTGGTTTTGGATTTATTTGTTCCCATGTATCACTATTTTCATATTGCCGATAAATATTGTAATGCTCATGATTATTATCTCGCAAATATTCCCATTTAAGATAAACATTTCCTGAATTTCTGAAAATTAAATATGCAGGGTCTTGCGAAAAAATTGCAATTGAATAAAATATAAACATTAAAATTAACTTTTTCATTTTTTCACCAAATATTTAAATTGTAAAACCAAAATCTACTTTAGCATTGCCACTGTATATCCATGCACTATAAGAGAAAAACGCAAATCCGCGAGCTTCTATACGATTGGGGCGAGCGTCTAATTGCATATTTACTAGAGCATTTGCAGATAAAATATCGGCAACACCAAATGGAGTATCGAGATTGATGTCAATGTGTCCTTCAAATTTCACTCCTGCAAACAGCCGCGTTTGTTTCACCAAATATTTGAACGACCCAGATGCTTCGGCTTTGAAATCTACAATTAATGTTAAAATCCCTGCCACGCTAATATCATCATTGTAGAATTCGAGAAATATTCGTCCATTCAAATCAATAACATTTTCGTTAATTACAATCGTTCCTTCGGCTTTTAATAAATCTAATAATGCGCCATTGAGTGTTTCGCTCTCAATATTAATACTACCACTGCGAGTAATTTTGTAATTAATTTTTCCGTCTAATCGAACAATTTTGCCCTCAGCATCAGGAATTCCTACAAAACTTTTGACGAAACCATCAATAGCGTTTGGAGATTGAGTGTCAAAATATAGATTAAGAACACCTTCAGCGAAAATATTATCTTCTTGTTCGAGCAGCCATAACTTGCCACCGAGCGAAAACTTAGAAGGAGTATAGACCATCGTGAAGAGACAATTCAAGAATTTACCACCCGGGACAGTACCAATGCCAATCAGGGCTTTAAATGCAAATCCGTCTGTTTTACGAGGTGCCCCTTCCTGCGATCCGACCGGCGGGTCATAATTCCAGCCCACTCCGCCACCGAGCCTTGTTATAGCAAGCCCTGTACTTCCAAGTGGAATGCCTGTCGCTCCCAATGCAAGTTGCATTTCTGCATACCAATAAGTGAAAAAATTAACCGAATCAATTTCTTGTGTACCAATTATGAAAGAGCATTTAAGCCCGAATTTGGGCTGCTTAAGTCCGACATCAAAATCGCCTTTGAAATAATTATTCCCAAATTGCACTTTCCCGCTAAATTCGACCGGACCATACTCGAATGAGATTTCCGCATCAGAAACTTCGACTGCGATTTTCAATCCCGGGCTAACGATTAATTTGCCTTCGATTTTCTTGACCGGAATACTCGGGAATCCGAATCCACCTGAGACTTCGATTGCATACTGAGATGTAGAGCCTTCGCCCGAAACTCGAACTAAAGCCACTTCATCAAGATTGAGATTGAAGCCGCGAATAACGAGTGCTGCATCAGTTTTCACACGGACAGCATCGGCGTCAATCTCTCCACCGGATGTAATTTTCAGATTTTCTAACTCTATTTCCCCTGTAAATCGGGACTTAAACATTCCGTTGACAAGCAAGGAACCTTCCTCTTTGGCTGTATTCCATCCTGCTTTTGTACCGTCATTTAATGCAATGGTTAATCCGATTGAAGGAACGAGAATTTCACCCTTGGTCGTCATTTCGCCAATCCAATCATCGCCTGATTTGGTGATTTTAAATGCAATTGTACCATCTACGATGTTTGCAGGTGGAGTGAGATTGCCTTCGAGTGTGATTGTTTTCGGATTTAATTTACCCATTTCGAATTCAAGAGCAATTTGCTCCAATTTCATTTCAAAGCCTGCAAATCCTCCCGTTACTTCACCTTTTAGGGCAATCGTGCCTTGAACACCCTCTCTTGAAATTCCAAAATTATCCACAATTAGAGCCATTTTATCGGGCGAATTTTCCCGAGAGAATACATTGGGGAATTCCAAAGTTGCAGTTCGGATTACGATTCCCTTGAAATCATTGCTAAATCCGGCAACAGAACGAGTGCTCGACCAATCAATTGCGAGAGAAGTTCCTTGATTTAATCTAAAAGATGAAACATTAATTTCCGGTAAATTATATACATTCCCGAAAAATTCACCGTCAGAATATAATTCAGCGTCGAATCCAACGGGGTGAGGCAATTTGTCGCTTGAACTTGAAATTTTTCCTCCCATTTGAGCAGCTTGCTTAGCTCGCAAAGACAGCGAATCTAATGTAAATTTGAAACCCGGCAAATCTGCCGATAAGCCGTCCGGTGCTTCCCATGTTACTCTACCGGATTGAGCTACAATGTCTTGCCCTTCATTTTCGACAAAGACTTCGTCAGCGACTAAAACTATATTCAGAAGTTGAGTCAAAAATGCCGGATTAAGCCCACCCGGAGCAATTTCAAGTTTTCCTGTGCCGCTTATCAATTCACCAACTGTGAATGGTTCATCCATCACAATAGTAAAAATTGACTTATCAATGCCGATTTTGAATCGGTCTTCTTTTGTGGTATTTAACTCCATCGAATCTTCATACGGGTCTGCGATTAATTCGAAAACTTCTTCGCAACGTGCAGTCAACTCCAATTTTGCATTTTCGGGGACATCACCATCTACATAGGTGACGGCAATGCCGAATAATGAAGTTTCGACAGAATCAGGGTCAACAGCGAGTTTCGGGTCGTCAAGCTCGTAATTGATATACTCTTCGTTGATAAAATTCGGATAATTATCGAACAAACCAGCAATTCCGTAGATTCTCTTTTCGTCATCAGTGCTCATTGTAGCGGCTATGTCTTGCACCGATGCACCATCCCATATTTCCATGGCGCCATCTAAAGCCTCTTTGCTCAATCCAGAAGCAAATCGGAGCATTTGAATCTTGAGTGGCGATTCCACTTCGATTATTTTGATTTCGCATGTATCTTTTCGGAACCATTTCACTTTGATTTCAAATCTTGCAAAACCTTTGCCGTAGTTGAATTCAATTGGTGCATAACCGTCGCCATCGGTTGTAACGACTTTGACCGTATCAGTAGGAAATCCGTAATCTTCGGAGCGACCCTCGAGCAGAGTGACTGAATATTCGATTTTTTCCCCCGGGAGCCCTGTGTGGTCGCCTTTGACGATTCTCGCTTTGATTGAATCTTTCTTTTCAGACCACCCAATCAACTTTTCTGGTACTTCAATCAATACTCCCGGTACAATCAAGGGTTTAGTCTTTTTGTCCAAGACATCGTCATCGGGTCCCTTCCGAGCAGCCCGAAAGTCATTAACAACCTCAAAATCCTTTTCGCAAAATGGTTGAGGTACATCCGGCGGCTCCCAATAAGCAAGGACTTGATGTTCCAAATTTGCAGTATTAATCTGATAATATTTCCCATCGCCACGCCAGATATATTTGGGTAATTCAACAATTCCATCCTTTATAGGTTTCGTTTCGCAATCAGTACGGCAGGTAATAGAGAAATCATCAGTATCTTGTGCATTTCCTGCCATAATAACAATATCTTTAGACAGCGTTGGAGCAGAATTTTCGATTACGGGCCATTGGGCCCATAGCGGCTCGCCATTTTTGTAAACAAGTGCAATTGTACGTGGTTCCTTTCTGAAGAAAGTGGGGTCGCTTGCTGTGATTGGTGGGTCTTTATCAAAATTATATCGTACTAAACATTCACCACCTTTTTTATCAACCGGTGGAGCAGATACTTCCGGGTATTCACTATCAAATACCGGCTCTCGTTTGGACATATATTTTAGTTCTTTCGTTTTGATTTTTTCACTATCATCGAAACGAAATCCGTCAATAACATCATCATTTACAGTAACTTTGAGCTGAACTCTGAGGTCAACGGTATTAAATTCATTCAATAAGAATTGCCGCAAATCTTCCTTTTTTTCAACAACTTTGTCTTCGGCATCTTCGATATTATCATCCCATTCATCGAGCAATTCCTTTCCTTTTCTGACAATTTCTGCAATAGTCGAATCAGCATTAGATTTTGCATCTTGATATTTCCTCAATTCATCATCAACTTTTGTCAAGTCGAATTGCTTATCAAGGCTGTCAGTTTTCTTCATCTGATTGAGTTTGGCTTCGGCATCATTTACTTTACTTTCGAGGTCTTCAGCTTTTACTTTCGTTACTTTCCAATGCGCCACTTGCAATTTTTCTGCCTGATATTCATTCCATTTTTCGAAATAATTATCAAATAATTCACTCAATTCTTGCATTTTCTCGGCTACTTTGCCGATTTTTTCCATGAATTCATCTTCGGCGTCGGATTGTTGATTTGTCGTATTATTGTGATTTTGAAGTAATACTTGAATTGCAGTTACCAAAAGCTGAATTTTATCTTGTTGCTTCTTATATGCTTGTTCATTTTTATCCAAATCAGCCTTTGCATCTTGAGCCCTTGCATAATCATTCAAAGCACGAATTCGGGCAACTTCATTTTGTGATTGAGTGAGTGCTGTTTTTAATTCATTTGCACGGTCGAGCGTTGATTCATATTGCTTTGTCAATGCTTGCAATTGTTTGCGATACTGACCGAGATTGGAGGATTTGTCTATCAAATCAAGGTAGGAATCGTTGAAATCATTGAGTGCGTCCGCAACGTCAATTTTCTTAGTCACGATGTCCTGATTGATAACAACAAGCTCGCTTTTAATTTTGTCGGGGTCCAAATCATTGAGTTTTTGCTCGGATGTATTCTTGGCAGATTCAGCCGTTTGGCGGATTCCGTCTAATCTTTCGCCATATTCTAGGGATTCTTCATCATCTTCGCCAAGTTTGTCCTCAGCCTCTTTTTTAGCATCTTCCAGCTCGCTGATTTTTTCCTCAGCATTAACGTATTGAATCAAAGAGCGACCGATTCTCTCCAGCATTCTCGCCAATTGTTTTTGCCCTGCTTCTTTTTCGGCTTTTGCCAATAATAAGTCTGTTTCGGCTTTGGCAACTGAATCTTTTAACTCTTCAAATCTTGCTTTATCTTTCATTATATCTTCCAAGGGTGGCGGGATATAATAAACTTTGGGACCCGTTGCCGTTTTTGTGCCGGCGAAACTTACGTTCAAGCTGTCCTTCAATGCCTTCAGTTTGTCTTCTAACGCTTTGATATCGTCTTCGAGTTTGCTTATCATGTCATCAATTTCTTTTTTGATGTCATTCGAATCGAGCGCAAGAATATCTTGAAGCGATTTGAGCAAATCTTCTTGAATTTTAATATCGCGTTCGATAATGGTGCTGTCACTTTGGATTTTGATTATCTCCGTAATGCAGACAGTCGAATCCGAAATTTTCACTTGGACTGTATCGCTCAAGCGTGAAATATCAATAATTGTCATTTGACGCAATTCTTCGTGGAAGGCTTTCCGGTCAACAAATTCGACGCGTTTATTGGTAAATGTCTCTTCTCGGTTGCTTACAGTATCGCGTAATTCTGTTTCCAGCTTTGACAATCGTTGTTCTCGAGCGGTAATCGAGTCTTTGAGGGCTTTTTGGGCTTCTACAATTTGTGCAATTGTTGTCGAATCATTTTCTAATGCTTGATTATAAGCATCAAAGGTTTGTTCCAACTGAATTTTGGCTGCTTTAAGTTGTGGCTCTAAAGAACGAACTATATTCCTGTACTTTTTAATGCTGTCAATCGCAGATGTGTCAACAACAAAATTCTGTACAATTGCGGAATTCAACGCTTGGCGATATAATGTATATGAACTCGAAACAAAAGTAAGAGATGAGGAGCATAAAGCACGACGCAATGAATCAGATTTAGCACGGCAACTATCATCGGCTAAATTTGAAAACGATACATTAAGCGAATCAAATAGAGCGAGTCGAGTCATTCGATATTGCTGATTTGTCGAGCCAATAAGGTCTTCGGCTACATTATCGGCAAATTGGAAAATATTCGATAGTGTGTCGTGAATATCGCTTCCTTGGTCAAAATTTTGAATGATGAAATTGCTCATTGAACGGCGGTATTGGTCGCGTTCACGCATATAATTCCGTGCAACAGTAGCGAATGAACCAAATAATTTATATGCCTGCCGCTCGAAGAATATTACTCTTTGCTGATTTCCCTCTATCTGAGAGTTGATATTATTGACAACATCTTGTTGGGTCTTGACGGCATTAGATGCCTGAATAATTTCATCCTGCAATCGCTTTGCTTCGTCGGCAAGATCTGTTTGAGATTGCCGCAAATCTTTATGCCCGTCATCAACTTCATCTCGAGCGTCCGCAATTTCATCGTATAGTCCGAGTTCGTAGCTACTTGGCTTGTTTAACAGGAGTTCGTCATAATATGAAATGGAATCCAAAACCACACCGTCAACCGAATCTCGCTTAGAAATAATCCTATCACTCAAGGCAATCCGCTCGTTTATGATGATTGTCAAGCTGTCTCGTTTTTCAGTCAATATTCGAGTAATAGTAATCAACGAATCTCTCAACACTTTGATAGCGCTATCTGTGATTGTGATTTGCTTTTCGGCGTTTTCTTGCTGAATTTTAAGAGTGCTAACACGTAAATCTTTTGCTTTATTTAACGAATCAATACGCTCTTTCAATTCTGCAATTCTTTTGATTATATCATTTATATCATCAGTTAGTTGAGTAATATTCCCGACATCGAATGGGTCATTGAGCGAACCTTTGCCGATGAGTTCCCATTTGTATTGATTTGGGCTTACAAAATCACGAACTGCGAATTGCTCCATGCTTCGTGATTCGGGACATTTATCATTTGGATTGCATTGCACTTCTACGATATCCCAATCAACTGCATCGGCAGTCATAGCCACTGCGCGCGGATATTCGAATAATTGATTGTCCTCTACATAAACGCCAAGCGAGATTTCGCTTCCGGGCAAAGTCGTGACTTTGGGCATGCACGCATTATCAGGGTGATGCGGTGGATAACAAGGAGTAGATTCCACGGGAATTCCTTCCGGATTCAAAGGGCGATATCTGGAACAAATCGGTTCGGAGTAAACCAAAAAAACTTCGCCGTCTGTTGATGTGGCATTGCCCTCAATTTGTACGATAAATGCATCCCCTCCATCAAGAAATTCGGCCAGCGGCACAACTACCGAATTTGTCGTACTCCAATCCGAACGTGTTTCGCGACCAGTGACTTTTTCTTTGTGTACTTCACGAACAACACCGTCACCACCGCCACCTTCACCGCCACTATCAATTTCTCCTTCGTAGGGCACACGCGACATAGCAGGAACTTTTATCGGTGGCTCTATTCCGGGAACAGGATAACGGTATCTACCGCAGGGATTTTCCAAAATTACCACCTCGAAATCAACGAATTCTCCTGTTGATTCCCAAGTGATTGTTACCAAGCCATCAACAACGTCACTAACAACAGAGCCGATACAAGCATCTTGCGGGCTGATAATTTTTATTGAATGACCTCCTTTAGCAATTGGAATTTCTTCGCTTGGAGGCTCGTCCGAGAAAAATGAAAATCGTGAAACAGTTAGACCATTAATTGAATGAATAAGCTCGAATTTGCCCCACCCAAAACTCTCAAAGTTTGCAATATTTGAATTCGAGAGCGGAATTTCAATTTGTTCTGTAATAAATTGAGAAGCATTTGCATCAGTTGTCAAATATTCAGGATTGGGTTTAAATACTGTTCCCGTTAGCAGCCAACTGTGCTCACCACACTCAGTTGGGAAATCACTTTTAGCTGTGACAAAGGAATTTACCTCAGTTAGGTAAATCGGGACACCGCAATTAATATCAATCAGCAATCCTTCCACTTCGATCGAATAGCATGATTTGCAATCTCGAGTTTCAATAGCTTTCTTAATATCTTCGCACGAACAATTGCTACCAAATCCGCTGCTACGCTCCGTTACATTGAATATGAATGGCTCTGCCCAACCGTCGTTCTGTCCTAATGGATTACCACGCGAATCAATTGCCCGAACGCTCCAAATATACTGCATTCCCGGTTGCGGATAATCGAACTCAGGAGTCCAAAGAGTAAAATTCGTATTCATTGCCTCTTTGGTTAGAATCGGAAAATTTGCTTGAAAAGCCATATCGGGCGATTGCCCTGGCAATACTTCAAACACTGCGATTGTGTATGTAACCGGCTCGAAAGGCTGCGGAACTACAGGAGTCCATCGGAAAATTATATTGCTCACTGATTCTGGCTTCAATTCGCTCAAATTTTCCGGTAATAGCAATGTCGGACCCTGATAATCTGTGATGAAAAACTGCCGACATTGGTCTTGCGTCAGTGGCTCGTTCAATTCAGCATCTAAAAGTTGAATACAAATAGTATAATTATTTGCAGGTAATTTTCCGGTTCGAATCACAACTTCATTTACATGTCCGTAAAATTCCATTGATTCATATGGGATCATTTCTGTGGCATCTAAAACGGTGACACCCGGCTCTATGAACATCACAGGCATTTTCTCGGTAATCGTCTGAGCTTGCAAAGCTCCGTCCGAGAATCCGCCCTGATATATTCGAGTATGCAACTTTACAAAAAATTGGTCTGAAGATGAGTTTGTGATTATCATCGTTGCCGTTTCGCGTCTCTCTTGCCAATCCGACAGGTAGGGCGAGGGATTGGGAGAAATAGCCAACTGTACGTTCAATTGTCCGTAAGAACTTGCGATAATGCTTGCCAATAAAAGCAAGGAAATTGATAATAATTTTCTCATAATTCAAACTCCCTTAGAAAATTAGCACTAAAATCTTGATGCAACCATAAGCCGCACGAAAGTTTCCCCAAATGAAGCATTGCTCCGCAATTCTCCGTACGAGTATTGGTTAGATGATGCCTCTGCAGTAAAAGTCAAACTCTTGTTGTATATATAAGCCACTTTTGCCCGAAATCCGATTGAATTATCCGAGCCGGCTCCTGCGTAACTTGTGTTATTGTATGAAATTTTCAATGATGGATTGAGCGTATTGTCGAAAAAACGGTAAGCTACACCTGCAATTATCGAGTATATACTTAGCTCGAACGGCTTGATGTCGTTTGTGAGTTGCATTAGCGTTAAATCTGTGGTCAAAGGCATTTCGGTGAAATTGATTACGTGAACTCCGGTTATGCTACGAGTTGAATTTTCGTTGATTGCAGTTGTAAAAGTGTTGTAATCTTTGTAATCGTCGAAAGCAAAACTTAGCGTAATCGAATGAATAAGCTTTTGTCCGCGTAAAATTAAATTTGGCGAGAGATTAAATGAGGTTGAAATAACATCAATTTTCAGCGTGTCATTATCAGTCCTGTTCCGGAATCCAAAGTTTGAATATCCGGCATTGAGACTGAGATAATCGGTAAATCGAATGGCAGAATTTAAGGATGCCAACAATTGCTCACTTGTCTGGGATTTTGTGTTGGATAGATTGTTAATGCGTGTACCAATCGAACCTGAAAGGAAAATAGTGCCGTCGAAAAGTCGTAATTTCGGCATCAAAGTCAATTCCAATCTGTCCGACATGAAAAATCTGTATCCCATAGGCACATATCCGTCGCCCACGTAAAGCGCATTTGCTGCTATTCCCCACTTATCATATTCAATTCCGAATTTCAGTCTTCCTGCTCCATCAGCTCGAGTAGAAGTCTTTATCGGTGTCAGAACCGACAAGAATTCTAAACCATTGTCTTCGATTTCCTTGTCTCGAGTGTTTCGAGTGAAAAGTGAACCACCTACTTCGCCTTCAAGGAATATCCTTTCTGTGAATGGCACGATGAAATTAATCGTTGTCAAAAAGCCTCTTTCAGGGAACAGTTCAGCACTTGGCGATTTCACAGAGCTTTCGATATCTTCAGCTGCTACCACGTTTATGCCGATAAGCCCTGTACGTTTGCTTCCGTAATGCAATCGAGCAGTCAAACTCCGCCGTTCATATGCCCCACGAATTCCGCGAGTAGTATCGGATTCGACCCCTCGTTGTGATATGCCGTAAAAAACCGAAATTGCAAGATTATCTGGAGTGTATTCAGCCCCAAGCCCGAAAACATTGGAATTCCCGGTCGAAAGCTCGGAATAACGCGGGACGAATGAGCCAAACTGAAGGTTCAGGTCTCCAATTCGAGGAGCAATTCTAATTATATTCATGGGATTCTGCAAATATTGCATAAATGTTTGCGTTCCAGGTGCTTGAGTTGTGAAGTTTGTCTGATTGGAAGATAGTACAATTGTTATAGGCAACTCAAAAATTCCGTATTTCAAATTTGAATTATACAATAATCTGTGCAAATCTGTCGGGCGGCGGCGATTGATACTGTTTTCGGGAGTTGAATTGATTGAATAAAAGTCTGAGGATAAACTTGTATTTCCGGTAAATACCCATTTTAATGTGTCTGTTTCTGCTTTGGAATAAGATGATAAAAGGAGCAACATAAGCAAAAGTATAGCATATTCAAAAGTTTGATGGCTCAAACAATTAACTTGTAATGTATCAACTCTACTATCTTTTTTCATTATTGATATCATAATCTAATGATTATCAAGTAAAAAATATGTATGATTTACAAATACCAATTTAAGGAATAAATTCATAGTATCAAAATTATTTATTTTTCATTATATTCTGTTTGCTTTGTTTACGTTTTGGCAGTATTGGGTTAATGTTCAGGCTGCATAAATTATCTTTAAAAAATATATTTCAACAAAAATTCAAAAATGATTTTATTATTGCAAGTTTATTTCATAATTTTACATTATGAATTGAATAAAAGAATGAGAAAAGCGACATGAAAAAGGTAGCATTGATATTAGCAGGTGGTTTGGGAGCTAAATTCTGGCCCCGTAGTACGGAAAAAAAGCCCAAGCAATATACTCATATGATTGGGGAAGGGACTTTGCTCCAGAACACTTTCGAACGGCTTGAGAATTATTTTGAGAAAGAAGATATTTTTGTAGTGACCGGTTACGAGCATAGAATAATTACACGCGAACAACTCCCGAATATAAACGAAGAAAATATAATTTATGAACCTTTCGGTAAAAATACAGCTCCTGCGATAGCTTTATCTTCGCATTATATTAAGCAAAAAAATTATAGCGAAGATACGATTATGTTTGTATTTCCATCTGACCATAATATCTCAAATCTCGGTGAATTTTACCACAGTTTGGATATTGCCGGCGGATGTGCAGAATATTCAGACGATATTATTACAATCGGCATTCACCCAATGAGACCGGAAACCAAATTTGGGTATATTCAAATCAAAAATGGCAACCCGGGTGTAAACCCATATTACGAATCGGGGCTCAAGCAATGTTTGACTTTTGCCGAAAAACCAGATATTGGAACAGCTCGCAGATTTATCGAGTCGGGCGATTTTTTGTGGAATAGCGGTATTTTCGTCTGGAAGATAAGCACCGTTATGGCTGCATTCAGGAAATATTTGACTGAAATCAACGAAAGATTCATAGATTTAGTGCCGATGTTTGGCAAGGACAACTATGTTGAATATTTGCGGAACATCTATCGCCAAATTCCTTCGATTTCGATTGACTACGGAATTCTCGAAAAAGCCGAAAACGTTCGTTGTGTCAAATCATCGTTTAATTGGAGCGATTTAGGCAATTGGGACGAATTATACAGAATTTCGATGAAAGATGCGAGCAACAACGTTATCAAAGGCGATGTCATTTCGATAAATAACAAAAATTGTTTCGTAATGGCTCAAGGAAAAATGATAGGGATAATCGGATGTGATGACTTAGTCGTAGTTGATAGTGATGATGCTATTTTAATATGCAAAAAAGGCGAAACCGAGGACGTTCAGGAAATGGTTGATTTTCTGCGCCGAAAGCACATGAATCATCTATTGTGAGTCTAATTGTAGTCGTTATGTTTGGATAGATAATCGGAAACATATTTTACAATTGTAATCATTTTGCCGTAATTCATGCGTTTCGGACCAATCAATCCAATCGTTCCCGTCGCCGAACCCATTTTGTAGGTTGATTTGATTAGACTGTAATCGGACATGACGATATTCTCGTGTTCGGCGCCAATACTAATAATTACTCCATCTTTATATTCAATATTATCAAGCAGATGGATTATTACATCTTCGTCTTCGATTAATTCGATTACTCCTTTGAATCTTTCAGGAGTTTCAAATTCGGGATAATCAAGCAAATTCGGAGTTCCGGCAATATGCACTCGTTCGCTTGATTGATAAGAAGCGAATATTTTTTCAATAGATTCGGTGAATAGCCTAACCAATGGCGTATTTATCATATCGGAATCACGGATAATATCTGCAAAATTATCACGAATAAACTTCAATGGCTTTGCTGTTAATCGTTCATTGATATAAATGGAAAGTGCATCCAAATCACCCGAATCTATTTCGCAATCGGCTTCGAGCGTCACTGTCCTTATTTGTTTAGATTCTAACGCAAGCACAACTAGCAATCGGGTGGAACTTAGTTGAATAAGTTCGATTTTTTGAATTATTAAATCGCGTAGGTGTGGAAATTTGACAATTCCCAGGTATTTGGAAAGTAGTCCAAGTATTTTGGAAGCATTTTTGAGCAAATTGTCCGAATCGCCTTGCGATAATGTTTTCTTAACTGCCGATAGTTCTTCGCTATTGAGTTTTTCGAAACTTTGGAGCGAATTGACGTAGAACCGATAACCCTTATCCGTGGGGATTCTTCCGGCAGAAGTATGAGGATGACTAATATATTCCAAATCTTCGAGGTCGGACATGATATTTCGCATTGTTGCTGGCGATAATTTCATCTCCTTTTCGATATACTTAGATAAAAATCGCGAACCAACCGGTGAAGCTTTCAAAATGTACAAATGCACTATTTTATGAAGGATTTGCCTTTCTCGTTCGGATAATTCCCGTTGGTCATCATTATTCAATATTCTATCTCTTTCTATCAATTTTTCCTTCGTTAATCATTATGGATATTATTATGTGGAATTAGGTACTTGAAATCAATCATTTAGTTTATCGCCCAATAAGAATTTCATAACAAGTACTGAACGCTGTTCTTCAAACATTGCTTTCATTTCGGTGCTGATAATTTTCATTACTTCCTCAAAATCACCCGATACTTGAGTGCTAATGTTGTTCGTAGCAATTGTCAAATTCGAGTATGATTTGAGGCGAAGAATGAATTCCTTTATAAAAGGGATAAAATCCTCGCTGAGCGGATAAAGGCTAATGTCAACAGTCAACTTCATTTCAATTTCTCCAATTATATTTAAGTTTTTGATGCAAACTTTTTTTTCAAAGCATCAACAACAATTTGAGGTACAAAATCATCTGCAAATTCACCATAACTTGCCATCTCCCGCACAATGCTCGAATTCAAATATGTATATTTTTCATGAGGTGTCAGAAAAACCGTATAAATATTTGGTTCAATTTTACGATTCATGAGAGCAATTTGGAATTCATATTCAAAGTCCGACACTGCTCTAATACCACGTACGATTGCAACTGCACCTGTTTCTCGAGCAATATCTACAGTAAGTCGATGGTGTACGAGTACTGAGACATTTGCCACATGTTTGAGGGATTCTCTTATCATGACCAATCTCTCTTCTTCTGAAAAGAGCGTCTGTTTTTTAGCATTCACGGCGATTACAACATGTACATGGTCGAACATCTCACAAGCACGTTCGATAACATCTACGTGTCCGTTGGTAATCGGGTCAAATGTTCCGGGATAAATTGCTGTTTTGTTCATATCAAATCATTATTTAAAAATGCAAATATAGTATATTTTAAATTTCCCCGTTATAAATCATACAATTTTATAGCCAATTTCATCAACGGCGGCTTTTATTTTACCCAAATCAAATGTACCTTGAATGTAAGCATTATTCTCGTCCAATCTTACATCTACGGATTCAACACCGGGGACTTTCTCGATTGCGATTTTGACATTAGCCACGCAGTGATTGCACGTCATTCCTTCTATTCCCACAACTGTTTGTCCTGTTACAGATTCCATTTTACTATTTCTTTCATTCCTGAAAAATCTCGAAAAATACTTTCGATAAAAGCTGAAGCCCAGCATTACCGCAAAAATTATACTAATGAGAATTGTCATTTCGTATGGAATAGAAAACTCTCCGTGGGTATGTTCGTGAACATGAGTAATCGAAGACGTACCAATGACCGAAAAAAACCAATCAAGTATGTATCCCATTGCTATTGCGAGTATGGCAATAGAACCAACATAATAAAAGGCAATCTTTTTGCCAAGAGTTTTGGAAATAATCGCAAAACTTGCCGCATTTGTAGCAGGTCCTGCAGCCAAAAATACGAATGCTACACCCGGCGAAAATCCCTTCATCATCAAGCTAAGAGCAATTGGAATAGATGCTGTCGCACAAATATACATCGGAATTCCGATTGCAATCATAATCAACATACCGAGAATTCCTGACTGGATACCGGAACCCACAAAAAAATCATCGGGAATGAAATATGCAATCAAACCGGCAATAATCACACCAAAAACAAATTGAGCCGAAATATCATCTAAAAATTCAACAAAGGCATATCGCGACGTACTTTTGATTCTTGTACTCAAATTCGGTTTTGAAATCTTCTGAAATTGCTCAATATTTATAAATTTCTTCTTTTCGGGTTCATCTTTATCAATCGAATTAATGAATGTACCGCCCAAAATACCCATTATCAGAGCGGCAATTGGACGAAAAACAGCAAAAACTGGTCCCATCATGCCATAAGTAGCTATTATACTATCTATTCCTGTTTGTGGAGTCGAAATCAAGAATGAAATCGTGGCACCTTTAGATGCTCCGCTTTTAGACATATAAACGGCACCCGGAATTACCCCACAAGAACAAAGTGGCAAAGGAACTCCGAACAAAGCCGCTTTCAGATTGGACATAAAGCTCTTTTTGCCGATTTGTCGAGCGATTAGCTCCTTGTTTACGAATAGGTTCAACAGACCCACGAAAAATAGCCCCAGCACTATGTAAGGTGCCATTTCTGCAAACATGAACACTACTGCATCTATAATTCCCATTAACATTTTTTTAATTCCTTCATATCTTTATTTCAATCATATACTTAGTTTATAGTGCAAGTAAATGATGAATACACGTGCAATATATTAAGACGTTAAATCATAGGGTTTTAATCTTAAGAGTTAAGATTTTACGAAATTGGAGGGTAGATTTACTTATTCAGGTAAATTCAACTCACCCCGGCCCTCTCCGAAGTAGATGGAGAAAGAAAAAAATGTCCTATCCCCCCTCTTTCAAGAGGGGGTTAGGGGGTATTACGAAATTATTTTAGGACGAACTAATACAATTTAACCGCAAAGGACGTAAAGAAAGACCCCAAAGGACACAAAGAGATGAATTGGTCATTCTGAGCCGAAGGCGAAGAATCAAGATTTTTTAAAATACATGGATTCTTCGCTTCGCTCAGAATGACAAACAAATATTTCCCACCCCCAATTTGTAACTTTATTGCTTTTTAATGTGTATTTTAAATATTCGGAAATGAAAAATATTTCCTATATTTACAAAAATCTATAATGGGAGAATTTTTATGAAAAGAGCATTTTTATTTTTGGTAACCGTAGCAATGCTGCTGATTGACACAAGTCCATTATGGACGCAAGGCGAACCCATATCGCTGCAAGAGATATGGAGACGAGAGGAGAATGGAATGACTTTTGAGCGAGTGTGTAAACCTGGGAGAATTGTAAAAAT